>CAZPBM010000023.1:0-79242 GCA_964584965.1 uncultured Candidatus Bathyarchaeia archaeon | reverse complement strand
TTAAAAGTCAACTTTTGAAGTATTTCTGAAAAGCAAACGGTGATAGAAAGACCATGTAATGAATTTTTGTTCTGATAGTGGTGAATACTGCAACAAAAATGTTACATAAACTTTTTCGCCCTTTTCTACTGTCTGAAACATTGAAAAGGAGACGGCGCTGCGAAAGATACTGATAGTCCCCAATAACAGAAGATATGGAATAGAAAATGTGTTCTTAGATGCGCACTCTCCTCATGACTTTGAGAGCGTGAAGTGTAATCCATTTGCTTTGTCTTCCTTTCTGTTCCAATGTTGCGTGCATTCTACCTGTAGGTGTGCTTTCTATAATCCATCTTCCGTCGCTATCTTGTTTCTGAAGCAACACCTCAAGGGCATCCGTTATTCTCTCATCCTTTGTATATCCCAATTTTGTAATGACGGATAGTCCTCTTAAAATGTCGTAGAAGAACCATGGAAAACTGAGCTTCAACCAATTAGTATTTATTACCTTGTACTGGTTATGATCAGCTTTAAACAGTTTGTGCATCAATAGAAATTCAACACCATTGTCGACTGCAACTTTCATCTCTGAAGACATTCTTTCCTTTGGTATCTCAGAAAAGGCATCTAAAGGTGTTATTGTCCCCATGAAACAGCCATGTTTATCTTTGATGTGGGCTTTCCAGTAAGGGCACAACCACCCTCCATCCTTGTTCTGCACTTCAACCAACCACTGAAGGGCTTTCGTTACTCTCTCATCGCTTTCATATCCGAGTTTAATCAGCGAAGCAGCGACGTTTCCAGTCAGACATGACATTTCGTACTCACGAATCTTTTTTTGAGCCCAAGGCTCAAATTGTGGCGGTTTCTTTCCTTTTCGTTCAGTTCTCTTTCTTATCAATTGATATTCTCTATTTGCTCCTTCCTTCCTAAAACTGGAGAATCCTCCTTCTTCAAGCTGAAACTGGAACATGAATTGGCATGCTTTTCTAACACGCTCATCACTCTTGTCAAGACCCAGCTGGCTCAAGATCATGACTTGCCAATAGGTGCTCTTGTACTTCGGAAGATAAGGCTGTTCAGCATCCTCCCAGTACCCTTCCGTCTTCTGTTTGCTGAAAATTTTCAAAACCTTACTGTCAGTCCTAATACCTTCCTTGGCCTTTACTATTTCTGCGTCTTTTTCTGAACGGCCAAAAATCTCTCTGAGAGTGAAGTATCGAACAGATGGATTATCAGGACCCAGCAACCAGTCTGTGGGGTCATCCTTCAAAAGGGATCTGCTATTCATCAAGTTCCGCCAATAAATCTAGGAGACTGAAGATACTTAAATACACCTTGGCTTCCGATATCTCCGAATATCGGAAGACAGTCGATATGAACCTGTTGGGAATTGCTTGCCAAAAGAACGACAAGTTATCCTTCCGCAGTCAATGTAATCGCTTCAAATCATCCCTCTATCTGGCAGCGTTGGTTATCTAAGAGCAAATATGATTCAGCTTTACATCATGTTCTGAACCCTTTTTCCTAAGGCTTCTTCGAATTTCACCATTGTATCTATCATATCGTTTTGTAGCTTATCCCATTTGTCTTCATCTCTGAGTCCTATGTTCTCACTTACCTGCACATATATACGAGATGCTCTTTTATCATCAAGTCGTTGCCAAACAATAGGGATGCCTTTGGCCTCAATTTCTTTCTTTTGAGAAAATAGTTGATCGAAGATCCTTTTGTTTTCGTCTCCATCTCCCGTATCTATGTAAAGTTCAACTCTACTTGCGTGCATCAATATGACATAATTGTACCATAGTCCCGACTTGCCGGACCCGGTACCTATCCAGTTCTCTTTACTGGGTTTTACGTTCTCAAATAGTCTAATTCCTCTGGATCTACTTTTTCCCAGAAGTCCTTCCCAAAACTCGAGTCTTTTTTTGTGTCTCTCAGCAAGGTCTTTCTTCACTTGACCAGTAGTCTTCGCTTCCATACTCGGTTGCGACAGCACCACGAAATGCGGTGCCGGGGGCGAGTTCCCAATACGGTATGATTCGATTCTAATCAGATAGAACGAAACATCTTGCGGAGCCACCTCATTTAGCCATGAAATTGCACCAATGTGCTCAGGACGAGGGTCCTCACAGAGCCATATCACAGTTTTCGCATTCAGCTGAGTTAGATAAGTCAGGACTTTGCCTAAGTGGTCATGATCGCTCTTGCCAAATTGGCACTCAATGATAACTGGATCAGAGTTCTGATCTTCAGCAAGAAGGTCCGTTTCAAACATTCCAGCCTTCTTCTCTCTTTCTACCGGAGACAATTCAATACCTAGTTTTTCAGCCAAAATGTCGATGTTTCTTTCAAGCCAAGGAGTGAAGTCTTTTTCTTCTTTTTTCCATACTTCTCGGATCGGAACTGGCTCAAGTCTGCCTATACTCATAATGTCTTCCCTGCATTCTATAGATTATCTCAAGTGAAATATAAGTTTGAGATTAGAAGGCCGTGCAGGAGAAGTTGTTATTCTCCACACAATTTGTTATGACCAAGAGTCCCACAAATAGTAAACTGTCTTCCGATAGCCCCTATTAATGGAACCAAAACAGATGCTGTATATTCGGTACTTAGGTTCCATTTTTCTGAAAGGCTGACTATGAGTAGTACACCCAAGAACGTCAGAAAGTCCTCCTAAAACTTAAATGATTCTGCTACAAACCTGAAAATTGAAAAAGTTTTGATACTTATGTTGCATGTACTATGAGAAGAAAAGGTCCAATTGTGAGGGGTAAGGCTTATTAATTAATTTTAAAGAATCGCATTCGATCTGAACATGAGGCACCTGTCAACAAAGAACATGGCCCTTGTTGGAGTTTTTGCAGCGTTACATGTAATATTGTATTTTATATCGTTTAGTTTATGGCGCAGACGGGCAAAATGCAGACGTATCAAGACGCTATAGAAGCAATGCTCCATCGCTCAGTAATACTTCCGCCAGAATTATTGACGGAAATTGAAAGCTTTATAGAGGAAAGATTCTGTCCAAAACAGGGTTGTCTAATTTGGGTTGTCCATTTCGGGTTGGTAAGGATGCAGAGTGACTAATGCTTGGAAAAAGGTAAGTCTCCTCGTCTAATCTCATGCCCACATAATGTGCAAATGTAAACTATGTTATAATCGCCTGTCGGTTCTATTTCATAGGTTAATTTCTTTTCTCTTTCTAAGAAAGGTAGCAAGTCTCCCTTTTTGCACATAGGACATTTAACCATAATTTGTGTTCGTTTGTTTCACTATTTATCTTTTGAGGTGATTCGATGGGTCTAATTAGGGTGAATGGCTACAAATACGGTGGCTACGAAGATTACAAGAAATTCATAGGTATCCTCAAGGCTTTTGCAGATGAGAACGGTTTCGCATGAATGGCTGTGGAATATAAAGATATTGAACACGTCAAAGCCTGCGTCAAAGCTTAAAAAAGGAACAAACATGATTTTTGAAATCATGAGTTGCTAGGCTCTCTTGTCTTTTTTCTAGGCTTTTCTTGATGAGTCCTAGCCACTTGTTTTGTTCGTCTATGCCGATCCCTGCCTTCTCAGCTGGGGTCTTTCCTTCTAAGGCTTGGTGGGGTCTAACATAGTTGTAGTAGATGTCTTGCATTGGAATTATCGATTCACAAATCCAAGTTTCGTTCTCTTTTCAGACTAGATACTTCACGTTCCTAGATTGAGATGGAACGAGGAAGGGCTCTCGGTCTATCTGTGTTATGGTTGAACTGTTCATCAAGATTCCATATCTTCTTATTGCTTTCGATTCTAGAATTTGAGTATTTGTTTCCACTCTTTCTCACCTTATTTACCTATTAGTAATATATTAATGGTAATAGTTCTTTAAATACCTTTTGTAATATAGTTGAACTTATATACTTGAAGTATATTACTATTAAACTATGAGCAAGGTTCCAGTACTAGGGTATCATTGTCAACGTTGTGGACATGAGTGGTTATCGAGAAAGAACTCGAAAGGCGAACCTAGAGTGTGTCCGAAGTGCAAGAGTCCTTATTGGAATAGACCACGTAAAACTATTGAAACTTCCAAAGGAAAACAAGGTGAGAAGTCTATTTCCACTGAAAATTTAAGTAAAACCAAAACAATCTAGGTAATAAATATGACACCGAAAGAGAATTTCAAATTCGAGATAAATCTTTTATTCAATAATTTTGTTAAAAGAGGTGATCATAATGCAAGAAATGTATTCTGATGAAACGGTGAAATTGTACTGGGGAGATGTATTTGATTGTCTAGAACTATTACCAAAAGATACGATTCAAGCAGTCATAACAAGCCCGACTTACTGGGGGAAAAGGCGATTTACAAACGATGAGAGAGAGTTTGGAAGTGAAAAATTAGAAGACTATGTAGACAAGAATGTCAGGCTTTTTTCTTCAGTGCTGAATCTAATGAAAGATGGGGGTTCTGTTTTTATTGTCATGCAAGATACGTATATGGGTAGTGGTGTGTCTCGGTCGCATCACAACCATTGGGAACATAACATTGACCCATCATATAGGAGAGTTGGAATAGATTCAAGAGGACAAGGAAATATAAGCTCTGTGACCGCAAGGCATGATATAATAAAGAATAAATCGTTAAGCGGAATACCGTACAGAATTGCACTTAAATTGGTCGATATGGGCTTCATTTGGAGAGAACAGATTATTTGGGAGAAGCCTAATCCCATGCCAGAAAATATAGAGGACAGAGTTAGACAAAGTGCCGAATATGTTTTACACTTTACTAATAACGGAAAATACAAGTTTCATCCAGAGTTCTTTATGGTGAAAACAAAGGATGGAGGACTAAGGTTAGATAATCAAGTCTGGGTTATACCATCAGAACCTAAAAAGGGGCATACAGCAACTTTTCCAAGAAAGTTAGTTGAGAGGTTACTACTTGCAGTTACAGATAAAGGTGATACAGTTTTTGATCCGTTTCTCGGTTCTGGCACGATGTTAGATGTATGCTTGGATACGGGAAGAAGGTTCATTGGTTGCGATATTAATCAACAATTCATGGAAGAAGCCGTTAAGAAGGTTGCCCAAAGCAAAGGATTAGTGACCCTGAACACTTATTATCATTAATACCTATTCAAAGTCTCATACGTAACTCGCTGATATCTTGATTGTTGGGCTGTATTATGTTAAACTTCTCTGGATACGCTAAAGCACATTGTTCGCATCTTATGCCGTCACAAGTGTTACAGATTTTGTTCTTTTCGTCATTTGCTAATTTGGAAAGCAATTGCCAATTATATAGTTCATTTGAACCTCTTTTAGACAATGGTCTCCTATGATCATAACTTGCTAACATAAGACTTTTGAGAAATTTATTGCCCCTTATCTTATTGTATACCTTTATTCCAGTTATATTACATCTTCCCTTAAAGTTCTTGTATATTTCCTTCCTGTTTCTTGAAGACAGGAGTTCACGAGTATCCATAGGAGCTAACCGTATGAACTCACCTACTCTTGTAGGTCTAAAGAATTGGAACAATTTCGGTATGTCTATTTTTACAAGCATCACTTGTCTATCACCCCTTTGTTCAACAAGAAAATTAGCAAATCCATTAGTAATTCGCAAATCAGAATGTGCCCTATTTGGATCGTGAAGGATGGAATCTAATGAATGAATACTGATGAAGTTCGGATATGCCTCTAATAATTTTTTCAGGACTGTAAATGACCTTTTCTGTTTCAGTTGAAAACGCAGAGTTTTATCTTCGTAATTTATTTCTACTCGCTTTTTGCCTTCACTTAAAATCTTGAAACTATAATTTGACATAATTCCTATTATAGCTAATTCTGCCTAAATATAATTTTATGGGTTTCACATCATTTGCAAAACAATACCAAGAATTAACAGAATCGAGATGCTTAGCCACCAACCCGTTTTGGACAGCCCTTTTTAGACAACCTTATCTTAAACAGAACCTTTCAAAACAGCCAAGAATGATGGACGATAAATATATGAAACTCGCTGAGGACATAATTAAGCGCCTGTGATGAGGGATAGAGCCGTCTGAAAAGTGATGACCACTTATCCCCTGAGGCGACAATTCTAAATTGGCTCATTAGACTCCTGAGTAAGCAGAGAACCCTCCGTCCACAGGTATGACGACTCCCGTGACGAAGGATGAGTCTTCTGACAGCAGATAAAACACTGTGCCTATAAGGTCTTTGGGTTCGCCAAACCTTCCCATCGGCGTATGTTCAAGCACGGCTCTGCCTCTTGGACTCGGCGTGCCATCCTCGTTCACAAGCAAATACCTCGTTTGGTTAGTGATGAAGAATCCAGGTGCTACGGCGTTTACGCGGATTTTTTTCGAGTAGTTCTGAGCCATGTGAACCGCAAGCCACTGTGTGAAGTTTGAGACTCCTGCTTTTGCTGCAGAGTAGCCTGGAATCTTCGTTAATGGTTTAAAGGCATTCATTGACGAAAAATTCAATATTACTCCTTCGCCCTTTTTCGCCATAACTTTACCAAAAACTTGGCAAGGAACAATTGTGCCTATAAGGTTCATATCTACGACAAACTCTAAAGCATCCTGAGGAATGTCGAAAAAAGACTGCGCTTCGCTGGTTGATGCCCGCTGAACATTGCCTCCAGCTCCATTAATCAAAAAATCAACTGTGCCAAAAACCTCTATAATCTTTTGGCAAGCTAACTCAACACTTAAGCGATTAGTGACATCAACCTTAACTGCAACAGATTTTCCCCCCTTATTCTTTATGTTTGACGCCGCCTTTTCAGCAGCATCCTCTCGGATGTCCAGAACAGCAACTGAGGATCCTTGAGCAGCTAAAGCTTCAGCGACAACCGAGCACAGGACACCTCCTGCGCCCGTAACAACTGAGACCTTTCCGTCGAACAGTTTGTTTTGATCTTTCATCGCCTTCATCCTTCTTCTTTTATCTTAATTAATATGATATTGCCCATATTTTTTCCCAACCTCAAGCATAGCTTTGTAGTTGCCAAGATTCACATAATTTGTTACTGTATTACCTGAGCCAAGAGCGTACCCTCCTCCTAGCATACATTGTTGAAGGGTGTCTTTGACGTATTTTCTGAATGGCGAGATTTCCATACGAGAAAGTTTGTCCACATCAATTCCGCCGAGTAGGGCAATTCTATCTCCATATGTCTTCTTGTACCTCGTGACAGGATAAGCTTCATCTTGATAAGAATGTTTGGCATCGATTTTGACGGTTTCAATCAAGTCGTCCATAAGAACATCAAGTTTGCCACATGCGTGCAAAATAACGGGTTTGCCATGTTTATGAACGGTTTCGACGATGCGCTTTTGCCAAGGAAAGACAAATCTTCTGAAGTGACTTGGACTCATCATCGGACCAGTCGTATAGCCCATGTCGTCATTGTAGATCACCGCCCCGACCATTTCGTGCTCCGACACCGCATCTATGTACTTCATGATTGTTGCCGCAACCTTCATAGACGTTTCTTCCACCAACTTTGGATCCACATATATTTTTTGCAGAAACGGAACAGTTCCAATAAGCCTTGAAACGTTTTCGAAAACTCCACTCGTGTACGGGATAACTTTCATGCCTTTTGGCAGATATTTCGCCTGGATTTTCACGTGCTCAAGCCGAGTTTCAGCTAGCTTTTCAGGATCGGGCCACGCGTATTTGTCGATGTCTTCGTGATTTTTGATCAATCCTTGCTGTTCGTCAAGCCACTCTCTTTGGCTGTGAGGCATAGTAGCTGTGTCAGCCGAAAATTTCACATTGTTACGTGGAAAGTCAGGTGAAGCTCTAAGTGGAACATAATCATATCCCAATCTTCCATAGAGATCAGCAACCACTTTAAAATAGAGGTTTAGCTGTGACTTGTCCAATTGATTCAGTTTAGTTAAGGGTTCTCCAGAAAGGGCTTCCATTACTTCTTTGTCCATGTAAATCTCGAAAAATGGAACACGATCCGGTTCGCCTTCTAAACGCAAAACTGTTTCAAGCCGATCAAAGTTAGATCCATTCATTACACATTACCTCCAATTTAGTTAATTCCAAGAGTAATTTTAAGATGTATCAGATATTTGTCATTCTTTTTCTTTTTGTATAGTTTAGAACCCTTTTCCATAAATATGCACGCCTGAAGGATAATTCAGAGTCGTAAACCTTTTGAAAACAACACTCAAACTACTAAGAAACTGTTGAAGACATAAAAATATTTTGCAAAACGCGTTAAGCTATGTTTAAGACAAACTGTATTGTAGGAGGAAAGAATCGACGATGAAAGTAAAAAGCATCTATAAGAAAGTCATTTATGTATCTGGAACTCTATGTATGATTTTCGTAGCTATTTTATTTAAACTAATATCAAATTACGAGTCAAAAATCAAAAATATGAACTCAGATAGATTTCTTGAATTCACAATTAGAATTTTTCCAAGAAATAAAATTTGAAAAAACTCCTCAAACCCCCCTATCATGGTGGTGCATGTTTCGTTTATTCATTGCACGCCTATAGCAGCAGACCAAGCTGGCACGATGAATACAAAAGCTGAGGTTCCGCTTTTTTCAAGACAAGAAGTAGCGAAAACATTCCAACATCAGATATGACATTTGCCGAAAACAAGAAGGTAATGTACTTTTACACAGCCATTTCTTCTGATTTTGCAAGTTATGACGAAAAAGACATTTACTTAGGCAGAAACTCGGATCAGGTTAAGGGCGCTTTAAGTAGACCATGGTGCGCAGGACCATATGTTCACGAGTTACTAACATACTTGTCTTCCATTAACAGCTGGAACTGGGACATAGCTATAAACATAACAGATTGGCAATATCCAGATAGTTGCATATATGAAGTGTGGCGAATAGGAAAGAAAGTAATGTGGTCAGAGCCTAGTTATTCTTGGCAAACAGTTTATGAAAGCAAAATTGTGGACAGCCGGCCAAATCAGACACATTGGAAAGAGGCGTTGATAGTGACTTTTGTCACAAACTTTCCTACTCAGATATGGTATTCTTGCGAGTACGCTACGCACTGTCAGACCAATTCCAAAACTTATTGGGTGAAAGCATACAAGACTGGTACTTTATCGACCAATAGCTGTAAATCACACAGTAACAGAATGGCTTGCTAGAATGGGGTGGATAATTGGAGCAAAATGTTTTGAAGTAGAAGGAGCAGACATGAACCCAACAAACGAGTTTATGATAGGAGTTAAAAATTCGGTGATGAGATACGGGCAGGATAAAACTCCACCAAACCTGACTCTTTCTTATGGCAGTATTGGTCAAACAAAGAATGTCGGTCCACAAACAAGGTTCACCATAGCTGCAAATGACGCAAATGGCGTTATAGCGGTCATGTACAGAATAGGTAGTGGAGAATGGCAAGCATACGGTGGGTCTTTCACTCTTGAAGGGTTCAGCAATGGGACGTATTCCATTGAATGTGTTGCTGTGGACAGTACCGGCAACATCGCAGAGTTTATAGAGACCGTAACTCTTAACGATGATCAATAAAAAATTTTTAAGATAGACAGTGAACTTTCGTGATGTCAACGTAGCCTTTTGCTGGATGTTAGTTTTTTATGTTTGAATTTATATGTCTTAACTTAAAAATGTGAAATGTCATTGCACTTTTTTGTAGATAAACTGGTAAGTTAATGGTCACGTCATCTTTGTTGTTAGTTTTAGTTTGCCGTTATTGTTAAATATGCCTGCTGACCAGTAGAGTCTATAACAATGTTAAAACAAATCAGTCCAATTTAATCCGAATAAGATATCCAAAGTTCCACGTTTACCTTGTAAAAAAGGAAGGGAAAAATACCATGAAAGAAAAGGAGTTACCTTTAAAGATTCAAGGTGTACAGGCAAAGATTGTCTATTATACCTACATGGGATTTAACGCCAATACTTTACTTGTGTCTTTTAATGAAAAACGTCGGGTTCTTTCTACAACAGATGGATACAAAAAAGTGAAATACGTAGCTAACGCGTACGTTCCTTATGCAGTGTCTGAACACTTTATAAGCAGTTACAAAAATTTTAGAAAATCATTTCTTGAAGCATTAGGTATATCACACGATGACCTAGCATTACTGAGCACTGGAGTCAACATTGACAACTTAGCTATCTGCGAACAGTCATTTCAAGAATTTTCAGTATGCTGCATGGTTACTGCTGGAGTTAAGGGAAACGCTCAGAGGGTAGGAGTTGACACCGCTAGCTATATAGAGAAAAATGGGGAGTTTTTGAAGATTTCAGGAACGATAAACATTATTCTTTTAACAAATGCTGTGTTAAGCGTTGGATCTATGGCTCGTGCAATCATGACTATTACTGAGGCAAAAACTGCTGCTCTTCAGGACTTGGATGTAAGAAGCACCTTTACTCCGCAATGTCAAGCAACTGGAACAGGAACTGATAACGCAATTGTGGTCTCTGGGAAGTCCGGCGAGAAAATCAAGTTTCTAGGCGGCCACACGAAATTGGGTGAATTAATCGGTTTCTCAACAAAGAACGCGGTGACAGAGGCAATAAGGTTACGGAAATATTAAGTCTTTCATGGCTTTAGTTTCAGTGTGACTATTTCGTAGGCGGCAATGGGTACTTCGAGTTTTCCGTCGTTTATTTCGATGCGCCGCTTGCTCTCTTCGTTCATGTTAGAAAGCCAAGCTTCGCGGAAGTTCTTTTTTACTTCGATCTTAGCAGTGCATGCCTTACCTGTAATTTCGTAGAATCTTACTATTGATGAATCGTCATCTTCTGCTTTTTTTATGGTAGTTATAAGGACATTGTCAAGATCAATTTTAATAAAGCTATCTTCGCACGGGATATTTCCACCCTTGCCTTTGATACTCCAGCTTGTTAGAGGGTTAATGAAGCACTTAGCTTGACGGAAAGACGTTGATTCAGCCCAGTTGCCTACGTGAGGAATAATGGAATACTCAAAAGTGTGTTGCCGAATGCATTGTGCACCAGGAACAGAAAGAGATGGACCTGCGTGACCCTTTCGGGTTATGAGATCATCTTTGCTTAACGAGCCGACGCACCTCAACAAAGTAATGTAGATTATTATTCCGTTTCTTTCTCTTCTACATTCGTACTCTGGTAATCCTTTGTTTGCGATGGTAACTCCTTTTTCTTTATCGTGAACCTCAAGCCACAATCCCTGAGGAAATGTTGAGGGAGGAGGTTGCTTCCAATTTTCGCCTTTCGCTGGGTTCTCTATTGGTCTTTGGTTTACGTAGAACAATCCGTCTGCATTTACTGTTGAAGCTTTTATGCCAGTGTTAAAGGCTACCCTAAGCCTGTGGTCTTCAGCTTTATTGTCAACAATGGTCTTAATATCTATCCGGGGAACCATAGAGTACAGAGAAACGTAGGATGTAACAGGAATAGCTGTTGTTTCATTGCTTCGTTTATCGCCTTCAGCCCTTTTTGGGATGTCCAGAATTAATTTGACCATCAAAGTACCTATGAACGGGCCGTATTCAACGATTTCCACATCAGCGTTGGCATTAGCACTAGATACAACGCAATTTCCGTCTTTGGGAGGCGAATAGTCCCAAACGTCGCCGTGATCCCCTTCGTCAATAAAAGTATTAAAGCCTTTGTACGTAACATCGTTACGCTTGTCTGTTATCGTTAAACTTCCACCTTCTTCTGGGTTTACCGTTACATAGAAAAACTCGTTTTCCAAAGACATTGGCGTAACTTTAACTTCGAACCGCGCCTTCTTTAACTCTGTTTTGCTAGCTTCCAAAATAAATTCTTTGTAACCATTTGGAGGTACATCCTGAGCGAGGAACGCTATGTACGAAAGCGATTTTTTAGGAAACTTGGCTTCTTTTTCTTTTAAGAACTGTATTGAGGAGGATCTTCCGTTTTTATCCATTGCAATATAACTGCCTAGAGGAATGTCTGCCCAAAGTTTAACAATGTCGCTTCGAACCCAGTTTAATGGGTTATAGACGATTATTCTTAAAGCGTCAGTACCAGTACGGTTCTCAACGTTTTTCGCTATGTACCTTAATGCGTCGTAAGTTATCGCGTTGGCAATTTGAATTATTTGATTATTTCTTGCCTCCATCTCAACATGCACAGGATCGACACTGCTACCATGAATACTATCATGGGCTTGGTTAAGAAGCAGAAGCTTCCAAGCTAATGATAAAAGTGTCTTAGGATAATCATATCCATAAAGTGCTGCAAAGCTAGCAAGAGGTTCAGCGTAACTTTCCAACAAAACCTCAGCTTGCCGATTCTGCTGTTTAAGGTACATACGGGTGGAGAGCACGCCGGACAACAAATAATGATATCGAGCTCCCCAAAATTCTTGTTCGTAAGTCTGCATTTTACTCTTCATCGGTCTCAATATGGCGACATAATCTTCTAGGCTTCCATGGATTAACTTGATTCTAAAATTTTGTTTGTTGTAATGCTTTATTGCCTCAACTATTCCAGGCTGTGCTGGCGCATGGTCGCAACCGTTCATAAACAATAACGTGTCTGAGATGGTCTTACGTGAAAGACTATCAGCCAACTGCTTGACTTTATCGATGAGTGTCTTGGAGTCGAACGAGTCTAGCACCACACCAAATTCTCTAGGATAAGTCAAGAAACCACATGGACTTTCCCAAAGCCTAAGAAAATCTTCTTGATAGACTTGGGGAATGCCCAACCACGCCGCGTTAACATAGGAGCCTATAAGGTGAATAGCAATAACTTTTGATCCATTTGGAGCCTGCCATATGAATTCGGTTTTCAATATGTCTCCTTCATCGCCCATTCCACGCATGAAAATGAAGCTGTCAATGTCAAAGCCGTTTAGGATTTGAGGAAGCTGAATTGGGTGACCGAAATTATCAGGCACATATCCGATTTTTGAGACGCTGCCAAATCGAGATGCGGTTCTGTGACCAATAAGAAGGTTTCTGATGAGTGCTTCTGGGCTGACGAGCCATTCGTCGGGTTGAGTGTACCATGGACCAATAATTATTTTACCTTTGGCGATAAGTTCCTTAATGGTTGTAAGGTTTTCTAGTCGCACTTCCAAGTAGTCTTCGATGATTGATGTCTGACCATCCAGTGTGAAGCATTTAAAGTCGGGTTTTTGGTTTAAAACTTTTATTAGGTTATCTATGAAATCTATAAGCCACATTCTATATTCTTGGAATGGCATGTACCATTCTCGATCCCAGTGAGTATGAGATACAACTATGACCCTTTTTTCCAAATTCCATACCCCATTAGAGTCTACAATAACAATGGTGTTCGTAAGTTACTGCCATTAATTCAGAGAACCTCTTAAAATCCAATGTTTAAACCTCTTATGTCTCTTCTTCCATTAATATGGATTTTCCTTCACATTTATACGGTATTTCTAGAATATCCGCTATTGTTGGCACAACATCAATTATCTCTGCAGTTTCAACTACTCTTCCACGCATAGACTTGCCAAGAGCTCCTCCTGAAACCACAAACAACGTCCTTCTAGTGCAACCAGAATATTCTCCTGTTGATTTGTCTTTCTTATAATCCCAAATTTCGCAGTCATACGGAGGAAAATGGTCACAGCACCAGTTGGGACTATTAATGCCAATTTTGATACCTATGTCTCTCGCCACTGAACATGCAGCGTGGTATCCATGATCTGAGGCTAATAGAAGGCAAGTTTCTTCCCAAAGCCCGTTGCATTGTAGGAACTCAATTATCTCTCCAATAAGGTTGTCCAAAAACAACATGTAAGAGTGTTTCGAAGAATAAACGTTAGGATTCCAATAGGAATAGGAGTGACAATTATTTATACTGTCCATCGTTGGAAAGTACACGTGAACCAAATTCCAATTTTTTTTACCTCTAAGATAAGGTAAAGCAAACTGACGCCACATCAATTCGTCAGGAAAATAAGAGGGGAAAGCATGCATGTCAGCAGCTGGAAAGAAGTAACCGGGTGCCGCCCAGTTGTTTGTTGTAAAACATGCCGCAGTAATGCCTTCAGGACTATAATGCTTAGCGTATTCAAAAAAACCTATGAGTTCTGTATTTTTTCTGGCATAATAAGATTGGTTGCTTAGGGAAGTCCAGAAAGGTTCCGCATTGTATCTTCCTGTAGCGAGGTACTTCATTCCATGAGGCGTGTCACAGACTCCCTTGTTCCATGCAAAAGCAAAAATTCCATTGTTGATTAAGAATGAGAAATTTGGAATCAAACCTTTCTTGTGATATCCCCAAACATTAACCGGAGGCACATTTTCCTCCACGTTAATCATTTTAGCCCAGTCTCCGGCAAGTTTCTTCATGCCTTCGGCGACATTAACTTCATTAGCCCAATGTCCAGGCAGCTGGTCAATTATGATGAAAAGAACCCTTTTCATGTCTTGATCACTCCTGTCAAGGATTATTCGACGCTACCTTTTAATTAAAAGTTATAAATATATTCATAGTTCTGAGGTTTACCATGGCCATATCCAAGCTGACTTTGATATAATAGACACACATACTCCTATGCCTGCGCTGATACTTACGCCAGCCATAATGCCCGCCATCGCCATGTACTTGTGCTCTCTCCATTGCGGTATGATTCTAGATAATATGATATTGCTGAACAACGAACCTACAAATATGGCTGTTGCGGCTGGTGGAATCTGAAAGGCGCCAAGCAGAAACCCTATAGCTGAGAAAGGGACGCTAATTTTATGCAAACCAAATTCTAGTATTAATAATATTATTGAGATGCCCATACCGATTCCTATTCTTTCGGGAGGAATCTGTATTTGTCTTGTGGCATACATTAGAAGCTCCAACATATTTTGAGGCCAATACATCATCGTGTAAGGATAAGCTGTGGATGGAATAGGCGTCATTCTCCAAAAGAATTCATAGAATACTATGCTCAATAGAAGAGCTATGATGTTGCCCAACACGAACATTTTTATGTAGTCCATGGGTTTCGTTTCAGTCAAGTGAGCTATCTTAATTGACTGGACTATACCTGAAGATCCGCCTGTTTCAATTGCTGGCTGAAAATCCCAACCAACCAAACCTGTATAATTTGTAAAGGTGGTTATCATACGCCAAGGATAGGGGAAAGATGGGCTCATGCCGCCTACTCCTAAAGCCCTCGACGAGATTAATGCCATGAGAAAACTGTAACCTGTGGATAAGAGAATAGCTATTTCTGGCGGATATTCGGGAACATAAAAGAGGAAAATCCCAGCTGAAGCCAATGATGACAAAAGAAAAATCAGCAGGGTTATGGGAAGCGAAAGATGACCTGGAGTTCTACTTCTTATTTTTCCTAAAAGTTTGAATGATTGCCAAACTTCTTTCCTCAATAGAAAAACGTAAAATAGGGCCATAGCCATGCTCATTCCAAACTGGAATGGAAGCCATATTCGCAGGGTAGACCTGTATTGTATGCGGGCTATGCCCATCCCTGGAAAGTACTCGCTAACCCATTCTGGAAACACATTTGGAAATGTTACTAAAAACATATTGTTAGCAACTATGAATACAATGATGGATGAAACAAGTAAACACACAGATAAGTTCAGAGGTATAACCATTCCCATCGCGTATGTTAAAATGTCGGTTGATATTCCAAAAATTGCACCTGGAACAATGTCTTGGGTAAACGAAGTAAGATCTATAAATGGGAGAGGAACTAGAGGCGCACCAATAAGTTGAGGCGCATAAATAACCAACCCAAATACAAGTCCAATCAACACAGTGAAAATGAACATTCTCATGTTTTCTTCATTTTCTTCAGAAAGAACCATAATCAAACTGCTCTGGATTTTCGCGAATGGAAATTCTAGTTTTTCAACATCAACAAAAAGATGAGAACAGAAGAGCGCAAGAGAAACCGATTGGATAAGCGAAAGGATTATCATTGTAATTACTAGAGTGATTGGCTGCGTCCATGTAGCACTCAGAAAGCTCCGCGTTTGAAGGACAGCTGGGTCTTTCGGTACAAACCATGAGGGTATCAAACTAGTTAGGGGTTTACCATAAAGAGTTACATGCGAAAACACGGGATGCGTAGTATAGTAAACTCTGAAAATAAGACCATACGCAGGTCCAATAAGCCCTGACACTGAAGAAATTATGGAAAACATTATGAATAATTCCTGTTTAGTGAGAGGATGACCAAAATACCTTGTTATTTCGCTGAAAATAATGGCGATAACGAAGGATGCTGCTACTCCTATAGTGCCGGCGCCTGTTGTCAGATTTAAATAAATGGACGCGGGCATGAAAATTAATATAGCTGTAACTAAAGCTAGGAAACTCCTCCATGTTAACCCAGACTTATATGATGAAATGTCTTCTTGGTTGTTATTAGCCATCTATGAACCTCCTTCGATCCTCAACGGCAAGGCTTCGCCACAACAATAGTTGTTTTCTCAAGGAATCAACAAAATAGTAGCTGGAAACAATCCACGCTTTTCTATCACCAGATGTTTTCTTCAAATAGACAAGTGTCGAGTAACCTTCAGTGTCTTGTACGAATTGAATCTTTACATCTGACATGATAAAGAGTTCGTAAGGAGCTTGCCTAATTGTAAGGGTTAATGTTGCATCCTCAACAGATACCTCATTTGTTTTATTTATTATAAACATGTGTCCTTCTGCACCTGCTCCGTCAAAATATTCCTTTAGAAACCTAAGAATGCCGACTGCTTCGTTTTTGGAAGAAGCTCTGGATGGTATGGGTATTTGCCACTCATCGTGATGAGGTTTGGTGGTGAACTCCCATTTCCTTAAGAGGGATGGCGTGACGGACTTGCTTGCTGAAAAAGATGGCCACAATGACATTATAAAACTAGCTGAAACAATAACGACGATCGTGAGCATTGTCGTTGAAGAAATGTGATTAAAAGGTATCTCCTTTGGCAGCAATCCAGCTCCTCTGAACACAGCATTAAGTCCAAATCCTGCAAAATATCCTAAGAAACTCCCAATAATAGCATAGATTACAGATTCAAGAATGAAGATAGACATGGAACCAAGAGGCGTTAGCCCAGTCACAGCGAACACATGAATTTCCTTTGTTCTTTCGCGAATTGTCGACAAAATGGTGACCATAATGTTTAATGTAGCAATAACCACAAGAACCACTAGAGATTCAAGACCGAAAACAATGTACAAAAGTAATCTAGAAACGGACGAAACAGAATCGCCAAAGGCGACTGCGATGTTCTGGTCTAAAACAAAAGCCATTTCAGATGAGGTAGCCTGAATCACACTCTCACTTGTTTCTGGTGATAACGGCAGAATAACTATTGAGTGAACAGCACCTCCTAGACTTATTGCAAATTCTTCTGGAACTATTAAGACGAGATCCCATGGCAAATTCGGAATTGGAACACCTGGATCTATAGGTCTAACCATGTCTTTTGCAAGTTGAGAGTTGTAAGATGGATCTGGAATACCGAAGGCAAGACCGTTTGGCTCACTAAATTGGCTAAGCAGAAGTTCATCATAAATTCCTACTATAGTCAGTTCGTAACCGCCTGTTCGAACAACGTCGCCTATAGTGGCATTTAATGCTCTAGCTTGCTGTGTGGATAATATGCATGACCACTTAGCGAATTCTGTGAAGAACCATCCAGACGTGAGAACCTCCTGTAACACCCCTTCATTTGATGATACCCCAAGAATACACCTCACATATATTGATTTGTTCTCAGAGGATACTTCCTGATAAACTCCGTTTCCATAATAAGTTTGGGGAAAATACACAACCCTAGGCAATACTTTGTAGCTATCCTTCAAAATTTGTCTCAAAATCGTAATTGTCTCAGATGACGAAATATCAGGAGGCAATCCGTGGCTCGTTTGCATGAATATTTGGGATTTGTACATTAACTGTGCAGCACCAACTGGTTTTGAAGAAATTTTTACTCCAACGTACGGCGCCATACAAACTACAGACGTTATTGAGGCACTTACGATAAAAACTGTCAAGAATGTGAGGGATGACCTTAATTTATATCGTCTCATAAAGTTTGTTGATACTGAAGAGGCTAATGCAACTACTCCTAATCGAGCCTTTTCGATGCTGTGTTTACCGAGGAACTTTACAGAAAGAGCTTTAGACATTTTTTCTGCTTCTATGAACAGTATTACTAAACTAATAACAAACATTATCAACAATATTGACCCGATATTCGCAATGACTGCATTACTCATAACGGTGTAGGCTGGGTGGATGAGGCTCATTGCAATGATTGATAAAACTGCAAATCCCGCCATGTAGCATATTCGAACAAGGCCTTTTTCAGCTTGAACCACAACACGTTCCAACGCAAAAGAAACAATTATAGCTAATATGAAGAGCGTAGTTATGCTTGTGCCTGACTCGTTTATAATGGCCATAACTTCATTGTAGGCTCTGGCAACATAGGCATAAGCTAAAGCTGCACGACCATAGGCTTCGCTGAAGCTTTTATTTGTGTATAATTCTTCAACCAAGGCTAAATTTTTTTGAGCTTCACTAAGCGCATGCTCTACGCTTAGGCTTCGAACATTGTAAGCCATTATTTGCTCATACCTTGATTGCGTGGCTCTATAGATGTCAGATGCCATACAATAGATTGAGAATGGAATCACGATAGAACTGTTGGATACAGATATTCCTTGGCCCTCAGGTGCATTGTCTGTTGAATTAGAAATGAAAATAGACCAACTTAGAGATGAACTTCCTGATCCACCTATCTTAAAAAGAAACGTGCTTTTCGAGAATGGGGGAACAAAAACTACGCCTACTGTTTCCCAAAGATCATAATAAGATCCATATGTGAGGAAATTGCTTTTGGATTCAAATTCTAGGGGAATAAGAAATCCGTTTGTTGAGACAAACATCTCCCCGGCTACAATTGTATTAAACCTTGGATCCAAAATAACTAGTTGTCTAAAGTATCTAGGATCCAGCAAGTCAAAAACTGTTATTGCTCTGAGTTCTGCCACAACTACGGAAACTTTTGTAGGACTTGACAGTGGATATACAATATTCGAAAAGACGCCGCTACCTTGGATGCCGAGGTCTGGCGCATACAATATGTTGCCACTTTTTTGATCTATTCCCCAAGCTGTAATTTTCCACGCGCTTTTCTGATAAGTCAGAGTGTATGGCGTTATTCCTTTAACTATGAAATTTCCATCAGTGTCTGCGAACGTGATTATTTTTGCCAGCGGATTATTGATGGACGTTCCTTGCACTTGGACAAGTGCGTTGGGAAAGGCTTCGTACCAACCCTTGCTATTGTTAAAGGACAGTATCTTACCTTCCAATGTGATGTATCCTGCATTTTGAGATGGTATTAAGCTGCTTCCCTCATATCTGCTTCTTGAGGGTTTCACATCGTTCCAAACGATGGACCATTCATTATCATTGAGTATAGATGAAATAATGAAACCCGATAAGAGGAACTGTGGCTTTAGGTTCTCCATGTTTATTAAATTAAGGTCATTTACGGTTGTACCTATGAATTTATGATATGTAACTACAGGTGAACTTAGAATATTGAATGCTATGGCGCCTGTTGAGAGAGGTATTTCGCTTTCGAGCATTATTGGCTGCTGGATGGTTCCCCACCACATTGAAGTCGTAGACAACCGCTCCTCAACGAGAAGCGAAGGATCAAAATCAACACTAATAAGGTTCTGAGAAACAGACCTTAAAGCAGGATCAAAGAGGTAAGTTTGAGTAATACGTCTTAACAGCCAAGAAAACCTGTTTGGAACATTAGTCGAAGTTGAGCCAACTCCAGCATAAAAGCTTGTGTAAAGTAATTGTATTTTCGAGGAATCGCTTGAGAATGGCCCTAAGCCTACAAAAATCCAAGGTTTAATTGCCCCTGTTTGAACTTGGTTACTGAAGTAGAAATCGTCGATAAACTCCCTTTCACCAGCTAAAGCTTGCCAATGTGCAGAGAGAGCTACAAACATGACAGATCGAACTGGACGGTTAATCGAAAAATATCTAGCTAACTCAATAAGCCACGATACACCAGTTGCGTCATGAGCGTTACATGAGATGGCTGGAACCACAGACCATGAATCATAATGCGACGCAAGAACTATGACGTCTTCAGGATTCCCCGTACCATTAATCATTGCAATAATATTCTGGGTTTCAACTGTTCTCCATTCCATTCTGAGACTGATTTTCACTCTGACTTCAGACTGGTCATCGAGGACTAATCTTTTCAGCATCTCTCCATCTTCTGATTTCACCAAAAGTCTGGGGAAAAAAATTGGGGCTTCAACAAATTTTTTCATGCTTTCGCTAATTGAAGAGTCAGACGGCTCAATGAATATAAAGGCCTTGGCTCCTAAGTCTGCGCCATAAAGCCAATTTGAATCTGAGTTGAATTCCATCAGTACAATGGAGTCTTTTACCGTTTTTTGGTCAAAATCCTCCGGAGAGGTGCCTTTTACATATATTAATGTGCCTTCTAAGCTGTCAACAGGAGAAGTTTGTATCCCGTTCGGCCAGACAGCGTATCCTTTAAGAACCCTTTCTATTGGAGAAATAACTGTTACATTTGAACCGAAGTCTATGGGCACTGTTACATTAAATTTCTGAATTGTTACATTAAGTCCTAGTTTAGAAAATTCATCGATTATATACTGGGCTGCTATGTAATTTCCAGCGTACCCAGTAACTCTGGAGCCACAGTTTGCAAAAACCGTTATTCTTTCAAGAACATTATTGTATAAGTCTTTATTAAGAAAAAAGTCTAAATTCGAGTCGCTAATGTTTCGGCTTAGATTATTTGACTGATAAATTGAGTCTTCGTTGGCTGTGCAAAAAATCGGAGATATGTTAATACTAATAGTTAAAAATAGTAATCCCAGAATCAGCGCTTTCAGAGACCTACGCAATGTACTAATTTCACACGATTTTCTTTTCATAGGAAGCTAACATGCTCCGAGACTTGAATTCTTTATGGAAAAACCGATGTGAACTTATAAAAATGGGGATTGGGTTATGGCGTAAATTGACTCTGGAATTTTGGTATTGCCACTAACCCTAAGTGACTAAGAGCCATTATCGTGAAAACGGCTCCGAATCCAGCCATAGCGCCTACGACTACCGCCTTGGCGTATCTCATGTATGTCGTTTGTCCAACGATTCTTATTGTTACGTATTTTACTGCGAGTGATGCGATTGCCATCATCCAGTAATACTCAGGATTCCACAGTAAGACGGTGAGAATTGTTGGGTCAATCGGAAGTATGGGAACGATCATTTTCAACGCGTATATGCCTATAGCTAAGCCTATTCCTGCGACGAACCATATTGTCTCTAAGTTAAAGTCTCCGCCTGCAGTGAATGAAGCGAAACTTACTCCTTGGTAGGGCAACATCCAATCGTAGTATGGCATAGAATTTACACTTAGAAGCCCACCGCTGTGCACCGCAAACCAGTAGCCAGAGAGATATATCAATGGAGTCGCAATTCCAGCTGTTACCAAGACCGCTATGAACACATGTTTTAGGTTCAAGTTGAAAGACTTATGGATGTGCGCCAATGCGGTCAGCGATACAATGTCAAACATTCCACCGCTTCTTGATGTGGGACCAGAAGCACCATAGGTAATAGCCCGTGTAATGTACCATGTTTGATTTCCTGGCGGTGAAGCTGGCCAATAACCTAAACCAGCACCAGAGGCATACATTATTTTCCAATCGCTGGTGTTAAGGTATCCTCCTGCTCCACCATATACTGCGGCTGCTCTGGCTGCTGCTATGTTGAAACAGATCCACATTATTAGCCACATTAGACCTATTAATATGGGTACTCCGATTGCAACGAATAACGCTAGACATAGTACTATGCTGATGATACCTACGTAGCTTACTAGCCGTAATGATAATCCTGACTCAATTGGATTCTCTTTTCCAATCAACGCGTTGACGACCTTTATGACTCTGTGCCTACATATCCAAAGCATCACAATACCGACGCCAATGAAACCGCCTGGCATGACTATGTATCTGAGCGGTAAAGGAGCCTGTCCTGAAGGTAAGTCCCAGTATCCGCCTGTAACCTCTTTTCCAGGTGTGTAGTACACATACCACCCTGCTTGTACAGCAATCACGTTGTAGACGCAATGTATAAGATAAGCCACGACAGCTGATATCAATGCTACGTTTGAAACAACTAGTCCAATGAAGAACTGCGGAAATATCCAATATCCATATCCTATCCATCCAGGTAGAACCGCTGATACTGAAGCAAGTATGGGTACACGTATTTCGCCGAAGTTAATGGCGCCCAGCAAAGGAATTGTGGGATAAAGCTCAACAATTAAAGGAGCTATGGACGCTAAAGCACCCAGTGCAAAGCATATCCAAAAAACTTTTCTATCTCCTTCTTTGAAGTTGAATGCTTTGCCTCTTTCGAGGCAATCTCTCGTGAATTCGATAGCTGGAAGGGCGTGAATTGGGAACGGCAGTTTTTCTACATCAGTCCAGATTGGGCTTAGTATAGCGAAAGATATGAACGCGGAAATAGCCATTAGGAAGAAAGTGAAAGCTGAGAAAATAGTTAATGGTGTCGCAAGGGCCGACCATGGAAACACTTGACCAGGTCTAATCCCCATCATAATCATACCTGCAATTTCGGATCGTTGAGCAGTGGGAAAGAAGATTTCTGGTACCAATTGGTCGTATAGAGATGGATTCCAGAATAGTCCAGATGGTACTATGGTGAACATCTGATCAGATATTTTTAGCATGTTTTCTGATTGAGCCCACATGCTCATTCCTCGTGCTCCGGCAAGGATGTTCACTACCACAAACACGAAGACGTACTCTGACGCAGTGAGCCTCAATTTACTGCTTACTTTACCTAAGGCATAGAACAGCAGAGTTAGCCAAAAGAATGTTAATGGAAATCCATAGTATGTGGATGGTTTAGTGTTGTACAAAGCAAGAATCTGTGACAGTGGAAGAAAGATTGCGAACATCAGAATTGCTGTGAGTATTGCTTTCAAAGTAACTGGATTTAACTCATTTTTTGTTTCAGCCATTTTAGTTCACTTACATTTTTTATGTGACATTCGACATATAACATTGTTAAAGTATTTAAAATTTTTCTATTAATCAAATTTGACACAATACTTTGATCCATCTCACAAACAGCTGTATGAGCAAAGATATAATGAAATTGAAACGCTCAGATTCTTCGTTTTCATCCGAAAAGTTATCCGCATACTAATGTCTTAGCCCTTTTTTATCGATCTACACATCAGCAATTTCATTGAGCATTAAAGCGAACTTAGTGAACTTGTCCACGACACTTTTGTTGGCTTTCTTTTCTTGTGCATCTTCCTTCCAGAACTCGTTGGTCTTAGATATTACTGTTTAAAATGCAAGCAGTTTCTGATGCTTGAAAAAATGGGTCTTGTTGCAAAAAGCTTATTTATAGATATAACAGTGTTAAACAATGTCATGATATGCAAAAATCGCATATTTGCCAATATTTAAAGTGATTTGAATGAAAGCTGACATTAAACGAACAGTGTTCAATTTTCTGAAAATTTTCGATAAACGATCCAAAATTATGATTGCCGCAATCGGAATCTACAACTGGGCAAGTAGTTTGCCTTCCCAATTTTCTCAGCTATACATTACTGCTTTGGGGGCGGATGCTCTTCAACTAGGTTCACTAAATAGTATAGGTGGAATAGCATATTGCATATTCTCCGCTCCAATGGGTTTGTTTATAGACAGGTTTGGCGTCAAAACAGCAATAATTTTAGGTCTAGTTCTTTCCGCCATTGTTTCAGGAATCTACAGCAGCGCCTCTAATTGGTTAATGCTTATACCAGCAATGATCTTTTCCCAGATTAGTTTCAGAATGCTTTATTCCCTTCCCGACCTTGTCTTAATAGAAGAAGCGAAGCCAGAAAAAAGAGCTCAAGCGATGAGCTTCGCGCGGACCGTATGGTCGATACCAAGCATTATTGCACCTGTGATAGCAGCTGCAATAGTGGTAGCATATGGCGGAATAACCACAGAAGGAATCCGCCCTTTATATATTATCCAGACGATTTTCACGCTTTTCATAATATTTTTTATCTTTTTCGTAATGGAAAATCGGCATAGGAAGTTCGTAAACATAGAGTCCACATTGGAGCGTGGAAACTTCATTGAAGGATTTAAGGATCTTTTTAAAGGCGAAAAATGGCTGAAAGAATGGACAATTGCAATGAGCCTCTTTTATTTTGCCTCAAGCGTGTCAGTATCCTATGTTCCACTATGGATGGTAAATGTCGTTAAGGCGGATGCGTATATCTTAGGAATCGTAAGCACTACGGGAATAATAATGTCAACACTTTTGCAGATTCCAGTAGGAAGAATGGCTGACAAAATTGGCAGAAAAAAAGCATTCTACTTACTTCGTCCCATCACGTACGCGGGCACCTTCTTGTTACTTTTTGCTCCAACACCGGAAAGCCTAATTCTAGTTGGAATTATGGGAGCAGTGGGAATGATGCAGGGACTGAATAGCATCTGTTGGATTCCATTCACAACAATGTATTGGGAACTAGTTCCAACGGAAAAAAGAGGAAGATGGTTTGGATTTACTGGCATATTTAACACGCTTGTAACTATTCCAGCATTCATGTTAGGTGGTTTTCTGTGGCAAATCGGGCAGATGGAACTAGTCATTCTCCTCCCAATAATTATAGAATTACTTGGCGTAATACCTGTTTTAGTAAGAATACCAGATACATTGGATCGTTCTGGATAGAGGAAACCAAAATTTTGGGTCTTCATTGCACAGATTGACGGATATTAACCACGTGTTTTTTACCCAACACAAACCGGTATTTCTCACGTATCTTTTAAATTATATGGTGCAACGCCAATTTTTTAACAAAATTTTTTCAAAAGGGAAGCCAGGAAGCCAAAAAATAGTCTATCATTGATGGCTTAAAATATCATAGAGAACATGCCCTTCAGCTTGAGCGGGAACAGAAATTTCAAGTAAGTGCGCAAGTGTTGGAGCAACATCTACAAGCATCATTGGCTCTATCCTAATATATCCCTTTTTGACACCCGGACCAGAAACGACAAAGACGCCGTTATTTGAACATCCGCCAAACCTTGCTGTGGGTAGAAATCCAGAGTGGTTTCCTCCACTAGGCCGCGAGGACAACATCATTTCAAACTCATGTTCAGTAAATTTTATTTCGCTAGGTAACGGGACTGGACCTGGATCCCCAGTATAGCCGGGTTTAAAGAAATACAAGATGTCGGAAGCTCTTTCCCCTTTATGACCCAACAATTTTGCGTTTTCTTTTGACAGCGCTAAGGCTATTGGGCACCTTCCTGTTTCAGGATCCTTCAGCCCGTAAAGTAGGCTTATGACATGGTCAACTACGTCGTCATATTCTTTTCCCGGATTTACGATTCCTTGGGGGTCCCTTCCTTTCACGTTGATCCATATGTATTCCATAGGGAACCCTGGACGGTTGTATGCTTTTGTTTTTGACCAATCGATGTTTGGAATCCCCGTTTTTTCGTCAAATTTCACCGTCAGCAAACCAGCTACTTGTAACAAACCATTTATTGAGATCGCCTTTCTTATTGGCAAAGCTCCATGGTCAGATATTACTGCAATTAATGTGTCCTTATCACCGAATTGGTTAACCATTTTTCCAACTTGTTCGTCCATAAGCACGTACATTCTTCTTATTATGTTCCAATAATCCTGTTCTTTCTCAGGCCTATAATTTGGAGCTGCTGGGTCAATTCCGTCAAAACCAAGCTGATGCCCTATTTCGTCCTGCAGATGAAGTGAGGTGACCAGAATGTCCCAGTCATATCGATCTTTTAGGAAACGGGCAACGTTAACGAAATAGTTCATCTGATACCATGCGCATTCAAAATATATGTCAATTAGCTTTGGTCTTTCCAAACGAAGAGGATGTTTATAACCAGTATACGCTTCAAAACCGCCAGCATACACTCCCACGTTTTCTGTGATTTCCTTTGCTAATTCTTGTGGATATGTCCATCCTTCGACCTTGTATAAGATGGTTCTGAACAGTTCAATTTTGTCACCCCGAGATGAAATCTCGTTAAGCCTAAGCTTGAACCCTACTTCGACTTTTTGTTCTCCGTCAAAAATCTTATCGTAAATCCAATCGCTCCACTCGTTTTGTTTCAAAACTGCTAATGGGTTAGAAGCGTCTTTCTCTCGGCAAAAGAGAACTAAGTTGTATCCTTCATTTATTGAATCAACAATCAACAAGTGATATGTTGGATCCCAAATAGGGACGCTCTCTTCTCCTTCTTGCATCTTTGCCTTAAACATTTTTTGCCATTCTTGTTGCCACTCGTCTGATGATAACTTCGGTGTAGAAAAGTTTCCAGGAACATCTGCCTCCAAAGGCACAGAAGATGTTTTTGGAAGGCTTTTCCATCCTTCTGCTTTTTTTAATTTAATTTGGAATTCAAATATGTCACGTGTCTCTTTTGATTTCGGCGCTTCTGAAATGAAATTGACAGCTATTCCTTTATTCCACCCAAGTGCATAACCAGATGGTGACGGCCCGCCGACTAAAATCCCATTCTTAAAGGTCGGTGGCCACGAACACAAATAATTCATAACTAAACATTTTTTCCCAGACTTTTCAGCAGCGTCCCAAAAAAATTCAGCCTTGCACAGAGTTGTTGAATCTAAACCTACTGTTGACCTTCCAACGTCTAAAGGGTCGCCTGGAAGATGAGTAGTGAAACTTGTTATGCAGTGAGTACCAGGCCATGTTCCAGTAACTATTGTCACCCAATTTGTAGGCGAATCCACTGGGGGTACAGGAAGAGCTCTGGAGTAAACGCCATTTTTAATTAACTTGGAAATATTAGGCATCACTCCTTCATCCAAAAACTTTTCGAAGTGTTCAGGCATCGCCCCATCGAATCCAAGCAGTATAAGTTTCTTAGCCTTCATGGCAGTTGAAAGAATAAGTTCAGATATAAATGTCTTAGCTACTTCTGAATGTAAAGTCCTATTAACACAACAAGTGCAAATATGCAAACGGGCTTTGATTCTTTATTTATGCTTATGCTAATGAAAAACTGAAAAGCATTAGCAATACGTAAATTTTATTATGTCCCCCTATTCTCTTGTTCTTCATGCACTACGACTTTGAAAACTCTTCGCTTCTTATGCGTAATCTCATAGAAAAACAAAAGGAGCTGACAAGTTACCGTGAGAAAATTTCTTGGAAGCTCCATCAAGGTGAAGCTCATAATGCAAGCGAACCTGATTTTGACGACGCCACTTGGAAACAGATTACTTTGCCGGTAACTGTTGATGCTAGAAAAGGCGAATTTTGGCTTAGAACAAGGGTAGTGGTTCCTAAAGACATTTCAGGCATAGAAATTTCAGGTTCAGCTGTCACAATGCAATCTGGCATTATAATGCATAAAACTGAAGTCTATGTGAACTCGAGGAAAATCTTAAGCCCGGCGTATTGGACTGAACTTAGAGGTCCAAGAATAGTTCTTGATGAAAGAACTGAACCTGAAAACGAACATCTCGTGGCTGTGCACATTTTTCCGAAGTACGAACCTGTTGATGTTCCAGTCTTCAATGTTTTTTATAGCAACATCGAAAAAGTAGCGTTTGAGATTGACTCGTTCATACAGGAGCTCAGATTCGCAGAAATACTAGACAAGGCATTGACGGAAAAGGTAATTGCGGAATTCGATTTAAAAGTTTTCCAAGAGAACCCATCGGCATTAATTGAAGAAATTGAAAAAGCCAGAACTAAGCTTTCTCCTCTCGCTAATAAGGCTAAAGAATTTAAGGTTCACCTAGTAGCCCACGCCCATATAGATATTAATTGGCTTTGGCCTTGGACGGATACAGTAAACACCATAAAAAACACTTTCGAAACCATGATTAAATTACTAGATAGGTATCCTGACTTCCATTTCTCTCAGAGCCAAGCTTTAACATACACGATTGTTGAAGAAAAATTTCCAGATCTCTTCGAAGCGATAAAGAAGCGCGTACAAAAGGGTAGTTGGGACGTAACTGCCTCCATGTGGGTAGAATCCGACTTGAACATGTCTGGGAACGAGGCGTTGGCTAGGCAATTTTTACTTGGCAAGAGGTATATTAGGGAAAAATTTGGTAAAGAACCTTTCGTGTGCTGGGAACCAGACACATTTGGTCATATTTGGACCATGCCTCAGATACTGAAAAAGGCTGGTTGCGACTCCTATTATCTTACAAGATGCGCCAAAGAGGTCATATCGCAGTGGGAATCTCCTGACGGATCCAGAGTAACAGCTTTTGCAAGCATCTACAATAATGCCGTTACTCCAAGAGGCATCATGGAGCTCGTTTTGTATCTGTACAAACGTTACGGTTTAAAGACAAGCATGTTTGTCTACGGGGTTGGCAACCATGGTGGAGGAGCCACAGTAGAAGACATCGAAGCCGCCTACGCACTCCAAAAAAAGGCTGTGTTCCCCGAAATTTTTTTCAGTTCAACTCATAGCTTCTTTAAGCAAGTGGAGAAGGAGCCGAATTTTCCGAAAATTCCTATCATCAGGGACGAACTTCAATTTGCATTTGACGGTTGTTATACAACACACGGCGACATCAAATTCTATAACCGGCTTTGCGAAAACCTTCTTGTTGATGCAGAAAAACTTTCAGCTCTATCTGGAATTTATGATAAAGACATCCTTCGCAACGCTTGGTTAAGTACCTTAATGAATCAGTTTCACGACATACTTTGCGGAAGTGGAACAGCGCAGGCTTACGAGTATCCTTTTGAGTTGGCTGAGACCATAATAAAAACGGCAAATGAGGTTATTGATTCTTCGTTTAGGAAGCTTGCTGAAAAAATAGGATTTTCTAAACATGGAATTCCAATAATTGTTTTCAATTCTTTGCCATGGAGACACGTCGGCATCGTTAAAGTTAAGGTTCCAAAGCCACTGATTCCACAAAATCCAGTTATTGTTTCATCTGAAAAATCAGAAGAATCCATTGTGCAAGTGAATGATGATGAAGTACTTTTTTTAGCTGATGTTCCGTCTTTAGGTTACAAAACCTACTATCTTGTTGAGGGAGAGAAAAAAGCCGCAATGACATCAATTGCTCTAAACGAGAACACGCTTGAAAATGAGTATTTCAGAGTCGATATTGACACTGCCTCGGGTACAATTGAATCTCTTTATGATAAAGTCGCGCAACGTTTTGTCTTCAAAAAATGCAGATACAATTATTCGAGGCCAATAACAAGACCGGTCTTTAACAATCTCCTTCAGGTCCTATACGAGTTACCTCATAACATGTCAGCTTGGATAATAGGTGAAATTGGCCGCACAGAAAACCTCATAAGAAATTGTAAAATTGAACTAGTTGAATCTGGACCGTTGCGGTCAACTATAAAAGTCACTCGCGCATTTAAGGATTCAAAAATAACTCAGTTTATCTCTTTGTGTAAAGGCGCCCAAAGAATTGATTTTAGCGTCATAATTGATTGGAAAGAAGTTGCAGATGATAAGACAGAGGCGCCTATGGTTAAGGTGGCTTTCACCCCTATCTTAGGCAACTCAAAGGCGACTTTTGAAATACCCTTCGGGTATATTGAAAGACCTGCTGACGGCACAGAAGTTCCTGCTCTCAGGTGGATTGACGTTTCTGACGAAAAATATGGTGTCAGCCTGTTAAATGACTCTAAGTATGGTTTTGACGTTAAAGGTAACACTGTCAGAATGACGCTTGTTAGGACCAGCTATAGCCCTGATCCTAAGCCTGACCAGAGAATTCACAAGATTAACTATTATGTGTATCCGCATCAAAATAGCTGGAAAGAAGCCTTAACCTTCAGAAAAGGTTACGAGGTAAATCATCCACTTAGGGCATATGTAGTTACAGAACGTCTGTCAAAAAGGTCAGCGCCTGAGGAGTACAGCTTCATTCAAGTAAAACCTGAAAATGTGGTTCTTTCATGCTTTAAGATAGCTGAAGATTCTAATGATTACGTCTTAAGGTTATACGATGCAACTGGCTCAGGTGCAAAGGTTGAACTGTCTTTCGGATTTAACGTTAAAGAAGCATATGAAAGCGACCTGCTAGAAAGAAAACTTAAGCTTGTTGCAATTGAAGGGAAATCATTATGTTTTACGCTTCAGCCTTTTGAAATTAAAACTCTACTTGTCAGCATACGTGAAATGCCAACATAACCCTTGAAAACACCGGAAATGATTGATATCGCGAATTAACCAGTGAATATGGTGCCGAATTTTTTTGGATAAAATGCGACTTAGATGTGTGGTCATTTTGGGAAAATAATATAAGTTTAATGTCAATAATTGGGTCTAAAACATTGTTATAGCCTAATCACAGGTGGAAAAAATGCCGAAATATACTAAAATAGACGAAACAAAAAAGTATGATCTACTTGAAAAAGATCTTGCTGAAAAAGGAGTAGACATAGAACAGGTTAAAGACAAAATCTCAAAATTCACAGTTGAAATTCCCTCTTGGATATTCGGAGTGTTCGGTGGCGGAAGATTCAGCGGGTACATACCGCCTGGTGCTGCTAGAAATGTTTTTGAGAAGTTTGATGACGCAGCCATGGTGAACAAACTTACGGGCGCCACGCCTAAAGTCGCCATTCAGCTAGGTTGGGATGACCCGGACAAAGCACCATTCAACGAGATGAAAGCAGATTCTTTTAAAAAAGTAAGAGATTACGCGCAAAGTCTAGGTCTAGGCATAGGCACCGTTAGCCCCACTTACTTTTTAGAGGGCACTCACTACGGTAGCCTTTCAGCATACAACGAAAAAACAAGAAGACGATTCATTGATCACACGCTTGTTGCAGCTGAAATAGCGCAAAAGTACGCAACGAAAATTTTGACCCTTTGGCTTCCGGATGGCTCTATGTATCCTGGTCAGGTTAACCTACGCACGGCTGAGCGGAACGTGCAGGATTCGCTAAAGGAAATTTATGGCCGAACGCCGGAAGACGTGAAAATGTTGATTGAGTACAAACTTTTTGAGCCGGGAACATACCATACTGTAATTTCAGACGTGTCCGTGGCTTGGACTCTTGCAAAGAGTTTGGGTGAAAGGGCAGGTGTGATAATAGATCTTGGGCACCATCCGCATGGAACAAATATTGAACACATTGTTGCAAGACTTATAGAGAACAATGTTCGCGGTGGATTCCACTTTAACGTTAGATATGCTGCTGACGATGACCACGCTGTTGAGCCAAACATTCAGGTTTTCAGAATCTTTCATGAACTAGTCACTGGAAACGTTATCGACAATCCTGATCCGGAAAAAAATTGGGTTTACGTCATTGATCAATGTTCTTCTTTGGAAAACAGAATTCATGCTGTTCTGCATTCTGTTGATTCGCTTATGGTATCCTATGCAAAAGCATTGTGTGTTGATGAGGAAAGATTGAAAAAATACCAAAGTAATAATGAGATAATTTTGGCAAATAGAACTCTGCTTGATGCGTTCTTAACTGACGTTAGACCAATCATACGAATGGCGCGGCTAGAAAAAGAGCTTCCTGCTGATCCATTTGAGGCATACATTGAATCGGGGTATCAAGAAAAAATAAACAAGGAAAGGAAACATCTTTAATTTACATAGGAGGGCTAGAATTAAAAGACTCTTAAAGAGGCTAGGTATCCAAAAACTGAGAGAACAACATGTGCATATCAAAATTTTTCTTATGTATGTGAGCGAGATTACTTAATATTTGCGCTTAGTAAATCTAAAATTTCGTTTGGCACAGGTTTCTTATGCGTGCATCTCACAAATTTCTCTATCTCGCGGATTGAGGAGGGACATCCCATAGGCCCGAATTTTGTGACTTTTATTGCACCTGCTGCGCTGGCAACCTCAGCTGTTTTTTCTATCGGAAGGCTTTTTAGAACTCCGTAAATGAATGCTGCGTCATAGACGTCGCCTGCTCCTGTTGGGTCAACCTCTTTAACGTTAAAGGCTGGTTCGAAAAAGACCTTTTTGTGTGTAACAACCAAAGCGCCTATGGAGCCCATCTTGACGACGACTGTGTCGGGACCTAAGGTTTGAAGCTTTCGTGCAGCCTCAACTGGATTATCAATTCCTGTTAATGCAATTATCTCGTCTTTGCTTGGAAACGCAACTTGACTAACTTTCACTACAGGTTCGCACATTTTTTTAATTGTCTCGGCGTCCAAAAGTTCAGGTCTAAGGTTTGGGTCGAAACTCACCACAACATTTGTATTTCCCGCTAAGTTAACAGCCTTGTAGCATGCGTCTCGGACATTTTCATTAATAGCTAAAGAGGATCCCATAATGTGAAGTACCTTTGCTTTGGAAACAAATTCTTCACGTATGTCGTCTGCACAAAGTTGTCCTGCCGCAGAATGTCTTAAGTGAAAAATGAATTTTCTTTGACCAGAAGAATAATACATGACAAAAGCTGTGCCAGTCGTGTATCCTTTAGCAATTCGGACGTATTCCGTGTTTACTCCATCGTTTTTTAGGCGGTTAAGCAATAGATTGCCAAAATCGTCGTCTCCTATAACGCCTATAAAGCCTGAGTTTAAACCCAGGTTTGCTGCTGCGTCGATGAATATGGCGGGTGCTCCGCTTGGAAACGGTCCTTGGTATATTCCTGGAACATCATGTGGTACATCTAGATCTTTTCGCATAATCTCAACTAAAAGTTCTCCTAAGCTTATTACGTCAAGGCTCATTCAGACGCCTCCGTGAATTTGGAAATGTGAGACCCTCTGCTTAATTAACATTATCTACATTGTCAGCGATTATCTGTATGTTGTTACTCCGAATTAAGGATCTGTGCAATGCTATTGCTTCTAAGGACTGTTGCTTGGCCATGACAAGACACTACTACGGTATTTTATGGGGGCGTTTTATCCCATATCCTAATATTTTTACATTAACATCGTTATATTAAAAAGTAGGTAACCACAAAACAATAGTAAAAACAAAGGCAAGGTAGAAAATTATGAAGTCCAAAGCCTTCGTTTACTATGCACCATACGACGTTAGATTAGAAAAAAAAGAGATCAAATGCGGATCAAACGACGTAGTAATAAAAATAAAAGCTTGCGGCAGATGTGGCACGGATCAAGTGATTTTTAAGAAAGGACATCCAAAAGTTGATCCTCACGCGCCTATTGTACTTGGGCATGAGATTGTTGGCGAAATTGTCGAGGTTGGTTCAAATGTTAGAAACCTACATGAAGGTATCGGGTACAAAGAAGGAGAACGGTTAACAAATGAATACTTGGCCTTTAAAATAGGCGAGAAAGTTACTGTGCAGTCTAGGATAGCTCGATACTGCAACCACCTTATGCTTATCCAAGATCCGATTACGATTCTGAGCTTCTACATTGACGGGGGATACAGTCAATACATGAAGATCCCAGAACCTCTCATTCGCTCAAGTTCTGTGCTTCGAATACCTGAAGGTTTTTCTGAAGAAGCTGCAATATTGGTGGAGCCTGCGGCCTGTGCTCTCGAATCCATTTTTTCTACTCCTCACCCCGTTGGGGTAGATCAAGAGGGGCGGCACGTTTTTAGATCTGGTATTCTTCCAGGCGGATATACAGGCGTCATCGGCTCAGGAACGGTAAGCTTCATTTATGCACGTCTGGCAAAGTTGGAAGGAGCTAAGAGAGTCTTTGTGTTCGTACGCTCATCGGAAAAGGAGGAACTCGTGAAAAAGGTGGACAAAGAGTTCATAGCAGTCAACATATCTGGCAAAACTCATTCAGAAATAGTTGAGGATGTAAGTAGGCTTACTGACGGACACCTGTTGGACGATGTTGTTGCTGCGTGTTCAGATCCTGATGCACAAAAATTGATGCTGGAATTATACTCGCCTGAGGGATACGCTGTTGGCGCATGTTTTGGCGGAACGCATGAAAAGGTAAGCGATGCAAACATGGATAACCACCACTATAGGATAGCGAAAACCATAGGGACAAGCGGATGCTCAACTCGTTCGATGGAAACAATAATCAGCTGGTTAGGTTCAAGCAAATTGGCGCTGGATGGATTATGTTCCAAACGTATCTGGACGTTAGATGATTCACCAACGGAGTTTTTCACAGCCAAGGAAGATGGGTTGAAGCCAATTCTAAGAATGGAAGAATAGGGCTATGAATCAGGCAATCGTTTTCGGCGCTGGTGCTATTGGATTAGGGTTTTTAGGCAGCATCCTCAGCCAAAGCAATTACAAAACCACGTTTGTTGATGTTGACCCACAAATAATTTCAGCGATTTGCACAAACAAACACTACAAGTTTAACATTGCAGGCCCATCTCCAAAGGTTGTCACAGTAAAAAATGTCAACGGAATTCCATTCTCAGATCGCGAAAAAATTTTTAAAGCCATCAAGAACACGGATGCGGTTTTTACAGCAGCGGGAGGAAACGCGCTTTCAGCCATTTCAGAAGTCTTAGCAGAAGGGCTTGTTTATCGGCTGAAAAAATGGAGACCTCTTAACGTGATATGCTGTGAAAACCTGCATGATCCCAGTGCTATTTTAAGAGATGGGGTCTTAAGATACCTTGAGGGTTTCTCTTTGTCTGCTAAAGATCTTCGGACAGTCTCTGAAGAAACGGGGTTTTCCAATACCGTCATCAGCAAGATGTGCAAGAAAACATCGGTCAAAGAAAGCGTTCTTCAACCAATCGCAGACGGCGTGGACGTCGTGATCGAAGTTGAAACTGAAGGCGATCTCTTAATCGATGCGAATTCACTTGTTGAACCCAAAATACGTCTTAAGAATGTGCAACTACTAGGTTCATACCAATTCGAGGCTGAACGAAACAAAAAAACCTTTGCGCATAACGGTGGTCATGCAACTCTGGCTTATCTAGGTAAACTTAAGGGATACGATTACATATGGGAGGCGGGTGCAGATGAGGGCATAAAAACAATCTTCAACCGAGCGATGATTTGCGAGATTGGGGAGGCATTAGTTAAAAAATATCGTAGATTCTTTTCTATGAAGGGGTATGAGGCATATGTTAACGATATATTTTTTAGAATGACCGATCGCTATTTTTGCGACAAGATTGATAGGGGCATAAGATCATCTATGGAGAAAATTGGAGGTTCAGATGCACGTCTAACAAGAACTGCAAGATTCGTCATGGAACAGGGCTTAATTCCTCTAAACTTTTGCCTTACGATTGCAGCTGGTTTTCTAATAAACGAAATCAAGATGGATGAGCCTGCACAAACTGTTTCTTTATCTTGCGATCTTGATCCGTCGAAAGATGGGTGTCTGATAAATGTAATAGTACACGCGTATGAAGCCTTAAAAAAGTGGAAAGCAATGAACTGCCCGAATTTAATAATGTATCTTGATAAAAATGGTTTCTACGACTTTCAGAGTCATCAAACTAATATCTAAAGTAAGAAATGGTGAAAAAAAGAATGCTGTCTCGAAAATCGTCTTTTAACTTGTTTGGACGAAAAGAAAAACGGGTCTACCAACTTCTCGTTCAGCACCTTGATGCGGTACTCAAAGTAATAGATGAACTTGAGTCACTAATCTCCTCAATTACAAGTAAACCCAGCGATTCAACAACGTGTTTGCCAAGCGTGATTAAAGCAAGAATAGAAATGATCTCGGTGCATGAGGCATTTGCCGATGAATCTCATTTAAAATCGTTAGTCGCAATATGTGAAGGAGCCTTGTTTTCTGGCTTACGTGAGGACTTCATTAAGCTCTTCGAAAGCATAGATAATATCGCTGACTTTGCTAAGGATGGTTCTCAAATCCTCGATAGAAACGAACTGGACACGTTTACTAAAATGTTGAGAGAAGATTCAGATACGCAATTCAATATTTTCTTCGATAAAATCGTAGAATCCGTTACAGCATTGAAAAAAGCTGTTACTGAGCTTGAGAAAAACGCTGAAGATTCAATTAACATGTCTATTCAAGTTAAGGAACTCGAGGAGGAAGCTGACGACATAAAGTGGAACTTGCTGAAAAGATTGTTTTCTCGAAAGTCGGAGATTGACATATTAACGCTTTTGGAACTAAAGGAATTCGTACTTACCCTTGACGAAATAGCAGACGCTTCTGCACATTCATCAGAGACATTGATAGCAATCATAACGAAGGCGAGAGCATAATGCTGTTTGAGGTTATTCTCCTTATTTCAGTAGGTCTCCTCGTTTGCGTAGTGCTAGGTGCCAACAACGCTTCAGCATGCTTAGGAGCCGGTGTAGGCGCAGGGTTCTTTAGTTATTCATCTTCCATTTTTCTTGCGTCGTTAGGTGTCGTTCTTGGAGCCGTGTTCGAGGGAACTAAGCTATCTAAAGTATTATCTGAAGGTGTTCTTGCCGAATTAAGTTTTGAATCAATCTCAGTTCTAATAATTACGACACTAATTGTGATGACTATTGCGTCCCTTTTTCACTTACCCCTACCTCTGTCAGAAGGCCTCGTCGGTTCCGCCATCGGAATTGGATTAGGAAGAGGAATTGGCGTAAATTGGGGGTTCACCACAGTAATTTTCGCATCTTGGATAATCACGCCTTTTTTCGCAGCTTTTTTGGCAATAGTGGTTAATGAGACTGTTAAACGAGTCACAAGGGTCACTGAAAATATTCTTATGGCAAACTACGTTCATAGCAAAACAACTATGGCTCTTTCGTTTTACGTGGCATACGGACTAGGCGCAAACACCGTTGGCCTTATTAATGGAATCTTCAAACCTTTTATTGGAGACGAGAGTGCCGGAGCAATAATGTTTGGTTTAGCAACAGCTCTAGGAATCTACTTTTTAAGCCGCGGAATCACTGAGTCAGTTGGCAAAGGAATCACAGGCTTAAGTCCCTCAACTGCTCTAACAGCACAACTCAGTAGTGCTTTAACAGTTCATTTGTTTACGCAGTTTGGGCTTCCAGTGTCAATTACCCAAGCACTGGTCGGTAGTGTCCTAGGTGTAATCATAATCAAAGAAATATCGCTTACAAACACCCGGTTTTTAAGAAACATTACAGCAGGATGGCTTTTAGCTCCATTATTAAGTTTAGCTGTATCATACTTCCTCACTAACCTTTTCTAGAAACTTTTATGCTAATGAAGCCACGATAAAAAAGATTCGCTCTTTATAAATCCCAACTTATTCATTTCTTAGACCTTGATTTTATTGACTTCTTCTTGTATCGCGTTTTTCACGGTTTTTTCTGAGGCTGGTCCCCAAAATTTCATTTTCCCATTTATTAATGGGTCGGTTGTCCCATATTTTCGAACTGTTTCTAACGTTGCATTAAGCTCGACTATTTTTACTTTGTCTCCGAAGCTTTCAGCGACTTCTTTTATCATGCGGTACATGCTAACATTTACTGGGCACATGAAGTTTCGGAAAAGCGTAACCTCAACCTTATCGGTTGATGGTTTATAGTTAAGCTCCACTATGCTTACTTCTATGTCTTCTTTTTTCAGAGGATAATACATGACCTTAATAGGTGGGTGCTCTTTGATTATGTTGAACCCTTGTTTTTCAAAGTCTTTATAGAACATATAAACCTCAAAGTTTGTTGCAGGAACAAAAATTCCCTTGAATCCCTGTTGTTTAAGGTCGTTCTTCACGTAGTTCATCATCATTCTGCCATGTCCCTTATGCTTATAGCTGCTCAGTAACTCAGTACAGTAGATGCAGGCAACGCCAGGCTCAACGATATAGGGCACAAGAGCGTTTTCTGACCTAGCCCAATAAACAAGGCCGACAACATTATCTCCGTCTAGCAGATGATAGCCTTCAATGCATGTTCCAAGGTTTGCTTTTAGCCACTCTCTTGCATCAGGCAGATACTTAATCCAATCCGTGCCTAGTGGAAACTCTTTGGCGCAACAAAACGTTGAACTAATGTCTTCCGCTGTTACTTTTTTTACCTTCATTCTGTTAGCCTCTCCCATAAATAATATAGTGCATAACAAATAATTAGTATTTGTATTCATCCGTTTTTTGTTTAGTACCTTATTTTGCTATGCTCCTTATCTTTATTAGGATTAAGGGAAAAGACGCTTTTTGGCACTAGCTGTTCGAATCTGTCAGCACTTCTCTAGAGGAACTCGTGCCTATTCAACAATAAAGGCTGCCGTCCAAAGCTCTTCTTTGAATGTTAAAATCAAAGTGTAAACCGGATTCCTGTTCTCGTCGTACGTAAGAATATACGTGTCTATGTGAACTTGAACCTCGTATTCTCCGGGGCTAAGCCTTCCTAAAGGTATGAAGACCAACGGGTTAGTGAAAGCCTCTGTTACAGGTACTCCTTCGCCTGGGTTCGTAAAGTTGACCTCGAACCTAAGCCTCAAAGGGAAAGGCTCCAGCCAACTAAACGATTTAACCTTTATCGTGTATCCACCTGTTGGGAAGTCACCACGTGAGATGATTAAGCTGATGAAGTCGTTGGTTGAAGCTTTCGTAGTCTCATGTGCCTTCAACTCTTGCCAGTCTATGCCCGAGAGTTTGGCCACAGGCGACATTGGATCGTGGTCAGTCGCGATTACGTGGATGCCTCTTTCGAAGATTCCTAAGCCGTGGTAATAGTCATTTATTGTCTGCGAGATATCTACAGTCGCCAACTCGTTAAACCTTCTTTGGTGAAGAGCTCCCTGCCAAACTGTTTCGCTGTGTGCTTCAACCTTAATTGCGTAGACCGTGTCTTTTGGCAGAACAACCGGGTAACTGATTGTCACAATAGTGCCATCAGCCCTGTAAACGTAAGTCTCGTAACCAAGCAGATCCAAGGGCGTTTCTCTTCCACCCGTCCAGATAACCTTTAAGGGGTCTGAGACTTCCAGCTCAAGAACATTCTTTAGGTACAACAATACATAATTTCGAACAAAGCTGGGTTCCAGAAAAGCGTCCCGCCAAGCCTCGTAAGCGTCTTGCGGATAGCTATGAGTCCAAGTGTAGCCGCACACTAAGCATCGCCAATTGAAGTTTTCGCTTCTTGTGCCGACGTGCGTCCAAACGTAAGGGCCTGAAAGATCGTGGGCAGCATCAGGACAAACTATAGGCGAGTTCGACTTGGACGCCACGCCGGACAGAGCTAAGGCTGTGCCTACTGTGCTTATGATGATGGCGACAAGTAATCCTACAGCTAGTTTCAGGTTCATTTCGTTTTCATACATATTTCGGTTAAACATGGGTATATTACCATATATCAGAACAGTGTGTTCAAAAAATAGAACAATGGTTTGTAACTTCTTGGTTCCTTTTAATCTTGGCTAACCATTATCTGTTAATCCCTGTTCTATTTGCCTGCCAGCTTTATTTGTTTCAGCTTAATGTTGGGGAAAAAGTAGCCTTTCCCGATGGTTCGTCCCTCTTTTGACACAAGTTCGATGTCTCGAAACAGTTCCAGCATGTGCCCGCCTACCATCAGATTTTTAACCGGATGCTTTTTCTCACCGTTTTTTATGAGGAACCCTTCGTCTATGGTGCTTGAGAACTCTCCTGAGACAGTGTTCGGCGTGAAGCTCATGTTTGTAGCGAGGATTCCAGTTTTAGTTTCTGCAACCATCTCGTCAAGCGTGCTGTCTCCAGGCTCAACCTGAACGTTGGTCGGCCCAGCCCCTACGTGTCCCCCGTAGCCGCCTCTAACCGCGTGTCCGGTTGGCTCAACTCCTAAAATTCCCGCCGAGTAATAGTTATGTAGAAATGTTTTAACAACGCCTTTTTCTATGGCCACCACCCGTCTTCTCGGAACGCCTTCGCCATCAAAGGCTCCGCTGGAAATCGCGCCTGGAATGGTTCCGTCATCCACAACTGAAAAGAATGGTGGTGCAATCTGTTTTCCAAGGCAGCCTGACGCATATGTTCTACCTTTAACCACGGACTCTCCTGAAATGGCGCCTAGTAGGCTGAAGACAAGGGAACTTGAAGACTCTGGGGTAAGAATAATTGGCAGGATTCCGCTTTCAACTCGTTCTGAACCGAACTGTTCGATGGCTTTTTCCGCTGCTTGTTTGCCGATTTTTTCGAAGTCTATTTCCTTCAGAGAAATTGCATAGTCGTACTCAGATGAACTTCCAATGTCGTCACCTTCCTTGTACGTGGGAACTATGGCTGCAGAAACCGATGTCTTCTCAGCCTCAACCGATACCCCAGTGGAAGTTACCAAAAACCCTTTCATGTGACCAGCTCCTAACCCTCCAGCATACATTGCACCTTTTCTAACGCTCTCCACTGCTTCTATCATGTTCTTAACCAATTTTCCAGCATCATCTAATGAAAGAGAGGCAACTTCGGGGTCGCAGAGTCCTTCAACCTTAGGAGCCTTCGAAGGGCCTGGCATACCCTTGAAGTGTGGGTCTGGCTGTGCAACCGTTGCGAAGCTTACAGCTTTGCGGACAGTGGTTTCGATGTCTTCAGTCTTTAGGCTCTGAGAATAGGCGACTCCAAGACCCTTGTTTTTGTAGGCTCTTACGCCCAGTCCTAAGTCGGTTCGAGACACGGCTTCCTTGATTCCTTTACCTAGAACTTCGATGCTTAACGAGCGAGAATAAGCAGCGTAGACATCGAAGAAATCAAGATTCATCTTAGACAACATTTTTGCCGCTTTTTCAACTGGCGACCGTATATCGATTTCTTCCATATTTTTCACCTTCTTCCTCCCACAACTATGCCTTCAAACCTCATGTACGGCGCTCCTGCGTCAACGTACATGCTTTGCCCACTTTTTCCACACATGCCTGGCATCTCAATTCTTACTTCATTAGAGACCGCCGAGACGTTTTTAAGCGCGTCCAAAGTAAGCCCGTTGATGGCTACGTCTCTGAGGTGCTCACTCAGTTCGCCGTTTCGTATGAGCCAGCCTTGCTCAGCCTTGCATGTGAACTGGCCCTTTTGAGTTTCCACGTATCCATACTGGGAGCCAGACAAGAAGACACCTGTTTTCACGTCCTCAAGAACTTCTTCAAGGCTCATGTCTCCAGCTGCGAAGTAGGTGTTCGACATCCGAATTATGGGTGAACTGTGATGGTTTTGAGCTCTTGCGCTGCCCTGAGGCTTACCGCCAAGCTTCGCAGCTGACTCCAAAGAGTGAAGGTACCCAACTAGAATTCCTTTATTAACAATAAGGTGTGGCTCAGCCTTAGTTCCCTCGTGGTCGTAAACAAAATGCCCATTTTTATGAATAGTCGGGTCATCCCAGATTGTGACAAGGTCACTTGCCACCTTTTGACCCATCTTATCCGCGATTATGGATTGACCTCCAAACACTAGGTCTCCTTCGCTGTTGTGCCCGAAAGCTTCGTGGACGAAAAGTCCGCCAACATCCGGGTCAACAACCACTGTGAATGTGCCTCTAGGAGGGGGACTGGCCTCAAGTAGTTTCACAGCTGTTTCAGCTGCCTTCAACGAAAATTTTTCGATCTCTATGGTTTCCACGAGCTCATAGCCTGCGACGTTTCCTTTTGATTCAAAACCGCTTTGCATGTTTGTGCCTTCCTTCGAGATTACGTTGCAGTAAACCATGATTCTAGGAGTGGTTTCCTCAACTAGGGTGCCGAAAGAGTTGTGAACCATAATTTTTGACAAAACTTCACGGTAGCTTACGAAGGTGTCTTTCACCTTTTCGCTGTATGTTCGAGAAGCTTTCTCGATTTCAAGCATCCTTTTGACTTTTTCTTCCTCGCTTACGTCGTCTGGGTTCAACTTCACCTCGTGAACAACAGTGTCGACGACGGGTTTCTGGTCTACAATCTCGGCTTCCTCGCCTTTCTGGGCTGAAATGGATTTTGCTCCTCCAATCGCATCGTAAAGAGCTCTTTCGACACTTATTTTTGTTGAAACATTCGTCGACGCGAACCCCCATTTCCCGTTAACTATGACTCTTACGCCGACACCGTGCAGAATTCCCGACGACATCGACTTTGCCACGCCGTTTTCGACGGAAATGTACTTGGCTCTTTCCTCGAAGAACCTTGCCTCGCAGAAGCTTGCACCAGCCTTCAAGCCTTTTTGAACAATTAACTCAAGCAAGTCCCTCAAACACAGTTCACCATACACCACTAAGCTATTAGGGTATAAAAACTATTAATAACGACGGCTTTACACTTAGTAAAAGCCCTGTTACTGCTTCCAAACATATTTAGCATCCTAGGTGATTAGAATCGCTATCAAATAAATACCCTTGATGATAGTGTAAAATTAGTCAAAAGTTCCTTAGGTTTTTTGCGATATTCTTATTTCTCTCGTCTACGTATCATGTTCGATTTATATGATGAGAAAACAGGTTGTTTGGATTTTTAGAGACCTTCTAAGATGCAGCGGATGCCGAAGATGCGAGCTTGCCTGTTCACTGCACCACGAAGGAAAAATGTGGCCAGAAGCCTCAAGAATAAGAATCTTCATGCTTTTTCCAGGAGCTGAAGTCATCCACCTTTGCAGCCAATGCCACGACTACCCATGCGTCGCTTCGTGCCCAGTGAACGCACTATCCGTTGACAAAGACACGTTAGCAGTCAAGGTTGACAGGGAAAAATGTATAAGCTGCGGAAAATGCATAGACGCCTGCCCAGGCAACATTCCATTTCTGCACCCCGGCGACAACAAGGCCACGATTTGCGACCTATGCGATGGAGACCCTGAATGCGTTAAAGTCTGCCGAGAAGCAAGGTTCGACGCGCTTTGGCTCCTCAAACAACCAAGGCAGTGGGCTGAAGGAAACCTTAACAGAAAACTCTTCGCCCAGAAGCCTGAAGATCTAACTAAGGATATTGCAGAAAACATTTATGGGGAAAAAGCGAAGGAGCTGGTCTAAATGCCGAGAGGATATGCTGGAAAAATTCTAGACATCGACTTGTCAAACGACAAGATAAAGGACATCACAATCAGTGAAGAGGTTCTCAAAAACTACGTTGGAGGAAGAGGACTCGCAGCAAGAATCCTCTGGGACAGACTTGGCAAAAAATGGCAGAATGTAGACCCGCTTGGACCTGAAAACCTTTTCATCGCATTAACAGGCCCCATGACTGCCATTCATCCAGGAGCAAGGGTTTGTATAACAGGTAAGTCGCCTCAAAGCAACGGCATAATTGGCTCCACGTGCAGTGGCGAGTTTCCCTCTGAACTGAAATGCGCAGGATATGATGGTGTCATCGTTTCAGGCAAGGCTGAAAAGCCAGTGTATATTCTTGTGACCGATGATAAGGCTGAGATCAGGGACGCAAAAAAGGTTTGGGGCACCGAGTCTCCTGAAACGATAAGGATCTTGAACAAGGAAGTTCGGGAGGAACTTTCGAAGAGACATCCGAAAATCGGCGTTTGGAAAGAACCGGGCATGATATACTGTGGACCAGCAGGTGAGAACAGGGTCAGAACAGCTGCTGTTCTTCAGAAGGTAAGCCACGCTGCAGGTTACGGTGGCTACGGTGCTGTCATGGGCTCGAAAAACCTAAAAGCTATCGTGGCTAAGGGAAGGAAACCTCTGCCAGACGTGGCAAGCCCAAGTGCCGTAAGGCTTCTTTGGCGAGAGGTTGACCGAAGACTTTGCAACAGGGAACGAGAGTGGCCAACTGTTCACGGAACCGGATACGGAGGCTACGAAACAGCTGCGAGAAGTAGCTCGGAGCCTATTAGGAACTGGCAGGAAGAGTGGCACGACGAGAAAGGGTTTGGTGGACCAAAATTTGACTACAGGCACTGGGTGAAACGGTGCTGGAGTGACTTCAACTGCGCAGGTAGCTGCATGAAGCTAGCCATAGTGAAAGCCGGGCCGTATAAGGGGGCTTTCACGGATGATCCTGACTATGAGCTGCAGGCTTATTGCGGACCGAATCTTGGAATCTTCGAACCTGACAAGTGTATTTACATGTCTGCTCTTGTTGATTACTTGGGCTTTTCAGGCATAAACGGACCGAACACCTTTGCCTTTGCAGCTGAGCTTTACCAAAGAGGCATATTGACAAAGAGGGACATTGGATTCGAGTTGAAGTGGGGAGATGTTGAAGCCTTTGAGAAGCTGGCGAGAAAAATCGTTAAGAGGGAAGGCATCGGAGATGTGCTTGCGGAAGGAACTTACAGGGCAGCCTTAAAAATTTCGGAGATGAAGGGCGTTGACGCAACAAAATACGCTGTGCACGTGAAAGGCGTTGAAATTGGTGCCCATGGAACCCGAAGCGGTGAAGACTACAATCCAATAGGCTATGCTTGTTCGCCACAGTGCGGAGACCACACAAGCGGCGTTTACGACGCCTACCGCGACATGGGCTCCGTCTTCTCGGATTCAGCTGTAATCTGCAGCTTCGTCCAAGACTGGGAATTGACGTGGGACTATTACCGCGCAATCACAGGTTGGGAGACAACTCAAGAAGAATGGAACCGCGTTCTTGGACCTCGCATCATGCAGATTCAAAGGGCAGCTCTTCTGCTTGGCGGTCCTGACATTGTTTGGAACCCAGCTGTCCACGATGACAATCCGCCCAGATGGTATGAACCGTTACCAAGTGGACCGTACAAGGGCAAGACGACAGACAAGAAGGTTGTTGAGGAACAAAAGCAGCAGTTCTACAAAGCCATCGGTTGGGACGAAAACGGCATACCGAAGTCTGAAATCCTCAAAAAACTCGGTCTCGAAGACGTAGACAAAGCGTTGGAAAAGATAAGGAAATAAACCTCATTTCCCATTTTATTTTTTTAAGCATTCTTTTGAATTACCTAGGATAAACCATCGTAAAAAGGCGAATCCCTGTGAAGATCAAGATCAGATCTTTCGGTCGCCTAATGGCAAGCCTCGGAAACGAAATGGTTGTCGAGTTGGATTTCGACTCCAAAATAGGCGACCTGCTTTCGTTGCTTAGAAGGAAAACGGAGGCTGTGCAAAAAGAGGCCTTGTCACGGTTCGACCGAACTGAGCCGGAGCTTACGGTTCTCCTCAACGGACGGAACATACAAGCCTTAAGAGGGCTGGAAACTCCACTTAAAGACGGCGACCTCGTCGTTTTGTTACCAGCATTCCACGGAGGATAGGCTAGTTCGTTTTTGCGACTCTTTCTAGGTTTACTTAAACTTCTTTTTCAGGTCTTCGTTGAAAGGTAAAGCCAGCATGTCTTCGATTAATGCTTGAGCCTGATCGTAGCTTCGAGTTCTATGGTCTGAAAGGACCAAATTCAGCAGGACGCTCTTGTCCCATGTTAGAAATGCCTGAAGACCAAGCTCCATCCTAGTTACAATGGTTCTTAACAAGTGAACCGTCAGATGCTTTGGCAAAGCGCCAACATGGATTGTTTGAACGCCGCGGCCACTTACGATACCTGGAACCTCCACCACTACATCGTCTGGCATGCCTTCAAGCGCACAACCTCTATTCGGGATGTTGACTTGAAACTTACCTTCTTGGTCGTTGACCAGCGCGTTTATGATTGGTATGTGTTGTTCTCCACTTAACTTAAGTGGAAACTCCCTTGAAACAAGCATTGATGAATCTCTATAAATGCGGTTTAACCTTTCCAAGTGTTTCTTTAGGCCTTCTAAATAGTTGCTCCAGTTCGCTGGCCATCCTCCGTACTTGTTGAACCATCTTTTCTGGGTTTCTAAATCAACGTAGTGTCACTATGCGATTGTTGGATTTTGTTGAACAGTATCTCCGACTGGGAACAACCCAAACATTTTATACAAACTTACAGCGGCTCTTGACATTTGGCCGTCTCCCCCAGCTTCCCTCCCAATTCTTCCAGTAGTCCTCAGCTTTTGTTTCTATCCACTTGTCGATTAACGGGTAAGCGTCTTTGCCCTCGTAACGGAAGTCAGTCAGCCATATACAATGATTTAGGCTAGGAGCCTGAAATGTAACCTTGTTTCGATCTAGCCCCAAGACCATTGCAATGTCATAGATGCCGTAGTGACCGTGACACAACACAATGACCTTGATTTTGGTTTGCCGAGTCATAAGGGTGCACCCGTCGAAAACAGGATTTGCAGCCAGAATAAGCCAAGCGTCTGGACACGTGTCTTCCATGTCTTGCAGTGACCACTTCATTGACCACATTTCAACAGAAGAATTAACTCATGTGTCCACTCACATCACATGAAAATAGTGTTGAGAATCAGAAGGTGTAATATGTTGAAAGCGCCCGTCCTTTGCGAAGACCTTGTCAAGGTTTACAACAGTCGTAAAACCAAGGTAACATCTCTCGACCACTTGAGTCTTACAGTTAAAGAGGGCGAGGTTTTCGGGTTGCTTGGACCGAACGGAGCGGGAAAAACAACCCTTGTCAGAATCTTAACCACCCTTTTAAAGGCAACAAGTGGCTACGCTGAGGTCGGCGGCTTCGACGTTGACAAACAAGAGAACAAGGTACGGCAAATCATAGGCTACGCAGGCCAAGACTCCGAGAGATCTGCTTATTGGAGGCTTACTGTCAGGGAGAACTTGTTGTATTTCGCTCATGCGTTAAGGGATATTCCGATCAAGATTTCGAAGGAGCGGATCAAAGAAATTGCTGAAGGCGTCGGATTCAAGGACCGTTTAGATAGGCACTTCATCGCTTTATCTGGAGGTGAAAAACAGCTTGTCATAGTAATGAGAGCCATCTTGCACAATCCGCAGGTTTGTTTTCTCGACGAGCCTTCGAAAAGCCTCGACCCGATGACTGCACGTCGCGTTCGAACTTACGTGAAGAAATACACGCAGGAACATGGTATGACGCTTATCATTACAACTCATAACATGCTTGAAGCCGAAGAAGTCTGCTACAAGCTGGCACTTATTAACAATGGAAAATTAAGGTTCACAGGAACGCCGACAGAGTTCAAGAAAAAAGTAGCCATGAAAGAAACTCTTGAGATTGGTGTTGACAACCTCAGCCAAGAACTGGAATCAAACCTTTCAGGGCGTGCAGAATATTTCTCATAATCCAAATGTGAGGTTGTACTGCAACGACGCCTTCGACACATTGCCTGACGTTGTGGCTGTATTGAAAAAATCAGGATTGAAAGTTCCAGTTCGGATGGTTGAGCCTTCTCTTGAGGACGCGTTTGCGTTTTTTGTGGAAAATGGCAAGGAAAAGGTGAAGACAAATGCCTAATCCAGTTAAGTTGTTTTATATGTCGGTTTGGCGGAACCTTTTAACGATGACGCGTTACAAAGCGAACTTCGTGTTTGATCTGTTGTCAAGCGTCTTGTTCGGGTTTGGCAGCCTTATTTTTGTCATGGCATTTGACACGAACATACTTGGCAACATGATTGGTTCAACAAACTATGTGGCGTTCTTTATCATAGGCATCAGTTTCCAAAGCTGGCAGGGAACCGCACTTTGGGGTTCAGCAGGCATGTTCCAAGGCGAACTTAGCTCAGGTCAGATTGACTACACATTAAGCTGCCCATTTTCGAGGTATTGGTACATTGCAAGCAACATAGCTGCCTCGGCACTGCAGTCCACGTTATTCTTTATTCCTATGTTCTGCGTCGCTTTGTATTTCACAAACACAACTGTAACGTTGCTTGGACTGTTCCTAGGCTTAATGGCGACAATGGTTTCAGTTGCTGCGCTGGCACAGTTAGGCGCTATTTTCGCGAGCTTAGTCTTAAAGTACAGGCAGACCACAGCTATTTTTAGCTTCTTCAACTTTGCTTTTCAGCTGCTGACAGGAATGTTCGTGCCTTTCCAGCTTCTGCCAGTGCCATTACAGATGGTTGGGTACACCTTGCCTATAACTTTCGGCATAGACTTGATGAGGTGCTACGTGATGCAGACCCGATCGATCATGCCCGTCGAGTACGAGTGGGCGGGATTATTTCTACAACTAATAATACTATCTGTAATTGCGAAGCTGACAGTCATGTACCTCGAAAAATCCGCCAAAGAACATGGATTACACTACCTCTAAAGACGGTTCACTGATGCCCTTGGAACAATATGTCCATTGACAAAGATGGCGGTGAAAACTCAAGTTCACTTTTCCTACGCTTATATATACGGAGAATTGTAGATGACTATTAAAGGAGCATTTTCCAATGAGCCAGACAGAGCATCTATTTGAAAAGGAAATTGTGAAAAAGGTTTCCTTGAGGTATCTGCTTTACTTGCCAAAAGACTACGGCAAGAAGCAAAATGCCAAGTGGCCGATGATTCTGTTTTTGCATGGCATGGGTGAAAGAGGAAACAACCTTGAGCTCGTTAAAAAGCACGGAATTCCAAAGATCGTGGAGAAAAAGGAGGACTTCCCGTTTGTCGTTGTTTCACCGCAGTGCCCCATAAACTCGATGTGGAATATGATGGTGGATGAGCTTCACGCCTTAGTCGTAGACGCCGTGCAAAGATTCAACATTGACGAAAACCGCGTCTATCTAACTGGGCTAAGCATGGGAGGATACGGAGCTTGGCACCTAGCTGCAGCTTACCCTGACCTCTTCGCCGCTGTGGTGCCGATCTGCGGAGGCATGATTCACGACAAAGACGTCTCGGAGCAAATCAAAGGACTAAAGGACATGCCGATCTGGATTTTCCACGGCGCGAAGGACGAGGCTGTGCCTGTTGAGAACTCTAAGGATCTTTACGACGTGCTTAAGAAACTTGGTGGAAACGTGAAGATCACAATCTATCCAGACCTTGGGCACGATTCTTGGACAGTAACGTACGACAACCCAGCCCTCTACAAATGGCTCCTAAAACAGAAAAAACAAACCAAAAGAAGCACTAGGTAAAACTGCAAAAAGGGATTACGGTCCAGTACATCGCGAAACGTTTTAAGCGTCTCCGAGCTAAATACTTAATATGCCGTTTTCTCGAACGTTTCGTTTAGGGACGGAATTCCCAGAAGAAGACCAGGTCATAGAGGGGTTCACTGTCGAGTCCTTTCGGTTAGCCATGTTGGTGTCAGCGCAGGCAGATACGAGTATCCCTTTGAAATAGTTGTTAAGGGAGAAGGAACTATAAACAAAGTCAAAGCTACCTTTAAAGCGTTTTTTAAGACCCGAAGGACAATTTTTTCAGGGTTCGGAAACCCATACCAGTGCCAACATGGAAAAATGGAAATCAAAGAATTGGGCGAAGGAAGATTTTCGTTAACGTCCCGCGGAGCCTGCGTATGGGTTTACTTGAAAGATGAACTTGAACGGTTCGCTGAGTGCCTTTCACAAAACGGGTGCATTATCAGCGAAAGAAACGAGGCGGAATTGAAAGAAACAATCGAAAAATACACGAAACAATACGAAAAATTTGCTTCCAGAAAGAATCCAGTCTTCATTTAGTGAAACAGCGATATTTTTTGATGTAAACATTTTTTACAACAAGTATTTTTTGACTATTACACTTCATAATTGCAGGTTTAGGAGGTTTAATGCCTTAATGGGCTGAAAGTGTTTCTGGTCAAAGGTGCATAAGCTTGCTTTATTATTAATTGTTATGGCAGCTATCATTGCGCCAGTTCCACATTTCATAATGCCTTCTACTTCAGTTTTTAACTCTATTTCTGCAGCTAAAACAGCGTCTTTCTTAGTGCAATCCAGCGCTGGTAAACGCGTAACCTCGTCTACAGGTTTTACGTAGTTTTTCAGACCACATAAAAGACCATGCACGTTTATGATAGTTGTAGCCATCTTTTCGCCAGTTTCGAGAATTTTTTTGCGAACTTCCTTTTTAGGATTTTCTGTCGAGAATTTCAATCAACACATCATACCAAGCACAATCATAATCTACGTTCAGCCCTTAGAGCACTTATATAAGAAAGCATCTCCTCTTTATCTCTAAATTCCGCACATCCTCTAAGATTTATAAGAGTCTCGCGGGGGCTCACTTCATTTGCCAGTCTTTCAAATAGCTCACTTAAGCTTTCGTCCTCTCTCTTTAAGCTTACCAATTTTCTGTAAACTTGATAGTAATTTTTTTGTCAAGTAAACCACTTTAAAGTATATTTGAACATACTTTAAGATTGCCTTAAAAAAATCTAACAGCTTCAACAAGATTGAAAAAACAATTACTGGTTCTTAGGGGCTTTATGTTCTAAAACATTTTCAGTATTGAAGAAGAGAAAAAAGGTTATGTGATATTCTAACATAATGTCAATTCGGGTGTTCAGAGCACATGGGTATGTCGCATCGGGAAAGGTTCTTCGCTGCTGTTGACCTGAAGCAGCCTGACACGGTTCCGATTACTGACCTCGGTCTTGATTCTCCAATCATAGAGGCAATAACGGGTGAAAGCCTAAGCACGTTCAGCCTTGTTGCCGGCTCAGGAGATAACCCTTGGGCAGCTGCGGTTGAAAGCAGAATCGCTCTTGGAAAGGCATGTTTGAAGCTTGGATTTGACGGTGTCCCCATCATAAGCGACTATGCGCTTTGTAGTAGAGACTACAAACCTAAGATTCTATCAGGAACACGGTTCATTGACGAGTGGGGCAGAATACTTGACATGAGAAAGGATACGAGAACCACATGGTGGGTTAACGGAACAGTTGAAACCGAGGAGGACATGAATTACTATGTGCCACCTGACCCTGAGGCTGAAGGCATGTACGAGATGGCTGAAAAGGCAGTTAACTCCTTGAAAGGCAAGGACACAGCTGTCGTCTGCCAAGGACACGCAGGGTGGCACATGGCTTTCCAAGTTCGAGGAGGAATCGACAAGCTCGTTATAGACATGCACCGCAGACCAGAGGCAACCAAAAAATTCATGAAAAAAATCGCTGAAACCTGCCAGGGTATGGTTAAGCTAATGATTGAAGCCGGCGCAGAGGTGGCGTTCATAACAGACGACTACGCGGACTGCCATTCGCCGCTGATGAGTCTGAAACAATTTAGGGAATTTGAGCTCCCGAACATCCGTAGAATCGTCGCCTTAGCCGAAAAGAAGGGGGTGCCTGTTCTAAAGCATTCAGATGGAAACATTTACCCAATTCTAGACGACATGGTTGAGGTTGGAATCCGCGGCATTCACCCTGTTGAGCCTGGAGCCATGGATTTGGGTGACGTTAAAGAGAGATATGGAAGCCGAGTCTGCATTCTAGGTAATGTTGACTGCCGTTTTGTTTTGCCTTTCGGAACCGAGGAGGAGGTGCGTCAAGATGTTCGCCGATGCATAGATGCTGCAGCCAAAAACGGAGGTTACATCCTCACGTCAAGTAACTCGCTTCATGCTAACTGCAAAGTTGAAAACATCCGCACAATGGTGGATGAAGCCCGAAAATACGGCAAATACTTGTGATTTTTTATATTGGAAGATGCTCTTAATTTCCATGTGATGACCTATGGCTAGGATGCGGTTTGCGGTTATTTTGCCAAGCGACGTTTATAAGCCTGAAAACCTCGTGTTGATGCAGCAGCTAGGCTGCACAGACGTAATTGGACACGGCCCGTCCACGCCTTTGGGCGGCGAGGTTTGGGAATACGGTGACCTTGTTCAGTTAAAGAGGCACGTGGAAAACTTTGGACTTAGACTTGAGGTTTTCGAAGACGGCCCGAGGATAGAAAAAATCGTTTATAACCTCCCAGGCAAGGAGGAGCAGCTCGAAAACTTTTGTAAGTCCCTAGAGAACCTAGGCGCAGCGGGCATCAAGGTCATTAAGCCTCAGCACATGCCTCCTGTGCCAAACATGATTTGGAGAACTGAGACTGACAAACCTACTCGTGGAGGCGCAACCTCAACTGCGTTCGACTACGAGCTTGTAAAGGACATTCCGCCCACAGTCAGGTTCGGAAAGTACAAAGAGAAAGATATATGGAAAAACATGAAGTACCTTCTGAAAGGCGTTCTGCCCACCGCTGAGCAAGCAGGCGTCGTCGTGACCTTCCATCCTGATGATCCTCCAATTTCGCCGATTCAGGGTTTTCCGCGAATCCTCAGAAGCGTGGAAGCCTTTGACAAGCTGATGAACCTTGTTCCAAGCCCTAACGTCGGAATCAACTTCTGCCAAGGATGCTTCGCCGAGATGGGTGTGGACGTCCCAGCTGCGATAAGGCACTTTGGCAAGCAAAAAAAGATCTTCTTTGCGCATTTCAGGAACGTGAAGGGCACTGTACATTCGAAGGGAGGCTTTCAAGAGATCTTCCATGACGACCCCGACGGCCAAGTGGACATGTTTGAGGCGATGAAAGCCTACTACGAGGTTGGGTTCATGGGGCCGATGAGGCCTGACCACGCGCCTAAACTGATCGGTGAAGAAGCCCGTGGAGGATCAGCAGGATACTACGTTCTCGGAAAAGTTCTTGGACTTGGCTACATGAAAGGCTTGGCGGACGCTATAGAAAAAATGGGTTACTAGGCCCCTTTTTTGTTTACATTTTTTGGGTTTCCAGTTCAGCGAGCGCGTTTTCCAGCAACAGTTCCTTGTTGGCTTCTTTGAACAGTTATCCGCAGCTGTCGTTTTTGAAGTTGAACTCCACTTACCTTAGTGTTTTTTGTTAAGCATGCCACCGTAGTTTTTGTCATCACGTTTGAGACAGCTAAAATTCTGGCTTTGTCTCTGAACAGCTTTCTCTTTGTGACTTCCTCGTAGCAAGATTAGCAGTACGGGAAACTGAATGTGCACGTATGCAGAAGGAAACGTTCATGCTCTTGACACAAGAGCTTATCATGGTTGGTGGCGGAGTGGCAGTTTCAGCATGATTGTTATACAGATTTACTGGACACCAACAAAAAGGGGTATCAAAATTAATTTTATTAATATTACACATGGTACAACAACGTTACACGAAGTCTGGAGGATCAGTATATCAAGCCTTTTCTATACCAAAAGGTCACGGCAATTGCTGTTGGAAAGTAAGAATTACGGGATTATGTCTTTCATTGTTCAGCAAAGCTCCATAATGGTTTGAGACAGCTACAACAGTTCGTTGACGTTTTCTTTTATTTTTTGTATGCTGTTTACAACGAGGTCTAAGCTTTCTTTGCCTGAAAGCAGAACAGGATGCGGCAACGTTACTTCTTCGGCTATGTATTTTTCTGTGCCTGGCAGGCTGAGCCTTTCATAGTCTGGAGCTTTAACGCCTTTAGGTATTACGGTTTCAAGGTTTTCTTTTTTGAATGCAGGCTGCTTGTAGAGCGGCATTCCGTATCCGCTGCTTGCTGGCACTCCCTCGGCATTGAGGGCTTCGATAAACCGTTTTTTCGGGAGACCGCTAAACTCTGTTGCGTCGTAGCGTATGACAAAGAAGTAGTAGCCACGCTTCGTGATCCTTGGATCTCTTCTCAACGGTTCAACCCCGCCTATTTCTGTAAGCTTCTTCGCAAGGTACTCGCCATTCACATGTTTTTGTTCAACCTCTTTCGGCAGCTCATCCATCTTTGCCAGCAATAACGCAGCTTGGAGCTCCGACAGCCGATAGTTTGAGCTGAGAATATAATGCTCGTAGCCTGGTCTGCCAACTACTCTGCCGATGTTGTGTATAAGCCTCGCCCTTTCAGCAAGCATGTCGATGTCTGTGAGGACGATGCCGCCTTCACCTGAAGCCAGCGACTTAGACTCCTGAAAAGAGAAAGAGCCCATGTCTCCAATTGCGCCGACCTTGCGTCCCTTCCATTCAGTTCCATGTGCATGAGCACAGTCCTCAACCAGAAACAAGCCGTTACGCCTAACAATAGGCAGAATCTCGTCAAAATCAACTGGGTAGCCAGCATAGTGGACTACTAAAACCGCCTTTGTTTTGTCAGTTATAGCATCTTTCAAGGCTTTTGGGCTCATAGCCGCAGTTTCCGGGTCAACATCAACGAACCGTGGAACTGCACCGACCTCGGTGACAGCCGAAGCTGAAGCAATGAAAGTCACAGCTGGAACAAGAACCTCGTCGCCGAACCCGATTTTTCCCGTTTTTAAAGCGAGCTCCAGCGAAACTGTGCCGTTTGCAACAGCTATACCGTGCTTTGCATTGTGGTAGGAAGCAAACGCCTTTTCGAACTGTTCTGCTTTTGAGCCCGCGTAGATGCGGCACCATTTCCCACTTTCTAAAGTCTCAAAAAGAGCCTTCTTAGCCTTGGCGCTTGCTCTAGGCCAACTTGGAATTTTGTTTTTCAGCTCAGAAGCCTCTGCAGGACCACCATTAACTGCTAACTCAGCCATACAACGTCAACCAATAATTAAATGCATAAATAGACTTTTATGCCTTTACAAAATCTTTATGCCCGAACATAATTCCTAAAAACAATGGGACACAACACCTGAATTATGCATAATAAGTTAATTAACAACTAATTTTCTAATTAATTTCACAAAATCGCTTAAATTTATCTTCTTTAATAAAGAAAAGCCTAAGAAAGGTCCAAGGGAAGCGGAATTGGGTCTTTGTTCTGTTTCTGATGTGGGGGTCCTGACAGGCGTTACGGAGGCTATGCTTGGCGACGACGAGGTTGAGGCTCTTATCTCTTTTTCTGACCAGCAGATTGAGGATGATCTTGGTGAACAGTCTGAGCCTGCGCCGACTCGAATAAGGCATCTTAGTGCCCTTCTGACAGCTATTAAGATTTACACTCGGCCAGATTTTCGGCAGGGCTTCCACGTCGGCGAAGTAATAGTCACAGAAGCCAATGTTGAGGAGGCTTTGAACAGGTGGATGCGTGACGTCAACCGCATCTACGCTTTTTACGGAAACACGCCTTGCATCAGCTCAGCTAGGTTTGCCACCACGCCTCTTTACAGCAAAAACCCCAACAATTGCAGCTACTGCAACAACTGCCACGCCAACGACCACGTACATTATTGGGAAACCGCCCTCAATTGGAGTAAATGTGACCTTGGGATTCTCGTCCACCGTCTCAACGCACGGAATAATGGCTCCAGTATACTCAAGCCCTTGATACTCAGGCTCAAGAGGCCAGAAGTTAAGTTGTAAAACAACGTTTTTGTTAGCCCGAATAATGTGAGTCCCAGGCGTAATGTAAGGCAAAGGAGAGTTCGCATTTATTGTATAAGTGTCCTCGTCTATAACTAACGTGGTTTCTTCAACAGCAAAGAAATAGGCATCGATCTGAGCGTCAGTAGGCAGATGGATCGGTGTATCCACATTAGGCTGAATACCTATAAACAGTACTCCGTGACCATACGAAGCGAACTGAGCTGCGCCGCTTCGTGCTTTTTGTGTAATGCTGCCATTATGAAGCATAGCTAACGTTATTGGCTTGTCACTCTGCACAGCAATTGCGTTGGACTCAACCTGCACCTTAGTTCCGCTACCGCCTTTTACTGTAACCTTAGCAACTTCCATCTTCGTTTCTAGATCATACACCCTGACGGTTGTGTCTTCCAAAGCCGTTATCCGAAAACCATAGTCTCTTTCTGGATCCCACCCCCACTCTTGGCTTTTCAACGATAAGGTCGTGAAGTACGTTCCAACAAAGCCCCCTTGAGCAGATGGAATAGAGAAACATGGAACATAGTCTCCACCTCTTCCCTGAATGTAGCCTGACTGCACCATAATGTTGCCAGTTGATGTGATTCTATAAACCCTATAAGGCGCTAACGTTATGTATTTGAAAGAGTTGGCGTCAAGAGATACGGAAAACTTCGAACCATCATCTCTAGTTACCGTAACACTCGACTTTTCCAAAGCAAGAATAACGTAGTCCGTGCCAATTCCCTGCCCAGAACCCATGATGACAAACTCTTTCCCGACGAACAAGCCATCTGTAGTCGTGTAAAAACCAAACGCCAAAGTCAATTCAAGCGCAGTAGGCTCAGGTATACTGTGATAATTCAACAACATGACAGAGACATGCTTGTTTGAAACCACCTTAAACATTGTTCCATTAGCAAACAACACGTACTGCTTCTTCATGCTGTCAAGGTTAAACTCTGCGGTGAGCCTACCAAGCGTTAAATCGTAAACTCTTACATGCGTGTCGTCCTCAGCTGCGACAATCACAACTAAAGACGCTTCACCTACAGAGCCTGTGTCAAGCCTCCAACCTGAAGTGCGGTTGCTCGAATCAGTAAGGTTGTAGCTGTAAATTCTCGCTGGCACGACACCATAATAGGTAAAATCTGGTTCTCCTGAAGACAAAGGCACTTTTACAGCTAATGACAAGTTCAACGTCAACAAAGTTGCAATAAAGCATATCAGAATTTTCTCGGAGTATTTCATGAAACGCATATTTTCATGCTCCTACTGTACAGTATATTTTCTAATACACTTATTTAAAATTTAAATCTCAAACATAAACAACATATCCTATTTGTTCAGTAAAGCAAATCTTTTCAGTCGAAAAAACAACATCTACCATGCTAAGGTGACAGAGTTTGGGAAGAAAAACACGTGTAGCCACAGTCTGTCAAGGCAGAAACTTCCACAGCTCAATTGAAGCGAACCGTGAATATGTTATGAAACTTCTGAACCTTGCACTTAAACAAAAACCAGACATAGTTTGCCTCCCAGAAACATTCACAGCAGCATCCATAACCAAACCAATAGAGGAACTTGCTGAAACAGTTCCTGGTCCTACAACCAACGTTGTTGCCAAACGTGCTAAGAAGTATGGTTGTTACATAATATGCCCTATCTTTACGTTAAGAGAAGGAAAAATTTGGAACTCAGCAATCATCATAGATAGAAACGGAGAAGTCGCAGGAATATACGACAAGGTTCACCCAGTTACAAGCTCAAGTGACTACACGGTTTTCGAGAAAGGCGTCACCCCTGGAGCTGAAGTATCTGTCTTCGACCTTGACTTTGGACGCATAGGTATACAGATATGCTTCGACATCAATTTCCCCGAATCCTGGAGACAGCTCTCCGAGAACAGCGTAAAAATGGTGTTTTGGCCTTCAGCCTATAACGGCGGCTTTCCACTTCAAGTCTACGCTTACCTTCATCACTATTATGTCGTGTCATCTGTTTGCACAGAAAAATCCAGAATCATCGACCCATGTGGCGTAATCCTGGCTGAAACAGACAAAAACATGTCCGTAATCTACCGGGACATCAATTTAGACTACGTTGTATCACACTACGACTTTAACTACAGTATACCAGATAAAATAATGGACGCTCATCCAGGTCGAGTTGAGATACGGTCACACATAGACGAAGGACAGTTCCTCGTTGAACCAACTGACGAAACCCTAACCACGGAGCAACTCCAAAAAGAGTTCTGTTTCGAATCCGTTTTCAAGTACTTTCAAAGACACAATAGAGCATACAAACGCATAATTCAAGGCAGAAAACCAGTTCCACAAAAAGCTGCACACGGCGAAAGACTAATGTACGAAAAGAACTAATAAAGAAAAAGGGAAAACGCCTACGAGCCTTTAGCTTTTTGGACCAATAACTCCTGATTCAAGCATTGAGATATATGGGGAGTCTTCGATGTCCAGTGGAAGATAAATCCTCGCTCTTCTACGGCTGGACTCATAAGTAGCGAAGATAAGCTCAGTTGCCTGAAGTGCCTTCCTTCCAGCCAAAACTGGTTCTCTCCCTGTTTTCAGACATTCAATTAGATCTTTAACTGCCAGCACATCTTCCATCTGTTCACTGTTCTTATACGGGTAAAGCTCACCAGAGCTGTATCTAAGCTCTGGCGTAAGCCAGCCTTTCGAGTCCTCTGTCAAGACGCGTAGAATCGGCCCCTCCTTTTTTTCTCCCCATATTTGGTGGTTCCAAAAAACATCCAACTCAATCATGCCCTTGCTTCCGATAAGCCTGTTCGCACACCTCCCCCCAGTATTTCGACCAGTAACCATAAGCCCGCATACGCCATTCTTCCATTTTATGTAAGAAAGCCCATTGGTCTCGACAGGAACCCCGAAAACAGTGTACAGCTTTTCCCACTCGTAGCTTATCTGACCCATAACCCACTCCGCGGGCTGGTCGTTGTTGTAGAAATTGAACATGTCAAACCAGTGCGTGCCCCAATCAAAAAGGTTTGGGCAAAAACCCTCAACCCTATGGAGCTGCCCCATTGTGCCATTGTTCGCAAGCTCATGGGCCTTAACAAAAGGAGGCGCAAATCTTCGTTGGTGACAAACAGCAAGCAAAACACCGCCGTCCACGCATGCTTGATAAAGCCTCCTAGACTCAGCCCAAGTTGGAGCAAGAGGCTTCTCGAGAAAAATGGCCTTCACCCCAGCTTCGACACTGTCAACTACCATCTGCGCATGCGACCCAGGCCAAGTGCAGACGCTGACTATGTCAGGCTTCTCTTTTCGAAGCATTTCTTTATGGTCTAAATAAATCTTGGATTTTGGAAGACCTTGCTCAGCAGAAAGGGCTTCAGCGTTTTCTTTTTTTATGTCTGCGCAAGCCACAAGCTTAGCTTCAGGATTAGCCGCGTAGGCTCTTGCGTGACACTTGCCGCGACCACCCGAACCGATAATTGCAACTTTATAAACTTGCATGTTGAATCCTCCATTTTGCCTTTATATGGCAGTCAAAAAGGATATAACACCTTCGCCAAGACGGGGGTCTTAAATCCTTTAACGGTAAGACTTAGGTCTACGTCTCCTTAATAAAAAAATTCCAGTTATACAGGAAAATGCGCCTAGTATTATCGCTGCTACATACACGGTTGTCGCATTATCACCTGACTCAATAATCTTAAACCTTATTTTGATGTCATTGCAGCTGCTGCCCGCTATATCAGTTTGATATATAATTTGTTCCGGCGTAACCAGCGTCTTAGTCATCTCAGGCGCGGTTTCAAGAGGCACAAATGTATAATTTCCCTTTCCAACATGAAGACTAATGACGATGTTTGATGATAAAGCACCAGGCGCAGAACCGATAGCTCCCACGTGCCCGAGTATTTCGTTCACGCTAACCGTATATTCCTTGTTGAAACTTATTGGAAATAATCTTCCTCCAAATCCGCTGATTTCGTATAACCACAAGTGTTGGTCGCCAATCTTGTCAAGTCTTAGCCGTATGTTCATGTTTCTAATATTAAGATTTGCAGAAAATAGCTCACTAAATCCAGGATACTCTTGCTTTAGAAAGGCGTTCCAGAGTTTATCTACAACAGGGACCTCGCTTATGTAATAATACTCAACAATTCCCGTAAGCAAAAATTGGCTGGCGTTTTCCTCGTAAAAGAGAAAAACATCAAATAAATTTTCAAACTTTCTTTTTAATACGTCAGCTTTTATTTTTCCTTGAGCGAAGCCTGTAAGCCTCGTTCTATTCAAACATACTTTGACCATGGTGGAGTAATTAAAAGTATAAATTACTGTAGGCCCTTCAAGGACAAGTTTAACTATGCTCGGATTACATTCGACATACAAGTTAACGAAGCTAAACTCACCTGTAAAATCAATAACGCTAAATGGACCATTTAGGCTTGAAACTTTGAACACTATATTGGCAATGCAATACATATCCCTTGTTACACCAATGTTTAGCGTTAAAGACTCCTCGTAAACGGATTCAGCCTTTGCCACGATTGCATTCGATATACCCAGTATTGTGATAATAATCGCAATGAAGCACTTTCGAAGCACTCTTACTCTCCCAAGTATTAGGATAACAACCATTAATTTAAACCTAACATCGTAGGTTGACATGCTTTAGATGTCAGATGCGCTTGTATTTCGTATCGAATTAAAACCATTTTTCTTTCAAAACTTCTATATGGTTCCGAGTTTATTATTGTTAGTGTAGGCACAATGTTCAAGTTTGAACGCGGTCGAAGACGCCTTGCTAATTGGGATTTCAGAGTCGGAATTCTTTTCGACGTCATCTATAATGATGTTTTTGAAGAAGATAACAGCCACTTTTCAGAGCCTAAGGTTCAAGACAACGTGAAGGCGGTTCAAGAAGCTATTATGAAACTTCGCTGGTCTTGCCACCTGCTTCCGGTTAAAGACGACATCAAGACTCTTATCAACTCACTGGAGCTGTTTCGGCCAGATGCCGTTGTGAACCTTTGCGAAGCCTTTTTTAGCCGCAGCAAGTTCGAAATGAACGTGCCTGCAGTGCTGGAACTGCTAAAGATTCCGTATACTGGTTCGCCGCCCTTAACGTTGGGATTGTGCCAAAACAAGGGTTTGACAAAGCATATTCTGAAAGCTAATGAAATTCCTACTCCTGAATATCAAATCTTGGAAAGTTACAAGGATTGGAAAAATGAAATTGAGTTTCCATTAATGGTTAAACCTTTGCGGGAGGATGCAAGCCTAGGCATTATGAAGGAAAGCTTCGTTAAAAACAATCGGCAACTTAAGACGCGGGTAGACTACATAAATAGGCGGTACAAGCAGCCGGCTCTTGTAGAGAAGTACATTGGCGGACGGGAGCTTAACGTGTCAATTCTAGGCAACGAAAAACCAAGAGTTTTACCGATCTCAGAGATAATTTTTGAATGTAAGAAAGAACCGAAAATTGTAGATTATTCAGCAAAGTGGCTAGAAAAAAGTGAAGAATATCAGAATACTAAACCAGTTTGTCCTGCAAAACTTTCTTCTTCTTTAGAAAGAAATGTTAAGAGAATATCGTTAAAAGCCTATAGGTTATTAGGCTGCAGAGACTACGCGCGAATCGACATACGTTTAAGAAATAACACTCCCTACATTTTAGAGGTAAATGCAAACCCTGATATATCAATCGGCGCAGGATTCGTCCGATCACTTAAGGCTGCTGGAATAAGCTATAAAAAATTCATTAGAGAGATAGTTTTTTTCGCAATCCAACGATCTCTTAATATTAACTAGCATCATATTCCTAAATTCATTTTAGCTTCTCTTGCGGAGATAATTGGCCTTACGGTTATAAAGCCTATAATATTATTCTAGTATCAAAAACACTTTCAATCTAGACTTAAATAGAACCGTGCAAATAATCAAGAATGTATTTTTAAATCTAGATATAAATAATTTATAGGAAAAATTAGTATGAAAAAAGAGGGCGAAAAATTTCTAACTGTAAATAGCCAGCTTGGAAAACTGAGAAGTTACGCTGAAGAATTAGGTTTGAATTTGACTAAGCCAGAAGACAGGTTCAAATGGTTTCTGGCTTCCATACTTTTTGCCAAGAGAATCTCAGCTGAGATTGCGAATAAAACCTTCCGCAAATTTGAAGATGCAGGCTTAACCACGCCTGACAGCATCTTGGACGCTGGATGGGATCGTTTAGTTGAGGTTCTGGATTCAGGAGGATATGTAAGGTACGATTTTTCTACAGCTTCAAACTTGCTAGCAATCATGAAAGACCTTAAAAAGAAGTATGGAGACCTTGAAAAACTCCATCAACAGTCAAACAGCCCATCTGACCTTGAGAAAAAGCTTATGGAGTTTAAAGGCGTAGGACCGGTTTGCGTCAACATTTTTCTCAGAGAACTTAGAGGAAAATGGGAAAAAGCAAAACCAAAGCCATCAAAAATGGCAATAGAAACAGCCCAAAAAATCGGGTTAGAAGATATTGAAACCCACGAGTCAGCCCTTGTAAGGCTTAACTTGGAATACTGCAAAAAACGTAAGTGCCTCAACTGCCCCGTCCAAAGCCACTGCGCTTCTAAAAAACATGGATAAGTATTCAAACTAATCTTTTCCAGTAATCTCTTTTCGGTGATTTTCTAAAAGAGTTCTAATTTCCTCGTATGCTTTTACAACCTCTGTTTGGCTAGACTCTTTCACAACCTTCCTAAGGGCTTCTGAATTAACGTACGGTAACCCATCTAGCCATTCTACTTTCAGACGTTCAGCAGAAACTACTGGAACTCTGTACTGCGTAAAGACTTCTTGGGCTTGATGCGACATTGACCCTTGGGCGACAACTACCCTAATGCCCCTCTTAGACAATTTTTCAGCGGTCACGGCGCCCCCTCCGCTTGGGTTGAGAAGTAAAACTGAGTCGCCCGCTTTTATGCCGTAAAGATAGAAGGCTTTTTGCAACCCGTTCTCTGTAAAGGCTTCAATCGGCTTAAGAAGAACTGTTTTTCCTTGTGATTCTTGCTCTCTAAGCCTTTGCACCTCATCGAAACGATGCTTGTAATCTTCAAGTTGCACATAAAGATCAGACAGCCTAGCCTTGGCTTTTTGGAGCTCATCCGACAAGACTTCATACTCTCTTTCACGCCTAATCTCTATTTGCTGCCTACTTCTCTCTTTTTCAATAGCATTTTTTAAGGAAGCAATTTCAGACTCTAAGGTTTTCAGCTTTATCCGAAGTTCCCTGTTTTCCAGTCTGAGAGATTCGGCTTTTTGTTGTTCCCAGCTCAACCTCACCTCAAGCTCGGCAATCATGTCCTTTAAGTGCTCTTCTCTTGGAACCGCCTTCTTCACAATTTTTGGAGAATTAACGCGTTTAGTGTCTTGAAGCATCTGAACCGCTCTTTTTACAGTGTATCCCCTTACTACAAGGTTTTTCACTTCATCAACGAGAGGATCAAGACCTAACCGTTTCAATTTTTCTTCCACCTGCTCTAACCTTGTTTGGTAATGTCTGTAAGCCTTTACTGCTGCTGCTAAAGCATCAGCCTCATGAACATTTCTGATCTTGAACTCGAAATTTTGAGCATATTCCTTCGCTATTTGTCGTTTCTCGTTGGCAGCCATTGAAGACAACGGGACAAAGAGCACAGCGTTCAGTTTATGCGAAATCCGTTCTAGAAGCTCAGAAGCAGGGGAAACGTCGCTGGAGACTATTGTGGCTTCACCTAACTCTGAGATTGCCTTAATCAAGTCAGAGAAGCTCCAGCTGCGTCTGCTTTCAGTCAGCACAGACTCACCATTTAACGTGAGCACGGCCAAACCCACGGTTACGCCAGGATCAATTCCGACGATAAGATGTTTCATGTCCCACTTTCCCGACTCGCACACAAACAATATATAAGAACCATGTGCCTTTTAACTAATTTTCTCATCAACCCTTAGATAACAACAAATCATAATAAAAATAATTGCGTATAATGAAACACTTTTAGATAAAAAAGGGTGCTAATGTTAAATATACATGAAACCAATAGATTGAAACCATTCAAGCAAAAAACTGATAATAAAATGAGCAAAATAAAAAGAAGTGAAATAATGACCGTGTATGAGTTTGAACCTAAAAAATATTACAAAGCGTTTGGTTCCTATGAGCCTGTTCTGAGAATAGAGGATGAAGACACTGTTATCACTAAAACAGTGGATAATGCGGGAAGAGACTTAAATGACAAACAGGTCGCTTCTGGCCCAAACCCGTTAACCGGACCATTCTACGTTGAGGGAGCTGAACTTGGAGATGTTTTGGCAGTTCAGTTGAACCGTCTGTGGCCAAACAGACAATTGGGAAGGTCGTCAACTGTTATTGCACCTCATGTTTTGGAGCCGCGTTATATTTCTGAGTTTCTGCAGAAGGAACCACGCGTAACTGCAGAGTGGAGATTGGACCTTGAAAAAGGGACTGCCACTTTGCTTAGCCCGGAAACCAAGATTGGGCAAATCGTTTTGCCCCTAAATCCCTTGCTTGGATGCATCGGTGTGGCTCCTGAAGACGGCCAATCCATCTCGTCTATTACCTCTGGACAATATGGAGGGAACATGGATTACAATGGTTTCGTCTCTGGAGTAACCGTGTATTTCCCAGTTTTTACTCGAGGCGCATTATTCTTTGTTGGGGACGGCCATGCGGTTCAGGGGGACGGTGAAATTGTCGGAACTGGAATTGAAGTTTCGTTTGATGTACAATTTACAGTTAATGTGATTAAGAACAAAACCATCAACTGGCCACGTGCAGAGACCCAAGAATTTTTGATAACGGTAGGTAACGCTTGTCCTTTAGACCAGGCTCTTCAGATTGCCACAACCGAGATGGTAAGATGGCTTAAAGAAGACTATGACTTGACAGATCGTTCTTTGCACATTTTGCTTGGACAATGCATTGAATACGATATTGGAAACGTTTTTGACCCAGCTTACACGGTTGCATGCAAGCTCAAGAAAAAGTGGCTCCAAAAATAGACGCGTTAAAATTAAGAACCCAGAGTCTGTTCAGCCAACTTTATATAACATTGCATTAATATTGAATTTTAGTTTTGACGCCGGCGAAGGGGATTGCCGATAGACAAGATGATTAAGAAAGCCTACGACCTTCTGCAAAAGAGGAAAGTGGAACACATAGGTGAAGGAGCCTACAACGTGGTTGGAGAACACGGTACCTACACGGTTGCCCAAAAAATCAACGGAGAAATAAACTGTAACTGTCCCGGATTCATCCAAAGAGGAAGATGCTCGCATTCTCTCGCAGTTTTGATGTTAACAAAACCTGAGCTCCTAAAAAGCGTCGAAAGAGAAGTTGAAAGAACATCGTAAAAACAGGATTTTTAGTGAAACGCATAGATGACGCCTAAATGTTTAATTAGCCAAGGGTAAGTAATCTAAAGACCGATTAGAAACGTGCATTACTCACGTTGAATCTTAAGTTGAGGGTTTCATGGTAATGAGCCAGAAGAGGACATCGCTTGAAAGGTTTCGTTTAAAAAGGACATTGGATTATCTGGCTCGCAAAGAGGGAAGGGGCACGGAGCTTGTTTCGCTTTATGTTCCTCCTGGACGCCAGATAAGCGAAGTAGCCCAGATGCTTAAGGATGAGTGGGGAACAGCTTCAAACATTAAGTCAAATACTACTCGGAAGAACGTTCAAGACGCAATTGTCAAAGTCATCCAGCGTCTAAAGCTCTTCAGAACCGTTCCAGAAAACGGGTTGGTCATTTTTTGTGGCGCAATTCCTCAAAACGGCTTAGGAAGCGAAAGAATTGAAGGACCCTACGTCGTCATCCCGCCTGAGCCTATCGGTATTTACCTTTACCGTTGCGATAACAAGTTTCATATTGAGTACCTTATGGATTTGCTGAAAGAAACTGAAACATACGGAATCCTGTTAATCGACACGAGCGCAGCTACCTTTGCCGCCCTTCGAGGGTCCAGGATGGAAATTATTGAAGAAATAACCTCTGGAATTCCAGGTAAGCACCGTGCAGGAGGACAGTCTGCCCGAAGGTTCGAGAGACTACGTGAAATGCAGGTTCAAGAATTTTTTAAACGTGTGGGAACGCACGCAAACGAGAATTTCCTCTTAATTCCGGACCTTAAGGGCATCATCTTAGGGGGTGCTGGACCGACAAAGTACGATTTTGACAAGGGTCGATACATCGACTACAGGCTTAAGGAAAAAATCGTCGCCATCGTGGACACGGCTTACACAGGTGAGCAGGGAATCGACGAAATTCTTGAGAGAGCTCCCGACATTATCAAAAACGTCAGATACGTTGAGGAAAAGAGGATTGTCCAGAAATTCCTTTACGAAATTGGGCATGATACTGGACTGGCAACTTACGGAGAAAAGGAAGTCCGGAGAGCTTTGAACGCAAACCTAGTTGACACGCTACTTCTTTCAGAAGCCCTTAACACCACGCGGGTTAAGGTTGAATGCACCTCATGCGGGCACGCCTACTTTAAAACGATGAAGACAACAGAGGTTGCTGAGTTTGAGCAGTCCTTCTCAGGTGTCCCATGCCCAAAATGTCAGACTCCAACGCTTCAAGTAAGCGAACGAAAAGATATAGTGGATGAACTGGCTGAACTCGCTGAACAGACAAACACAAACGTTGAAGTAATCTCCACAGAAACCGAGGAGGGACAGATGCTTTGGAAATCCTTCGGCGGAATAGCAGCCATTCTGAGATACAAGCTAACGAACCAATCTTAGAGGAAGCAAACACCAACAGTATGATAGTTTTTTCGCAATTCAACGAGATTGAGATGCAAGACAACCTGCGCCGTTCAAGTACTAAAACAAAAAACTTAACAGAACCAACCAAATATTCTTGTTACACTGCACGGACAAGGCGGGCTTAAAATTTATGTCTGATCGGGAACTTGAATCCTTAAGGCGGAAAAAGCTGCTTGAACTCAAAAGGCAGCTTGAAAGAAAAACCGAGACCGAGGTTAAAGAGGAACAAGCAGTTAACAAACAAGAAATCTTAAACCGCTTTTTTGTGGACAGAGCTTGGGAGGTCCTTAATGCAGCCAAGGCCCAGTACCCGCAAGCAGCTGAACACGTAGAGAACACGCTCGTAAATCTTATTAAAGCTGGAAAGCTTAAAACCCAAATTTCTGGTGGAGATCTTTATGGGCTTTTCCGCCGTCTAGGCCTCAGAGTTCACCTTCAAACAAAGATAACAGTCTTAGAGCATGGAAAGGTCAAAAGCCTCGAAGAAAAACTGAAAGAAGAAGCCTCATAACATAGTAAACGTTAAACGAATTTTCTGACAACCCGTAGGGCTTCGAGGAACTCTCCTCCCTTGTTCGTTATCCTATAAAGCTTTTTGTCGCCAATGTTTACTTCTTTCAAAAGTCCTCGAGACAGCAAAAACTCAACCACGTTCTTGGTTCTGTCAACAGGAAGACGGGCAGCGTAAGACAACCTCGTAATTGGACAAGCCCCTTTACTTCTAACCGTCCCAAGAATAGCAAGGTAAATCTCATATCTTGTCCGTCTAACCAGTTCGCGCCACCACGAAACTATCTTCAAATCCCTTTTTAATATTTTTTAGAACAACTAATGCTATTTTTCAAGAAACGTTATGAACGACCATGCTTATAATCTCTTACAGCCAAACTGTTGAAAGACTTGTTTTTCTGAAATGACGGGTTGTCTCCGCCAATTTTTAATACAAAAGTAATTGTCCCAATCTCAAGCAAGAGTTTACGTCGTTCAAAACAGTCACAGCTAGACGAAATGCCGGCTCTTAATATAGCATAGGCGTACTCAAGTTTCTGGGTCTTAGCAAAAAAGTTTGAAGCTTAAATTGGAGGAGGGGGAAGTTCTGTGACTTTAACTGATTCCTTGGATAAGGTTACGGTCGGGTCTTTTCTCAACTCATCAGTGTAGCGTAATTCTCCAGTTATCTTACATTCTCTTTCCAAGCGGATCTTCTTTGCATACACGTTTTTTGCAGTTGACCCTTCTTCCATAGTAAGATATTCGGCATATATGTCTTCGACTTCGGCTTTTTCCTCAATAATCACTTCTTTCGCTACAACAACCCCAATGATTTTACCTTTTCTTCCAATCTCAACTTTCGCAGCTTTTGTTCCATAAACGGTTTCTATTCTTCCGCCGACGTCAACAGAAGAAGCTGCCTCAACTTTTTGAGCCTTTAATAAACCGCCAACACCAATCGACTCAGCAAGAATCTCGTTGCCAGCCTCAGCTACTCCTCCAACCGCTAATTTACCAGACAGTTTTATGGTTTTCTCAACAGAAAGTTTGCCGCCTACATCAATCGTTTCACCTACAGCGTCTCCGTGAATCTCCACGGTTCCGCCAACATCGACATCCTCGAACTTCAGGTTACCTTCAGTACGTAGGGCTCCGCCCACTGAAACTTTTTTTCCTTCGCTTTCGCCTCGGAGTTCAACTTTTCCACCAACATCGATAACTTCAAAAATTAATGGTTTGCTGGAATCAAAGCTTCCACCGACGTTAACTCTTCCTTTTATTTTACCTCCTACGATCTTCGCTGTTCCTCCAACACATAATTCTTCGATGTCCATGTTTGATTCACATGTGTACGTGCCTCCAACATCTATTTTTTCAGCTTTTACTGTTCCCTTTCCATAAAACGTGCCACCAACATCAATCTTTGAAACGGTTGTGGAGCCTTCTATTTTCGCTGTTCCGCCAACCTCCAGTTTTTGAGCTGCAATGTCGCCCTTTGTCTCAAAGGTTCCACCAACTTCTACTTCGTTTGCTTTAGTGTTTCCCCCAACTGAGAGTTTTCCACCAACTTCAACGATCTCAGCAGAAAGATTTCTCTCAATTACGACGCTTTTATCAACCTCAATATCTACTGTTTCTAGGTTCCCTTCAACCCTAAGACTGCCTTCATGTATTTTAATAGCTTTTTCAACCTCTAAATCCCCTTGAATTGTGAGATTTCCGTTTCTTCCTCTTATTGAATTAGCAAAAAGACTACATTCAAAGACGCAGTCACCATCATACTGAACAATTCCTGTAACCAGAACTTTTTTGGAATCTTTTGCCCTAATCGTCGCTCCATTAGCTAAGTTAAGGTCACCTTCCACTCTGTCGAGAACCTCCATTGATCCGGACTGAACGTTTACAGTGTCCATTAATTTTCACCTTAATGAGAAACTTCATGTGTTGACATATAAGGATAAGGCACACATCGTGAACACAATCCGTAATCACAAAATGTTATTGTTTTTTCCAAAAAACTATCTTTATTGTATTTGAGACAAACATAATAGAAAGATTTAAAAGCACGTACAGAATCGCATATTTTTTTCGTGGCATGAAAGTGTCACAGCGCGTGTTACAACAAAATGGTTGAAGGTTGGAAAAAAAGTCTTTCTGAATGTATAACTAAACCTCATCAACTCCTCGAAAAATTTTCTGTTGACACAAAAGCTTTGGACAGCGTTGTCGCTAAGTACCCGATGAAAGTTTCAAGATACTACTTTAACCTAATAGAAGAAGTCGACGATCCAATCTGGAAACAATGTATTCCAAGCCCACTTGAATTACAAGATCCATACGGCACTGAAGACCCGTTGAATGAAGAAGGCGACAGCCCCACAACTGGCTTAGTTCACCGCTACCCTGACCGAGTTTTAATGTGCGTATCAAACAGCTGCGCAATGTACTGTAGATTTTGCACCAGAAAAAGGAGGGTTGGCTTACCACTGATTAACCTTTCAAAGGAAGTTTTGCTTGAACAAATAAGCTACGTTCAGAGAACCCCAGCTATTAGAGACGTCCTGTTGTCAGGAGGAGACCCCCTACTGTTACCCGACAATACAATTGAGTTCTTACTGAAAAGTCTAAGAGCAATTCCACATGTCGAAATTCTAAGAATTGGAACGAGAGTACCCTGCACATTACCAGAAAGAATAACGCCAAAATTGTGCAACATGTTAAAGAAGTTCCACCCATTATACGTTAATGTGCATTTTAACCACCCAAGGGAAATAACTGAAGAAAGCTCTAGGGCATGCGGACTGCTTGCTGATGCAGGAATCCCTCTTGGCAACCAGTCAGTGCTTCTTAAAGGAATCAACGACAACTCTGAAACTATGAAAAGCCTTGTTCAAAAGCTTCTGAAGATCAGAGTCAAACCCTACTATCTCTTTCAAATGGATCTTGTTAAAGGCACCTATCACTTCAGAACAAGAGTAGAAACAGGACTTAAAATAATTGAAGACCTTACAGGTTACACTTCTGGTTTCGCTGTTCCAAGATATGTTATAGACGCACCAGGTGGTGGAGGAAAGATACCTATTCTCCCAAGATACCTTATAAGCCTCGAGGAAAATCAGGTCATCATGAAAAATTATGAGGGAAAACAGTTCACTTACCCACAAATTCCAAAGGAAAAACCAGTTACATCACCTATGGAGGTCCCTGTAAAGGTACCCTAGTGAAAGACAATGACACTTCATGTTGGATTAACATATAACATTAAGAAGCCAGTGGACCAGAATTCAGAGCAACCTGAAGATTTCTACATTGAATTTGATGATGAAACAACAGTTCACGCCATAGCGGAAGCCTTGAGGAAAGGCAAATGCGAAGTATTAAAAATAGAAGCAAACGAAGATGCATACAACAAATTTCAAAATCTGAAGCCGGACATTGTCTTCAACATTGCTGAAGGGTTAAGAGGCGAAAGCAGAGAATCTCAAATTCCCGCAATGTTGGAAATGCTGGGAATACCGTACACTGGTTCAGGACCACTCACCTTAGCCATAGCCTTAGATAAGGCTTTAACGCATCAATTCCTTAAAGCCAACGGTGTTCCTTCACCAAATTTTCAAGTGTTTTCGTCACCTAACCAAGAAAGAAAACGGAAGTTCGAGTTCCCTCTAATCGTTAAACCATTAGCTGAAGGCTCAAGCAAAGGAATTAGGACTAAGTCTCTAGTAAAAGATGAAAAGAGTCTAAGAGACCAAATTAGCTGGGTTATCAACACTTACAAGCAACCAGCAATTGTGGAAGAATTTCTTCCAGGTAGAGAGTTCACTGTTGGCTTAATCGGCAACGGAAATCCTTTTGTCCTTCCGATAGTCGAAATTTTGCTTGAAAAACTTCCAAGCGAAGCCAGCCCAATTTATTCTTATGAGGCAAAATGGATTTGGGATGTACCAAAGAAACCACTTGACATCTTCTGTTGCCCAGCTGATGTTCCAGCTAAACTTGAAACAGAAATAAAACAAATTGCAGTTAAAGCTTTCCGTGTCCTTAACTGTCGAGATCTTTGCCGAATGGACATAAGACTTGACAAAGCAGGTAAGCCCCGAGTATTGGAAGTTAACCCATTGCCCGGCTTAATTCCTGATCCTGATGCTCATTCGTGCCTTCCAGAAGCTGCTTCCGCAGCAGGTATTGATTATGACCAGCTAATTTGTACAATTCTTTGGCAAGCCTTGAAAAGATATAATCTTCAACATTTATTCGAAAATCATTCAATGGTTAGTTTACTGTAAATTACTTTCAGTTTCTTTTTTAGCTGGATCCTCTTTGTAGAGCAAAATGAATTATTTTTTCGATAAACTGTTCGTAAGATATTCCAGCAACCCTTAACGAACGAACGAACCCTGCATCGGGTGCTATGTCAGGGTTAGGGTTAGCTTCAAGAATCAGTGGGTGATTTCCTTTTAGGCGTATGTCAATTCGTGCGTAATCTCTGCAATAAAGACTTTCGTATGCGAGCAATGCGATTTCCTCTATTTTATTTTTTACAGATGCCGGGAGTAATGCTGGGCATACTGGTTTTGTCTTCTTGTATTGTTCACTTTCTTTTAGCCATTTAGCTGAAAAGTCAACTATTTTTGGTTCTTCAGAAAAATCGAACGTTATTTCAGAGATTGGAAGAACAATTGGATTCTCGTTGCCTAGAATTGACACGTTAAGCTCTCTTCCAGCCACGTATTCTTCTACTAATGCTGGTTGCTTGTAACGATTATGTATGTATTCAACTTGGGCCTTAAGTTCAGCTTCGTTTCTTACGTAGCTTTTACTTGAAATGCCGATACTTGCGTCTTCTTTTGAAGGTTTGACGAATAAGGGAAATCTTATTTCTTTCTTCCAGTCGCTAAAGTTTTCCAGAATTGTAAATTTAGGTGTTGGTAACCTGTTTGCTCTTAATATCTCTTTTGTAAGCCTTTTATTTTGACATATCCCAAGTGTTAATGGGGAGGAGCCAGTATAAGGTATTCTGAGTATTTCAAGAATTGCAGGAATGTTCATTTCTTGATGGCTATCTCCATAAGCTCCTTCACAAAGATTTATGACTACGTTGGGTTTACGATGCTTTAGTGTCTTAACCAAAACTTCAAAGTCCATCTCAAAAGGTATCATTTGGTATTCTAAACCCAGTTTTTCCAAGGCTTTCTGAACAGCTTCTGCTACTTCCTTAACTTCTGCATCAGCAATAAAATCTATTTCCTCACCCTTTAATGGCTCAACAGGAGTATTAAAAAGAACCCCAACTATTATGTTTCTTCGTTTTTTGTCATATTTTATGGTCATGGCGGTTACATTCTCAATTTACAGGATGACAATTATTTAGTTTTTTATATTTAACTACTAATTTTTTTACGTGCTATATGAGCAGAAGAACACTGAAGATAAAGCTTAAATAATTCTGGCTTGGTCTTTTGTTTCATCCCTTTGGAGGGACATCTTGAAAACTGAAATTATTAACGCAAAACAAACAAAGCTAAAGGTTAAAGACGTAAAAGCTATTGCTGAGATAGAATGCCACGAAAAGGTGCGAGAATGGCTCATTATACGCGTAGAAACTAATGTTGAAAGAGAATATTTAGCTTACAGGCGGTTCTTTCGAAACTTGCCTAAGAACCGAAAAGCCGAAATTTTGGTTGCAAAAAACGGTGATAGAGTTGCAGGTTTTCTTGGTCTTTGGCGGTACGGAACATATATGGATCATGTGGCGGCCATAGGTATTAGTGTACACCCGGATTTTTGGGGAAAAGGAATCGCCACACGACTTATGAAGTCAGCACTTAAGCTGGCCAAAAAGAGCGGCATAGTTAGGTTAGAGATTGAAACCCGCGCTGACAACTATGCGATGAGACACGTCGCAGAGAAGGCTGGATTTAAACTTGAAAAAATCAGGCGAAAACGGATCCGTAAAAACGGAACCTTCTACGACGAAGCCTCATATTATATGCTTCTTGAGAATTCTGTCACAACAAAACAAAAGAGAACCAAAAAATAAAATCTCTGAATTTTGGACTTCTAAACAACCGATAATCATAAAAAATAGATATAGAGGGTGGTGAACTTTTCCAATGAAGAATGATAATAGTAATATGTGTTTTTCATTATCTGATTCTATGTCTTTAATAACTTTCAACAGATAAAAAGAAACAAATGTACTTCCGAAACGATTATATTTATATGAAACAACCCGTTCATTAGAAAATAACTGTTTGCTGGAGGAAAGGTGGTTCGATTGGCGCCAATGCACCGCCATTACCAAGTACTTTAGCCCGAAAAGGGCCTTTGTTAAAAAATATTTTCGAATCTTCTTTCCTCTTTGACGAAATTTGTGAAAGATTGGTGAATGTCTATGGAAACTGAAGGTTCTCAAACTTTCAAACCCAGTCTAACCATGAAGACTTGGGATCCAAAGATCGAACTTGTGCTTTTTCAGAAGTGGCAAAAAGAGGGAATATATAGATTCGACAAAACGAGTAAAAAGCCGGTTTTCAGCATTGACACGCCGCCTCCATACGTGAATACTCCGGTTCATATCGGTCAAGCTTTTACGTATACTTGGATGGATGTTTTCGCACGATACAAAAGGATGGCGGGATTTAATGTTCTGTTTCCTATGGGATTGGACAAGAATGGCTTACCAGTTGAGGTTCAAACCGAAAAGTACTACAAGATCTCTATGCATGAGACTCCCAGAGAAGAATTTATAGAAAAATGCCGACGCATACTTCAAGAAAGCGGCGACAGGTCTCTTGACACTTTCAAAAGACTAGGACTAAGCTGTAATTCTTGGGACCTTGAACACCAAGTGGGCGGAAGATATGAGACTGATGATCCTGAATATCGTAGACTAACTCAGAAGACGTTCATCGAGTTTTGGAACAAGGGACTCGTCTACGAAGACGAGAAGACAACGAACTATTGCCCAGTCTGCGGAACAACAATATCTGACGCTGAGGTGGAATATGAGGAAGAAGAAACAGAGCTGCACTACATAAAATTCAAGCTTCAAGAAACTGGGCAAGATTTGGTTATAGCGACAACTAGGCCTGAGCTCCTGTGTTCATGTAGAACCGTAATTTTTAACCCCGAAGACGAACGTTACAACAACCTTGAGGGAAAACATGCAGTCGTACCCATTTATGGAAACTCGGTAGAAATTCAGCCTCATTCATATGCGAAGCCTGAGTTTGGTTCAGGACTCGTTATGATCTGCAGTTTCGGTGACTACAGCGACGTTCGCATACTAAGAGAACTTAGCTTGGATCCTGTCTATTCGATAGATTCCAAGGGAAAAATGAACCAAAATGCGGGAAAATACGCTTGTCTTTCAGTTAAAGAAGCTAGAAAAAGAATTATCGAAGATTTAAAAAATCAAGGTTTGTATGTGAAGACTGAGAAACTTGTGCAGAGGAGACCTATTTGTTGGAGATCCAAAAATCCAATTGAGTTTGTGCCAATGAAGGAAATTTACCTTAAGCAAGTTGAATTTAAAGATGCTCTTTTGCAAATGACTGATCAGATGACCTTTTTTGCACCTGAAAGTAAACAAATTCTCATCGACTGGATAAACTCGGTGGGCATAGACTGGGTTATCTCAAGACGAAGATATTATGGAACTGAAATCCCACTTTGGTACTGTAAAAACTGTGACTATGTATATGTTCCAAAGCCAGAAAGATATTATCAGCCTTGGAAAGAAAAACCTCCAATAGACAAGTGTCCAAAATGCAGCTCCACTGAGTTTCGCGGTGAAGATAGAACTTTCGACACTTGGTTTGACTCAGCCACGTCTGAAGCCTACATACTCGGATTACTCTGGGGCGGGGAATTTTTCGAAAAAAGCTTTCCGTGCAGCCTTCGACCACAAGGGAAAGAAATTGTTAGAAACTGGCTTTATTTTACTATGTTGAAATCTCATTTGCTTTTTGGCAAGGCGCCCTTCCGAAACGTCTGGATACACATGCACGTTGTTGACGAAGAGGGTAGAAAAATAAGTAAAAGTAATCCTAAAACTTGGATTGATCCTCAAGAAGCAATAAACAGGTTTGGAGCCGAAGCCTTCCGAATTTGGTCCGGTTTGGAAGGCAACATAACTCGTGGCGACATAAGATGCTCGTTTGAAAGGATCCAAGGAAACTCGAAGTTTCTAACAAAGCTTTGGAACATAGCTAGATACATTTCTTCATTTCCACAAACGCATGAAAAATATGAACTTGCACCACTTGACTTGATGATTTTGGGAAGACTCAATGAACTCATCCGCGATTGCATTGCAGGATATGAAGAGATGAACGTTTTCGCAGTTGCTACTGCAATTAGGACTTTTACGTGGAACTTGTTTGCAGACCATTATCTCGAAGCAGTAAAGTCTCGAGCCTACAACAGAGGTGGAAAATTTAGCTTAGAACTTCAAAGAGGCGCCTGGTTTACGTTACATAAATGTTTAGAGACCGTTCTAAAATTGTTAGCTCCCATCTGTCCATTCATAACTGAAGCTTTATGGCTTGAACTCTACTCAAAACAAAGTATACACCTTCAGGATTTTCCAAAAGAAACCTCAAACTGGAGAAGTAGCTATTTAGAGTTGCTTCCGAAACTTGTCGAGTTCAACAACGCTGTGTGGCGGTACAAGAAAAACCGAGGTTTAGCTTTAAGCGAGAAGCTGGAGGCTCAAATATTTGCACCGGTTCAGCTTGAACCATTAAAAGACGACCTTAAAGCCATGCACGGAATCGTAAACCTTTCTTTTGGTAAACCTGTAGAAACCGAAAAATATGACGAGCTGTCAGAAGATGCGTTCATAGAAGTAACTTAGACATAACATAAAAAGATGAGAGGGTTCATTGATCCTCATTTTTATTTGTTAAGGTTTTCAAAAAGATTTTTTCACCAAAATTTATGCGCATTCCGTCCTTAGCGGCTCTCGTCATTACTCCAGTTGACTTTTGAATGAAAGAAGCTTCGCTGTCTGGCCCCTTGATTATCATAAGAGTCCCAAGGTGGGTAATAACGGCCATTTCTGGATGAACCTCACTGATAATTTTGACAGCATCATCTGTTGACATGTGGCCTTTCCAAGGTTTTTCTGAAGGTCTAAGAACTGAAAGAATCAGTAGTCTGGAACCGTTCAAGAATTCGTTGAGGTCTTCATAATATTCTGAGTCAGGCAGGTATGCAAGGGCTCCAAATTTTGGGGTTTCAAACTTGAATCCCACGGTTTCGGGGTCAGAATGGACAGCTCGACATACTTTGACATTTATATCGTTAATGGTAAATGTGCTTCCCACTTTGGCTTCAATGACTTTTTCTGGAAGCTTAATGTGATAATTTGAAATTGCCTTGTCACATATTTCGTTTCCGTAAAGAACACTGTGAGACGCTGCCAGCAAGCCGTGTTTTTTGGTGCCACCCTCAGTCATAGCCTCTATCAGAACTGCAGCATCATTCATATGATCAATGTGAGAGTGAGAAACGATTATGCCGTTCAGTTCTTTCGGGTTCAAACCAGCCTCTAAAGAATAAATTAAAGCGCCCGGTCCAGGGTCAAGGTGGATGTTTAAGTTCAATTCATCTGAGAGGATGCGGATGCCTCCGGTTCTTAGCTTTTGTGTGATTGTTGCGAATCGTCCTCCTCCTGTTCCGAGAAAAACTATCTCAATCATGGCTAACTTCAGCTCTATTACGCTTGTGCTTCTTTAAGGTGCTTTTCAGCATTTAGCAATTATGCATATCTTTGAAAACGTTCTAAAATAATCACATAAAGAGAATATGATATTTATATTCAATTGCCTAAAATGAGTGTTCGGTGCAGTTCATGAGGATTGTATTAAGAGTTGGCGGTTCAGTGGTTGCGTCGCCTCCAAACCCTCAGTTGATACAAAAATATGCCGAGGTTTTCCGTAATCTAAGGGCAGAGGGTTATGAGGCGGTGGTGGTCGTTGGAGGAGGCGCTCCTGCGCGTCAATACATTCAACTTGCGAAGGAAATTGGCTTAAAAGAGGAGGAACAAGATGAGGTTGCAATATCGGTTTCTAGGCTTTTTGCACAATTGTTAGCGCTAAAGCTCGGAGGTCTAGAATGGAAGACAATTCCAACGTCTTTGGAAACAGTTTCAGAGGTTTTGAATGAAAAGGGTATTGTTGTGATGGGCGGTTTAAAGCCTGGAATGACTACGGATACTGTTGCTGCGTTGGTTGCGTCTCACGTGGGCGCCGAGCTTATCGTGAAAGTCTCTGATCAAGATGGCGTTTACACAAAAGATCCGAAAAAATATTCAGACGCTAAGAAGATTGATAGACTAAGCTTTGATGATCTAAGTCAACTCATGGAGCAGGACAAGCATAAGGCTGGAATCCACCAAATAATTGATCCAGAAGCCATTCGCATACTAAAAAAGAACCGTATAAAAACGATAATTGTCAATGGGAAAAAGCCTGAAAACCTCTTGGCGGCTTTAAAGGGTGAAAAAATAGGAACCTTAATTCAATGACGGCCCTTCATTTGTGTCCATCATTTCTCTTTGTTTTTTCTTTCTAGAATTGCTTTTTGAGCTTGCTGAGCTAGGATAAAAGTTCTTTGAGCCAGGTCTGAAATTTTGCTGTTGTTGTAGCCTACCACGTAGCTTTCAACCATGTTGTTCAGCGGGTTAATCCATTTTTTTGGAAGCTTTTTTGCTCCAAGCACAACTCCGAGAATCGATCCAGTTGTTGCTCCGTTGCAGTCGGTGTCCCATCCTCCCATGACGCTTATGGCGATGCTTTTCTCGTAGTCGCCTTTTCCATATAAAAGTCCTAAAAGAACAAGTGCGGCGTTGTTTATGGTGTGAACTCCGTGATAATGACCGTATCTGTCGAAAATTTTTTGCCACGTGTCTCTCCAATCATCATATTTCTTGCTCCAAGCAATAACGTTTTTCACTGCCTCGAAAAGCCTAGATTTTTCTGGAATTTCCGAAAGCCCATAATCAACTATTTCCTCGATGTTGCTGGTCGTAAAGGCGGCGCTGATCATTGCAGCAACAAACATTTCGCCATAGATGCCGTTTTTCACGTGTGATAGGATTGCATCTCTGTAGCCAAGTTCAGCTCCAAGCTCAGGCATCCCAGGCGTCACGTAGCCAAATATGTCTGCCCTTATTTGGGCGCCTATCCATTCACGATAAGGGTTTAGGTATTGTGCCGTTTCAGGTGGAACAAGCCCATTGACTAGGTTTCTGTATGCTACTCTTTCAGCGGTGTAAACCTTAAAATATGGAAGGTTTTCAAGCCAGTTGTTTCCAACATCCAATGTTGTGAACTTGAATCCCTTCGTTTCTAGAAGGTGAAGATTAATTATTGGATAATCGATGTCGTCGTCGCGAGGCATATGGGTAATGTGCCCCAAAAGAACGCCTGTCCAAGAGGCACGTTTCTTCAACCAGTCTGGAAGACCCTTAACATCGCGTAAAGGTGGAAAATAATTACTAAGTGGGTATGCGCCTGCGATCTTAAGCCACTCTTCGATTTGTTCTTTAGTTAAGCCTTCAACGGGTTTGCCAAGCAGACAGCCGGCGCAGCGTCCCAGCCATCCTCCAAAAATTTTGTCATAAAGATGCTCTTCATCAAGTTTAAACTCTATTGTTTTATGTTTTTTGGGTCGCTCCGCTCTTATTTCCTCAAGCGTGGAAGGCTCACGATATGGAAAATCTTCTTTCACGGAAAGCATTGACAAGCTTTTCAAGATGTGCTCAAGTTTTCTTGGGCTTTTCCTCTTGATTTTTTTTAGTTCTTCTTTAATTTCTGTTGCTTCGCAGCCTTCTTCTTCTCTTTGCGTGGTTTCTTCTTTTACAAGTGCTTCGAGTTCTTCGTATTTCAAAATGGATTCCTCATGGATGTCATGACTTTTGCGAAAGATAAGTGTTAACGAAAATAATTAAAACTTGCCAAAACACTGTATGATATTGGTGTAGCAAACTTGAATAGTGTCTGTAAGCCTATATTCCGTCACAGGTTTATTGATAGGCACACGATTGTTTCAGGGAACTCTTTGTGCTTGGTTTCTGATTTCAACGGAGACGGTTTTAACGATGTGGTTATTGGAAACTTCATTAATCCTCCAACGGAAGAAGGCTATCTGGTTCTTTACGAGTATCCAAAATGGACGAAACGCTACGTTGCAAGGGCAAACCTGGAAGCTGGCGGTGCAGTGATCGACATTAACGGAGATGGCAGATTAGACATTGTTGCTGGACAACCTTTTTACGGTCACGAGCTATACTGGTTTGAAAATTCTTCAGAACCGGAGGAACTTTGGACCAGGCACGTTATTGACAACAGCTTTCAGAAATATCACGACCAAGCAGTCGGCGACTTGGACAACGACGGTGAAGACGAGATTCTGGTTCCTTCACAGTTAGCCAAGGTTTTAGTCTACTATGATGTCCCATCTGACCCCGCCGTTTCTCCATGGCCTAAAGAATGCCGCCACCTCATCTGCGAAAACATAAGCGTCGAAGGCTTGGCAATAGTCGACTTGGACGGTGACGGAAAAAACGAGGTTGTTGCAGGACCAAACATTTTCAAGCCTCCAAAAACCTCGGGCGGAAAATGGTCGCGGGAAATTTTTAGAGAATTACATGCGAGAACTTACGGAGGGCTCGTGTTTTCTGAAACTCGGGTTCAAGCAGCAGATCTAAACGGAGATGGCGTTATAGATCTAGTGATGAGTGAGGCTGAAAGCGACAATGGAAGGGTAGTCTGGTTTGAGGGACCAGACTGGAAAATGCACGTGGTTTCGGATGGTTTGTTTCATCCTCACAGCTTGGCAGTTGCTGACTTCAACAGCGACGGGAAAATGGACATATTCACAGGCGAGATGGGGCTTGGAAGACACATGAACCCAAGGCTGATAATCTATCTTAACAACGGCGACGGAACCTTCACTGAACACGTCGTATCAAAGGGAACCCCCACCCACGAAGCAAAAGCCGCAGACATCGGCAACACGGGAAAACTAAGCATCGTCGGTAAACCCTACATGCCCCTGAAACAAGTAGACCTTTGGGAAAACATCACACAATAAAACATGCA
>CAZPBM010000022.1:0-6846 GCA_964584965.1 uncultured Candidatus Bathyarchaeia archaeon | reverse complement strand
TGTGGTAAAAGTATTTGAATAGCGATGCAGTAAAAAGTGGCGTAGCCCTTTTCATTCTTGGCGTAATTGTTGGAGGATTCGGATGGGCTGACATAGAATACTATATTACGGAGCTACCCTATGAAGTGGACGAGGCGCTGTATTATCTTGGAGGCATACTGGCATTCATAGGGTTTGTCTACTTCATCTACGGCCTAGTAGCTAAAAGTCCCCAACCTCCTGCAACTGTTTATGTTCCAGTTCCCGCGCCCACTCCACCTCCTGCTCAGGCAGCTCCTCCTGCACCTTCTCAGACGTCTCAACAACCTCAAGTTAAGGAAAAGGAAGTAATAATAAGGGAGATTGTTAAGGTAAAGTGTCGCTATTGTGGAACGTTGGTGGATTCAACGTTATCAAGATGCCCTAATTGCGGATCACCATTAACCTAAAAATGCCATAAACAATAACTAAATTATTGGTACCATTGTATTTCTGATGAGCCAAAATTAACTTCTATAAGGATTTTTCTTCTCAATAATTTTGTTGCAGTTCATCTTATCTTATCCAATAGAAAGCAATGACAATGCATAAATATGAAATGCCATAAAACATATTCTTGGCGAAATTATTGAAAAAACAAGCAGTAATGCAGGGCGTCGCAATCCTGATAGTAGGCGCAATAATCAGTGGTTTCGGATATGCTGACATGGAATACTATATTACAGAGATACCCTTGGAAATAGACCTGGCTTTATATTATATTGGGAGTCTAATTTCATTCATCGGTTTCGTTTACCTCATTTATGGCATAATCGCAAAAGGTCCACTGCCACCCCCAAAAACAGTGTACGTACCTACACCAACCCCAGCATATGCTCCCGTAGCTACCCCTCAATCACAAGCACAAGTTCCAAGGTGCCCCACATGTGGACAACCACTTGAGTTTATTCAGCAGTATAACCGCTGGTATTGTCGTACCTGCCAAAAATATGTGTGATATGCAAGCAAGTAAAATGACACAAATAGTGAAAAATTTCCTTTATTCTTAGTGTAACGAATTATGGGCATTGATTGTATTGCTTCTCAGGATTATATCAAGCATTTTCTATTCAACTTCTGATTACCTTTGGTAAACTTACATTTCCTTATTTTTAACATGCCTTTTAAAAAAGGAGGACTGCGCTAGCTTTGTTTCAGACGTTTGCAGCAATTGTGGTAGAATGATTCGGCGAAATAGTTCGGTTACTCTCGCCATAAAATGCAACTGCTACAAGTTTTGTCCGTTGTGTAATTCGTTAATGGAGCCCTACATAGTTGATTTAAATCTGAAAACATACAGAAACGAATGCAATTCACTATAGCGCCCATTTGGCTATGCGAACAAAAGTTAAGCCTCAATTAACGTTGTTTATATTGTTCGCCTGCGCAGCCCACCATATTTTAGCACCAAACACCTGTGGAAGTGCTGTTGAAATGAGCTTTTCTAGGCGCTTCTTAAAAGAATTATCCAATTCTGGTACGAGGAGGTGAAAAAGAAGCTGAACAAAGATGAAAGACTTTCATTTTCAGAATTTGTCGAAGAACTTCTTTGGAACACAATCAAATCTATGAATAATACATAAAAATCACTAAATATGCCGCGTTGAATCCGTCAACAAATGTCAAAAGTTATGGTCAAATGTATTTTATAGCTTCACCGTGTTTTGGATTTTACGAGTTTCTATTTCCTCAATTCTTAAATCATCCTTTGTAAGTTTAAAAACAACTCCTTTTTCATAGACAAAATAGTATGCCCCATCTAAAAACAGTTTAATCTCAACCAGCCTACCTTTGCTGCCTATGGATTCCTGTTCCAATCGTTCAGGCTTCATTTTTGTTCAGTGAAAAACCGTGGAACAAAGAAAAAGGTATTGTGAAACTAAAGATCGGACAGATCGTAAAAAGAAAAGAACCATATTCTCTTTAAGTTATTAAACTACTAGTTTCTGAACCATAAATTTGGGTAAAGGAACACGGCTTTATTCTTCTACGAAATAATGTGACAAAAACCTAACAGGAACACTTAGTTTCCCATTTTTCTTTTTATGAGACTTGCTAGGTTAGTTGAGATTTCCTCCATGCCTCCTGGAGCTGGGTGGACGAGGTCAAATGTTAATCCCGAAGCGGCTTTTAGCATCCTTCTGCCATCAACGTAGACAAGCCTAGGCAAGTCCAAATTCTCAACGGTTTCTTTAACTGCCTGTCTGAACTCGTTCTGTTTTTTAGAGTTACGGTCATAATCCCCAGCGAAGGTGAAAAGATCGATGGCGAACACCCATTTGCTAGGATGAGCCTTCGTAATTCTCTTCACAAAATACTCCACTCTTTCCGTAAACTCTTCGGTTGAGAATCCGCCAACCATGTTGATTCCCATCTCTAATGAAGCGAAGTTCCAGTCTTTACGTTCAGCAATGTAGTCAGCCATTTGACCTTCGCAGTGAGCACCACCGCCAAAACCAAGGTTAATCAAGTCTACACCTAGCCTTTGAGCCGTCCTCATAGTGTAAGAGCCAGTCGGCCTCATTGCACTTGCTCCGTGCGTTATGGATGAGCCATAGGCAAGATACTTCGAACTAGGCGTCTGACTGCTTCGCGGAGGCGTCGTTTCTCCCTCGATACTTATCAGCCTGATCGGGGAATAGATGGGAAGAATTATCCTTGTTAACCGCGGGTCATACGGCAGACCCTTTTCTTTGGCAACAGCCTCGAGAAATTTGATGTTTTCAGGTAGGCTCACACCCATTTCCGTGGGTTGCGGACCTATAATGTGCCAAGAAGCATGGAAGCTTCCTTGAAAAACCTCAGCTAATCCAGGAATGTCGCTGGATAACGTAACCTTTGCTGTTTTATCTTCCAAGTTGAACCTGATTTCGCTTCCAGCTGCGCACAACGCGTTTGCTTCTGCAGCTGGGTTAAGGGTTACTCTGAGATTATTAGGAATTCTACACAGGTATTTTCCAACGTTGTTTTCTGTGGGTAAAAGCTCAGCGACGTTATAAAGCTCTACGTTTCCGTGAATCATATGGTCACCACATTTAATCATCCTTAGCCAATTAGCGGACATATCAACATTATATGTTGGAATCCCTTAACTCTTCCGCTACACAAAAAAATTGAAGACGCGAAACGCTGTAACCCTTTTTGGCTTTTTAGATTTTCAACGAAATTCTTTATTCCCTTGGCTTAGCTATTATTTCTTTTATTTTAAGGTCAAAGAACTTCCTTGAGTATGCAGGTTGGACGACGATCGCTGTGTCTGCTCCTGTACCTGTGCCTGCAATGGCTATGACTTCTTTGTCGACTGGGATTAGCCCGGCGTCGGCAGCCATGAGAATGATTTCTACAGCAACCTTCATACCTTGGCAGAACCTATACAGTGTTTGGCAGACTGCCTCGTGAATTGTTGTTCCGCCATTTTTGTCAGTAAAGGCTGAGCCTAAGTCACCTCCCAAAGCGTGAATGCATGTTAGAACCTTGACGCCTTTGTCTTGAAGCCTCTTCCTTTCTTCGACCGTCATTGTCCAACCTTCAGCTTGGAAGCCTTCGCTTATGGTCACGGCTACGATGTTGTTTTTCTTCGTGTCAAAAATTTCAGCTGTTTTAAGGGCTGTTTTGCCATGTGTAGAAGCGACCACAATGTCTCGAATTCCAAGCTCGGAAGCTCTCTTATACGCAAGGTTTAAAGTTTCATCGGTGTTTTTCGATCCAGACTTTTCAAAATAAGTGATGCTTTTAACCGTCATAACAAGACACCTTGTTCCATCTTTTTCCTCTTAATAATAATTTATGTCTTTTGAAAAAACATCCCAAACCACACCACAAAAATGAGAAGACTTGTTTATTCTTCTATTTTTCGATTACTTCAACTTTCTTTCTGCTTTTATGTCCTGAAACTATTACTACATTTGAAGATGATGTGTCAAAGTGTTTTGCGATCTTCTTAATTAACTCCATGTTTGCCTTGCCTTTCTCAGGCTTACAAGTAAGCCAAACAGTATCTTGTTTACATTAACTTGAACGAAGTCCCTATGAAAAGAAGCCTCAATATCGTATTTTAGCCCGCTCACCATTTCCTCTGTGTCTTGTCTTTTCAGCCTCATAGAAAAAAGAAATTACGAAAATTATGAAGTTTCAAATAGAACCGATTTTAGTCTTTGAGTTTCATCGCCCAGAGTATACCGTTGAGGATGTGGGTTTGGAACCATTCTTGATCCCATGTTTCAAGGTAGTGCCCTAGGCCTGTGTAAAATATGCGTGCTTTGCCATATGTGTGGCACCAGCACATGGCGTAGTCGTTGTCTTCTCTGTTTCCCTTGCTCAGGTCAACTGAACTGTTGTCTAGGCTGAGAAGAACATGGGTTTTTTCTCTGCTCCAGTCTCTGAACGTGTAAACCTCTTCCTTTAGCTTAAACGCTCTCGGCAGGTGCCTTGTCGCCGGATGCATTTGATCCTCAACTTTAACTAGGACATCTTGACTCCACGGGTGCCCGTTGAAGTAGCCACCTATCATTTTTCCGTATTCGGGAAACTTGTAAAAAGTATCTGTTGCATTGTGGATTCCGATAAATGACTTTCCAGTCTTAATAGCCGCCATCAAGTCTATTTTTGCTTGATCACTAATGGGCAGCTCACCTGTCGTAGCGAAGATTAAGGCGTCAAACTTTTTGAGACCTTCCTTGTTAAGGAGGTTACATTCAGTCGTAGCTGTAACCTCGAATAATCCAGATTTTTTGCCTAGCTCCGTTATGACCTCGGTGGCTTTTGGCAAGTAGTCGTGTTTGAAGCCAGCTGAATGCGTAACCAAGAGAACCCTTTTCACCATAATACACACCTTCCTGATAAGCCATCATTCATGCCATGAAATATTAAAAGCTTATTTCAAAAGGTTCTGTCTAATCTAGGGTTGTCTAAAAAGGCGACTTAATTGCAGAGTTAAACATTGAACGGTTCGAGTTGACAAAAGACGGAAAAATCAAGTTTAGCCACCCAGAAGGCGCAAATGACGACTGCTTCTGGAGCTTAGCCTTAGCCTGCTACGCAGCCAGAACAGAGCCCCCGCCAAAAATCTGGGTCGTGCCACGCACCGCTTCCGCTGGAAAGATGAAACTGCAAAAACAAGCCAAAGGAACAACAAGATGAGAAGACACGAGCTTTTCCGCATACACCAATACAAACGCAGATACGACAAGCGAGAGGGAAAATTCATAATCGACATAGCCTATGAAACCGCTGCGCCTGAACCCACAGAACGCGTTGTCAACGTGGCTGAAGCCTTTGGGCTTGGACTCGACCAATGGCAAAGATTCGTAATATACGACAATGTTGAATTGAAAATAGGACCGTCTGACATCGTCTACATCACGGGCGACAGCGGCTCAGGAAAAAGCGTGCTGCTGAAGGCTCTGGAAAAAGACATAAAACAAGACATGCAAGTTACATCAATCAATATAACAGACATCAACCCAGACCCCAACAAGCCACTGATCGAAACAGTCGGCAAGAATGTAGAGGAAGCCTTAGAGCTCCTAAGCAAAGTAGGCTTAAACGACGCGTTTCTCTTCCTAAGAAGCTACGGGCAGCTGAGCGACGGACAAAAATACCGTTACAAAATAGCGAAAATGATTGAAAGCCAAGCGCAGTTCTGGATAATGGACGAGTTCGCAGCTACGCTTGACAGGGACACAGCAAAAATCGTAGCCTACAACCTCCAGAAACATGCACGGCAGCAAGGCAAGGCGGTTTTGGCAGCAACAACCCACACAGACCTATTTGAAGACTTGAACCCTTCAGTGCACATACATAAACGGTTTGGACGAGAAATCACCGTAAACTATTACCCAAATGAGTTCGCTAAAGAATGCAGCCTCACTTGTGAAATGCGTATAGAGCAGGGCACAACAGAAGACTGGCGTAAACTCTCAGGTTTCCACTACAGAAGCCACGAGGTAGTTGCAATACGAAAAGTTTTCAAGATTGTTCGCGGCGAAGAACTCTGCGGAGTAATCGTTTATGCTTATCCTGGACCCGCAGTATATGGTCGAAGTAAAGTCTTGCCGAAAATGAGCATGCAAGAGTTAAACTTTAAGGTGTCTAACATCGCTCGTGTTGTTGTTCATCCGAAGTATAGATCAATAGGGTTAGGCGCAAAACTTGTCAAGGAAACACTACCGTTAGCGGGCACGCCCTACGTGGAAATGACGGCTGTCATGGCAAAGTATAACCCGTTCGCAGAGAAGGCTGGGATGAAGAGAATAGCTACGCAACCCCCTAACAAACAGGCTTTACGTATAGCCGAAACCCTGCAGTCCCTAGGCTTCGATCTCCAACTGCTGACTTCTAAACGGTATGTTCTCAGCAGGCTTGAAGCCTTAAGTAGCCAAGAAATAGCACGCATTAAACAGGCTTTTATTAAAAATGGTCACCCGAGGTTCCGCAAATGCTTCAGCAGTCATATGCCATACGGATACAGTAATTCTTATCTTGAGCGCATTGAAGACTGCGACAACACCTGCTTAGCACAACTAATAAAAGTCTGCGGTTTATTAATGCAGACAAAAGTCTACCTTTTCTGGTCTGGATTCCATTAACTGTGCATATCAGAAGGGGAAAAGAACATAGGGGCTTTTTTGTTCTTTTTCGTTGCTACTGCACTAGCCCGCTTATGTACGCGACCGCTACTCCACCCGATGTTATTTTTATGGTGTTGTATCTTCCTTTACGTTCTCTAGTTATGTATCCGCTTTTTTCAAGTTTTTGAAGGATCCGTTTGTTGAGCTTCATTAATGGGTTGAAACGCTGATCCCTGGGCAGCCTTCTCCAAGGGGAACA
>CAZPBM010000021.1:0-8145 GCA_964584965.1 uncultured Candidatus Bathyarchaeia archaeon | reverse complement strand
GAAGAGGGCGAAAGGGAGAAGCTGCATGAGGCTGCAAAGCGCAGAGAAGAGAAGTATGGCATAAAATTCCGTGAAGGCAAAGGCAATTTAACTCCGCCAGAAGGTTATCCCACAGATGAGGATGATTATGGAGACCCTGTTAACTGTGCTTAAAAGAAATCGCTCATTTGAAACGGTTTTACGGTAAGAATAGTATGAGGCCTTGTCTTTCTTTGATACTTACTTTGATACTTATATTATTGTGTATAAAGGTCGTAAATTCTGCGGATTCCAAGGAGAACACAAAAGTAAAGGAGGGGTAAATTAAAATTTTGCAAATCTTTGAATATATATCCCGACAGTTGTTTACTTTCAGAAAGACCGTTTACCTTGGTTTTTTCAACTTTGTCTTTTTACCTTCAGACCATCTATAACATGAGTTTGATAAATAGGTCTATCAGATCTCCCAATCCTACAGATACAAATGTCAAACTCACAGCAGCATAGTTAATGCCAACATGATGTTATTATTCCTATATTGGGCTAACGCTTCTGGTGGTGCGATCCGTATTGCCTTTTTTAGAGAAGTTTTGTGTTAAAAAAGTTTTATTAATTTATAAGCAATTATAGATCAGCATGAAGCTTTTTGGGGGGGGGGCGGTTGTTTTGGTTGAACGTGTTTCTACTGGCGTGAGTGGTTTGGACACTGTTTTGGAAGGTGGATTTCCAAAGGGCAGCCTAATTGTTTTAGCCGGTAATCCTGGTAGTGGAAAGACGGTTTTCGCTGCCCAGTTCATTTACCGCGGCGCCAAGGACCAAGGTGAGCCAGGTGTCTACGTGAGCTTTGCCGAAAACAGGGAACCCTTCATCGAAAATATGAAGGCTTTCGGCTTCAACTTTGAAACGCTTGAAAAGAATGGCAGTTTCCGCTTTCTCGACCTGCTAACCGTTAGGGAGGAAGGGGTCTCCGCAGTCTTAAACACTGTTGTTGACGCTGTAGAGGAGGTTAAGGCTAAACGCCTCGTCATAGACTCCTACACGGCTTTGGCTCAAGCCTTCGAAAAGCCTTTTGACTCAAGAATAGCGATGCACACCATATTAGGTAAAATTGTGAGGCAGAGTGGCTGCACGTCTCTAATAATCAGTGAGGTTCCGTACAGAGGCACCAGGATAGGCACTGGTATGGAGGAGTTCGTGGCTGACGGCGTCCTGCTATTCAGGGCAGGCGAACTTGACGGTCGACTGTTCAGAGACCTAGAAATCAAAAAGATGCGTGGAACACGAATTGCGCAAAACACTGTTGCCTTTACGCTGCACAGGGGATTCGAAGCTTTCCCCAAGTTTGTGGAGAAGCCTCTAAGCGGAGTCTTCAAGCCCATTCCAGACAGCACTGAAAAGTTTTCCTCTGGCTCAACCGACCTTGACAGGCTGCTGGATGGAGGATACCCTAAAGGTTCAACTGTGCTTCTCGAGATGGGCTTAAACGTGTCAACCCTGCAGTATCACCTGTTGTTGACTGTGGCCTGGAACTTCATCGCAAATGATAGACCAGTCTTTGTGATTCCTTCTTCTGGGGTGGACCCTAACCTTATCTTGAATCGGGCACGCGATGCTGGCTTCTCTGAAGAAAAGATTGAACGTTTGATAAGGATATGCGAGTTCAAGGGCTTAGTTGTTCAGAAACATCCCTGCCTAATCGAGTTTAAGGGCGAAAGCCTTGAAGAAGACTTTCAAACGGACCTACACGTTGCCAGTGAGGCTCATGCAAGAACCGGCCAACCTATTTTGCATATTATTGGAGTAGACAGAATTATCTCATATTACGGTTTAGTTGAAGCCCTTAAGATTCTGAACCTCAGCATCTCACTAGCTAGGCAGCATGGAGACTTAATGTTTTTCCTGCTTAAACCCAGCATCCACGATGTTTCAGCTAATTTAAACTCGATTGTGGATGTGCATTTTAAGGTTGTCAGGGAACATGGGGCGCTGCTGGTTTATGGGCTTAAGCCGAGAACACAGGTGAACTTTGTTGAGATAGACACTTCAGCCGGCTACACTGTGCCGAAGCTGACGCCAATAAGTTGAGAATGTGGACTGGTTGAACAAGAAAAGAGGCGGTGAGGAACGTTTCGATGAAGGCTGCAGCCGCACAGACGAGGCTTTTGAAGAGATTCTCAGGGACTGCATAGACAGCGTGCTAGGCGAGGTTCTTGGAGACGTAGGGTCGGCGGTTTTGCTTCGACAGGTCGGCGGCGCCAGCCTTTCCAACGGCATAGAGTTCTTCGCTGAGGCTTTAGAAAGAGTCTTCGGCGCAGGCGCCTTCCTCCTGGAAACCCTTATCATAAGAAGGCTTTACATGGAGCTTAAAATCGAGTATGCTGAGAAGGCTGGATACAAATTCGCCGACTATGTCAAAGAGGCAAAAACCAAGTGGCAAACACAGAAAGGCGTGGACAAAGACATCAATGTTTAGTAATCTTAACCCAAATTCTTCACAAAGCCTGCAACAATCAGTTCAAACAAAAAATGGTTGATGCACACAACCTAATTTTTCTCGTCGAATTCCAAAATTAAATCTGCGAAACCCCATCAATATTGGGGGTTTCAAGACTGACGTTTAAGAACCGATGGATGCGTATCTATGGAATCAAGGGGTTTTTACGTGTTCAACTATTTCTCTACACTGCTTTATTACTCCTCACATCCTAGTGAAGAAGGTGGGTTCTTACCCTATTTATTGATACAACTTACAGGAAGCAAATAAAATCTATATACTATTAAGGATAAGTTGAAACGTCTTCTGTCAGTCATCGCTAACTGAAATAGAGACATAATTAGAATGCCATGCGTGGTTTATGAGCTTCGCCACATGCGTTAAAGCTTTATTAAGCGAATATGACAAGAGATTTGGAGCCTGGAATAAAAGGTGGCATGTGAAAATTAAAATGCCTAAAATTTTGGTGGTTTATGACAGTTTAACGGGAAACACTGCCAGAGCAGCGGAACTAATAGCGATGGGAGCTAAAGCCGTTGAAGGAGTGAATGTTGATATTAGAAAGGTGGATGAAACTTCTATGAAAGAAATTGAGGAGGCTGAAGCTGTGATTCTTGGATGCCCGACTCACGGGTTTACAGCAAGCAAGAAAATGAAAAACTTCTTAAACAAACCGGAAGTCCAAGAAGTCTTGAAAGGCAAAACTGGAGCCATATTTGCCTCTTACAGCCTAACTCCAAGAGCCCTACATTGGCTTGAAAAAACGTTAAAGGGTCTAAGCTTCAATGTGGTTGGCAAACTGGGAGTGCGCTTCTCACCCAAAGGCGAAAAGGAAAACACCTTCAAAAACGTTGGAAAACAAATAGCTGAACAAATAAAAACAGCAAAATAAAAGGATGGATCAAAAACCATTTTCTAACTCAAAACTCTTATACTATTAGTCGTTGCTGAGTGCAGGACGTTTTTGGCGCATCCTCAATATCGTAAGTATAGCTGTTATTTTTATAGCTAGACCTTTCAGCCAATTTTTGCCTGGCGTGCCATGTTGTGATCGGTGATTTTTAGCCGTACTGGATTGAATAGAACTTTGCCACTCCGTCTTTACACTTGTTGAGGTGACCTAAAAAGTTTGGGCATAATCGGCTTGGATTACAGTTACAACTAACGCAGCGATAACGAGGACAATCACTATTCTTACTATTCGTTGAGTGGCTTCTTTCTGTCTTCATATGTGGTTTTCAAATGCTAAGCCTGGAGTCACTTAAAAAGTTAATGTCGTGCAGTTGTAGGATAGGTTTTTAGGCCTACCTAAGACTCTTTTGTGCTGTCTAGAAAACAACATGACGGAGGTGAAGGTAAGGCTGAAGAAAACTGCGCCAAGACCGCATATAGACTTAACTGATCTCAGTTATATCGAAGGAAACTAGGTCTGGCGTGAACTGGACTCAAATCTCGGGGGAAGAGCCTAAGCAAAACTGGCGGGTGTTAATGTATGTGTGAGAAGCGTAGAAGAGCCTCTTTTACTGCGCCCTAATGTTGCCAGCGGGTTTTGCTGCCATAACAGTTACCTATATAATGGGCGGAGTAACATCCCAAGACAGCACCATAAACCCGCTTTACATCATAGTTTTGACGCTTGAAACGTTTAATGAAGAATTCCTTTGCAGAGGCGTCTTATTCCTCTACGTTAAGCAGAAGACCGGCGTTTCCGTGGCATATATTACATCAGTCGGGACTTTTATACTCATGCATCCACAAGCCCATTTGAGACTTAGCTGTCGAATAAAAAAATATTTTTACTGAAAAATATTTTTACTGATATTTAGAGCTATTAAAAATTACGTCACACTATGTTTCCTTGCTGGATCTTTAATGAGTGATTAGGGGAAGGATGGTAGCTGCATAGGCGTTTGTCAATCCGTGAAGTGTCCAAGCACCCAACAGATTACCAGACCTATGGACGATAAACGTTGAGAGTAAACCGCCCACGAAGACTTCAACTATCATAACTGACAAGAAGAGAGACCATTGAGTGAAAAGAAAGGTTCCACCTGTTATGTAAAATAGTCTTCAATCAAATCATGTTTTTCTTTGTACCTCTTACGCATGTCGTTAAGGGCCATTTTTCACAACTTATCTGGATGATTAAAACAATATTTTGTATTTTAAAAATCAGTTTTTACCTTGTTCGCAATTGACATGCTAATTAAGTGACTATAAAATGAGGTAAGTGTAAAATATAACGCAAAAGAGTAATAGCTATTACTCTTTCACGTTCTATTGTCCTGAAAATGTCAATCCTTTACTTCCTTAATGGTTTTTTCGCCTGTTCAATGAGAGTTATTATGTTTTGAGGCGGGATGTCTTTTTGAAGATTTATGGCTGGTCCTAGAATATAACCTCCACCATACCCAAGTATTTTCTTAGCTCGTTCTACTTCTCTTTCTATGTCAGCTGGTGTTCCGTAGTTGAGAAGTTGTTGAGTTCCGAGAGCACCCCAGAGGCACAGTTTGCTTCCAAAATTCTTTTTTATCTCGTATGGGTTCATAGCTTCTGGTTGAACAGGGTTTATGACATCTAGACCTATTTCGATGAGATCTGGAATGATAGCTGTAATGTCGCCATCTGAATGTAGGAAAGTATAAAATCCATGTCTTTTTGCTCTGTCGAATATTTTTTTTAATCGAGGTTTTATGAATTTTCGCCAATGATTAGGGTTTATTTGAAGACCTTTTTGATGCCCATAATCATCGCTTAAAAGTATACCGTCGAGTTGAAACCGACTTAACTCCTCCAAAGTTGCCAAGTTGTATTCTGTTAATTGATCTAGCAATTCCTCAACAAAATCTTGGTTCGTAAAAAGCGCCTTAACAAGTTTGGAGAACTCCATTATAAAGTAGCATCTTTCCCACAGTTCTCCTACCCAGCCCAAAGAAAAAACATCTGGCTTGGCCTTGAGTATTTCAGCGACATGGTCGAATCGCCCAGGAATTTTAGGATCTGGAAACCTGTAATTCCTTAGGCTATATTCTTTAAGCGGATATTTGTAGACGCTACCTCTATCGTCGGGTGAATTTTTCCAGACTACTCCGAACTCGTCCGTGCTATATGTGCCATATAACTCTGGGTCAGCATACATGGGACGAGCAGTCTTGCCCTTAACTATCAGAAGGTGGTTACCAATAGCTTCATCCACATCACAGGTTCTGAAGTGTTGCCGCAGAAATTTTTCAACAGGAGGTGTATACCAGATATAGTATGGCACGATGTCGGTTTCTTGATGATTTATGGCTAAAATGACTCGTTCTTTACGGTTCAAGCAGTTTCCCCTCGTTTGCAGACTATATGGATATATCGAATTCACATAAGGTTGAACTGTACTCGTATTCTATTATGCCTACTCTTGTTTCTGGATTCCACTGCCAATTTCGATCTTCTACTAAAAGCGACTTGTTTAGACAAACAGACTTAGGCATAACAGACGAATAGAACATTAATCTTGCTTGTTGCCCAACTGGACCAGACGTGATTACCGTCAATTTCTTGTTTCTCCATTTTTCTTTCCAAGCTCTTGTGTTATGTATTACGTAAACTCGGTTGTCACAGTGAGGCTTTAGAAGGTAGACTCTGTACTCAAACTCTCCGAGACGGTCATTTAGGCATCTAAGTTGTTTTTTCTCAACAATTCTCCATTTTTCGCCCTTTGAACTGACCAGAGAAAACTTACTATGGTCCTTCCACTTAAAAAAAGTCAGGTCTATCTCCCATCCAAATATCACATCATTAGGTTCAGTGTTTGAAAGAACAATTATCGCTTGCTTTTTGTTCCAGTACACGGCGCCTCTTACTGAATCAACCGAGGTTTTCACTGGACTGTTAAAACAATCCTTAAAGCTATATTCAGAAAGATCTACAGATTTAAACGCGTCGAAAAGTGCATATATTCCACGGGGATCTTCTCTTGCTTCCTTCGGAGAATTGTATCCCCATTTATTTTCCCACCGTACGTAGCTGTATGGAAAGACGCCAAGAAGGATCAATCTTGAGATTCCTTGTCTTAACCTAAATCGTGGATCCGTATCCTTCTCTTTTGGGTAAAGAATGTTCGGAACAATGCCGACAGATCCGGAATTCATGAATCTAATGGATGCTGGCATGTCTTCCATGTTGTATACATCATGCCTTTGCTTTTCCTCAAGCGTTACTATTTGGTCAGCAAAGTTCATTGCGATAATATCCATAGCTTGGCCTTGCACGTGATTTATGAGAATGCCCTTAGGACCAATGATTTTTCTTGAGTTCTCCATGATTTCGTATATTCCGTCAATACCGCTGTGGTATCCTTCTGCGTGAGACAGGTTGAAACAAGGCACATTCGTGGTCCAGTCAAAATAAACACCATCAAATTCATGTTTCGAAAAAATCATCTTTAGTTGTTTCAATAAATATTTCTTCCAACTTGAATCTGGACATAGTAGCACACCAAATATGGACATCATTCTTGACCAAGTGTATTGCTCATGGCCGCCACATTTCATGGTTCGCCTCCATTCTTTAACATGCTTAAAGGCGGGAGATGTTGGGTAGCACTCATAAAGCGAAAAGTATGGAATAATTTTTAAACCGTATTTATGTGCAGCATTAATAACACGATTCAGTTCTTGCATGCCTTGCTCGTCATATGGTGGATAAACCCAATCGTGCCACCAATTATCCGTTTCACCAACAGGATCATATTCATCGTGAATCCTGAGAACATTAACTCCTAGGAATGCCCACTCTTTTATATCTTCATCGGAAGGCCAAGGATTAGATCCAATGGCAACCTCCATATATTTCGCTGAAACATTTTTAGAAATATTCGGAATGCCAATATAAAAAGTAAAACGATATTCACCCTTTAGAGTCACTGGTACGGTATTATCTGCATATGGTGACATAACTAAATGGATTAATTTCGGATCAGTCTGTCCAATTATTGCGTATTTGCCTTTACCCTTTGTCTTGACAACCTGTTCATTCCACTTCGTCCAGTCACTACTAGGTCGAATCTGAAACCCTTCAACACCTTTTTTAAAAACAGCTAGATCAAAGGGGACATATCCTTCCTCAAAACTTGGACAATTATTGAATGATATCTTTCCCCATCTCTGATCTTCCATTGGACCAAAAAATTCACCATATTGCGGATGAAGGTTTGTCCACGGTGAAGGGCCCGCTACAAAATCATCTAGATCCGACATTACCTTAAAGTGGCAAACCGTAATCTTTTTGGCTAAGGTCATTTCTTCAGCTGTTAAAACGTATTCGACTTTAATGTATTCCTTAGTATAAAGCCAGAATTGTTGATATCCTAAACCCAACGATTTATGTTCTGTATTTTTCAATTGCCCTACTATCAGCAGTACGACTTTGTTTTTTTCTTTTCTTTTTATTGTAATATTTGGAGAATCCTCGTTTATGACGTCATAATCATCGACATAGCAACGTATTGGTGAAAGGAGGAGGTTTTTGTTACTTCCATTGAACAATCTAATGGTTTTTAAGCTACCACCCCTCTTTGTATCGTGAACTGTTTCCCAAAAACTTGTTCGTACAATTATTTCACTATCATTTCTGATAATCCTGATCAAGGTAGTCTCCTCTTTTGAAATAAAATTATAAAATAAATT
>CAZPBM010000020.1:0-12016 GCA_964584965.1 uncultured Candidatus Bathyarchaeia archaeon | reverse complement strand
TTCAATTATCTCGGTTCCAATTAGTTTCTGATGAATGGCATTCCTAAGAAAACTTCTAACCTTCGCGTCTCTTAGCTTTATCCTGATTATGTCGTAACCCACAAGATAATGCGCAATAAACTCGGTAACAATGGCTTCAGGCCGGTTAATTTGAGAGGCGTCAAAAAGTGACTCCTTAACTTCTTTAAGTCTCAGTTCATTGCGTGGAATCAGGAGTATTGACATGTCAGGCTGAGGCACTAACGCGATTTGATCTTTTGGTTTTAGGTTGACGGTTTCTATCCACTTCTTGGGAAGCGAAACAACATAGGTAGAACCGCCTGTAACCTGGATCTTTCTAGTCTCCGCTTGCAGTTCCATAAATATCCCATCATAGACTAAGGATGTATTTATAGAGGATAAATAGATAAATACTGCTTATATAGTTTATGTCGACAACCTATATGTAATACTTCTCATTCTCAATAGTTCGAATGGAGAGAAATAATATGAGCTCGTCATACAAAAGCGTAGCAATCTACTTGATAATTGGTCTATTAGTAGGAGCTGTAGCAGGTTATCTAATTGAAACGCAGATATCAGCAGGCAAAATTAAGGATCTTCAAAATCAGATAGATGCTATAAGTGCAGAAATTCCAAGGGGCAACATAGTACAGAAAGGCTCAGATACTCTTCTAATAGTGGCCCAACGGTGGGCTGAGGCATATATGAATAAACACCCAGCAGTGTCAATTTCAGTTGCAGGCGGCGGCTCCGGCGTAGGATTCTCCGCTTTGGCTCAAAAGACTACAGACATAGCCGATGCTTCAAGAGAAATCAAGAGTTCCGAGATACAGACAGCTAAGGCAAATGGCGTAAATCCTGTGGAGTGGGTTGTAGGTCTCGACGGTATCGCCATCGTCATCAATCCAAGTAACCCAATAACAGAGTTGAGAATGGAACAGCTGGAGAAAATATACAATGGCACTTACACCAACTGGAAACAGGTTGGAGGTAATGATGCGACTATCATAACTTATGGCAGACAAAGCACCTCTGGAACCTATGACTTCTTCAGAGAACACGTCTTGCACAACAAGAACTTTAGAGCAGACAACAGGGAACTTGCTGGCAACGCTGAGATTGTTCAATCCGTAATGGGAGATGTAAATGGGATAGGTTACGTAGGAGTAGCTTACACAAAACAAGGCGTTAACGTCAAAATAGTCAAGATAAAGGCTGCTGCCGATGCTGTAGCTTACGAGCCTACTGTTGAGAACATAAAGAGCGGAGCGTATCCAATCGCACGAAAACTGTACATATACACAAACGGAGTTCCAACGGGAGTTCTTGCCGACTACGTGGCTTTTATACTGGGTCCTGAAGGTCAGAAGATACTCGAAGAGGTTGGCTACATCTCGTACATCAAGGTTGACAAATGAGTGAGACATGTAGGAAACAATTTACGAGCACCTATTTTTTGTAAGAAACTAACGGAAGTGAAAACTGTGGAGACAATAGGTTGAGAAAAATGAGGATTAACAATTTCAAGGAATTCTTGATTGAAAAGTTTCTTTTCGCCAGTTCGATAGTCTCTATCATAGTCGTAACTCTAATTTTTCTCTTGTTATTCAGCCAAGGCATACTTGCCTTTCGCGAAATCTCGATTCTCGATTTCTTGTTTGGGCAAACTTGGCAACCTACCTCTCTCATGAAAGCCGAGTTTGGAACCGTGCCCCTGGTTTATGGCACAGTAATCGTCACATCCATAGCCATGGCAATCTCGATTCCTCTGGGAATAGCGATCGCCGTATATATTGCAGAAATTGCTAACCCAATAGAAAAAGAAATCTTGAAGCCAATTGTTGAACTGCTTGCAGGCGTGCCCTCTGTGGTATATGGCTTTTTCGCATTAGTCACTTTGGCAACGTGGATTCAACAATTAACAAGCACGAACTCAAGACTAAACGCCCTAAACGGCGGCCTAATACTTGCGATCATGGTTATACCGACAATTGTCAGCCTTGCAGAGGACGCTATATCTTCTGTGCCTAAGGAGTACCGAGAAGGGTCAATGGCGTTAGGCGCCTCAAAATGGGAAACAATAAAAAACGTCACAGTACCCTCTGCTGCGCCTGGAATATTAGCTGCCACACTCCTTGGCTTTGGCAGGGCTGTTGGAGAAACAATGGCGGTTTTGATGGCTACAGGAAACGCTGCTGTAGTAAATTTCAATATTCTAGATTCGGTTCGCACAATGACTGCTACAATCGTTATTGAAACCCCTGAGGTTGCTTTCGGAAGCCTCCATTATCATGCACTATTTGCGGTTGCGCTCTTGTTGTTCGTGATCACATTCGTCTTCAACTACATAGCAGGGGTTATTATGAGACGATACAGGAGGACAGGTAGATGAACAATAAACTCCTAAAACAAATTATTTTCTTTCAGATTTTTAGAACAATTGCAGCATCAGTGATCTTGTTCCTATTTATTATGATATGGACGTTCATCTCTAACGGTATAGGAGTCGTAAGCTGGAGCTTCTTAACCGACATGCCGAGAAGGGGGATGACAGAAGGAGGAATCTTCCCGGCTATAGTTGGAACAATATATTTAACTCTAGGAGCAATCGTGTTCGCGTTTCCCATTGGTGTTGCGTCTGCAGTTTATCTCGTAGAATATGCACGCGAGGGAAGACTTGTGCAGATAATAAATTCTGCCATAACTAACCTTGCTGGAGTTCCGTCCATTGTTTATGGACTGTTTGGTTTCGGAATCTTCGTTATCTTCCTCAATTTTGGTACGTCGATTCTTTCAGGATCTTTAACCTTATTCCTCATGATCTTACCAACAATAGTATCAGCCGCTCGCGAGGCTCTTTTAGGAGTCCCAAAGTCTTTTCGTGAGGGGTCACTGGCGCTTGGAGCAACCAAGTGGCAAACAATAAGACATATGGTTCTACCATACGCGTTACCCGGCATTCTTACAGGAGCAATATTAGCCGTAGCGAGAGCTGCTGGTGAGACAGCGCCAATCATATTAACAGCGGCGTTCTTCTTTCGCCCTTCATTACCAAAGTCGATAATGGATGGCACCATGGCGCTTGCTAGTCACATTTACTACATGGCAACTCAACATCATGCGATTAATCTTGTTAGACCTTTGACTTACGGTTCTGTCTTGGTTCTTTTAGGCTTGGTTCTTTCACTTAACATTTTAGCGATTGCTGTTCGAACAAGATATCGAAGGAGGAAAAACTGGTAATATGCCAATGAAAATTGAGACAAGAAATCTTAGTGTTTCATTTGGAGGTGTTGACGCTATCAAAGACGTATCGATGGAAATATTTGCCAACAAAGTTACGGCCATTATAGGTCCTTCGGGGTGTGGAAAGTCGACATTAATCAAAAGCTTTAACCGAATGAACGATCTGGTTTCTAACGTCAAAATAACAGGTCAAGTATTGCTAGACGGGGAGAACATTTACGGCACTAACTACGACGTGGTTACGCTTAGGAAAAAAGTTGGAATGATCTTCCAGAAGCCCAACCCGTTTCCAAAATCAATTTATGATAACGTAGCGTATGGTCCGAGGATACACGGAATTCATAAAAAAGAAATTTTAGATAAGATTGTTGAGGAAAACTTAAAGAAAGCTGCTCTATGGCACGAAGTCTCTGACAGGCTAAATTCATCGGCCATGGACCTTTCTGGAGGGCAACAACAAAGACTTTGCATCGCGAGAGCTCTCGCGGTTGAACCTGAAGTCATCTTGATGGATGAGCCTTGTTCAGCCCTTGATCCAATAGCGACGGCAAAAATAGAAGGATTAATACGAACCCTGTCTAGGGACTACACAATTGTTGTCGTAACGCACAATATGCAGCAGGCTGCAAGAGTCTCAGATTACACGGCGTTTCTTTATCTTGGGAAAATGATAGAGTATGATTTGACCAAAGACGTTTTTGAGAATCCTAAAAATGATTTGACTGAAAAATATCTTACAGGAAAGTTTGGGTAGGTGAATGTATCTTGAATAGACTGCTTGATGCCGGTTTGGAAAGACTTACGGCAATCCTACTTCAAATGGGAAAGGTTGCAGAGGAGGCTGTGAGGCTTTCGATCGAGAGCTTTATGGCAGGTGTAGACGTATGCCAAAGGGTGCAACACTATTCAGAAACGTTGGTTGAAATGAACGTTGATGTTGAAGACAAAGCATTTGAACTAATAGCTAAATACCAGCCTGTAGCATCGGATCTAAGAATCATTAAATCGTATATCAAAATTTCGAACGATCTTGAAAGATACGGTAGATATGCTTGGGACATTTCATTCATTCATAAAAGGATTGCGCGCTTTGAGAAATGCGAGGATCCTTTAGCTGTTGTTGAAAAGATGAGTGAAAAAGTGATTAACATGGTTCACCTCAGTATCGAGGCTCTAAAAAAGCACGATTCAGAGCAAGCGAAAAAGCTTGCTGAGATAGAGAGCGAGGTGGACGCCTTATATTTCAGACACCTTGATCATTCCTCCGAGATGCCAACGCCTATTAAATGCCTAATTACAAATACTTTGGTTGTCAGATACTTAGAGAGGATAGCAGACCACGCCACGTATATAGGGGAATCGATTGTCTACATAGCCACGGGGGAAAAGGTGACTCTTAGGTGATTATGAGTTATGAGTATAAAAGATTTGAACCGTAATAAAAGAAGGAAAATGATTGAAGAGGAATATGAAAAATGGAAAAAAGAAGCTATTCATGGTTTGAGAGAAAAAGAAAAACAGAAACCCTGAACTTGGCTCAAATTCAAATAGCAAAAGCCCTTGAAACCACAGACCTTCTTCACAAAGCGGTGCAGTGTTGTTTGGAAGGAAAAAGAAAAGAGGCGATGCAAAGCGTCGAAGACTTGTTCAAAACAGAAGAAGACGTTGATAACCTGCGAAGAGAGACTTTCCGAGAACTGTCGAAAAGCGGTATACTGCCTTCAGAGTCTAGAGAAGATCTGATGCACCTCGTGAAAAGACTTGACACCCTCGCCGATCATGTGAAAGATGCAGCTAGATGCCTGAAAATGATTGGCGACTTCAGTATCCCTAATGAATTGATGGAAAAAACTAGTCTTATGACCTCTGCTCTTGTGAAATGCGCAACATCTCTGCGTGAAAGCATTGAAAAGATTGTTGAAGATCCCGCAGAGGCTATTGCGAAGGCTAAAGAGGTTGAACGAACTGAGCGTGAGGTTGACCAAAACTACCTTGATATCAAACCTTTATTTGTCGAATACTCGAAACAGATGAATGTCGGGGTCATAGTAATTTTCGACGACTTAATCGAGTTTATAGAACAAGCAGCAGACATGTGTGCCGATACGGCTGATTACATAATGATCCTAGGAAGCAGAGAATAGACGCACTTTGGTTCGCATTTAAACCGTTTTCCCAACGTTTTCTTTTCAATAATGGTTCCGAATCTAGTTATCCTTGGGTTAAAAATGTATGTTTATATTTTTGTTTGTGCAGCTATGTTTCTACGCATCTTGCTGGAGATGGGTATGTTGGGTGAGAAGAAAGAAGAACGAGAAAAGGTAAGCAAACAGACAGAGGCTTTGAAGAAAGCTTTGGAAGCTGAGAAGAAGCGTTCAGAAGAGTACCTTATTCAGTTGAAGTACGCAAGGGCAGAAATTGAAAACCTTAGGAAAAGCTTTGACCAGAAGTTGGAGGAGGCCCGAAAATACTCTAATGAACGCATAATCATCGAGTTGCTAGACGTAGTTGATGAATTGGAAATGGCGGTCCAGTCCGCCCGTTCTTACAACTCAACAGAAGCTCTCGTTCAAGGAGTTGAAATGACGCTTAAAAAATTGAGAAAGACACTTCAAAACGAGGGTGTTTCCCAAATAAAAAGCGTCGGGGAACTCTTTGACCCTTTGAAACACAACGCTGTTGAACGTTCAGAGAAGGAAGGCGTTGAAGGATGCAAAGTAATAGAGGAAATTAGAAAAGGTTATACCTTAAGAGAAAAGGTGATTAGACCAAGCATGGTCAAAGTTGCCATGCAACCATCACAGTCACAAAAGGAGGCTAAACAAGATGAGTAGTGGCAAATCAATGGAGAAAATTATTGGTATAGATTTGGGAACAACTAACTCTGCAGCTGCCATCTACGAAGGCGGCCGACCAGTTGTAATCCCAAGCGCCGAAGGACCGACAGTTGCGGGAAAAATGTTTCCTTCCGTCGTCGCCTTCACCAAGGACGGAACATTATTGGTTGGTGAGCCAGCGAAAAGGCAAGCGACAGCAAATCCTGAAGGAACAATTTTCGAAATCAAGAGAAAAATGGGAACCAACTACAAGGTGAACATTGCAGGCAAAGAGTATACGCCGCAGCAAATTTCCGCCTTCATACTTCAGAAGATAAAGAAGGACGCTGAAGCCTATCTTGGAACCACGATAAAGAAAGCTGTAATTACGGTTCCAGCTCACTTTAATGACAACCAGCGGCAAGCCACAAAAGATGCAGGCGAAATCGCAGGCTTCGAAGTTGCAAGGATAATTAATGAGCCGACAGCTGCATGCCTTGCGTACGGAATTGACAAGCTAGAGAAGGAGATGAAGATACTTGTCTTCAGCTTCGGAGGAGGCACTCACGACGTAACTGTCATGGACTTTGGAAAAGGCGTCTTCCAAGTACTTTCGACAAGCGGGGACACGCAGACAGGAGGCGCAGACCTCGATAAGGCAGTGATGGACTACCTTGTCGAGGAGTTCCAAAAACAAACGGGAATAGACCTCCGCAACGACAAGATGGCAATGTCAAGACTAAAAGAAGCAGCTGAAAAGGCAAAAATCGAATTATCAACATTAATGACAACTGACATCGATTTGCCATTCATAGCAAGTGATGCTTCTGGACCGAAGCACTTGCACTTTACTCTCACCCGAGCTAAGCTTGAATCTTTAGCTCTACCCATAGTCATGAAGACAGAAAACACAATAATGAGGGCGCTTGAAGACGCTAAGTTAACGCCGAAAGACATTGACAAAATAATCCTAATCGGCGGAATGACGAGGATGCCTTACGTCCAAAAGTTCGTCGAACAAATTATGGGTAAGCCAGCGGAAAGAGGTGTTGATCCGATGGAATGCGTAGCGATTGGCGCTGCAATACAGGGTGCAGTGCTCGCAGGCGAAGTGAAGGACCTTCTGTTGCTTGATGTTACGCCTTTGTCACTTGGAGTTGAGACCCTTGGCCACGTTTTCACAAAAATCATCGAGAGAAACACTACGATACCTACTAGAAGAAGCCAAATATTCACGACTGCAGCAGACTTTCAAACAGCTGTCACAATTCATATACTTCAAGGCGAACGTCCAATGGCGCAAGATAATGTCTCTCTTGGAATGTTTAACTTGGAAGGCATTCCACCTGCCCCAAGAGGAGTGCCGCAAATTGAGGTTACATTCGACATTGACGCAAATGGAATATTGAATGTCACCGCGAAAGACCTAGGAACAGGAAAAGAAGCAAAAATCACAATTACAGCTGCGACAAAGTTGTCCAAAGAAGAAAAAGAACGCATGGTTAAGGAAGCAGAACAATTCGCAGAGCAAGACAGGAAGAAACGAGAAGAGGCTGAGCTCAGAAACAACGCTGACAGCCTAATATACACAGCAGAGAAGACCAAAAAGGATCTGGAGGCGAAGCTCACGCAAGACCAGAAAAGCAAGATAGACACAGCTGTTTCAGCCCTAAAGACTGCTCTAGGAGGTACGGACGTAGCGGCAATCAAGACGAAGTCAGACGAGCTCGCAAAAGTATTGCAGGAAGTTGGAACAGCAATCTATCAACAAGCAGCTGCTGAACAAGCGAAACAGAAGCAGCAACCAAGTGGAACGCAGCAGTCTGGACCCGAATCTAGTGGAAGCAAGGTTGTGGACTCAAAGGACTATGAGGTAAAGTAAAATTTCGGATAGGCCAGCGTAGGCGTAGAGGTTTGTTGGTTGGGAAATGGCAAACAAAAAGGACTATTACGAGGTTCTCGGTGTTTCCCGAAACGCCACGAAAGAAGAAATAAAGGACGCTTACAGAAAGCTGGCTCTACAGTACCATCCTGACAGGAATAAGTCACCTGATGCAGAAGAAAAGTTTAAGGAAATTTCAGAAGCCTACGCTGTGCTTTCAGATGACGAGAAAAGAGCTCAGTACGACATGCTTGGTCACGTGGGGTTTGACCAGCGATACACGACTGAGGACATATTCAGAGGCGCAGACTTCGATTCGATTTTCAGAGATCTAGGATTCGGGTTCGACTTTGATAACATATTCAACGTTTTTTTCGGAGGAAGAGGCTTTAGACAAAGAGCAACAAAAGGCAGAGACATAGCCTATGGCATTGAAATAAAACTTGAGGAAGCAGCAAAAGGCGTAGAAAAAGAACTTTGGATACAAAGAACCGAAAAATGTGATGTTTGCAGAGGCAGCGGTGCTGCACCTAACACCTCGCTGCGGCGATGCCCAAAGTGTAATGGTGAAGGAAGAATTCAAAGAACCACACGAAACGCCTTCGGAGTGTTCGTCCAAGTTGTTACATGTTCCACCTGCAACGGTAAAGGTCAAATCATAGACACTCCATGCTATAAGTGTAAAGGCAAAGGACTTGCAGAAATTAACCGAAAAATAACGGTGAAGATTCCGCCAGGAATAGACGAGGGATACCAATTAAGACTTCCAAAAGAGGGAGAACTAAGTCCAGGCGCAGAGGTTCCTGGAGACCTGTACGTATTAATCCACATTGTGCCTCACCCTTTCTTTAAGAGGGATGAAGACGACCTTATTTATAACCTCATAATCAGTTTTCCCCAAGCTGCTCTAGGCGATGAAGTTACGATTCCTACACTTGAAGGAAACACAAAAATCAGAATTCCACCTGGAACACAGCCAAGTGAAGTCATAAGACTTAAAGGTAAGGGGATGCCGAGGTTTAGGGGTCACGGCAGAGGTGACTTGAAGGTTATAGTTAACATCTCGGTTCCTAAGAAACTTACATCAAGCCAAAGGGAGATGCTTGAAAAGTTAGCTAGAGAATTCAATGAAGACATTAGACCTAAAAGTAGGTTTGGATTCTGAAGCGAAAAAGTGGGGCATTTCGCAAATGCAAAATCCTTTCTTCCCAAACAATATAAGTTGGTGTCAACATTCTTCGTGACGTGATTTAGCTTTGATGTTCAACTTACTCGCTTTAATTATTAATATTATTATTAGCGTAATATTTTTGTCGCCTGCTCTTTGGCTGGCAGGAAGAGTGTTAGCTGGAAGAGGAAAGGCAAAGTTTTCTGATGCTGTGGCAATAATTGTTGTTGGAATAATAGTAGGAGCAATTTTCGACGCATTTGTTATGGGATTTTTTGGACTCCTCTTTTCTTTACTTCCTCTTGGAGCTTTTGGCTTCTGGCTTTTTTCCTCCTTGATACGTCTGGTAATTTGGTTAGCATTAGTAAAGCACTATTTTGACTGTGGCTGGTTAAAAGCGTTAGCTATATCGATATTGGCCATAATCCTTTTCACCATAATTGCCATGGTACTTGCATTTCTGGGACTGGCATTGATAGCGTTAATATAATAGAGCCCGAAGAGTGTTTTGGAATTTTTTGTGTCTAATTTACCATATTTTGTATATTAGGAACGTAAGTTTAAAATGAGTTTAAAACTTTATTGCGTCTTTGCTGTTGAAAGAGTTTTCTAGGTAAAAACATTCTTTGTTTTTTGGAAAGAGCGAAATACCAGTTCTATTCTTTATTTTTTCTTTTGGTTCCATTTTGAGTTTTCTGTCTATCCAATTTTTTGAACAAATAAATTTAAATCTTTGTACAACGTGTTTTTTACCTGTTAATTGTACGTTGTGAATTCGAGAAAAATCACTTGCATCTATCTTAAGGAGAATAAAGTATGAAATACGTTAGGAAGCGGGATGGACGACTTGAAGAGTTCGACAGCAACCGAATAACAAACGCCATCTGGAAGGCAGCAAAAGCGGTGGGTGGCAAGGACAGGGAGCAAGCTGAACGCTTGTCTAAACAAGTAGTTGATATTCTGAAGCAAAGATTTGGAGATGACGGAGTCCCAACGGTTGAGGAAATCCAAGACATAGTTGAGAATGTTCTTATCGAAAACGGACACGCAAGAACGGCGAAAGCGTACATTCTATATAGAAAACAACATCAAGACATAAGGGAGCTAGCTGCTCTTCTGAGCTCATCTGACCTTGTTGAACAATATGTAGACGTTGAAGACTGGTACGTTAAGGAAAACTCGAACATGAGCTATTCTTTACAAGGACTGAATAATTACCTTACAACGAAAGTAATTGAAAAATATTGGGCAAGCAGAATTTTCCCTCCGAACATTGCTGAGGCTCACTATTCAGGAGACGTGCATATTCACGACCTAGGCGTCCTCGGTCCATATTGTGTCGGCTGGGACCTTAGAGAGCTCCTCCTTTCCGGATTTGGGGGGGTTTCAGGAAAAATAGAAAGCAAGCCTGCAAAACATTTTAGGACGGCTCTCGGTCAGGTTGTTAACTTCTTTTACACGCTTCAAGGTGAAGCAGCAGGCGCCCAAGCCTTCAGTAACTTCGACACGTATTTGGCGCCGTTCATCAGATATGACGGTTTGGATGAAAAAGAGGTCAAGCAAGCCTTACAAGAGTTTTTCTTTAACATCAATGTTCCGACACGTGTAGGCTTTCAGACTCCCTTCACAAACGTGACACTCGACCTTACTGTTCCGAACTTCATGAAGGACGAACCCGTAATTCGCGGTGGTACATTAACGGACGATGCCTATGGTGACATGCAAGAAGAGGTTGACGTGTTTAATGCCGCCTTTGCCGAGGTTATGGCTGAAGGCGACGCAAAGGGTCGCGTGTTCACCTTCCCGATTCCTACGTATAACATTACGAACGATTTTGATTGGGATTCTCCAGTTGCACAAAAAATTTTCGAGGTTACAGCAAAGTATGGGACTCCATATTTTTCCAACTTTGTAAATAGCGACATGTCTCCTGAAGATGTACGAAGCATGTGCTGCCGCCTTAGAATAGACAACCGGATGCTGCGAAAAAGAGGCGGAGGATTTTTTGGGGCAAGCCCATTAACAGGCTCAATAGGCGTAGTCACATTAAACATGCCAAGAATTGGGTATCTTGCAAAAGATGAAACGGATTTCTTCGAGAGACTTGAAAACTTAATGCAGATAGCCAAAGATAGTCTAGAGATAAAACGAAAGGTCCTTGAAAGATTCTCTGACAAGGGATTATATCCATATTCAAAATATTACTTACGGTTTGTAAAGGAGGCTTTCGGCAATTATTGGAAGAATCACTTCTCAACCATTGGCTTGATCGGAATGAATGAAGCCTTGCTTAATCTTTTCGGGTACGGAATAGCGAACGAAGAAGGACTGAAGTTTGCAGTTAGAGTCTTGAAGTTTATGCGAGACAGGCTTATCGAATACCAAGAAGAAACCGGCAACATGTATAACATTGAAGCTACCCCAGCAGAAGGGGTTTCATACAGGCTTCCCCATTTGGACAAACAAAAATATCCAGACATAATTGTAGCGAACGAGAAACAAGTCTCGAAAGGAGCGGAGCCCTTCTATACAAATTCCACTCATCTTCCAGTCGATTACACTGGAGACCTTTTTGAGGCTCTTGAGCATCAGGACAATTTACAACCCCTTTATACTGGCGGCACAGTTTTCCATATTTTCCTTGGTGAAAGAATCCATTCGTGGAAAGCTGCTGCTGAGCTAGTGAAGAAGGTGGCGTATACTGCTCATCTTCCGTATTATTCACTTACTCCGACGTTCAGCATCTGTGGAACTCATGGATACATTCAAGGTGAACAGAAAACTTGTCCTCAATGCGGAAGCAAGTGCGAAGTATATTCTAGAATAGTAGGCTACCTCAGACCTGTAGACCAATGGAACGACAGCAAACAAGCCGAATTCAGCATAAGAAAAACGTTTGAC
>CAZPBM010000019.1:0-9899 GCA_964584965.1 uncultured Candidatus Bathyarchaeia archaeon | reverse complement strand
TTAATTCCCTCTATTCTTGAAGTGGGATGAGCGAAATAGGTATATTCAAACGGACAATGGGAATGTTCCACTTGGACGGAAAAATTGTCAGTTAAAACGCCTTCCTTATTTATTTTTAGAATTTCTCCAGGTTGAACGTCTTTGATTAACTGAGCATTAAGGGCGTCTAAAGCGCAACTTTCCGAGGCTACTATGTGAGAACTCGTTTCCTGATGCCATCCAAGGCAAAGAGGCCTAAAACCTTTCTCGTCTCTTGCAACAATAAGTTCCCCCTTTCCGGTTAAAATCACAACTGAAAATGAACCGTTCAGATACGGGTTTAGAGACTCAAAAGCTTCGGTCCAAGTTTTGCCCTTTCTTAAGTTCTGATATAGCCCTATTCCCATAAGTTCCGTATCCGTCAATCCGCTGGGAGATTTGACTCCTAGTTTTTCTAAACCACTAATGAGAAGGTCCATTTCAAGCGTTCCATTGTGGGCTATCTTAAAACTGTTTATATCTTCAGGTTCGCCAATTTGCAGCGGATGCGCGTTTCGCAGTACCGATTTAGCGGTAGTTGAATAACGTACATGACCTATTCCAACATGCCCATTAAGGCAAGAAGTGATCCTAGGTTCTTTTTCTATTGACAAGGAGACAACGCCTGTTCTTTTCAAAAGGTGGCTAGGAACAGCTATTCCCCACGTTTCCTGGCCCCGATGTTGTTGTGCCTGTAAACCTAGAAGGAGCATGGAAACTATGTTTTGCCCTTCAAGTGAATAAACTCCAATTACGCCGCAGTGTTCATACATTTTATCCAATATATTATAAAAAATGAACAATAATAAAAAATATTTTAACATAAATATGTTAATATATTTTATACAATGAAATAAAGGGTCTTTTCAGTCTCTATTACGCTCCATACTATTCGGAGCGTTTTAAACTAGGGGATGCTTTCCAAATCACTTTTACTGAAGGAAGAGCCACTACTGCACCTATGACCATCTGTCCAATGTTAACGGGAAGTTCTGCAACTGCGACAACTTGTATATTAAATAGCGGGCCGATGATGAACAATTGATAAGTAAAGTAGCCCAGCACCATAACAAGTCCACCACTTATAACGGAAAAAACTGTCCATCCGAATTCAGGTTCAGCAGCCAATCCAACTATTGCAATAAAGGAGGCGGCTAAAACTCCGAGGATTATCCAGAGCTCTGTTGGAACCGAAAAGGCGTAGACCGTTGTTCCCAGCGTTACTTCCGTTGTCCCACTATAGTAAACCACGCCTATGATTGCGAGCACAGAACCAGCGAGAACGCCGAGAAAAATTGTGAGCATTTTCCATCTGGTTTTGGAAACTAGCCTTGGGTTGTTACTTTTCAGAAAGCCAACAATGTATCCTTCGAAGGCTTTAATGACTAAGGTTGCAGGAGCATAGTATGAGTAGCCTAGAAGTATGTCTGCCAGCATTGACCCAACGCCGCCAGCGAAAGCTCCAACATAGGATCCAAACAGAAGAGCGGAGAGAAAAACCATTGACTCTCCTATGTTGAAAAAACCTCTAGTTGCCGGGACATAGACTGAAAAAATCATGGTTGCTATACACACTAAGGCTGTTGAGACAGCTGTAACAGCTAAAGTGAATGAAGACTTAGCCTTTTTTTGAAACATCAATTGGTTCTCCTAATAGTCTAGTTATAACTTTACTATTCTAAGTATAAATAAAAGTTTTACGGTTCAAGAAAAGGAACTAAAACCATTTCTATAAGAAAAACCAAGGATATAACCTACTATGGTGTTAATAAAAAAATGAAAAATTAAATTGGAAAGGGGCGAATAAAATATTGGTAAATAAGACTTTCTCGAAATTGATGAAGTTCATTGACACTGTTCCTATGATTGACATTCATTCTCACATAGAGGCTTCTCATCCTCACGCCAAAAATCCGAAAGATATTTTGTTCTACCACTATTTAGTAACCGAACTTAGATCAGCTGGTATGCCTCTTAACCTTGTTTCTCCTGAATTGTCAGTTGAAGAAGCATCTGAGAACGCTTTGCCTTATTTGCCTTTGATCAGAAACACCTCAACATATTGGTATTTTACTAAGATGCTGAATGAATTATACAACTTCCGATATGACAAAATTGACAAATCAAATCTGAACGATCTTTTGAATGTAATTTATGAGGGTTCAATGATTGCTGACAGGTACAAGTGGATTTTAGGCAAAAAAGCGAAGGTTGAAAAGACCTTTTTAACCCTTAGGCAGGAAGACACGGAGGTTAAGTACGACCCGGAATTCTTTACGGGAGCACTTAGGCTTGACCCGCTAATCAGTAACATTAATAAAACTAGTTTGGAAAGCCTTGAAAAAACAACTAATTCGATGGTGGAGTCAATTGATGATTTTGAGGAGTCCTTAAGATTGATTTTCAAGAGATTCTCAAGTTGTGTAGCAGCAACCGTAAGTTTTCAGCCAGAAGAAACATTTACAAACCCAACTGAAAACGAGGCTGAAAGAGCATTAAGAACCCTTTTGACAAGTAGTCAATTATCCTTAAGGGATAAACAGACGCTTAATTCGTACGCTTTTCGTTTGGCCTTGAAACTTTCCAGAGAAATTGGTCTCGTTTTTCAAGTAATGTTAGGTGCGAAAAGGCCTGTAGCTGGAGCTGCTCCACCCGACTATGCCATTACGGGTTTCGAAAACTATACGGTTTCATCGTTGTGCCCACTTTTTCACGAGTTTAATGAATTGAAGTTCGATGTCATCACGTCAACCCCATTGCTGTCGCATCAACTTGCTGTTGTCTCGAAAAACTATCCAAATGTTCATGTTTCTGGGTACTGGTGGTACGCATTTTACCCCACATACATAAAGCAGTTCCTTTGCGAAAGGCTTCAAATGCTTCCTAGAAACAAGTCAAACGCGTTCTTCAGTGACGCCTATGTTGTTGAGTGGAGCTATGCAAAATCTTGTATGGTGAGACTACAGGTGGCAAAGGTGCTGGCCGAAATGGTGGAAGATGGATACATAACCATCGATCTTGCTAAAGAATTGGCAGTTGACCTGCTATACCAAAATCCCAAAACCCTTTACAAAATAAAATAGAAACGCAAAAGCTGTTTCCTCATCATTAAAGCAGAATCTTAACTTCATCGATTGCCTTAAGAATCCTTCTTCCCCTTTCAGTAATCGTAAAATATTTTTTTCCCTTCTTCATGCGGGAAGAGAGAAGTCCTTTACTACACATCTCGTTTAAGTGCTGGTACACAGCTGGTCTAGTCATCGTTTTGCCAAGTGCTTTCCACAGCTCATAACCATATCCATCCCGCGCTTCTAGGACACGCAACAGTTTTTCTTTTGTGCTGAACTCGGCACCTACAATTGCAGACTTACGTTTCTTAGAAAGCGCTTGAAGGACATCCGTTGCTTTCAATCCGCTTCCAGTGATTAGGCAGACAACAGACTCGTCTTTTCCAATGTCTCCCTCGGCTCTAAGCCTCCTTAATGCTGCGATTGCACCTGAACTTGCTGGTTCAGCGAATAATCCTTCAAGCTTCGCAACCTGCTGTTCGGCTACGAAAATTTCTTGGTCAGAAATTGAAACAGCGAGACCCCTTGACTCTTTTAATGCTTTGACAGCGAGATTTTTGTGAACAGGTTCTGCGAATAAGATTCCAATCGCGTGTGTCATGGGCTTTAGCTTCTCTCTTTTAACACCGTTAAACTCATCAACAATAGGTGAACACCCTTCAGCTTGGACACCTACAATTCGGGGTAAACTGTTAATTTTTCCAATCTCTTTGAGCTCCACGAATCCCTTCCAAACTGAGTAAAGGGTTCCGCCACTTCCCATGGAAACTATGAGCCAGTCTGGAACTCCATATTGTTCAGCTATTTCGAAGGCGATGGTTTTTTGAGCTTCTATTACAAGAGGATTTAGCTCGGGAGTGGCTTGGTACCATCCTGTTTCCTGAGATAGTTTCTCAGCGCGCATAATGGATTCGTCAACTGTTTCGCCGTGTTCTTCAATCACTGCGTCGTAGACCAACATCTGGGCAAGTTTACCCATATCAACAATCCTCGGAATTATGAGGTGACAACTGATTCCGTATTTAGCACAATAAGCAGCTAACGAAGCGCCCATGTTTCCGTTACTTGCACACGCGACCGTTGCATATCCAAGGTCGAGAACATTCGAAACAACGAGCGCTGCACCACGGTCTCTAAAAGAGTTCGTAGGATTACGGGTCTCATCCTTCAGGTACAACTCAGCTAAATTTATCTGTTGAGCTAGGCGTTCAGCCTTATAGAGCGGAGTCCCGCCTTCATGCATTGTTGCCACCTTTTTTGTTTCAGGAAGAAAGTTTCGATAGCGCCAGAAGGTGAAATGTCCAGCAAACTCCGTGGATTCTAGATTATTGAGGTCAACTTTATACTCGTATAGTCCATTACATTTTGGACATCTGCTTCTAGGCGGATATGGTTCAGCAGTGTTTCCACATTCGACGCAACGGAGGGTGCTCAATAGTTGTTCCACATATACTTTTCATTGCAACCTTATACATATATTTCTCAGCCTTTAGACCAACCAGGTAAATTGAGTTTAGCAATTTTGAATCGGAGATTCTCTACGAACTTTTCTCATGATGGGGTTTCGGCTTCCTTATAGCGACAAAAAACCTGACAAAATAAAACAGCATGGCTCCGATGAAGCACCACACACAGAAGATTTCCGGCACCAACCCTGCAAGCGGACTCGTGTCAAGGAGTGGGTTAATTGTTAATGGAAAGAATGGCTGCATGTCTCTGTGCATCTGTGCGTCCAAAAAAAGGTGAAGGTATATGCCAAAGAAAGCAGCAGAAAATATGGTTTTGTTGGACCATCTTTGGTCAAGCTTAAAAAATGACAATAAAGGTAAAAACATTCTTCTCGCCTTGGTCATGAGAAGGGCGAGAAATACGGCTATAATTGAGCCTCCTAAGAAGGTATGAAAGAAGCCATGAAGCGAATATTGGAGGTTCAGTGACAGGACGAGGATAGGTTCAATGTCCAAGATGACACTGGCTATTAAGAACGTTGGTAAATCTATGAGGCTGAAAAGCAGCAAAGGAATAAATAATCCTGGACCGAAGTGGAAAGGCGTCAAAGGCATATTTTAAGATATTAATACCTTGCGTTATTATTTTTTTTCTAGAGGCTTACTCTGGAAACCGGGGATTAAGCAGCTGTTTTCTGGTGCATTCAATCTTTTCTTTTTGTTCTTTTTCATCAATTTTTTTGAGTCGGTCCGCAGCCTCCAAGTGTCAATACTAAGACAATATATCCTGTTTTTCCCATCTTTCCTTTCTCCAAAAGAGCTGCCACACTACATAAGAGTTTGTGATGTATAAGAATTTGTTTCATCAAAAAGTTTGTGAAATAGGGCAATAATATTTTAAGTCTTTTTGTTTTATTTACGAGGTGTTTGTGTAGAGTCTGTGTACGGAGTAAGTCTCAATGGATGCTGATTCTTACTATCTTGAGTGCATCGACTGTGGCGAAGAATATGATCCGAACATGGTGATCTATACATGCCATAAATGCGGTGGACTGCTGGCGGTAAGGTATGACCTTTCTAAGATTCCATCTGACCTTAATCAGAGATGGGAGACTCGCAGTCTATCCGTTTGGAAATATGCCGAGGTCTTGCCGATTCAAAATCCTAAGGTGATAGTTTCGCTTGGCGAAGGCGGCACAAGCCTCAACAGGTGCGTAAAAATTTCTGAGATAATTGGGACTGATAAGGTGTATGCCAAGAATGAAGGGGAGAATCCAACTGGCTCATTTAAAGATAGAGGAATGACCGTTGGTGTTTCCAAGGCTTTGGAGCTGAGGATGAAGAAGGCCATCTGCGCTTCTACTGGTAACACTTCTGCTTCTTTGGCTGCTTACGCAGCGAGGGCTGGGCTTGAGTGTATGGTGCTTATTCCTTCAGGTAAGGTTGCATTTGGCAAATTAACTCAGGCCATTGTTCACGGAGCTAAGGTTGTTCAGATCAAGGGGAACTTTGACGAGGCGTTAAAGATTGTTCAGGAAATTTGCCTTAAACGTCCAGTTTATCTGCTGAATTCGGTGAACCCGTTTAGGCTCGAAGGACAAAAAACAGCTGCCTTCGAGATTCGAGACCAGCTTGGCAAGATTCCAGACAAGTTGGTTGTTCCCGTTGGAAATGCTGGGAACATCAGTGCCATCTGGAAAGGCTTCAAAGAACTCTACGAATTGGGCTTAACTGAAAGGCTTCCGCAGATGGTTGGAATACAAGCAGAAGGAGCTGCGCCAATAGTTAATTCGATTAGACGCGGCTTTAGTGAGGTTAAATTTGTTGAGAAACCTGAAACTGTTGCAACTGCTATTCGAATTGGGTCGCCTGTGAACTGGAAAAAAGCTGTAAACGCCATTAAGGAATCCAAAGGGCTTGTGGAAACTATTTCTGACAGCGAAATTCTTGAAGCCCAAAGGATGCTTGCTCAGCTTGAAGGGTTGTTTGTTGAGCCTGCGAGCGCTGCTTCGGTTGCTGGGCTTATTAAACTTGTTAAGTTGGGCTTGGTAGACAAAGACGAAGAGGTTGTCTGTGTTCTTACAGGCCACGGGCTTAAGGATCCTGAAATTGTGTTGAAAAGATTTCCTGCTCCTATTGAGGTTGAAGCTAATTTTGAAGATGTTGAAAGATTAATGGTTTCGTTGGAACCTAAAACTCAGAAACTTAGTGCAGTGGCTGCCTGCTAGTTATCTTTCGCTGCTGCCTTTGCCTTTTTGAGAACCGTAAGCACATCGTTGAAAACCGCTGAAATTGTTTCTTTTCCAGCTCCGTAGCCTATCATCGTAATCTCGTTTGCCAGGTCTGTTTCGATGTGAACTGCGTTAAGCGTGCCGTGAACACAAAGTGGATGATTAATTGGCACAAGTTTCGGCGCAACCTCAAGTTTTTTGTCAACTGTTCCAACTAGTTTTATGGCGTAGTTCGCCCTTTTTGCTAGGCTTACAGCGTCCTGTGTTATGCCTCGGATGCCTAATCGTTCAACGTCTTCGAATTTTGCGTTGCGGTTCATTAAAGCATTGGCAAGGATGACAACTTTGCATGCTGCGTCGATGCCATCCACGTCGTAGGACGGGTCTTTTTCACTGATTTTTCTTTCTTGAGCCTCCTTTAGCGCAAGTTCGAAGCTTGTTTCCTCAAAGTGCATCTTAGAAAGAATGTAGTTCGTTGTTCCATTAAGAATACCTGAAATCCGTTTAACCTTGTCGCCTTGAAGGCATTCGCGGACAAGAGAAAAAATCGGCACTGCTCCAGCAACCGTTGCTTCAAAAAGAAACTCGCAGTTGTTCTTTTTAGCAAGGGCAGAAAGCTCCTGAAAAGCCACTACGAGCGGTCCCTTGTTCGGCGTGACCACGTGGATACCTTTGCTTAAGGCTTTTTTTATGTATGACAAGCCAGGTTCCCCGTCTTGTATGCGGGTGGGAGTTGCTTCAACCATAAGGTTTACGTTGCTTTTTTGGATGAGTTCAAGCGAAGAACCGTTGGCTTTGTAGTTTATTCTATATTCAGAAAGAGCTTTGATTTTTAATAGTTTTTCTAGGTCTAGGCCTTCTTCGTTGTAGATGTATCCTTTGCTGTTTGAGACTCCGACTAGTTTGAAGTCTTGGTCGTATTTTTTGATTATGTCTCGTTTTTCGTTGATAACTCTCACGAGGTCTCTTCCGATGAAGCCGAAGCCGACAATTATGGTTTTCATTTTTTGTGCTCTCCTAGATTGAGGATATTAGTATCACGTCTTCTTCTTTGGACATCCGTTTCAGTTGGTCGAGGACCCATTCAACATTATCGGTGGGCACTTCCAAATCGAGTTTTATGCACGCTTCTTTTGAGCTTGGAGTGGACACTTCAAGCCCCGAGATTCGCGTGTTTTCAAACCTGGCTTCAATGAGCCTCTTAAGGTCTATTTTGCCTATGAGAATTAATGTGACTCTTGTGGTTTCAATGATTTCTTCAGACTTTATTATGACCACATCGATTGCTATGAGGTCCTCAATTGTTTTTTTCAGGTTTGCTTTTGACGAAAAATCAACGACGAGGCTGACTGGGACAAAGCCTTCAACGTGTTTCTCGCGTTCGTGAACTATCGAAATTATGTTACCACCATTTTTGGCAATTGGCTCGAGAGCCTTCACAAGTTGCCCAGGTCTGTCAGCCAGAGCCAACGTGATATCGTACTTCAAAATAGACTCACCATATTGCTTGTATTCTTCTCGTCCATAGTTTAAAAGCTTGAGTTCGGAATCTTGAATGTTCCACCCTTGTCTGCGGATTGAACGATTGACCAGTATCTGCGGAGGTAGCCTTTTTGAATCTTCGCTGGCTTGGGCTTCCATTTTGCCAAACGGTTTTTTAATTCTTTCTCTCTTATCATGACATCCAAGATTCTCTTTGGAACATCGATTCGTATGGTGTCTCCGTTTTCTAGTGCTGCTATGGGGCCACCTGCTGCTGCTTCAGGCGAAATGTGGCCTATGCATAGTCCTCTTGAGGCGCCTGAGAACCTTCCATCTGTTATTAGGGCGACTGACTCGATTAAGCCCATGCCTGCTATTGCTGAGGTTGGGGAAAGCATTTCTCTCATTCCAGGTCCGCCTTTTGGTCCTTCATATCGGATGACGACAACATCTCCCTCTTTGACCTGTTTTCCAAGAATTGCCTTCATGGCTTCTTCTTCTGAGTCAAAAACCTTTGCCGGACCTTCGTGGACAAGCATCTTTAGTGGGACGGCCGTAACTTTGACAACAGCTCCGTTTGGAGCTAGGTTTCCGTAAATTATGCCTATGCCGCCTTGTTTGTGAATGGGATTGTCTAGGGGTCGGATTACTTCTTTGTCGTAGACAACTGCGTTTTTGATGTTTTCTTTCACAGTTGCGCCTGTGACTGTCATGACTTCCAAGTGCAGTTTTCCACTGAGCACGTTCATTAAGGCTGGTATGCCTCCAGCTGCATCGAGCTCCTGAAGGTCGTGGGGCCCGCCTGGGCGCATATCGCATAGGTGAGGCGTCTTTCGCGCTATTTCGTCGAAGATTTCAAGGGGCAAGTCTACGCCTGCTTCGGCTGCTATGGCTTTCAGATGAAGCGCTGCGTTTGTTGAGCCGCCTAGTGCCATGTCGACGGTTACTGCGTTTTCGAAGGCTTCACGTGTTAAAATTTTGGAGGGCGTCAGGTTCTCTTTGACCATGCCTACTATTCTTTCTCCGCTTTTTTTGGCTATCCTGAACTTTTCAGATGATACCGCGAGGGCTGTGGCGCACTTCGGAAGAGACATTCCGATGGACTCTGCTACGCATGCCATCGTGTTAGCTGTGTACATGCCATTACACGAGCCGCATCCTGGGAAGGCGCGGTCCTCGATTTCTTTTAGGTCTTTTTTGGTTATTTTGCCTGCTGAGGCTTCTCCAACGGCTTCGAAGACAGCGGTCACATCGACCTTCCTGTCTTTGTAAACGCCTGAAAGCATGGGTCCACCTGTCACGACGATTGAGGGAATGTCTAGGCGGGCTGCCGCCATCATCATTCCAGGCGTGATCTTGTCGCAGTTTGTTAAAAGCACCAGCCCGTCGAACATGTGCGCCTGAACCATAACTTCGACGGAGTCAGCAATCAGCTCCCTTGAAGGCAGAGAATAGTTCATTCCTTCGTGTCCCATGGCTAAGCCGTCGCAAACTGCAATCGTGTTAAACTCTAAGGGCACGCCGCTAGCAGCGTAAACCCCAGCCTTAACAGCATCCACGAGCTTGTCTAAATGCATGTGGCCAGGAACAACTTCGCTGAAGCTGTTCGCAACCGCTATCAAAGGCTTACCGAAATCCTCATCCGTTAACCC
>CAZPBM010000018.1:0-120970 GCA_964584965.1 uncultured Candidatus Bathyarchaeia archaeon | reverse complement strand
GGTTCTTTCCTATTGATTTGCCTACTCATTTAGCCCTTTTCCATAAGTTTCTCTCAAAACTGAATATATCGGTCCTTGCGGTGTGAGAATACTTTTCTTTAACCTCAGACATTTGGCAGTGACCGTGCCAAACTCGTAATCAGCAAGACCGTTCAATTCCTTTACCAACAGCTCCTTGTTTTTACCTGTTCTAACACGGGCAATCGTTAGATGAGGGTTAAAGCCTTTATAGTCTTGTTTAAATCCAAGTGTCTGTAACCTTGACTCCAGCTGGTTAAAAATGGCTCTTAATTCATTATTCCCTTGATGAATACCAGCCCATATGATGCTTATTCGCCGAAGATTTGGGAAAGCACCAACTCCTTTTATCTTTATCTGGAACGGCTCGAAGTATACCTGCTCCATTTCGTCATAAATCTGGTCGACCATCGCTGCGGTAATGTCTCCAAGGAACCTCAAAGTTATGTGAATGTTCTCAGGCTTAACGAGTTTAAGGTCGACACCTGTATTCCTCAATATGTTTTGGACCTTGGACAAATTCTCAAGAACACTAATGTCGTCGATATCAAATGCGATGAAACTGCGAATCATCTCCATATTAATCCGAATCCTGTTTTTAGGTGATTACAAATGTATTACCATACTTATTACTGAATATATTAGGATTTAACATTATTAATAAAAAATGGTTTTTTAAGCTAAGTTTGAGTTTTATGTCATAGAATATTTTATCTAATATCGCATGTTATGTAAAGAAAAAGTTTCAATGCGCATAAAACAAGAACAGGTAAGATGGCCAGAAAAGCTGACCCGACTATATATACCCCCCTCCCCCCTCAACAACATGCATGGAACAAAAAAGACTTAACAGAAATCATGAGCAGTCTTAAAAAGATTTATGCCAATACTCGTAAATACCCAACATGTGAATATTTAGTAAAAACCACTTGGTTAAAGCTTATGACTGAAGACGAGTTGACACCAAGGGAACGGTGGCTAGCTACGCTGAAACGCCAAAAGCCCGACCGTGTTCCCATGGATTATTGGGCTACTCCTGAAGTCACAGAACATCTTATGCTAGAACTTAGATGTAAGACATTAAAGGAAATGTACGAAAAACTGCACATAGACGCCGTTATTTCAGTTTGGCCAAAATACGTAGGCCCAAAAATACCAGAGGGCTCCAACATTTATGGATGCCGCTTCAAAGAAGTAAAACACAAAACAGGAACGTACAGCGAAATAATATACAGCCCACTTGCTGAATACAAGACAGTTAGTGCAATAAAAAAGCATTACACGTGGCCAACTATTGAAATGTATGATTACTCCGAAATTCCAGACCAAATCAAAGGCTTCGAAGACTACCCAATCAGGGGAGGAGGCTCAGAGCCCTTTCTTATCTACAAAGAACTTCGAGGCATGAAACAGGCTTTTCTTGATCTTTACCTTCACCCTGACATTGTGCATTACTGCCTTGACCAGCTGTTTGAGTTCTGCTACGAGAACACAAAATTAATTTACAAACAAATCCCTGGAAAAGTCATGCTTAGCTACGTCGCGGAAGACTTCGGTGGGCAAACAGGCCTCCTTTTCAATCCCGAACACATACGGGAATTTTTGCTTCCTAGGATGAAGCGCATGATAGACCTTGCGCACAGTAACAATGTTTACGTCTTCCACCACAGCGACGGCTCGATAAGAAAAATTATTCCAGACATCATTGAAGCAGGCATCGACATACTTAACCCCATACAGTGGAGATGCAAGGACATGGACAGAGAAACCCTAAAACGCGAATTTGGAAACAAAGTTGTCTTTCACGGAGCAATGGACAACCAGTATACACTTGCCTTCGGAACTGAGACAGAGGTTCGCCAAGAAGTTAGAGACAACCTTAAAATCCTCGGAAAAGGAGGAGGCTACATTCTAGCGCCCTGTCACAACATTCAACCTCTGACACCTATGAGAAACATACTCGCCATGTACGACGAAGGCTACAAACAAGGTAAACTCGTCTAATCCAGCTTAACGACTTTGCAGCATCTCCGCTCCAGATGACCCATCAAATCCACGCCTGCTTGAGCTCTTTCTTCCTCTTCTTCAAGGTATTTTTGGAACCCAACTTCCTTAACTCCTCTGTAATTATCAATAACGAAGGGATACCATTCTCTCTGATAAGCAGTGTGCTCACATGTAAGAAAGTCGCTGCAGAGAAGACAGCTCTCAAGATTTTTTCCCGAAGCACATTTCTTGTTTTGGCAAGTGGCTCCACCGCCATTCAGACACATCGGGCATTGAGACTGCGACAGCCATTCTAACCCTTTTCTAAACTCCTTAAAACTGAATGATTGAACAACTTTTTCAACCCAATCGTAGCGGTTCGTGTCAACAAGCCTTTTTAGCTCACCAGCTGTAAATTTAACTCTTCCATCTCCACTTGGGACACTGACCGCAATAGACACCGCACATACCGTACGAGAATTTTTTGTTCATCCACAATCACGCTTAATCATTATTGAAGTAGACTCTAAAAAAAATATTGCAAAAACAAAAAATATAGTGCACTGTATATTTTAGAAGGATATTTCTACTTTTATCTGAAATTCTCAGGCGAAATGTAATCGCCAAATCTCTTCTGAGCATCAAGTAGACGCTGACGCTGTTGATCCAATATCTGAAACAGCTTCAAAGGAGTGTCAGCAACACTTTCCCTGTAGAACTTTTCCACACGTTCAATTTTAGCTAAATTTTCAGGAACTCGAATTGTAAACTGTTTAATGTAGTCATCTTTACAGTAATCCACCCCTAACACTTGACTGAAAAGCCTTTTCAAATCGTTATATTCAGGAATGTAGCCAGTAGGAGACTTTATTGCCCCAACATCATTATGAACACGCAGCTCCATCCACTTAATCCAAACATGCTTGTCACGGTGCGAGTTCAGGAATTTGCCTTCTTTGTCGCGCAGGAAATAGTTCACACCAAAGATGATAGGCGCCTTCCTAAGTTTCTTTCCAAAATTAAGGTTGTTCCGAATGTTCTTGCCCAACGGAATAGAGATGAAATCCTGGATGCTCATCATATTAATTTCAGGCATGCCTTCTTGACCTACCAGCGCATATGTTGTCTCAGTTTCCAGAGACGCGCCGTAAGCGATGATGCCATGTTCCCAGTTGAAGCTCTGTTGCACAGGCACATAAGCCTTAGCATCTCGTCCTCCGTACATTATGCCACCCAACTCGACGCCCAAAGGATTATCCAGCTCAGGATCACAATTCTCTAATGCTTTGAGTGATATTGTATAACGAGCGTTCTTGTGAGCAGGCGGAATTTTTTCGCCACATTCATCTGTCTTTCCTTCATACCACACGCTGGAAAAGTTAATTCCATCTTTAGGAAGCTCGCAGCCCATACCTAGCCAATAAGGTTTACCATCCTTCACCAACACGTTAGAAAAGATAATTTCTCCAGACTGGTTAAGAGCCTTGAATATTGTAGCCTCAGTTTTAGGATTAACGTCCTGTAGGATTCCGAAAATACCACACTCAACATTTACTGCACGGGCAACTCCATTAATATCGCGAATATAGGCGATGTCATCCCCCAAAATAGTTTCCCCAGGAAGCATAGCCGTAGAAGTTTTTCCACAGGCACTGGGAAAAGCACCTGCAAAATAGGTCTTACGGCCACCTGGACCGAACACTCCCATAATCATCATGTGCTCAGCAAGCCAACCCTCCATGTTTGCCTTCCGGATAGCCAGTCGAAAAGCGAGCTTCTTGAATCCTATAGAGTTACCTGCATATTGCGTGTTGACGCTATAGATGGTGTTATCCATCGAATCGATGTATACACGCTTTTTCTCATGCTCCACGCTAACCATGTTCTCATTCAGCAAGCCTGACGAATGTAAGACGCGAAGAAATTCTACATCTGGCCCTGAATGAATAAATACTTCATAACCATGCCGAAAGAGGAGATCTTCAGAGTGAGCAACATACCAAGAGTCAGTACACTGCAATCCGAGAATTGTAAATACCGAGTTAACAGGCCCCAAAGAAACAAAACGCGTGATCATTGTGCGACCTTTCATCGAATCTTTAAGTAAACCCTTCACTTCTGCTAGTCCTTCCTGTCGATCAATCTGATTAAGAGCCTTGCTAAGAGTAATCCCCCTTGGCACAAGATACTTCGTAGCTTGCCTATCACGTCCTTGATCATATATGCCGTCAAAGTGAACGGTATGTCCAGGAAGCGCTAATTCTTTCTCTTCACCCGATTCAATTGCTCGCCGCCTGATATAAGCAACATCCTCAGAAGAATCGTCACAAATGAAGATTCGGTCAGGATTACAAAGATCCGCAGCTTTAGCAATAAATTCATGAACCTTAGGAATTCTAATCCTTTCTAGCTTTCTAAAATCAGACTTGCTCAATTTTAGCTGAATTGCCTCAAGATAGGAGTTCATGCCCTCTACCTCTCAAATCAAATCTTCCAAACTGAACCCTAATCGCCGCATCCTTGCCAGCCAAATGCAAGACACTTGTACCAGTAGGTTGCGTTCTACATGATTTTTAGTCATTCCGAATTAAGCACACAGAAATCATTTTTAAATGTTTCGGAAAAAATTTACGATTTTCGTACATAGAAAGAATGACACTTAAAACGGGAAATGTAAAACTAATAAATATTAATACTGCGAGAATATAGAGGAAACAAGTCTAAAAAACCAACAGAGGATTTCAAACCAAAATGAGCTCCAAAAAAGAAATCAGGGTTGCATATCAAGGTGAACTAGGGGCGTACAGCGAAAGCGCAGTCTACACGTTCTTCGGTGACACCGCAGTAGCTATACCTTGCAAAGGTTTTTCGGATGTTTTCAAGAAGGTTGAGGTGGGCGATACTGAATATGGCGTTGTTCCAATTGAAAATTCAATTGAGGGAAGCGTCAACCAGGTCTATGATCTGTTCCTAGTATATGACCACAAAGTCTGCGGTGAAATTGTCTTAAAAATTGATCATTGCCTTATTGCGAATAAGGGAACGAAATTTGATGACGTGAAGGTCATTTATTCACACCCACAAGCTCTAGCCCAATGCCGAAATTTCCTTGAAAACCTAAATTGCGAGATAATCTCAACCTACGATACAGCTGGCAGCGTGAAAATGATAAAAGAAAAGCGAATGCTGAATGCTGGAGCAATAGCATCAGAAAAAGCTGCAAAAATCTACGGAATGGAAATTCTTTCTAAAAACATTTCTGACACTCCAAACAATCTTACACGTTTCTTTGTATTATCGAAAAACGACGCAGCAGCCTCTGGAAACGACAAAACATCCATTATTTTCTCAACAAAACATGTGCCCGGCGCTTTGTACCAAGTCCTAGAAGAATTCGCCAAAAGAGGCATAAACCTGACAAAGATTGAGTCTAGACCGACGAAGAGGCAGCCTTGGGAGTACAATTTCTACCTTGACTTCGAAGGACACAGAACCGAAAAAAGATGCACCGAAGCAATAGAAAGCCTCAGAAGCAAAGCAGTCTTCGTAAAAGTATTAGGCTCCTACCCAAAGGCCTCTTAAGCATCAGACGCGATCTAATCTTTTTGCAAAGAAGTTCAATAGCGCCATCATTTCACGTTCACTATTCTTGGAAGTCTTCCCCAAAGACCTGCTTGACCATTTCGAATAATGACGGCTCCACGAACCCCGCTGATTTCTTTAGCTCTCTCTATTCCACACTGAATAGATCTGAAAATATCTGCACCAGCAACAACATTGCAAACAGCAGTAGCCACTGCGTCAGCTAAAGACGCATAATCTGCTACGATAGTTACCGAGTCAGCTTCACCAAAGCTAATAACCCGCCCAGTCTTACTCGAACTGGTGGCAATCCCTAAGGGACTGTCCTCCTTTGTGACGCAAAAACCAATTTTTCCCGAAAGATCCGAGCAGCTTGTGAATAATCCTACTACAATAGGCTGATTCGTAGTCACAGCTACCTCGCCTCCATTCTCAGCAATAGCTGTTTTCGCATTAGACCTAAGCATCGCTTTCATACCGAAATCTGCAACAGCACCTGCCACAGAAGCCATTGGTCCCACATCTGCTTTTCGAGCTGAATCTGCCATGCACTGAACTATTTGCGGGGCTTCTGGCGAAACGTTAATTGGTTTAAGTGAATGCTGGAACTCAGGGTGAATTTTTATGTAGCCCATAATTTCTTTCAGACAATTTTTCATGTCCTTGATAGCTTCGTGAATTGCTTTTTCACTATCACTTTTGAGGTGAATTTTGGATTGATTAAAAAGGAAGCCTTGTTCGAAAAGATGTCTCTGCAACATCAGTTTCACCAAGATTAAGGAACAATAATGGCTTTAACTGGACAAGCGTTCACACAGGTTCTGCAAGCCACACATTTTTCTTCATCAAACGCTAACGTCCAGTCAGGCTCAAACCGCAAGGCTCTTGTAGGACATGGCGAAATGCAAGCACCACAAGATGTGCACTTTTCATAATCTATCTGTAGGATTTTCGTGAATTTCTGAGCTTTCACGCCGGCTTCTTTAAAGAGATCGAAAATTTTCTCAAGCATATTACCTTTTGCAGGTATCGAAACAACAAGTTCGCCTTTTTGTGCATTAACCTTTGCTTCCAATATGTTAATTGGAACTCCGGATTTTAGAATCACCTCTGCAAGAACAGGTTTTTCGACAACTTCAGGCGAATAGATAAGTCGGACAATCATATTGTGCTTTTTCCTCCTATTAGCTTCTTGGAAATGTCATCTGTTGTTACAATTCCTATCACATGGTTTTCTTTATCGACAACTGGCACCCCGGAAATATTATGCTTAGCCATTTTCCTTGCCACAACATCAATAGATTCGTTTTGTAATACTGTAATTACCTTCTTTGTCATGATCTCTTCAAGCCTTCTCTTGTCGCCAGCTAAAGCTCTAGCGAGATCCCACGAGGTTACGATGCCTAATATCTTCTTAGCACCATCAACAACTGGAAGGTGATCAATTCCTTTCTCAACAAGTTTCTTCGCGACCTCCTTCACATTATCATCTGGATTTGCCGTGATCACGTTGATTCTCATGATTTCCGAAACCTTTGGTTCCTTCTTCTTAATTTCTAAAGGCTTAACCACGGTTTGTCTTGAAAGCCTTTCAACAGGCGCAGTAAGGAGAAACTCTCCTTCCTGAATCCATTTCTTTAAAACCTCTGAAATTTCAATGGCCATTTTGTAGCTCGACAATGATGAAGAAGGCACATCTTTACCCTTAATCTCAACCTTTCCAGACCTCAAATCAGCGTATGAAACTTTTTTCACAGATGGTCTCAAGTCAGGCCTTGACGGAGCCCCATAATCCTTAATAGAAACAAAAATATCCTCATTTTTCACAGCTGCTGTTAAGGCGATTTTTTCGTTGAGAATAGGTATAGGGACGCCGACTCCAATATAGAGGCTTACTCCATATCGATAAAAAGAAGATCCACGGAGATAGCGATTACTCATCTGTTTCAGGTCACCCTTAACCATCAACGTTCCAAAGCCGGCAGAAGGATTGTGTTGAGTTCCCTCTCCAATTATGTATCCAATTCCGCCACCAAGGAAAATCCGTGTGCCAATCCCCAAAGTCTCGTAATTAGGGTCCTTACACAAGGGATTCAGTTGCCCAGCTCCAGAAAAAGTAATGTTTCCATAATTTGGAAGCAGTGTTCCCATGTACGTGTATAGTATGCGGTCTGTACTGTTTGTTGCAGCATCATATCTTTGGTAACAGTTTCTGGGGTTCAAAAGTACGGCTTGATTCAAATCGTCAATGGTGATCGTTGTCTCAATATGTCTCCTAGGATAACAGTCAGTTCCATAGGATTCAGCTCGAAGCTCTATCTCTCTGCCAGAGACAAGATCTTCAATGACATGCCCACCACCGTACTCGAACCCTAAGGTTTCGCTTAAAACCGTGGCGCCAAGGTAACCATCAACCGCTGCTATTCCTTTATAGACTGGAACATCGTTCAGCCAACATTGGGTCATCTTTATAGGCGGATCAGAATGTCCAAAGTTTAGAAAAACACCGGAACTGCACATTGCGCCAAAAGTTCCAGAAGTAACGACGTCGACCTCTTTAGCTGCAACCTCAACTCCGCTGCTCTCCACCAGTCTAATCATTTCTTCGGCCGTTAATATTACGGCGTCTCCTTTCCGAATTTTTTCATTTATCTCATTAATTGACCTAATTGTTTCTGTCTTTCCATTTTCAGACAACATATATACCTCCAAAAATTGTTAAGATGCCTAAGATTGACAAGCTCTAAAATATTTTTGGTATACAATTTGCCAATCCTTTTGAGTTTTGCGTTGAGTAAAAACTCCTCCATATATTCTATTATATATTTGGTCAAAATATTATTCACTAACATATATATTTTTCGCCAAGATCACAGGGCTAAAAACAACCTAAGTCAAAAATAAACAACGCGTTTTCCGTTTTAAATGAGTTGTGAAACTAACCAGAAAAATGTGCAAAAGAATTAAATAGCACCTAATCATTTTCTATGCGGTTATCTGATTCAAGAGTTGGATAAAAATGGACGAATTTTTCGAGATGGCTCTTGAACTTATAGAAGCAAGCGAAAAACATGAACAATACCGAGAGAAAGAATGCATAAACCTGATTGCCAGCGAAGGACTAAAATCGCCTGCTGTCAAGGAGATGCTTCAGCTTTCAATGGATCTTGAAAGCCGGTATGCTGAGGGAGAGAACGATCTCGAGGGTCATGTTGAGAAACGATATTATCAAGGCCAAAAATACATGTCAATCATTGAAGACAAAACAACTGATTTGATCAAAAAACTTTTTAGATGCAGTTGGGCAGATGTCCGCTTGGTTTCCGGTACTCATGCTAACCTTGCAGCCTTCAAGGGTCTTTCATTGACAACAAAAAGCCAGAAGATGGTCGTAACGCCTCTCAGTGCTGGAGCCCATATTACCCACGACTATTCTGGGCTTGCGGGCAGAGTTCTTGGGCTGGTAAACATTGAACACGCTTACGACGTAGAAGAAATGAACATTGATCCAGAAAAATCAGCTGCCGTAATCAGAGCCTCAAAACCTGGAATCATAACGTTTGGTGGAAGCCTATTCCTTTTTCCGCATCCAGTGAAAGAATTAAAAGCTGTCGCTGAGGAAGTAGACGCCTACATAGTTTATGACGCAGCTCACGTACTCGGACTGATTGCCGGAGGCATGTTCCAAGATCCATTCAAAGAAGGCGCAGACTTCATTACAGCATCAACTCATAAAACGTTTCCCGGTCCACAAGGAGGCGTCGTTCTTGGCAACCTCAAAGGAGCTCGCATGGAAAAAGCTATTAAAAACGTCCAGTATGCTATCTTTCCACTAAGCACTTCAAACACTCATTTGGGACGGTTACCGGCACTTGGTATTGCAACACTTGAGCTACGTTTGTTTGGTGAAGCACTTGCGAAACAGACAGTGAAAAACGCTCAAACAGCTGGTCAGTACTTGTATGAAAATGGTATAACAGTGCTTGGCGAAAACAAAGGGTTCACGCAGTCACATCAAATTGCTGTGGATGTTAGACTTTATGGTGGCGGACGGAAGAACGCTGAAAATCTTGAGGCAGCCCACATTATTTTGAATCGAAATCTTCTGCCTTATGATAATCAGAATAATAGGGAGAACCCTTCTGGGCTTAGAATCGGTTTTCAGGACGTTACGAGACGTGGCTTTGGAGAGAGCGACATAAAACATCTTTGTGACCTTATGCTTGACATCATCAAAGGTAGACGTAAACCAATTGAGGTCAAAGATGACGTGTTAGCCCTAAGAAATGAGCATGATGAGATAAAGTACGGATTCAAAAGTGTAAAAGAAGCTATGGAATATATTAGAAAAATGTAGACAAGGCCAACATGGAATGTCCAGTTGAGCATATAATAAACGGGACGTTGCCAAACTATCTATAGCACATTGTACGCGGGTCTTTCATATATTCAAAAACTTTGGCAAGTGCTTGTTCATCGCCGAAACCCCCAGCCTTTGTTGCTATCATAGACCCTACATATTTTCCGCTAATGATCCTGCCAACAGCAATGCCTGGTAAGATTTCACAATCAAGTTTGATTCCTTCTGCGCCAATTGCTTGCATTATCATCTTTGAAGTGTCCCCTCCGATTGAGACTATTCTTATTCCATCATGAGTTTCGACAATTTCCCTTACTGCACAGCCTAAGATTAAAAGAAGTTTATCAATAATCTGGGCTGCATCCAATCCTAAGTCCTTCCCAGCCTCTATTATCCTTTGAACAACATTTTTTGAGCATGCAAGTCTGATTATTACATGTCTATTGCCGCTCAGAATTGCTTCGGCCTTTTCTGCGAGGTTCTTTGCGACACCCATAAGTCCATGGTCATCTTCAAAGACATTGGCAATGTCAGGTTCAATGATTGGTATTCCAAACTTTTTATGCACCATCTTAATCTGGCTAAGTGTTACATCGTTGATGCTTCCCGTGATAATAAGCACCTGTCTTCCCTTTGTCAAAAATGACGCTGCTGCTTTAGCTAATCCTGCAGACCCGCATAGTAGAACATTCATGTTTTTTGACCCGTTGACAATTGTAACTAAGTCTTTCTGTGTTTCAGCGTCTGTGACGACTATTTCATTGCCTCTTTCTAGCAGTTCTTCGAGGTTGCTCTTAAATTTGGATGCCCCTTTTCTTACAATAGATATGCCTATGTGACCGACTTTCCTGCTAGACTGCAACTCGACTATTTTTTGAACAGATGACTCTTTGATAGGATTTAACATATCTTGAGCGAATTCTGTATCCTTAAGTGGAACACCCTTAACAAAGACTTGCCCATCTATCACTGTCCTTCCTTGTTCAGGGTAAGAAGAAGCGAAAAAAACACAATCATAATCCAATTCGTCTAGAACAGCATCGATTTCCGCACCGATGTTTCCACGAAGAGTTGAGTCTACCTTTTTATAAAACAACTTAATGCCAAGATTCCTAAAGGCCTTAACTATGCGTCTAACATCACTATAGGCTTGTTTCGGATCGACGTTTCTAGTGTCAGTGTTAACAACGACGACATCGTAAAAGGGTTCTAACTTATCTAAATTCTTGGCATTTGCCAGAACTAGTGTTTCAAACCCAAATTTTTTGAATTGAACACCAGCGTCGCACGCTCCTGTGAAATCATCCGCAATAACGCCAAAAACTCTTGGCATAGATATCACTTCCAAAATTATTAATGTAGCTACTTAATGAGCCTAATGTTTTATAAAAGCCAAATCTATTTCCTAGTTCCTAATGCACGAGGAATTATTCCATCCCTTATTGCATGGTCTGCTAAAACAAGTGCAAGGCAGGATTCCACCACAGGCACAGCTCGAGGTACGATGCACGGGTCGTGTCTTCCAACAATCTCAATCTCAGTTTCTTCCATTTTTGCTAGGTCAACGGTTCTTTGCTTTTTCGCTATAGACGCTGTTGGCTTGAATCCAACTCTAAATACAATTGGCATGCCCGTTGTGATTCCTCCTAGAATCCCACCTGCGTTGTTAGTTAAACTGACAACTTTTCCTCTTCTAATTCTGTACTCGTCGTTGTTTTCGGAACCTTTAAGCGAAGCAGCTCTAAAGCCAGAACCAAATTCCACACCTTTAACAGCTGGAATGTCAAACATCATTTTAGCAATGTCTGAATCTATTGAGTCAAAAACTGGTTCGCCTAGACCAGCTGGAACACCTAAGGCTATTGCCTCAACTACCCCGCCGACGCTGTCCCGTTCTTCGATTACGTTTAAGATCTCCTTTTCCATTAACAAGGCTGTCTCAGGATCTGCGCATCGAACAGAGTTTTTGTAAACGTTCTCTCGAATTTGTTTATATGAAACGTTTTCTGTAATTTTCACGTTACCAATTTGGATCGTGTGCGCAAGCACCTCTATATTTATTTGCGTCAATAACTTTTTGGCTATTGCTCCTGCCATTACGTAAGAAACCGTTATGCGCCCCGAGAAACGCCCACCTCCCCTATAGTCACTAAATCCTCCATATTTCACATGCGTTACATAATCGGCATGCCCAGGTCTAGGTTTATCTTTAATCTTTTCGTAATCTTCAGATTCCGTGTTCAAGTTTCTAACGATTACACATATCGGAGCGCCCGTAGTAAATCCGTTAAACAGTCCTGATAGTATTTCGACACGATCTTCTTCCTTTCTAGATGTACTAACTGATGTTTGTCCCGGTTTTCTTTTGTCCAATTCGATTTGAATATCTTCAGGAGACAAGGGCAAACCTGCCGGGCATCCATCAATAACTGCTCCGACACATTGCCCATGACTTTCTCCAAAGCATGTTAGGACAAAAGCTTTACCTATTGAGTTCCCGTTCATGAACTTCAGCTCCCAAACTAGCTATGTCTTTAACAAAATTCGGATACGATTTATTTATGCATTCAACACCTTTTATGGTAGTTGTTTCAATAGCCCTCAAGGCAGCTATAATACACATCATAGCGATTCTGTGATCCCCATGAGAGTCTAGTTCTCCCCCCCTTAAAGTTTTTACGCCATCAATCTCAATGGTTTCTCTATTAACGTTAATTTTTGCACCCATCTTTGTTAATTCTTCAAGTATAGCTGCTTCACGATTAGATTCCTTAAAAGTAAGTCTTTTCACACCTCGAATAACGGATTTCCCAGAAGCGAAACAGGAAACAACAGCCAAAACGGGTACCAAATCAGGATTGTCTCTAAGATCAATATTAATAGGTCTTAATCTGTCCTTTGTGCCTTGAACTTCAAAGAAGTCTTTATCTTCTTTTATCTGAACCCCCATTTCTCTAAGTAGATTGACAATTATTCGGTCACCTTGAACCGAATTCCTTTGAAGACCTAATATTCTCACTTTTGAATCTGTGATGGCCGCCGCTGCGAGAAGAAAGGCAGACGAAGAAAAGTCACCCTCTAAAACATGATTAAATGGTTTATAAGTTTGTTTTCCAGGAACATGAAACCTCCGATAATTGGATTGAACCTCAAACTTTATCTTATGCTTTCTTAGAATGTCCACTGTCATCTCAACATAAGGTTTAGACTCAAGAGGAGACGAAAGAAAAATATCCACATCCGCTTTTCCTAACGGAGACGCAAAAAGTAAACCTGAAATAAACTGCGAACTGACATCGCCCGGAATAAAAGACTCTCCCCCAGCAATTCCTCCTCCAAAAATGATTAGGGGAGGACAACCATCACCTTTTGTAGAATAGCAGAGGACACCCAATTGCATCAAAGCTGATAAGAGCGGCTCCATAGGCCTACGACGAAGACTTTTCCCCCCTGTCAGAACTGATATGCCATCTGCTAACGAGCAGACCGGAGCGATAAACCTCATTGTTGATGCTGAGTCTCTACAATTTATAACATTTGAAGGCGTCAATGGCTTTGAAAGCCCCGTTACTTCAAGGATATTATGTTCCTTTTTTGAAATTTCGGCTCCTAACATATGACATGCTTCAAGCGTTGCAAGGGTGTCATCGCAAAAAAGTACGTTTTCAATTCTGGAACGGCCTTCAGAAATTGACGTAGCAATCAATGCCCTATGTGTCAAGGATTTTGAAGAGGGAGCTCTTATAATGCCTGTCAGGCTTTCTGTTTGTTTTACTATAAGGTCAGTCATTAGGGCTTTAACACCTTATGAGCCTTTTTGTTATTAATTTGAGTTTCAATGATGGTTCCTCCATATTTTTTCCAAGATTCTTTCACATAATACACTTTTTCAGGTAAAACAACAGCAGCCACGGCAGGTCCTTTACCTGACAACCCAGCAGCTGAAGCTCCTGCGCCCAAAGCGTCTATCACTAGGTTTGTGTCGATACCTAAGACTGTTGAATGAACCAGCCCATTTAGTGTCATTGCATTAAGCCAGTCTCCTTGCAAAGCCATTCTATGCAACGCCTTTACTTCGTCCGCCATAAGTTTCATTTTTTGTACATTCGAGCTGGCGGTGTACGATTTGGTTTCGGGAACATGAATAAGAATCAAATATTCACGTGGATAAAATTTCCTCAATATTTTCCTTTCAAGATTATCAGTAATGACTATTCCTCCAAAAAAAGATGCGCACGCATCATCAAAAGCACCTGTTATCGTGACACGAGATTCTAAAGCGGCATCAACACCCATGTTGATTGCAGCTAAGTCACTAACTTTTTTCCCTATAGCCACTAAAGATGCAAGAGTAATTGCATTAGCTGCCGCACTGCTACTCTTTAGACCTCGGGCAATCGGTATGTTCGACTGGGTTTCCACATAGGCGCCATATTCATCTTCAAGATTGAAGTGCCTCAGAACTCGGCTCACGGTTTTTTCTATGAGAAATGTGTTTTCCTCAGGGTCAGATAAAATTTTGCCTTCGATTCGTCCAGGTTCATCAGTTAACCTTACAGTTGCTTCAGTCTTTAAGTCTACCCCTAAAGCAGCTCCATACCCGCATGATATCGCATTGATGATAGTTACAGCGCCGTAAGCTACTGCTTTTCCAATCTTTATCATTTTATATTCACCTGACATTCGTTCTTATTTTTAATTCTTAAGGCCAATTCGCTTGCGACTGCTTTTATCATTACTTCAGATGGTGCAGTTCTACCAGTCCAAATTTCAAAAGAAACCGCTCCTTGAAAAATGAGCATCATTAATCCGTTTATTGTTGTCGCTCCCTTTTTCTTTGCTTCCATAAGCAATCTCGTTTCAACAGGTTCGTAAACGAGGTCAAAAACAACTAAATCAGACCTGAGAAGCGTTAAGTCTATAGGTGTTGACTCGTCGTTCGGTCGCATCCCAATAGAGGTCGCATTTACTAAAATATCAGCATCTACTAGCTCTCGTTTTGCATCTTGGTCATTCAATTCATAGGCTTTGACAATAGTGTTATGCCCACATAATGACTTGAGTTCCTTAGCAAGGATCTCAGCCTTAAATAACGTTCTATTTAAAATTATCAGTTCCTTAGCCTCTTCGGCTAATGTTAGGGAAACTGACCTAGAAGCGCCTCCTGCGCCGAGAATTACGATTTTTTTACCTGAAGGATCCACGCCATGGTATCTCAAAGCCTTTTTGGCGCCTATTCCGTCTGTTGTGTACCCAATAAGTTTTCCGTTTCTATTTAGTATGGTGTTAACTGAGCCAATTCTTTTTGCTGTCGCATCTAAGTCATCAAGATATTGGATAACACTAATTTTATGAGGCATGGTTACATTCAAGCCGTGGATTCCTAAGCTTCGGACACCTTGAATAGCGTCTTTAAGGTTTTCCTGTTTTACTCTAAAAGCAACATAGATGAAATCTAATCCATAATGTTTGAAGGCGGCATTTTGAAGACAAGGACTTAGAGAATGTTCAACAGGGTCTCCTATAAGCCCGCAAACCCTAGTTTTTCCTGTAACAATCATAAATAAACACCTAGTTTTTTGTAAAACTCTTTTAGTTCAAAAATAGACATTTGACCTGAACCTGTTTCCAGCCCTTGTTCCAGCGAGGAGAATGTGAATAATGCTCCAAATATTGGGGAAAGAATTCTCGAAATTGTTCCTTGTCTTCCCATTGCGAAGCAAACAATGTCTGTGACCCTGCTCATTTTGTAGGTAAACAACAAACACCTTATACCGTCTTCAAGCGTATTAGCTGTTGTAACTAACTTGCAAACTGAAGCTCCAGCTTCAATCTGAGATTTTACGATTTTCTCCATCTCAACCTCTGAGGGAGTGCTTTTGAAATTGTGATAGGAAATAACGGGCTTTGAACCAAGATTTACTATTCTATTTATTGCTTGTTTCAAGTCTCTGGTCGATAATTCGACATCAACATACTCAAACCCAATTTCTGCTGTTTTGATTAGGATTTCGACTCTTTTCTTTTCTTCTTGGATCTTTTTTCCTCCTTGGATCTTTTTTCCTCCTTGGCGGTGTTCCCTGTTTGTAGCAATCAAAGGCACAGATGCGTCGGCAATTTCCTTTTCTAAGACATTCATCTGGCCTAGAATATCCTCTTGCAAAAAGTCTAAACGAACCTCGATGAAGTCAGCTCCTGCATCTTGAGCCCTCCGAATCAAACTAGAAAGATCAGAAAGCCTTTCTATTGGAAGTGGAACACAGATTCTTGGTCTCACCTTTCGATCACTTTCTCTTCTTTCACAAGTGTCCCAAAGTGTCTGCCGCCCTCTTGAAACCTCACAAGAACCGAATCTCCAATTTTCAAATCCTTAACAGATTTACTTCCATCCGCTGTAACAACTCTTATGGTTTCAGCGTTCTGCAGTATCGTTTTTACAGTTTTACCTTTGCAGTCAGCTTCGATCATTAGTAAAGGTCGCCACTCTATTTTTATTCTGCCTATATTCGTTGTTCGTTGCTTTCCGTTCCTATCAACAATCAATACTTCGTCTCCAGCCTTAAGTTCTGAAAGATAACGGGTCTTTTCATCCGGTGCAAGAACATAAAGCGAAATTGATCCGGCATTTACTCTGAATGGTCGAGGAGCAACGAAAGGCGTCTCATGAACCTCAGCTTCGACAAGGAAAAGACCGTTAGATTGGCATCCAACAAGAATTCCTTCACTTTCCTTCATAAGATCGCATGTGTCTATGCACACTCGTGCTCCTGTGCTTAGAGGCTTAATTTTAGTGACTTTGGCTTGTTCAAGCAAAATTTTTTCAGCGCCTACGACTTCGTCAGTTCTTGTTTTAGTTTCATCAACGATCTTTCTAATTTGTAGAAGTTCATCAATATTAGACATATCTACTACGAGTCCGTCAACTCCTAACTCAAGAGTTTCAAGAGCAATCTTTGCGTCTTTTTCACTTGACACTAATGCTAAAAGATTTGTTTTTTTATATACCTTTGCAATAAGGTTTTCTAAGGGAATAACTTTCCAGTCTGGGCATTCAACAAGTATATAGTCGACTAAAGATTCAGCAGCAGCAACAATTTGAGATTCGTCTTTATTTGATTTGACAGTTACCAGGATGCATACCTTTTTTCCTAGCTGCTTAGTCTTTCTTGCCTTTTTGAGGTCTTTTGCAATTACTATGTCTGCTTTCTCTGAAGCGCTTACAGTGGTTTTTGCTCCTAGTTTCTTAACCATCTCGAGATCTTGTGGCTCAGTTAGGTATGCAGATACAATTTGTGCTGTCTTCTCAATGAGCGTCTTCTTTTCTTCTGAAGTTAAAGATTGGTTTATTTTTACCCATAATTCACGCATTTTCTTTCAAAATCTCCCATGACCTTGTGAGCATGCATTGCCTTCTATAATTTCTTCAATTAGACTAATGGTTTTTTCTTTGTCTTTCATATCCACGAAGACCACGACGCTTGATGTAATCGTGAAAATCCCATAGATGTTAATTTCTTCCATGTTTAAAGTTTTGGTTATACTACTTATCACCCCAGGTGTCTCCTCAAGTCCAATACCCTTTATTTTAATAAGGGAAAGATTTTCTCTAACAGCCATAGCAATTGCATTTTCAGCCTTCACCACTATTGCGTGGAGAGCCTCCAAAATGTGTTTGGCCTCTGTTGACGCTAAATAGATTATTATGGAGTTATGATTAACCGACATGCCTAAAAGCTCTGTGCATGCTTTATCGACTTCGTTGAAAATTTCGCAAAGGGTTTGTGGAGACTTGGAAAGTTCTTTTCCTACTATTGTGACTGCTGTAGCGGAGCCAAGATATGGCTCAACAATCATATTTTTAGGAAAGACTCCGCGGATTATTGTTCCTTCCGAGTCCAAGTCACCAAACATGTTGCTAATAATTTTTATATCAATTTCTGGATGCTTGTACTTTAATGCCTTTTTATGAATGAATTTTGTCCCTGAATCAGCCAATCCTACAAGAGCGTCTACAGCAATCTCGTCAAGCTTTTCTGGATTTTTAATGATTTTCGGATCTGCTGTCATTATGCCTTGAACATCAGTTACTAGAATAACTTGGTCTGCATTTAAAGCTTGAGCTAATATTAAAGCTGTTATATCGCTTCCTCCCCTTCCCATAGTAGTAATTGCACCATTCACAGTTTTTCCAATAAAACCTGGAACAACAACGACTATGCCTTTCTCAAGCAAGGGCTCAATATGCGTCTTTATCATCTTTTTGCACAATGGCAAATTAGGTTTTGCATTATTGAAGTTTTTATCAGTGATCATTGGCCAATTCGAATTCTCTGGGTCAACATAGTAACTTTGTATTTTCATTGATTTCAATGCAGCTGAAAAAATCCTTGCGCTTGTTCGTTCTCCCATAGCTATAATATTGTCTAAATCTTCATTTGGAATTGAAGAGTTACACGCTTTATCAGCTATTTCGATAAGCGTATCTGTGGATTTTCCTATAGCTGAAACAACAACCACTAGTTGAACGCCTTGCCTAGCTTTCATGATCACTGATTTTACAGCTCGAGATATACTAAGTCCATTTGCTAGGCTTGTTCCGCCGAACTTAACGACGATACGGCAACACATCTTTTCTTGTTTTTTTGAAATCATTTTCTCACCCAAAAAATGGAAAGAACCAAAGGCGGCAAAGCAGAACTTGGTTCTTTCAGCTCAAAATGTTGTATAAGTAGCGTTACAGCTAAAGAAATAAGTATTACGAATCACGCTAACGAGCCTTTTTGAACATTGAATTGTCATTTGAAGGCTCTCCGCGCCACGTTTCTGTTCTTAAGTTATATTTAAACCTTATGAAAGCTAAGGCTGTTATCTTGTGAAAGCAAAGTCTTTTATGTATAAATTTGCCTTAATTTTAGAAGTTGTCTAAGTAAACGCAATAATTAAGGAGAAATAGTATTTGACCGAAATTGGGAAAAAAATTAGAATAGACCGCATCATGAATAGAAGTACTGGAAAAACCGTGATAATTCCAATGGATCATGGGTTAACAGTTGGCCCAATTAAGGGCTTAGAAGACATGAGAACCACTGTTAATAGAGTTGCAGAAGGCGGAGCGAACGCAGTTCTTCTTCATAAAGGAATCATCAGAGCAGGTTATAGAGGTTACGGCAAAGACATTGGCCTCATCCTCCATCTTTCCGGAAGTACAGTGCTTGGGCCTGACCCAGATGATAAAGTGTTAGTAGCAGATGTGCTGGAAGCAATCAAAATGGGCGCAGATGCCGTTTCAATTCACATAAATGTTGGATCCAAAACTGAACCCGCACAGCTGCGAGTCTTGGGTGAAGTTGCAAAAACATGTGAGGAATGGGGTATGCCTCTTCTTGCAATGGTTTATCCAAGAGGAGAGAAAATTAAAAATCAATACGATGTTGAGGTTGTCAAGCACGCAGCGCGAATAGGAGCTGAGCTTGGAGCCGACATCGTCAAAACTAACTACACAGGCAACAAAGAAACCTTTAGGGAAGTAGTTAAAGGATGCCCAGTTCCAGTTGTAATGGCAGGTGGACCAAAAACAGAAACTGAAGAAGAATTTTGCCAAATGGTTTACGATTCAATAAGGGCGGGGGGTGCAGGCGCAGCAACTGGAAGAAATGTTTTTCAACACGATGATCCAGCAAATATGGTGCGTGTTATTTGTGGCATCGTTCATGAAGGCTTAGACGTTAAGACAGCTCTCAAAAAATACATGAAATAATTTTGCGCCTCTTTGATCCTTTATTCGACATTGTTATTTAGTAATAAAAGAACGTTTATTTCGTCAAAACGGATATAATTTTATGATATGATGACTCTTGAAAGTTTTGCCCACAAATATCCAGCTTTCGTCGTGCATCTTGTAGCTGTCATACAAGGGAGAAAGCCTGTTGTCAGAGTTGAGTTCGAGCTTCATAGTGACGACTATGCACAATTAATTGACCTTCTAATATCCCTCAATCTTGTCTGGTTTGAACATTCTCCTGCACCTGTTAGAATATGCATTCCAAGTTCTCTTCAAAGAGGCACAGAAATTAAAGTAAAAACTTATCCATGGTATACCGAAGTCAAGGGTTACCGCTTTCTTCGCTATCTTGGACATTTGGGCGAGTACGACAAGTTCTGGGAGACCTTGTCTGAAGGCACGTTAATTCCTTTAGAACTTGAGGGAGGTGAACTGAATCCTTCCTTTGAGACCATTATTTCAAAGAATTTCGAGGAATTAATTAATTTCCTAACTCAATATGGTGTGGCAAAAACTCGGTTTTCTGGGACACAACAGTCCGAGACTAAAATCCTTGATAGAATCTTAGGTACAGCCTTTGGGTACCCAAATTGTTGTACCGAAAGGTTTATGGTGGAAAGACAAAGGCGTAGGTCAAAGGAAGACTATTTTTACTATGAGACTATAATCGAAAAAGGTTTAGAGAATTCTATTCCTATTGAGCTAAGAGCTGTTGCCCACGTTCCTTGCAGTGTCCTTTGTCAGCAGTCAATTAACTTAGGCAAGGAATATCTTTTAGCATTAAAGGATTTTGATCTCAAGGTCTATGACATTGTAATGAAAGAGCTAATCAAGCCTACGTTATTTATTGATTTATGGCATCAGTTTTCAGTAACCGAGATTAACCACAAATTTGTGAATTATGCAGCAAACAAAGGAAAAAAAGATTTTCATAACATAGCAGAAACTGAAGCAATTGATCTCAAGGAAGTGATACTTGGAAGAATTGAATTTGTTCCTTTTCAGTATTTATCAGACTTCATAGGAGTTTGGTGGATAGGAGTAGATCCTGGAAATACCGTTCTATTATATAATTTAGAAACAGGAGAGAAAAGACTTTATAAAAAACACAAAGAATCAAACATTGCCGATCTAAGACTTTTTAGGTACAAACTCTAAAAACGATGTTTATAAACAGTAAGAAAAACTAAACCAAGATTTCCAGAGGAATTGGATAGAAAGATTTATATTATGAAAAGGTGTGTTTTTCTGCAAGTGGTGTAAAGTGAGGGATCAAGTTCACACAAGGCGGTTGCGTTCATCTCTAGCCTCCGAAGCTGTACTTTTAGCCCTATTTTAGTTCTTGAGTATTTAGTTCTCATTTCCTCAACCTTTATGGTTGTATTCGTTTTTTCATCACGGTCATTTTCTAAAATCTATAAACCAGAGTTGATAAATTATGGAGAAAGTTAGATTCGCCATTCCGAAAGGGCACCTTGCAGAAGCAACGTTTAAGACGTTGGAACGTGCAGGATACGAAATCTCGAATGGAGAAACCACGTATCGTCCAACATTAAACGATCCAATGATAGAGCTTAAGGTTCTGAGACCTCAAGAAATTCCCATCTACGTACATGAAGGGCTACAGGACATAGGTATCACTGGACTTGACTGGTTAAAGGAAACTAAGGTTAACGTTGAAATCTTGCTCGATCTGGAATATTCAAGGGTAAAACTTGTCTTGGCTATTCCCAAACCTTGGATAGAAATTAATTCTCTTTCAGAGTTACTGGAAAACTTTTCTAAACAAGGAAAAATCTTGAGAATTTCAACGGAATACCTAAATCTCTCTGCAGAGTACTTAATGAAAAACCCTGTCTATTTCAAACTTTATTCCTCTTCAGATCCTCTTATGGTGACACCTTGGTGGAAGAAAGGAAAGAATGAAAAAGTCGCTTTATTTCTTTCTTTCGGAGCAACCGAGGCAAAACCGCCTGAGAACTCTGATGCAATAATTGACATTGCTGAAACTGGAACAACACTTGAACAGAATGACCTAAAACCTATTGAAACTGTGATGGAATCAACAGCAATTCTTATAGCAAACAAAAAAGCGCTAAAGAACCCAGCAAAAAAAGAAAAAATCTTTGACATACTCACCTTATTGAAGGGAGTAGTTGATGGACGTAAAAAACTTCACATCTTCGTGAATGTAAACAGGAAAAACCTCAATAAACTTTTACAAAGTCTACCTGCACTAAAGAGACCTACAGTTTCTCCTCTCGCTGACAAGGACTGGTTCTCGGTAAACACAGTAATTCAAAGAGATAAATTCCTTGAGATTTTGCCAAATCTGAGGAAACTTGCTCAAGGGCTTGTGGTCTATGAACCACGGCAAGTTCTTCCTCTTGATGAAATAAATTTTACAGAAGGTAATGAAGGTTGATTAACAAGCCAAGATTAAAAATAAGAATTCTTGATTATGCAGACGCACAAACTAGTATTTTAAAGAAAAGGTGGCCAAATGTTAAAAAGGTCGATCGTGAGGTTACTGAAAAAGCTAGGGCTATAGTTGATGACATAGTAAAACGTGGAGATATAGCTCTTCTTGACTACACAGAAAAGTTCGATGGTGTTAGACTATCTGCTGACCAGATAAAAGTAGAAAAGGACGACATCAAAAGGGCATACCGCAAAGTAGGTAAAGAGCAGATTTCAGCAATCAAATTCATCAAAAAGCGCGTGGAAAATTTTCAGAAAGAAATACTTAAACGAGTTGTTTTCGAATATGAAGCGAACGGAATAAGAATTCAAAGTTGCGCAAGTCCCATCCGAAGATTAGGCTGCTACATTCCAGGCGGAGCAGCTTCTTACCCAAGTAGCCTAGTTATGACTGTTACTCCCGCCAAGGTTGCTGGTGTATCAGAAATAGCTGTTTTTTCGCCACCTAGAACAATGGGTGAAATTGACCCATTGATCCTAGTAGCAGCAGATATTTGCTGTGTAGACGAAATATATAGGGTAGGAGGAGCCCAAGCGATCGCTGCCATGGCATATGGGACTCAGACAATTAGACCTGTGGACAAGCTAGTTGGACCTGGAAACAAGTTTGTCGTTGCAGCAAAAATGCTGGTTTCAAAAGATTTGCCAGTTGACATTCCTGCAGGACCAAGTGAAATTGTTGTGCTGGCTGACGAGTCAACCAATGCACGGATTGTTGCGTTAGACATGATTTCTCAGTCGGAGCACGTGGACGGCGTCGCAGTGCTTGTGACAACCTCTCAAAAAGTTGCGGAATTCGTTAGGATAGAATTGCAGAAAGCTGTTGAAAAAGTGCCTAACCGAGAAATGGTTTCTCGAAATTTAGTTGAAAATAGTTGTATAATAATTTGCAGAACCATTGAGGAAGCCATAGATTTCATAAACAAGTATGCTCCTGAGCACTTGGAAATTTTATTTTCAGACGGATGGAAGATTGCTGAACAAGTTGATTCTGCTGGGCTTGTTCTAGTTGGTCGTTATTCGCCAGTGGCTGCTAGTGATTACTGTTTTGGGACAGTTCACATTTTGCCTACGGAAGGGTTTTGCCATGTTTATTCTGGTCTTTCAGTTTTGGATTTTGTTAAACGGTTTAATGTTGTAGAGTGCTCCAGGCAAGGACTTAGTGAGATAAGAAAACCCCTCATGGTAATTGCTAATGCAGAGGGGCTGCTGAACCATGCCTTCGCTGTGGAGGGACGTTTCAAAGATGAGTAAACCTAGAAAGGAAATTATAAGGCAGTTATTCGTTGAAGCTCAAAGCTTAGACGTCTACGAGGTTGGAGAGACAACAAGTAGTTTAGCCCGAAAATTAGGAAGAAAACCTGAAGAAATTATTAAACTAAACTCCAATGAGAACTTCTTTGTTTCTTTGAATTTTCTAAGAAATGTTCTAAAAGAATCCGTGGACAAGGTTGATCCTAGAATCTATCCGAGAGATGAGTGTATAGAGCTCAAACAAGCTTTAGCTAAATACCTTTCAGTATTACCAGAACAAATAGTGATTGGTACTGGAAGCGATGACTTGATAAATTTGGTTGCAAGAATGGTGCTTAAAAATGGCGACCAAGCACTTTCAATATTGCCAACATTTTCAATATATGAACGGTGCGTAAGAACTGCAGGAGCCCATTACATGCCCATTCCTCTTAGAGAAGACTTTTCTCTTGATGCTGATAGATTGCTAGAGAATGTTTCATCTAGGACTAAGCTGATTTTTCTTTGTTGCCCTAATAATCCAACTGCTAACAAGTTTTTACGCCAAGATATTGAAGCTTTGGCTAACAACTTTGACGGTATTGTTGCTGTAGACGAAGCTTACGTGGACTTTTCTGACGATTCTCTCGTTGACATTGTTAATAAATATGAAAATCTGGTTATCTTCCGAACCTTCTCAAAGGTTTTTGGCTTAGCAGGTTTAAGAATTGGCTGCGCAGTTTCTAATTCCATGCTTGCCAAGATTATGGATGAAAAGTTTCAAATGCCATACACCGTCACACTTGTTGCCATAAAGGCGGTAATAAAGATCCTAGAAAACATTGATATCATAAAGGAAGCTATTGAAAAGGTTAAGGTGCAACGTCAAATTCTTATCGAAGACCTAAACAAAATTAGGGGAGTGCAGGCCTTCGATTCTGAAACTAACTTTGTCCTTTTTCAAACTTACAAAAATTCGAAGATAGTCTATGAAAAACTTTTAAGTAAAGGTGTAATCGTTAGAGACATTGGGCAGGTTTTGAGATATCCAAACTGTTTAAGAGTTACTGTCGCTCCTCAGCCAATGATGGATGAATTTCTAAAGGCGTTAAAGGAGATTCTAAGTTAAATGAAGACTGAAAACTACTTTGTTCTTAACGTTAATGGCCTTAAAGCATACGTAAGGAAAGATCGCCTTTCAATGCTTGCACAGGTTGATGGCGTTATTTTTGATTGTGACGGTGTGCTTGTTGACATTCGAGACTCATATAACAAAGCAATCAAGAAAACCGTTGCCTATATCCTCAGGGCTCTTTTAAGCATAAAGGTACCGGAAAATTTAGTCTCAGATGAGATAATTTTTCTTTTCCGCAAAACCGGAGGGTTCAACAACGATTGGGACACAGTTTATGGAATTCTAATGTTTATCCTCAGTAGTCTTCCAAGTAATATTATGAAAATTCTCATGCAACAAATTCAGAAAATTGATTTAAAGCAAGAGCCCTTTGAACGACTTTCATCAATTAAAAAAGTTGCAGAGAAAGAATTAAGTAACAACGCCTTAGGCAACGATTTTTTTGACGAGACCATTCAAAATTTAAAGACATTCACTGGAAGCCTTGAGGCTTCTGGCATAGTTTCAGTTGATAAAAACTTGTCTAAGAAAGAAGGTTCGACCGAAAATTATGCTGTTTTTTATAGTCTTCTAAGAGAGTTTCTTCACCCTCAAGCTAATGTGGGCATAAGCGTAATAGCCATGGTTTTTGAGGAATTTTTTCAAGGTTCAAAACTTTTTAGACAAACATTCAGAACACAGCCACACTTTAATTTGGATGCTGGAATGATTGAAAACGAGAAACTCATCATTAAACCAGAGGTTCTCGATGAACTGACTTGCCTTTTGGGTAAAAAACGTTTAGGCATCGCTTCGGGAAGCAGGATTGAACCTGCAAAATATGTTTTAAGAGATTTGGTTACAAAATTTAATCCAGATGCTACGATCTTTTTAGAGACAACTGAAGAAGCTGAACTTAGGTTATCTCAAAGTAAAGGTGTAATTGTAAATTTGAAGAAACCTGAACCCTTCTCTCTTCTGAAAGCGGTTGAGGGATTTAAGGAATATAATTGCGTTCTTTATGTTGGTGACTCCATAGAAGACGCGTTGATGGTTAAAAAAGCATTGGACACTGGCAAAAACTTCGTCTTTGCAGGGGTCTATCAGTATTCAAGCCAGGCAAATCTTGCTAGGGATTGTTTCTTAGAGTTTGGTTGCGACATGGTTATACCTTCGGTTAATGATTTACCATACGTGATTGAATTTGTTAGGAGAGGAAAATTTTGCGAGTAGGCGAAGTTTTGAGAAAAACCAATGAAACAGAAATTGATGTAAAAGTTAATCTCGATGGATCAGGCGTGGCTCAAGTTAACACTGGAATTGAGTTTTTAGATCACATGCTAACCTCTCTTGCCACCCATAGTTTAATTGACATGAAAATCCATGCTAAAGGAGACTTAACGCACCACATAGTCGAGGATGTTGCTATTTGTCTAGGTGAGGCTATATCGAAGGCTTTAGGGTCACTCACGGGTATAACAAGGTTTGGTTTCGCAATTGTGCCTATGGACTGTTCTTTGGCTGTAGCCGCAGTTGACCTTGCAAAGAGGCCATACGTCGTAGCTGACTTGAAGCTTAGAGGTAAAAAGGTTGAAGAAATGCCTTGTGAGAACATTCTTCACTTCATTGAGGCTTTTGCTATGGCTCTAAAGGCTAACGTGCACGTAAACATTCAGTACGGCTCGAATGATCACCATAAAGTAGAGGCTTCCTTCAAGGCTTTGGCTCTGGCCTTAAAACAATCTGTTTCCATTGATCCTAGAAGAACAGGGATTCCAAGTTCAAAGGGGGTGATCTGATTTCCTAAAGTCGCTGTAATCGATTGTGGCATAGGCAATTTATTTAGCATAACATGTGCTCTTCGAAAAATAGGTTTGGAAACAAATATGGTTACAAATTCAAATGGTCTCAAAGAAGTGGATGCAGTTGTACTGCCAGGTGTGGGGAACTTCAAAGCTGGCTCCGAAAGCATTCAGGCTTTGAGGTACGACATTTATGAACTTATAAATGATGGAATTCCGGTTCTTGGTATTTGTTTGGGTATGCAGCTTCTTTTCGAATCCAGTGAGGAAAGTCATGGTGAAGGTTTAGGCATAATTAAGGGAAAAGTTATTAGATTTCCTTTGACTATAAAGACTCCACATATGGGTTGGAATACGCTCAAGTTTATTAAGCATAACAAGCTGGTTAACGGAATCAGAGAAGATGACTATTTCTATTTTGTCCACAGTTATTTTGGTAAACCTATTAATAAAGAAGTTGTTGTGACCAATACAAGTTATGGCTTAGATTTCGCTTCTGTTGTTGCCTATAGAAATATTTGGGCAACACAATTTCACCCAGAGAAATCTGGAAAACCAGGCAAAGTTGTCCTTGGAAATTTTTGTAAGATACTCAAAAGATAGGGTTGTTGAGGAACATGGACGTTATTCCAGCAGTGGATCTGATGAAAGGCAAGGTTGTTAGGCTCATGAGAGGAGACCCTAAACTAGCGACTTCTTACGAACATTTAGGTGACCCTGTTTCAGTTGCCAAAAAATGGGAGAAAGAAGGTGCCAGTTTTATTCACGTGGTCGATTTAGATGCCTCTTTAGGAATCGGTGACAATTTGAAAGTAATCGAGTCGATTATAAACGCCTTGAAGGCCAATGTTCAGGTCGGAGGTGGCATAAGAACTCTGAATCTTGCCCGCAAATTGCTGGATTCAGGAGCAAGCAGGTGCATTTTAGGTTCTATCGCTTTTTCCAAGCTTTCGATAGTTAAAACTCTTTTAAACGAGTACAGCGAAAAAAGGATACTTGTCGCTTTAGATAACGTTAATGGAGAGGTCTTAATAAAAGGCTGGAAGGCTTCTGCTAAGATTACGGTGTTTGACGCCATAAACGAATTTATCAAAATAGGTGTCAAATTCTTTCTAGTAACCTCAGTGGTTCGAGATGGAACCCTGTCTGGGCCTGATTTTGAGTCTTTGTCTCAGCTTTGTAAAAAAGGTGTTAACATAATTGCAGCAGGGGGCATTAGTTGCCTTGATGATCTTGCCGCATTGAAGAGGTTAGGGATCAATGCAGTTGTCGTTGGGAAAGCTCTTTATGAAGGAAGATTTAGTTTAAGTGAAGCCTTAAAAGCTGCTAGAGACTCTTAATCGGTGGGTTGATTGAGGATGGTTTTGGCGAAAAGAATTATTCCGTGTCTCGATGTGAACCATGGCCGAGTAGTAAAAGGCATTCGCTTTCTTGGTCACAGATGTGCTGGCGACCCAGTTGAACTGGGTAGACGATACAGTGAAGAAGGTGCAGATGAGCTTGTTTTCCTTGACATCACTGCCTCTCCTGAGAAGAGGGAGATTCTTAAGGATGTTGTTCAGGCTGTTGCAGCTGAGATTGACATACCCTTTACTGTTGGAGGCGGTATTCGAAGCGTTGAGGATGCTCGTGTTGTTTTATGTAGCGGCGCTGATAAGGTATCAATTAATACTGCAGCAGTTGAAAATCCCAAGCTGGTCAATGAGCTTGCTGAGATTTTTGGACGCCAATGTGTTGTCGTAGCGATTGACGCCAAAAGGCGGTTTGAAGAGCGATTCGACAAGGCTATGGTAAACACTCCTCAAGGCCGTTGCTGGTTTGAGGTCCACACATATGGTGGCACTGGCGGTAAGTCCACAGGTATTGATGCGCTTCGTTGGGCTGAACAAGTTGAGAGGTTGGGAGCTGGAGAGATACTTATCACTTCAATGGATCGTGACGGAACAAAGGATGGATATGATTTGGAATTAACTCGAAGCATAGCAGAAAGAGTTAACATTCCCGTCATTGCGAGTGGTGGAGCTGGGAAACCCGAACATTTTCTCGAGGCTTTCACCATCGGAAAGGCTGATGCTGCTCTAGCCGCCTCTGTTTTTCACTATGATAAGTACCCGATTTCTATTGTGAAACGGTTTCTATCTGAAAGAGGGGTAGCTGTTCGGCTATGAAGTTCAGAAAGCTTTACAGCATCGATGGTTTAGACTTCAGTAGGGACAAAATAATTCCAGTTGTTGTTCAAGACAGCGAGTCTCTAAAGGTCTTGACTCTAGCTTATGTTAATCGCGAAGCCCTAGAAAAGACGGTTGAAACTGGATTTGCCCATTTTTATCGGCGTTCGTTTGGCCGTGTGATGAAGAAAGGTGAAACTTCAGGTAATGTTCAAGAAATTGTTAATATCCTAGTTGACTGCGATGGTGACGCAGTTCTATTTCTCGTTAAGCCTAAGGGTCCTGCTTGTCATTTAGGCGAAAACACATGTTTCCACAATAAGCTTAGAACTGAGACTAATAAGTAAAATCAAGCTGGGACTCTCAATTGACTACCAAAATTGCGAAAGTTATCGCCAGAGAATATTGTTTGGCGAAGCCTTTCACATTCGTTGAGAGAACGCGTGCAATAGAATCCATACCAGACCTCCAACTTTTACTTAAACCTGTTGTAGCAGGAATATGTGGAAGTGAGATGCTTTATTTTAAGGGCCAAAAGGAACTTGAGAAGCTTGCGAAACGACTTCCCATGTGCCTTTTGCATGAAGGTGTAGCTGAAGTGGTTAAAGCAGGCGCAGGAACTACTCTTCTGCCTAGAACAAGGGTTGTCGTTAACCCTTTGGTTCCTTGCGGAAAATGTTTTGCTTGTATAAGTTTGCAGGAAAACCTTTGTTACGAAGCCAAGTACATGGCTGCTACGATGGATGGGCTCGCTCGAACCTACTTTTTGTATCCAGAGTCCCGTGTGATTCCTATTCCTGGCGACATTGAACTTGAGGTTGCAGCTTTGTCTGAGCCTATTTCGGTTGCTTTGAACTGTGTGGAGGCTTCTGGCATTAAGGAAGGTGAAAAAGTTGCTGTTATTGGTGATGGCACCATTGGTTTTCTCGTTGCTTCAGCGGTTTCATCTGTGGCAAGAATCCCACCTGAGGATCTGTTCTTCATCGGCGTAGTTGATGGTAAGCTCGCTATATCTAGAGATTTTGCCACTATCTTGAATTCGTATAAGGAAAAACAAAAACTTGAGCAATTATTTGGCAAGATTGATGTGGTTTTTGAAGCTGCGGGTGGAGGCGCTCACAAAAATACGGTTTCGCAGTCAATTAGTCTTCTCAGACCAGGCGGCAGGTGCATCTTACTTGGGATTTCCTCGGGCGAAGTTCCAGTTGCTATTACAAATGTTGTCAATAAAGGTTTGATGATTAAAGGAATTACACGAAGTAAAATGGAACATTATGTTAAGGTTTTAAATTTGCTGAGAAATAACGAGTTTTTTAAACTCAAAGTAAAAAGAGCAATTTCAGACAAGATTTTCGTCATTAAGTCTGCTAAGGATTTACAAGATGCTTTTAGATACGCTGACACCGAAGTGGGTGAGGCCCATTTAAAGCCAGGCCGAGTTCTAGTAAAATTTCCGTAGATTTATTCTTATTTTTTGACATTGAGTGGAAAAAGCGTTTAAATACGTAATAGTTATTTTTTTAACTGACTTACTGGTGGTTTGTTCATTGAGGCTGAAAAAGAAGGCTATTTTGTTCTTTTTCTTTGTTGCAATAGCAATTGTCGCTGGTTCCTTAGCAGTTTATTTCTACTTCTTTGCCCCTAAACCCTTGTCAAGCGCAGAGACTGCTGCAAAACTTGAGAGCCTATATTCCCGTGCAAGCGGTATTTTGGAATTGATGGGCGTTGACATGATGAACTTGGTTAATGGCACGATTTCAGCTACGACTTTTTCAAATCGGATGGAAGCCAAACGAAATGACATATTAGTGTTAAGAACCGAGCTTTCAGAACTGAAAAATGTCGCTTACCCAACTTATGCTAAAAGTATAAACCTCTTGGATTTGGGACTGCAATCTTACATTGAGGCTTTAGGGTATGCACGTGACCTAAATTTTAATTTGACTACCCAAGCTATACAAGAGGGCACAGAATATATTATACAATCGAAAAACGCTTTGCCGCAGGTATAATCGTAGTTCTTTCTCAAGAAAAATTTTTTTAAATAAATATTATTGTTTATATTTAGTGAGAAAAATATAATTCACTAATAATTATAAATTTTATTGAGGAAAAACTATGCAGGATTTTAATATTCGTAATTTTGGTTCGATTGGTGATGGAAAAACCAATGATGCAGCCGCAATTCAAAAAGCAATTGACGAATGCAATGAGAAAGGCGGAGGAAGAGTCGTTGTTCCTGCTCCTAATACCTATCTGTCTGGGAGTTTTGTGTTAAAGTCAAATGTTGAACTAAACATCGAAAGAGGTGCTACGATTGCTGCAAGTAGTAACCCTGACGATTTCGTCAATTGGAAGGGTAGACAGAGGGTGTTCATCGTAGGCGACAAGGCAAATAATGTTTCAATCACAGGTGGTGGTGTCATTGATGGGGGTGGTAGACACTTCATTGAAACCGCATTACCCTACATTTATCGTATGAAAAAGCAAAGGCCGTTCACAATAATTCTTACAGGCTGCAGTAACCTTACTATTAAGGACATTGTCTTGCGAGATGGTGCTTTATGGACAGTCCGGCTTTCTGGGTGTGAAGATGTAGTCATTCATGGCATTCGAATTTTGAATGATCTGAAGATACCAAACAATGATGCTATTGATTTAGATAGGTGCAAGAATGTTCGGATAAGTGATTGCCACATAGAATCTGGAGACGACTGCATCTGTTTAAAAGCTTGTAAGGAAACAGCTGAGTATGGTCCATGCGAAAATATCACGGTGACAGGTTGTACACTTAAGTCAACTTCTGCTGCGCTTATTATAGGCTGTGAAGTACGCTCTACCATAAGGAATGTCATTTTTAATTCATGTATAATTAGGTCAAGCCACCGTGGACTAGCTGTGCATCTTAGTGAAGAAAGCGATGTTGAGAATATTATTTTCTCCAACATGATTGTTGAGACACGCCTATTTCACGAAGACTGGTGGGGAAGAGCTGAACCCATTTACATTACAGCCATTCCTTGGACTGCTGAAAATAAAATTGGGCATGTTCGGCACGTTAGGTTCACGAATATCCTATGTCGTAGTGAAAATGGCGCGTTTATCCAAGGTTGGGACAAGAATCTAATAGACGATGTTTTGCTTGAGAACGTAAGAATTGAGATAGACAAGTGGTCTAAATGGCCAGGAGGACACCATGACATACGTCCTTGTCCCGGACAGGGATTACTTGAGCATTCAACATCTGGATTCTTTATAAAAAACGCACAGAACATAACTCTACGCAACTGTGAGGTGGTATGGGGAGAAAACTTGCCCGAATATTTTAGATATGCAATCGAAAGCCACAATGTTGACCATTTAAAAATCGAGAACTTTAAAGGCAAGTCCACTCATCCAGATAAGTATCCTCTTATCTATCAAAACGATGTTTAATTTGGGTTCCTTTTTTTAAAAAAGTTTTTACCGTATGGTACGTCTGAAAACAGCATTTCAAGAATAAAAATGGATAAATGCTAAATCTGTTATTCCTTATGTTCCACAAGTTCACCTTTAGGTTTCATGTATTCGATTCTTGTTTTTATTTTTTCTAGTTGCTCTTGAAATCCTCGTATTTTTCTTTCGGTTTCTTGTTTTCTCGCTTCCAATTCCTTTCTTCGGCGGGAAACCGTGTTTATCTGAATTTGAAGTTTATCGTATTGCTGTGCGTCGCGGCATTTTCGAAGCTCTTCATAGATTTTGTTTTCTTCCTCCAGTACTGAGGTATATTTTGTATCTATTGTTTTCTTTTGAGTTTCAAGATCAATCAGAAGGTTTTCAACGGTTTTTTGTTCCTCTCGAAGTTTTGCAACTGTCAAACTTGTAGACATAGGTCAACCTTAATGTAACAAATCCTTATAAAATTGACGCTTAATCCCTGTTTCGTTTTTATTTTTCTAAAAGGAATTTATAAATCTCTCACGATGATATTCTTTATCCATATTCGGAATCGGTTATACGAACATGAAGTCCGAACTTCAGATTCATAACGAGTATATAAAGCTGAACTTCATTTTTTGAGGTGAATAAAATTGATGAGCCGTTCAAGATTTGAAATCTACTTGGATCTTTTGCTAGAAATTTTTCAGAACAGCGATTTTGAAACAATAGCACGCAATGCAAAGATAACTCCATCTGCAGCAAGAGATCATTTGGCTTTTCTAGCTTCCCAGGGATTTGTATCAACCCAGATAATGGATGACAAGACCATTCGATATGAATTGTCAGCTAAAGGTTATGAAGCACTAATGGCTTTCCTTAGACTCACAAACCGTAAAGGTCCTATATTTGAAAGAAACGTAAACGCTAGAACCTAACTAACTTAACAAATCCAGCTTACTATAAAATAAAGGAAAATTAGAAAGAAGAAAGAAAAATCATGTAGGAATGTCAAGATCTAGGTCTTCAGCCAGTCCTCTCCCAGTAGCTTTGTCAAGTAATAGGCGCTGTTCGACCATTGCGACAAGTTTTCTTGTTGACACAACAACATCAGGATTCACTGAAACGCTGTCTATTCCACTTTTAATTAGGAACTCTGTAAACTCTGGATAAACGCTTGGCGCTTGACCGCATATGCTAACAGTTTTTCCGTCTCTGTGAGCAAGTTTGATTAGCAATCTTATTGCACGTTTAACAGCGAGATCTCGTTCATCGAATAGATGAGCAACAGTTTCGTTGTCACGATCGCATCCTAATATCGTCATAGTCAAGTCGTTGCTTCCGATGCTGTAACCGTCGACATATTTGTTAAACTTGTCTGCGACTAAGCAATTGCTTGGAATTTCTGCCATTAACCATACTTTAAAGTCTGGGCCTCTTTTGAGCCCTTCCTCTTCGAAGATTTTGTTTATTCTTTCCATTTCTTCAACTCGTCGACAGAATGGAATCATCACGTGAAGGTTCTTCAACCCGAACTCATCACGAACCTTCTTCACTGCTTTTACCTCAAGCCTAAAAGCTTCAACATATTTGGGGTCATAATAGCGGGATGCTCCTCTCCACCCCATCAAGGCTGAAGGCTCAACAGGTTCGAACTTATCTCCTCCTTTAAGGTCTCTGTATTCTGAAGATTTGAAGTCACTAAACCTCATAACAACAGGTCTAGGATAGAAGGCTGCGCAGATTTTTCTAAAGGCTTCTGCTAGTCCATCGATGACTTTTTCTGGATGACCAGTTTCAATAAGGTAAAGTGGGTGTTCGCCAATTTCGCTTGTCCAAACGAACTCTTGCCTCAATAAGCCTACACCATCAGCAGGCAAAGCTGCGACTCTGTCTGCAATTTCAGGCTCTCCTAGATTCACGTAGACTTTTGTGCCTGTTACAATATAAGGTTCAGCGACAGCTGCCGTTGCTAATGTTGGTGGTTCTTTCTTAGTGGCTTCTTCTAATACACCCTCATAAACTACTCCGAGCTTAGCGTCAACAGTGACCATTGTACCATCAGATATAGCCTCAGTTGCAGGTTTTCCACGCGAAATTGTCCCTACAATGCACGGAATTCCAAGCTCACGAGAAACAATTGCAGCGTGACACGTCATTCCACCTGAGTTTGTGACGATTGCTGCAGCTTTCCGCATGGCTGGAACCCAGTCCGGCGCAGTCATTTCTGTGACCAGAATTTCGCCTTTCTCGAACTCGTTGATTCTGTCAACGGTTGGGATTATGTGAACTTTTCCTACAGCCAAACCAGGAGAAGCTGGAAGTCCTTGTACTAACACTTTTCTTTCCGTTGTGGTAACCATTTTTTCTTCAATCTTCTCTTCTTTCTTTGATGCCCAAACAGTTTCCGGTCTTGCTTGTAGAATGAATAGTTTGTTTGTTCTTTCGTCAAGCGCCCATTCAATGTCCATTGGTTTCTTATAATGTTGTTCAATGGCAATAGCGTACTTGGCTAGCTCAACTATTTGTTCGTCAGTTAAAACTTGCTTGTCTTGAATTTCTTGAGGCACAGAACGTTTTTCTGTTCCGCCAGTAGGAATGCGGACGAGCTGGATGGTCTTTCTAGGAACGTTCTTCTTCACAATATTTAGATCGCTTTTCCGAACGAGATATTCATCAGGTGTGATCGTGCCTTGAACAATGAATTCGCCTAGACCATAGCCTGCCTCGACCAAAACTACGCTTCGGTCTCCATTTGAGACATCCAATGTAAATATTACGCCACTAGCTTTGCTGTAGACCATGAGCTGAATAGCTGCACTCAAGGCAACCGACATATGATCGAAACCTTTTTGTATTCTATAGAATATCGCCCTGTCAGTATAGAGGCTTGAATAACATTCTTTTACTTTTTCAACAACTTCTTTCGCTGTATGAACATTTAGGTATGTTTCTTGTTGACCTGCAAAACTTGCGTCTGGAAGATCCTCTGCTGTTGCTGAGCTACGAACTGCAACAAAGGGATTCTTGTCACCAACTTTTTTAGCAAGAGTTTCATAAGCATTGACTATCTCTTTCTCAAGGTCGTCTGGCATTTCTGCTGTTGCAATCATTTTTCTGATTTTTGCGCCAACGATTTGAAGAGTTTTGGTATCGTTAGGGTCTTTAATTTCCTTTAATATTTCTGGTAGTTTTTTGTCTATCTGGTTCTCTAAAAGGTAATGTCGGAATGCCTCAGCAGTTGTTGCAAAGCCGTATGGTACAGGTACTCCTGTTCTTCGTGTCATTTCGCCTAAGCTAGCACTTTTTCCTCCAACTGATGGTACGTCTTCCATTCCTATTTCATCAAACCACAATACATATTTTCCTTTTTTAGTCGGCAACTTTTTCAACCTCAACTGGTGATTTTTTATTTTTTTCCATAACTATCCTACAAGTTGTTGGCAATTTGTCTTTGCCACGTTTCAAGGCAATTTTAGCAGCTTCAATCCCGTTTTCGTTAACATAAACCTTTATGATTGGTTGACCAGGATCAACACGGGCTGCTCTGCCAACAGGTTTTCCAAAAGCCCTTCGCATGCCATCTTGCAGCCTATCTGCATGAGCTCCAAAGATCATCTTGTTTTCACGAAGAATGACATGAGGTAAGGGCACAACCCGCATGTAGAAGTTGTTTCCAAGCCTTGTCTGAAGCTCATGGTTAACCACAACTCGAGCTGCTTCCAAAGCGTTATGTCTTATCTGAACCTTCTTGTCGGAAACTAACGAAAATTCATAATCATAGCTCAAAGAAGGCTCTCCCATCGTGAATTTCATAATCTTCGATTGGGGTGAGCCGTGAATATACTTAGTTCTTGTATACGGAACACCCTTAACTTCGCGGTAGTTACGTGCTTTCATAGATACTTTCCTCTCAGCATACAGAGGGCAGAGATATTTAAAACATTCGTTTTCTGGCTCAATCTAGGCATTGTTACTCTCTCAAAGGCTTATTCTTAAACCAGATTTTTGCCAACTGCTCATAATTTACGAAGGCTTCTTTTAGTATTGGGTCATAGACACGGATTTCTTCATCGCTCATGTACTGAAATTGGTACTCTCCCACGTAAGGTGATGGTTTACCCAGACGCGTTATGAATTCAATATGAATCAAAGGGTCTCCTTTCCTAATCGTTATTGGTGTTCTTTCATTGCTTAGATTAACAAGCTCCAGAGCAAGCCTGCCAACGAAACCGCTATGAACCTTTGCGGCATTAAGGAATGACAAGCCAGCTCTTCCAAACTTGCTCTTCGCTGTGAGATGAGCAACATACTCTGGAGGTGTAAAGACGACCTCTTTAGAAATCAGATTCTTATGTTCAAGGTAGTTAAGAGTTGTCTCATCCTTAACTGTGAGGACATAGCCATCGCCATCCAAAAGACTCATGTCAAACGGGTAAATACACTTGTACCTTTCGATAAGTTCAACAAGTTTATCCTTACCAATTATACACACTATTTTTCACCTGCAAACCGCTCGAAACCTAAATAAATAACTGAACTACTTAAAGTAACGGATACAATTTAAGCCTTTATATACCCTCCCCCTAAGACTCGCTCGAGGTTAACATAATGAACTCGCGCGAAAGGGTCATAAAAGCCATAGAATTCGGAAAACCAGATCGAATTCCAAATGGATGTTACAATTTAGCTGTTCCCCTTGGACCTCGAAGAGAAGCCTTGAAAAATCTTTTTGAAAAGTATCCGCAAGACTTTGCTAATGCCTTTGGAACTGCTAGAACCTTGGAGTGGAGCATGCAATGGAGCAAAGGAACCTTTATAGATGATTGGGGAATTACGTGGAAAAACTTACAGGATGGCGTCATAGGTCAACCAATATATCATCCATTAGATGATTGGAAGAAACTGGCTCAATACCAGTTGCCAGATCCATTGAAAGATATTGAAAAACTCCAGAAATCGTTCAGCAAAGCTGACCACTCTAAGTATATATTAGCTGATGGTGGTAGCATTTGGCAGATTATTCATCATCTTAGAGGCTTTAAGGAAACTTTTTTAGATATAATCGTTGGAAGAAAAGAACTCTTTCTACTAATCGATAAGCTAGTCAACTATAATCTTGAGAGGCTTAAATCAATCCTTGAAATGGATATTGATGGCGTCATGTTCGGCGACGACTGGGGAACACAGCAGAGACTTATGTTAAAACCAGAGCAATGGAGACGAATATTTAAGCCCTATTATAAGAAAATGTTTGATAAAGTCCGCAAGAAAGGGAAACATGTTTTTTCACAGCGACGGATACGTGATTGACATTCTCCCAGACTTAATTGAGATAGGACTAAACGTTGCCAACGTACAAGTTAGTCTACTTGGCATAGAAACCATTAGTGAAAGATTTGGAAAAAAACTATGCATCGCTGCTGATGTTGATAGACAGCACATACTGCCTTTTGGAACACCTGGGCAAGTCAAAACACTTGTAAAAGATATAATTTTAGCTTTCAAGGGACTCGACGGTGGACTTATATTATATGGCGAAATAGGACCAGACGTTCCAATAGAAAACGCAGAGAGCATGCTCAAAGCTTTGCGAGATTACGGAAAACTTGTCTAAATTTTAAAAAACATCCTCTCAGCTTTGCAGTTCCAAAGAACTCAAATATAAATTAGGAAATTAAATACAATGCAGGTGTAATTTCCGCAAAAAATTTGGTGACCAAAAAATGACGAAAGAAAATTGGAAAATTAACGACCTCGAATACTTCGAGTCAGTTGGCTTGTCCGTGCTAGTTTTTCACAATTTTTACCCTCAAGGCAAACAGGGAGGAGTCGAAATTATCCAATATGGAGAACGTGTAGCTACAAATGGTGACGTAAGGCTTGAACCAGCTCCTCATCAGTGGTCAATAATACCCAAAGGTGGTAAACGAGAGGTAGACTTTGTTAATAAGACAATTAGGGTTCCCTTGAGTTTTCAGGAATATAATTTTGATTATGTTGTTCAAGTAAAGGCAGAAGACAAATCAATGATTGTAAGCGTTGACCTAAACCATCCACTTCCGAAAGAACTGGAGGGCAAAGCCAGCTTCAGTCTTGAATTATTTCCCCCTGCATATTTTGGAAAAACCTTCCATTTAGGTTCAATTATCGGCGTCTTCCCTAGACAAGCAAATGGACCAATGATACTCAAGCCTGATGGACAGCTAGAGCCAAGCCCAATGGCGGTTGGCACAAAACTTGTTATTGCACCTGAAGACCCAGTTCGAAAAATGGTTATCGAGCAAATTGGCGGAGGAGAAATGTCGCTGCTTGATGGAAGAAACACTGTTCAGAATGGTTGGTTCATCGTAAGATCCATATTACCTAAAAACAAAACAAAAGAAGCTATAAAGTGGCGCATAACGCTAAATAATCTTTCTGCCTGGAAACGGAAACCAGTCATACAAATTTCACAGGTAGGTTATCACCCAAACCAGGAAAAACGAGCTATTATAGAACTTGACCTAGAAACTGAAAAAATCGGTGAAGCCACGCTGTTCCGTGTCGATACTGAAAAAGGATTAATCAAGGTTTTTTCGGCACAGCCAAAAATTTGGGGTAAATTTTTACGTTACAAATACGCAGTTTTTGACTTCACTCACATCTGCGAACTAGGCATGTATATTATCCAGTTTGAATCTGAATTCACTCCACCCTTCAGAATTGCAGAAGACATTTACAATAGAGATGTTTGGCAGCCAACATTAGAAACATATTTCCCGGTTCAAATGTGTCACATGAGAGTTTGTGATCGTTACCAAGTTTGGCACGGTGCCTGTCACCTAGACGATGCGTTACAAGCCCCGCCAGGTCACGAACACTTTGATGGCTATAGGCAGGGTCCAACCACGGACACTCCATACTCCACAGACGAACACATTCCAGGATTAAATGAGGGCGGATGGCACGATGCTGGTGACTACGACTTGGCTGCTGGTTCCCAAGCAGAGACTACTTTCAATTTAGTCTTAGCGAGAGAAGAATTTAATGTTGCGACTGACCAAACAAGTGTTGATCGAAAAAAACGGCTAGTCTTGCTGCATACACCAGACGGTGTTCCCGACATTATACAGCAAATTATTCATGGTGTAGAAAATCTTCTTTCAGGCTACCGCATAGCTGGCCATAGTTTCTCAGGCATCATTGAACGCGACATCCGACAATACACACATTTAGGCGACATCTCAGCCATAACTGACAACAAGATTTATGATCCTAAATTGGCTCCTGATGAGGTTTCAGGTGAAAGGTCAGGTAACCTTGACGATCGGTGGGCTTTTACAAGTCATGACACTGCCCTCGAGTACAAAGTCATAACAGCCTTAGCAGCCGCAAGTAGAGTCTTAAAAGATTATGATGATAACTTAGCCCAAGAGTGTCTAGAAACAGCAAAAAGAGTTTGGGAATATGAGCAAACACATCCTCCTGTGGCTTTACGCAGCGCATATTCCTATACTCCAGAGAACCAGGAAGTCTTTGCTACTGTGGAGCTTCTCATTACAACGGGAGAAGATCAGTACCGAAAGCGTTTGGTGAATTTGCTGCCAAGAATTGTCGAGAACATTGGAAGGGTCGGTTGGGCAATTGCACGTGCTTTACCCTTGATTAGCGACGACAACTTCGTTGCTGAAATAAAAGCAGCAATCACAAAATATCACCTCAAGCTGCAAGAAAATTTGAAAAAGAACCCATATCAAGTGCCTATAAGAGAAAGCATCTACGGAGGCGTCTGGGGAATTGGCTGGGAAATTCTTGGCTTCGGTCTGGAACAATACTATTTAATTAAGGCGTTTCCCGAACTATTTAGCAAAGAGAATCTTTTTGCAGCAGTTCACTACATTCTTGGTTGCCACCCTTATTCTAATGTTTCACTTGTTTCAGGTGTCGGCGCACGTTCATTGACCATTGCTTATGGAACAAACAGGGCTGACTGGTCATACATACCAGGCGGTGTAGCATCGGGACCTGCGCTTATTAGGCCAGATTTTTTCGAACTAAAAGATAATTTCCCGTTTCTCTGGCAACAAGCTGAAAACGTGATAGGTGGAAGTGCAGCCTATATATTCTGCGTACTAGCAGCAGATAAGCTTCTTAGAACCAAAATTTAAAAGAGGCATTAAATATTGCAGCAACAATATTACTAGAATTTGGTTTTGCGTTACTAACGGATGGTTGCGTCTTAATTTGTCTACTTTTTTTTATATTTTTAGATGTATTCTTTGGATGCACATAGACGGTTCATGGATTTGAAGGCAAATGGGTTACTAACTTAAAAGGATAATACAAGGTTTCATATTCATTTTTATTTTAGAGGTTAACGAATTATGACTATTGAGTCCAAGATGTTTCCATTCATTCAAGTCGTGGGTATACTATTAATGATCCTTGGCATTCTGTTATTCATTATGCCCGTAATTCTTGAGAAGATGCCTTCTTTAGAGAATATTCCATGGATCATCCTCTACGTATATCGCCACGATGGCTTTGTCTTAGTAACCTCGCCAATTCTAATAATATTCAGTATCTTGTCGCTTTTATTGTGGCTGCTTACACGATCAAGTTCCCCGAAATAATGATGCCCATAAAGAAAAGAAACGTTTCAGAATAGATTTAAGTGTAGTTTTACGTATTCTTTTTCTATGGACAAGGAAAATGTAGTTGTCATTTTCAAAAAACCAAGTAACGTTGTTTTAGAGACAGAGCCCATGCCTAAGCTAAAAAACGAGCAAGTTTTGATAAAAACAAGTAAGACTCTAATTAGCACTGGCACTGAGCTCACAATATTAAGTGGTAAGTTCCCCAAAGATTCTGCTTGGGCTAAATATGGCGTGTTTCCATTTCATCCAGGGTACGATAATGTCGGCATAGTGGTCGAGGTTGGTAAAAAGGTCAATAAAGAGCTTGTTGGAAAAAGAGTGGCAACACACAATGCACATGCAAAATATGTTTGCTCAAACTATGAAAATCTCCGATTCATCCCAGATAAAGTTTCGGATGAAGAAGCCGCTTTCTTCACAATCGCCGAAATTGTCACAAACAGCGTCAGAAGAGCAAACGTTAGGCTTGGAGAGTCAGTTGTCATTTATGGCGCGGGCTTACTAGGACAACTCACTGTGCGGATATGCAGACTTTCTGGGGCAAGGCCCGTAATGGTTGTCGACGTTTCTAATCAGCGGTTAGAAATGCTTCCGCAAGACCCATCGATAGTAAAGATTAATCCAAAAGAGGTTGATGTGGAAAAAACAGTGTCTTCGCACACAAGAGAACGAATGGCAGACGTGGTTTTCGAAGTAACTGGGAATCCTGACTTGATTCCTTCAGAGTTCAAAGTTCTTCACAAACAAGGAAGGTTCATTGTTCTCAGCAGCCCTCGAGGTCCGACGATGTTTGATTTTCACGACCTTTGCAATTCGCCTAGCTACACAATCATTGGAACGCATAATTTGTCTCATCCGCCGGTAGAAACTTTTGACAATCCTTGGACTGCAAAGAGGAACTGTGAATTGTTCTTTGACCTTATTGTTACAGGCGAAATTAACGTTAAAGGACTGATTACCCACCGAGACTCCTATGAAAAAGCTCCAGAATTATATGCAATGCTGTTAAAAGACAGAACTCAAGCAATGGGCGTAATTCTTGACTGGACATAAACACATTGGCTATTCGCTTGATTTTTTATTTTAAAAATATTATGTTATGCAATTTTTTATTTTTGTTATTGAATAAAAATTTTTGGTGGAAAAATGGCACAGTTTAAAAAAGATATTTATGCAAATCGCGGGTTAGATTGGGAGAACCCAAGGATTGTAGAAAGAAACAAAGAACCTGCGCACGCAACTCTGATTCCTTACGATGACGAAGAAAAGGCATTAAAAGGTAATCGTTCAAATTCTCCATGGTTCATCCCGTTAAATGGTGAGTGGAAATTTAACCTCGCCAAGAATCCGAAAAATGTGCCTAAAAACTTTTTTAAGACAGACTTTAAGATCAGCAACTGGGACAGGATTCAGGTTCCAAGTAACTGGCAGATGCTTGGATACGACAAACCGATCTATACGAATGTACAGTACCCCTTTCCTGCTGATCCACCGCGTGTTCCGCTCGATGATAACCCAACAGGTCTATATCGAAGAGATTTTGAAATTTCAAAGTTATGGAAGAACAGACAAATTTTCCTTGTTTTCGATGGGGTTGACTCTGCTTTCCATGTCTGGGTAAATGGTAGACTAGTCGGTTACAGTGAAGATAGCCGGCTGCCAGCAGAGTTCAACATAACATCGTTTATTCACACGGGAAGGAACGTCCTAGCTGTTCAAGTTTATCGTTGGAGTGATGGAAGCTACCTCGAAGATCAAGACATGTTTAGATTAAGTGGCATATACCGCGATGTCTACTTATTTTCAACGCCAAATATTCATATCCGAGATTTTTTCGTTCAAACAGATCTGGACAAAGAGTACAGAGATGCTGTTCTTAAAGTCAGAGCTAAAGTGAAAAATTACTCAAATCACGCTGCTGACAGATGCACCGTCGAAATTATGTTATGCGATGTTAATGGAAGAAACGTTTTTGAAAAACTTGTCTCACAGGAAATTGAAGATCTAAAAGCCAAAAACGAAATTGCTGTCGAGTTCACACACGAAATACAAAACCCAAAGAAGTGGTCAGCTGAACAACCATACCTTTACACTCTTCTTCTGAAGCTCAAAGACGCTTTAGGCAACATCTTAGAAGTTGAAAGTTGCAAGGTCGGATTTCGCGAGGTAGAAGCTAAAGATGGACGAATCCTAATTAACGGTGTTCCCATATATTTTAAAGGTGTCAATAGACATGAGCATGATGGGGTTAGAGGTCACACCGTCACCGTTGAATCAATGTTAAAGGACATTAAACTCATGAAACATTTCAACTTTAATGCAGTGAGAACGTCTCATTACCCGAACCATCCTGTCTGGTATGATCTTTGTGACGAGTATGGAATTTATGTTATCGATGAAGCGAACATTGAATGCCACGGAATAGCAAACATCGGCGAACAATCTTACCGTATAGAACCTGCCAACGATCCAGAGTGGCTAACTGCTTTTATGGAAAGATGCATTAGAATGGTTGAAAGAGACAAAAATCACCCATCGATAATTATGTGGTCTTTGGGCAACGAGTCAGGATACGGGCCTAATCACGACGCGGCAGCTGGGTGGATACGCGGCTATGATCCTTCGCGTCTTATCCATTATGAGGGAACCATACATAAACATGGAAAAGTTTCTGCATCAGTCGATGTAATCAGCGTCATGTATCCATCTCTTGAAAAATTAGCTACCATGGCTGAAGACCCAAATGAAACTCGGCCAATTATAATGTGTGAGTATGCGCATTCCATGGGGAACAGCACTGGTAACCTCAAGGAATACTGGGAAACAATCCGAAATCACAAACGTTTGTGTGGAGGATTCATCTGGGACTGGGTTGACCAAGGCATAGAACAAAAAACCGAAACAGGGAAAAGGTATTGGGCGTATGGAGGTGATTTCGGAGACGAACCGAACGACGGAAACTTCTGCATCAACGGGCTCGTTTGGCCAGACCGTACGCCACATCCAGCAATGTGGGAGTGCAAAAAGATTTTTCAACCCATCAAGATTGAACCTATTGACTTAATTTCTGGTAATCTTGAGGTCATTAATGATTTCGATTATTCTGACCTAAGTGGGCTGGACATCGAGTGGGAATTAACAGCGGATGGTGAGATCCTCCAGAAAGGAAATATACCTAGACTTAGTATTCCTCCAAAAAATCGTGCAGCCATAGTTGTCCCATATGTAATGCCCCCTTTGAAACCTAGAACAGAGTACTGGCTGATGTTACGTTTCAAATTCTCTGAACCTACATCTTGGGCTCAAAAAGGCCACGAAGTTGCTTGGGAACAATTTAAAATGCCATTTACAGCTCCTCCAGGCACAACAGCTGACGTTCAAAATATGACTGCCGTTAGATTTGATGAAACAGAAACCCAAATAACAATAATAGGTGCCTTCTTTAAGATAATTTTCAGTAAGGAAACTGGCAAAATAACCTCTTTCAAATACAGGCGGTCTGAGCTCGTTAAGAATGGTCTTGTCTTAAACGTTTGGCGAGCACCAACTGACAACGATGTTCCGAGACTTGCTCAAAAATGGCGAAGCTTTGGCCTAGACCGTGTTGAGCACAGAGTAAGAGGTGTTAAAGCGATAAGGGTCAATCTTCAGGTTGTGCAAGTCTTTGTGGATACCAAAATCTATACGCCAGGCCTTTCTGACGGTTTTGACTGCCAATACGCATACACGGTTTTCGGAAGTGGTGACATAATAGTCGAATTAGATGTTACTCCAAGCCTCAAAATTCCGTCTCTTCCACGAATTGGTTTACAAATGAGCTTACCTGAAAAGTACAATGTCTTCACTTGGTATGGTCGAGGTCCACATGAAAACTACTGCGACCGCAAAGAAGGAGCCCCGATTGGAGTCTATAAGGGTAAAGTCTCAGAGCAATACGTGCCTTATATTAAGCCACAGGAGAACGGGAACAAGACAGATGTTCGATGGGCCTCTTTAACCGATGGAAAAGGAGTAGGGTTACTAGTTGTTGGTATGCCTTTAATGGAAGTAAACACTCAATACTATAGTTCCGAGGATTTGGAAAAGGCAAAACACACGTTTGAACTAATCCGAAGAAAAGAAATCATTTTAAACATTGATTACAAACAGTCCGGACTCGGAGGCGGAAGTTGTGGGCCAGACACCCTACAGAAATATTTGGTTCTGCCAGAACCAGTACATTTCTGTGTGAGACTAAGACCTTTATCTCCTCAAGACCCTTCAGCCAAGGAACTTAGCAAACAAAAATTTGAAAAGACATTGCGTGTTTAATGGTTTACTCCTAAGGCTTTTTATGGTTAACAATATTTACAGCATAGAATTGTGGTAAAATACTCGGTTATGAGTTTTTTATACTGGGCTGTATAGTATTGTCCAGCAAAATATATTTAGAAAGATGGAATAGTTTTGATTAAGTTGAATCATATACTAATCTTTAGAGCTGTTTGAGCGGGGCTAATTTAGTTGACAGACATTGTGCTTGTTTTCGAGGTTCACCAACCATTCCGGTTAAGGCATGATTTCTTTTGGGAAGACAGGCTTTATAAGCGTTTAAGCAAAGAGGAGCTTTTCCAACATTATTTTGATGATAAGCTTAATCGGGAAATCTTTGAAAGAGCTTGTACAAAATGCTATTTTCCTTCTAACAGTATACTTCTAAGATTGATTGACCAAACCAAGAACCGTGCTGGAAAGGTTAAGGTTTCATTTAGTATTTCAGGCGTTTTTTTAGAGTATTGTGAGATGTTCAACAAAGATTTGTTAGAGTCTTTTAGGCAGCTTGCTGAAACTGGCTGTGTGGAGTTCATAGGTCAAACATACTTTCATTCTCTTGCAAGCTTTTATCAGGAAGCTGACGAGTTCATCGACCAAATAAAGATGCATCAGCAAGCAATAAAAAGCCTAGTAGGATATAGTCCAAAGGTTTTTGAGAACACAGAGCTTCTTTATAATAATGGCATTGCAAAAATTGTTGAGAAAATGGGTTTCAAAGGAATCTTTACAGAAGGTGCTGAGAGAATCCTTCATTCTAAGTCTCCGAACTTTCTCTACAAGCCTGTTGGCTGCGAAAAAATCAAGGTTTTGCTTAGGAACTACAAGTTAACGGATGACATCGCGTTCAGATTTTCGTCAAGAACGTGGACTGAATGGCCATTGACGGCTTCAAAATATGCGATGTGGCTTGCTGAGACGCCTGGAGACTATATCTGTATTTTTCCTGATTATGAAACCTTTGGCGAGCACCATTGGCCCGAGTCAGGTATACATGAGTTTCTGAGACATTTGCCATTGGAAATTCTTAAGCATAAACATTTGTGTATGTCAACTCCTTCAGAGGTTTTGGACAAGTTTGTTCCTGTTGGCGAGATTGATGTTCCTGAACTTGGTGCGACTGTCTCTTGGGCTGATGTCAAACGGGACACAAGTGGTTGGCTTGGAAACACGATGCAATGGGCCTACTATCTTTCTGTTCGAAGGCTTGAACCCTTGGTTAGAGAATCAAGAGATAAGTTTCTTTTGAAGTTGTGGCGGTATTTCCAAGTAAGCGACCATCTATACTACATGTTTACAGAAGGTGGTGGACCAGGTGAGGTGCATTCTTATTTTAGTCCCTACAGGTCAGCAATGGATGCTTACGTGACAGCTCAGTCTGCAGTGTTGGATTTTGAAAGCAGGGTTAAACGTGCCGTGGGGGCAGCGAATGAGCCTTTTCTTTTCTACGAGGGAAAAGGCGAGAAACAGTTCACAGGATTGATGATTTGGAGTTTAAAAGGATTTTCGAAGATAATCAAAAAAGTAAGCCTAAAGTCCATTACATTTCATAATAGCAACGGTGACTTCGAAAATTGGGTAGAGTACTCATTACGCAATCAGAAATTAGCTGAGAAATTCAGGGAAATTCGGTTGTCCAAATTAAGAGGTGAAGAGCTAAGGAAAGCTTTGGAAAAAGCAGTAAGACAATGAAAAGCAGAGTGTAATGTTTTTCGTTTTTTGGTGGTATCTTTAATTCTTTGATTTGTTAAGGCACTTTTCAAGAATTTTAATGGCGTTTTCTTTGCCCATGTCAACGAGGTATGGCCCAAGCCGTGGTCCAGATGTTGTTCCAAAAAGAATCATGTACAAAGTTTGGAAAAACGTTTTTGTATTTATGTTGTTTCTTCTTGAAATTTCGAAGATTGCTGCTTGAGCAGCGTTTGGGTCATTGGTTTCCTTTATTGCCTGAATAAGCTGTTTAATAGCTGTTGTTTCTTCTGGGCTTAAGTCGACTTTTGTCTCTGTTGCTTCCTTGAAATCCTTTACCCAGTTAAGCGCGTATCTTATGCGTTGTTCTATGTTAGCCTGATTTCCATCTTTCAAGTATCCATAGTTTCTTAGCTTCTCTATGATAAAGGTCATTTCTGAGCCTTCCGGCGCGACTCTTGCTAGGTTTACTAAGAGATTGTAGGGGACGTGTATGCTTGGGCTTGTGGGAGCCTTCATGTACCAGCAATACTTGAATAAGCCTGTAAGTTTAGCCTTCTCCATTTGGTCTGAATTTTTTTTCCTTCCGAAGTATATGTCTTCAAGTTCGTCTAGTTCGTCCATATAACGTGGAATGTCGATAATAGAAATGTTGCGGGTTCCAACAAACCTCTTCAGGGTCAGTAGCACCATGGACTGTGGAGAACCATATTTGAACCAGACTTGTGGGGTGAAAACGTTGCCTACGGATTTTGAGATTTTCTTTCCACCCTTGTCGAGGTACATTTCGTATTGGACATGCATTGGAGGCTCGTATCCTAGAATTTCACGCGCTATTCTGTCGTTAACTCTAACCGAGTCCGCAATGTCTTTTCCGTACGCCTCGAATCTAATGTCAAGCGCGTGCCATCTCGCTGCGAATTCGCCTGCCTTCCAAGCTAGTTTCCCTTCTCCCTTTGTGTAGTTAGCTTCGCCTTCATATCCGCATCCTTCCAGCCATTTGTGTTTGATTTCCATGCCCTCGCATTTGTAGAGAATCTTGTCTTCTTTTGGGATGAATTTGTATGCTTTAGTCGTGTAGATTCTGCCACAGGATTGGCAAACTGGGAAATAGGGCAATGCTTCTAGGTACTTTTGTTGTCCAGTTTCTTCTTTAACTATTTTGCCTATGCGTTCCGAATTTTCCATTAAGGTGCGGATTTGTTTGTTCAGAAGCCCTTTTTTGTAGATTTCTGCACCTTTGAACAGGTTATACGATATTCCGCATTTGTCTAGTGCATCGAGAAGAAGGTTGACCATGTGTTCCCCGTAGCTCTCGTGGCATTTGAATGGGTCTGGAACGTCGGTGACAGGAAATCCGACGTATTTTTCTAGGCTTTTTGGGAGTCCAGTTGGGACGCTTCTCAAGCCGTCCTTGTTGTCTGAGAAAACTATGAACTCTGAATTGAATTCCTGTTCTTTAATAGCCAAAGAAACTGCGTAGTTTCTTGTAACCTCGCTTAGGCTGCCTATATGTGGTATGCCTGATGCGGCAACTCCGCTTTCAACCCTGATAATGTGTAGTGTTCTGCCGAGTTTTTGCTCTCTTTCAATTATGTCGAGAGCAATTTTGTCGTACCAGGTTCCGTGACCTATTATTTCTTCCATTGTTTCTATCCCATTTTTCTTGAGTGATCAAGCATTACTGAATGAAGTGTATTTTAAATAAAAATGTCGGTAAATAATAACTTTCCTAGATGTAGAAAAATGTTAGTGAGTACTTGCTCCAAATTGTTTATTATGCCAATCGCGAATTACTTATTTATGGCTTTAGATGCATATTGGGGAAAACGGAATTTTATGAAAACAAATGAGCCGGAAGGTGAAATTAGGAAAGACGAAAAAAAAGGCGGCATCTACGTGATTCAAAAGCATCAGGCGACGCATCTTCATTATGATTTTAGGCTTGAGAAAGGCGGCGTTCTTAAGAGTTGGGCGATTCCAAAGGAGCCTCCCGTTGAAAGGGGGGTTAAAAGACTTGCTGTGATGGTTGAAGACCATCCGCTTGAGTACGCTGATTTTGAGGGCATAATTCCGGAAGGAGAGTATGGGGCTGGTTTGGTGCAGATTTGGGACAAAGGAACCTATGATGTTGAGAAGTGGGACGAAAATGGAATCACGGTTTTCATAAATGGCGGTAGACTTAGTGGAAGGTACTGTCTGGTTAGGTTTAAGAGAGAACAGAATTCTTGGCTTTTCTTCAAATGTTGATGAAGATCTACGGAGTAGGCTTATGAATCGTGAAAAACGTTTCGAAGTGTAATTAAAATGGAAAATGACAAAGCTGTGGTTGCTTCGTCTATTCGGAAAGAATACAACATATGTGGAACAATCGTTGAGGCACTTAAGGGTGTCGATTTAACTATTTATGCAGGTGAGTTCGTGAGTATTCGAGGTCCTTCTGGGGCTGGAAAAACGACGCTTTTGAACATTATAGGTGGCTTAGACAAGCCTACTTCAGGCGAAATTAAGGTTCTTGGGCACGATTTATCTAAGTATGATGAGCTTTTTCTTGCAACTTTTCGCTGTACTAACATTGGGTACGTTTTTCAGTCTTACAATTTGATTTCAACTTTAACAACGAAGGAGAACCTTGCGTTTCCCATGCAGTTAGCTGGATGGGACGATGATAGGATTGAGCGAAAAACGGAGGAGCTGCTTCAGCTTGTTGGTTTAACAAATAGGGCTGACCATTTTCCGTCTCAGTTGAGTGGTGGAGAGCAGCAGAGAGCGGCTTTTGCGCGGGCTTTGGCTAATGACCCGCTTGTTTTTTTGGCTGATGAGCCTACGGGTAACCTTGATTTGGACACTGGGTTAAAGATTATTGAGATTCTTGGTAGTTTGAAAAAGAAGAAGACGGTTGTCGTTGTCACTCACGATGAGCGTGTTACGAGGCTTGCTGACAGGGCTTTAGCTATGGTGGATGGTAAAATTGTTCTTTAGAGGTAAGGGGAAACTTGGCTTTTCCACTTAAGGAGTTAGCGCGGAGAAAGTTTCATTCCATGTTGACGATATTAGGTCTCGCTGTTTGCGTCTGCGTAGTTGTTTCGCTTTTTCTTGTCAGCGAAAATCTTAGTGTTGAGATTACGGGTTTTTCGGAAATTGGGTTAACAGCTGGGTTTTCAGCTGTCTTTTCAAGGTTCATTCTGCTTGTTGTCATTTTGAGTGGTGTTGCTGGAGTTTTGGTGGTTTATTTTTTAATGTTTACAGCCGTACTAGATAGGGCTCGTGATGTTGGCATCATGAAGGCTGTTGGGTACCCCAGTGACGCTATTTTTCAACATTTCGCAGTGGAGTTTTCGGTTCTTGTTTTAGCAGGCTGTTTGGTTGGAACGGTACTAGGCATTGCTCTTCATTTTATGTTTGTCTCTTTGATGAACTGTTTTGGGTTTCAAATTTCCATGAACCCGTTTAATTGGCAGATGATTTTGTTGATTTTCGTCTCGTTTGCGGTCTTTTCTTTTATTCTTAGTCTGCGGTTAACTGGGCGAATAGCGCGTATTAAGCCAGTTGAGGCTTTGTCTCAGGTTTCAGAAGACCCTTCTAAACAAAGATCCAGCTTGAGGACTCTTCCAATTTTTGGAAGAAGCATAGCAGCTCGCATCGCTTTGAGGTCTCTTGACAGAAGGTGGCCTATGACGGTTCGTGTGATTACTTGCCTTGATGTAATTATGGTTCTGTTAACCATTATTGTCGTGGGCGGATTAGTTGCAGAGGAAACCATGTTGAGCTACGTTCAAAGGGCTGTTGGAGCTAATGTGGTTCTCGTAGCCAAGCCCGAGCTGGCTGATTGGTACGAGCAGCTGCTTAGTAGGTTCCTACAGTCTAATGGAACTGAGCCCTTTAGCTATCTCAACGAGGATTATGTGATTTCAGGCTCCATTGTTTCCGAGATTAAGGGAGTTCAGGGCGTTGTGAAAGTTGATCCTAGGCTTGTCTTGGAGACCACTGTTGAAGAGGTTCAGCATATTTCGCCTGACATTAACAATCTAGGCCAATACGTTGTTGTCGGAGACAAGAGAAGCGCTGACGCAGTTGTCGTGGGTGTTCAGGGTGAAAGCCTTGTGAGTGACTGGCTGGTTTTTGGCGAGAAGCTTCAAAGTGGAGATGGGCGGGATGTTATGTTGGGCGACACGTTGGCTGCTAACTGCTTTGAGAACCCTCTTGTTCAAAGCCTTAGGGTTTTCGGCGGCGAGCTCCGCGTCGTTGGGGTTTGTTTGGACACGTTGAACAATGGGGTGGTTGTTTACATGTCTTATGAGAAGTTGTGTTCTTTGGTTAACTGTTCGGGATATAACGTTATTTTGGTTCAGGTTGAGCCTTCAAGTCGTTCTGAAACACTGCAGAGGATTAGGGATTCTGTTTCAGGTTTTGGTTTAGTTGTGGTTGATTTGGGTTTGTCTTTGGATAGGCAGCTTAGTTATGTCGGTCAGGTTTGGTCTCTTCTTCTTTCTCTTTCGCTTCTTTCGTTTATAAACGCTGCAACTTCGCTTGTTGGGTTCCTGATGCTTTCAGTTTCAAGTCAACAGAGAGACTTTAGTGTTATGCGTGCGTTAGGAGCTAGGTCTAAGACCGTTTTGAAAACTGTTTTGTTTCAGACATTTCTCCTTGTTTCAGCTGGCGCCCTGTTTGGGTTTCCAATTGGTCTTGCCTTTGTATTGTTTTTTCTTATTCCTGAACCTGTTGTTTCGCTGAACACGGTTGTAGCGATGGTGCTTCTCATTTTAAGTTTAATTACAACGTTATGTTTGGCAATCTTGTATCCTGCGAGGAAAGCAGCTAAGGCGCGAATACAAATAATGTGGGCATAAATCCAATAGCCGTGTTTTTGTCTCTTTTGTGGAGGGGTGATTGTTATCTATTCTTGTTGTTGAGGGGGGAGGGAGTATATACAGTCGGGTCAGATTCTTTGACCATTTTTCCCTTTTTTGCGCTTACTCCATGCGTGTTGACAACTTTTTCTTCATGAAGGCTCTGTGGATTCTCTGTGAAATTGTGGATTCGGTAACTGTGAAAACTTTTATCTTTTTGTTTTAGCTGATTGTTGGTAAGTCAACGTTCTTTGCAGCGTAATTCTTAAGATGTATAAAGCATCATTACGGTATGGTTTTTATTGCAAGTTTTAGCGTGATGGGTTTGAGCAAAAAAGTGTCACTGAAGGATCAAGTGTCCTGTTGGATTCAAGATTGCGAGCGGCTGGTAGTTTTAGGGGTTGGGAACCCGATGCGTGGAGACGATGCTGTGGGAATTGAGGTGGCTAAGAGGCTGTTTGGAAGGGTTCCTGAGTGGATAAGAATTATAGATTGCGGTATGACGCCGGAAAATTTTCTGCCAGAAATTGAGGCATATTGTCCTACGCATGTGTTAATCGCTGATGCAGCTGAACTGCATGCAGAACCTGGCGCAGCTCAGCTTCTTCCCTTGGAGAAAATGTTGAATGCCGCAATTTCAACCCACACAATTCCGTTATCCATATTGGCTGGGGTGCTTGCGGAGGAGGTTAAGGCGAAGATAGTGCTTCTTGGAATACAGCCACATGACACAAGCCTCACTGAGGAGATGTCACCTGAGCTTAAGAAGGCGGCTGAAGAAATCATTGAAACAATCCTTGAGGCTGTGAAAGAGAAAAAATAAAAATTAACATCTATTGCTGTGTTTATATGCTAAGAATAAATCTTAATTTGTGTCTCCGTAAGAAAGAGATGTTTCGCTGTGCGTGTCAAAATTAAGGTCAAAGGCATAGTTCAAGGCGTGGGGTTCAGACCGTTTGTTTACCGCATAGCTCAAAAGAACAAGTTAACGGGCTATGTTCGAAACAGAGGCGACGCCGGAGTAGAAATTCTCGTTGAGGGCTTGAAACAAAACATCGATTCTTTTTTAGCAGATCTTCAAAAGAATAAGCCTCCGCAATCACGAATATACGAGGTTATCACTGAAAACTTAGCTGGAGACAACCAGTACGAAAAATTTTTGATTATTCAAAGCTCAAGCGAAGCGGAGCTTTCAGGTTCCGTCATTCCGCCGGACATTGCAATCTGCAACGAGTGCCTTAAGGAGATTCGCAGCCCAAAGAACAGGCGGTTCGAGTATTTTTTTATTACTTGTACTGATTGTGGTCCCAGATACACTATTATCGAAGGTCTTCCCTACGACCGAGAAAAGACAACGATGCGCAGCTTCCCAATGTGCAAAGCTTGCGAAAAGGAGTACACAGACCCGTCGAACAGACGTTTTCACGCCCAAACAATTGCATGCCAAAAATGCGGACCCAAAGTCTATTTAACAGCGAACAACGGAACCCCCGTAGGTGTTAAGGACCCAATTCGTGAAGCTGGAAAACTACTTTCAGAAGGCCTTATTGTTGCAATAAAGGGGTACGGCGGCTTCCACGTTGCAGCCTCAACAGTTAAGGATGAACCCTTGATTCGACTTAGAAACGCAAAGCACAGAAGGCAGAAACCCTTCGCGATAATGGCGCCAAGCATTGAAGTTATAGAAAGGTTTGCTGAGGTAAGCAACGCAGAGAAAGAATTGTTGACTACACATATACGGCCAATTGTTCTTTTGAAAAAGTCGAAAAACTATTTTCTTTCAAACCTCGTTGCTCCAGGATTGCATAATGTTGGTGTGATGCTGCCGTATACTGGGCTTCACTACATGCTTTTCGACCGCGTGGATGAGCCTGCCTTTGTTATGACCAGCGCCAACCCTCCTAATCAGCCCATAATCAAGGATGACCAAGAGGCTTTGAAGCAGCTCGGCGCAATTGTGGACTATTTTCTTTTCCATGACAGACAGATTACGTTCCGTTGCGACGATTCCGTTGTGCGAGTCCACGGTAAAAGAACGGTCTTCCTTAGAAGATCAAGGGGGTACGCTCCTGCGCCGATAGTTCTGAGACACAAAAGTAAACGTTGCACAATTGGTTTAGGAGGCGAATTAAACAACACTGCTTGTGTTCTTTTAGGCGATAAGGCGTTCGTCTCTCAACATGTAGGCGACGTGGAAAACCTAGAAACAAAAAATTTTTTGAAGGAATCAGTCTTGCATCTTGTTCGCCTTACGAACTGTAAGACTGAGGTCATAGCTTGCGATTTGCATCCGAAGTTTACAACAACGATGCTTGCCCGTGAACTCGCTCAAGAAAACGGATGGCAACTTGTTCAAGTTCAGCATCACCATGCGCATGTTGCAGCTTTGATGGCTGAACACAATGTCCACGAGGTTGTTGGAATCTGCTGCGATGGCTACGGATACGGTTTAGATGGAGAGGCGTGGGGAGGCGAAATTCTTTACTGTGAACAGGAACCAAGCTTCGAAAGACTGGCGCACCTTCAGAAGCAACCTTTAATCGGCGGAGACTTGGCTGCTTATTATCCCGTGCGGATGGTCGCTGGAATTTTGCGTCACGAAATCAGCATAGAAAAATGGTTGTTGACTCAACGAGAAGTTCTTCCACATGGAGAAAAAGAGGTTGAAATTATCGTTAACCAGCTTAAAAGCGAAAAGACTATACATTGGACGAGTAGCTGCGGCAGAGTTCTAGACGCAATTGCAGCTGTTTTAGGCGTATGTTACGAACGCACCTACGAGGGAGAACCAGCGATGAAACTTGAGTCTCTAGCAGCGAAGGGCAAAAATACTTTAAACATTAAACCACTGTTTGAAGGAAAGACGCTGAACACTTCTTTTTTGGTTAGAGAAATATTTGTTAACAAAGAGAAAACTGCGAGGAAAAATCTTGCACGAGCAGCGCATGAATACATAGCTGAAGGCCTAGCCACTTTGGCAATTGAGCAAGCGCAGAAAAAAGGAGTGCAGCACATAGGGTTCTCGGGCGGCGTGGCATGCAACGAGTTAATCGCTTCTAGGATTCGAAGAATTGTGGAAGATTCAGGTTTTAGGTTTCTTGTTCACAGAACTGTTCCTCCAGGAGACGGGGGTACATCTTTAGGTCAAGCTGTAGTCGCGGGTTTTGAAAGTCTTTAACCATAACGATTTTATCCTGCCCATATAGTTTCTCATACAAGTGAACTGAAGTGTGTCTCGCAATACCAGCGAAGGTTCTAGAAACCAATGGCGACGTAGCTCAGGTTGATTTTGGCAACGGCGTTTTACGGAAAGTCAACGTTATGCTGGTTGAGGCAAAGGCAGGAGACTACGTTCTGGTTCACGCTGGTTATGCAATTCAAGTTCTCGACCAAAAAGAAGCTGAAGAAACTTTGCGTCTCTGGGACGAAATTCTGAGAACAGAATGAAAATGAGCACAGCAAATTCTAACATGTACTTTCTTATTGTTAACCTAGTGAGAGAGAAATAAACTAGTGCAATCAAGGATCTTTACAAAAATAGTTGGGGGTTTGGAGAGGCGGTCTACCAGTCGTCTGATTCTTCGTCTTCCCAATCGTCTTCGTCTTCTTCCCAGTCCTCTTCGTCTTCCCAGTCTTCCTCTTCTTCCCAGTCTTCTTCCTCTTCTTCTTCGTCTTTCTTCTTAAATGGTTCTTTCTTTAAGGACATTTTTTACACCTTGCAGATTATCCCGAACAACAATAATCAGATAAACCTTGACTAATGTTTGTGGTGCTAAAAATCACGTTTTTTCTGAACTCTTAGGAACAAAATGAAGACTAATTCAAAAAAGATTAAATTTTATTGCCTTTTGCTATTTAAAGGCTTTATTTTTCTATTTTTCATTAGAAAAAGTAGAAAAACGCAGACAAAACTGAAATTCTCTTATTATGCCAAACAGGGTTCCAGAAATGCAATCTCAGTCAATCGACGTATATGTACATAAAAAGCGTTCCTTTTTCATAAAAAGGTGCAGACAATAAATATCGGAGAATGCTTAACATAGTACCATGGTCACCTCAAAATTCAGAGATGCAGCAACAGCCCGACAATTAGCAGACAAAATACGTAAACTATCGCCAAAAAAAGATTTAGTCAAAATCTGCCACGTATGCGGAACCCACGAGTGGACCATAACCCATTATGGCTTAAGAGAACTTCTTCCAACAAACGTTGAGGTTATCGCAGGTCCAGGCTGCCCCGTCTGCATTGTACCCGCATCTGAGGTAGATGAAGCCATCGAGTTAGCCTCAGAAGGCATTGTCCTAACTTGTTTCGGCGATGTTCTCCGCGTTCCAGGTTCACGAATGTCGTTGCTAGACGCCAAGGCAGAAGGAGCAGAGGTTAGAGTAGTCTACAGCGTCAAAGACGCCGTGGACATGGCTAAAAAAGAAAAAAGAAAGAAATTTGTCTTTTTCGCAGTAGGCTTTGAGACCACAGCGCCTTCAACAGCCATAGAAATACTGAACAAGACTTCTAAAAACCTCAGTTTTCTCGTGTCTCACCGTTTAATTCCGCCTGCGATGAAGGTTCTTGCTGGAATGAAAGACATGAACCTAAACGGCTTCATCGCTCCTGGCCACGTCAGCGCCGTGATTGGGCTTGAACCTTACAAGGTATTTCCTCAAGACTACGGAATTCCGACGGTCGTAGCGGGGTTTGAACCACTGGACGTTCTTTTCGGTGTTTACATGATTCTGAAACAGCTTTCTGAAAACAAGCCGAGGCTGGAAAACGAGTATTCAAGAGTTGTTAAGCCAGAGGGCAACCTTAAGGCACGGAAAGTGATGGAAAAAACCTTTCAAGTTGTCGACGGTAGCTGGCGTGGATTAGGCAAGATTTCTTCGTCAAAGTTCGCTTTGCTACCAAATTTTGCAGATTTTGATGCCCATGCAAAGTATAATGTGAAAATTGAACATAGCACAGATTTGCAGCAGGGTTGCAAATGTGACCTCGTTATTGTTGGAAAGATTAAGCCTAAGCAATGCCCGTTGTTCATGAAAAAATGCACTCCGCAAAAACCTGTAGGAGCATGTATGGTCAGCAACGAAGGAACTTGCAGAATATGGGCAAAGGCAACAGAACAATAGAAAAATGATATGAACAACTGGGTTTTTCCCAGAAAATATTAATGAAAAATACCCTTTGGGCTATTATGGCATGTTAAGATGAGCTTTGGGATGAGCGCAGTTACAAGGCATCGTCTGAACGAACTTGAAAAAAATGGAACACCACTCAAAGCGGGCCTAATTGGCGCTGGATTCTTCGGTTGCTCAACGATTGGGCAAGCATCTAAAACTCTGGACATTAGGATTGCCATGATTGCCGACATTTCCAAGGAAAAGATTGTTCGATGATTCGTAAAATTTGCACGCTGTAAGCCTCGTGAAATAGAGGAAGTGAAAGACGTTGAAAAAGCTAACCACTACATCGAGAAAGGCGTGCCAGTTATAACAACTAACAGCGAAGTTTTGATACAAAGCAACGTTGACGCGATTCCCGAGTCCACGGGAAACCCAGAGATTGCAGCGAGGCACGCGTACAACGCGATAAACAACTCAAAAACATCGTAATAGCAACGGTGTCACAAGCGACAGCAGAGACGTAAAAGGACTATTCAAGACATACGAATCTCCAAAAGGCGTAAGAGGAAAAAACGCCCTTGTTTACAGACCGTTCCACTGGGCAGGGCTTGAGGCTACAACTTCTCTGGTACGCACAGTCCTATACAAGGAACCCACAGGCGCCCCGTTGCCAGCTAAGCCGTCTGCAGAAGTTTTAGCAGCTGCCAAGGAGTCATTGAACCTGGGAGACGTTCTTGACAGCGACGGAGGCTGCACCCTTTACGGCGTTGCAGAAAGAGCTGAAATTGCCAAAAAAGAGAACTGCCTACCCTTGGGGCTTGCTGAAAACATAAAGGTGGTTAAGAGGGTTCATCCAGACGGCATACTGACCTACGACAATGTTGAATTGGATGAAGACTTATTTCTTTTGAAACTAAGGAGAATGCAGGATAAAATGTTCTGAAACCTCAAACTTGTAGAAAACCCTTTTACACTTGTCTTTCATTGCCATAATTTTATTAACAATGCTTTACGAAAGTTTATAAAACCAAACAAAGTTTATTGCTGAGAAAAACGGAGAGGTGTTGCAAATGCCTTACGTTCCGCCTGAAGAGGCAAACAACAAGTTAATTGACACGTTGCACGAAATAAGGGCACGGAAAGGCTCCCCACCGTGGAGAGAAAAGGTTCTGGCTACTCCAAGGTTTAGAATGCTTGTTCACTGCTGGCCAGCCGGTTTTGGGCATCCTGGGCACTATCACCCGCGAGCTGATGAAATCTGGTACGTCATCGAAGGCGAGCTTACCGTTTCCTTTGACGGTGGAGAAAAGATTGTCGCTGAACCTGGAAGCATTCTGTTTGCCCAAAAAGGCACAATTCACGACATGAAATCGTCAGGCAAGGTTCCTCTTGTAATGCTTGTGTTCGTAACGCCAAACGAGCCTGACGACGAAGTCTCCTTATCGAATGAGAAAATGATATTCCCAAAATAGACAGCAGAAAATCTTTGTAAAAATGTATTTGCAAATTTTTTAGCTAATTCGTCTAAGGGTCAGTTTTTTCGCATAGCCTAGCGTCTTCAACGAGAAGATAGCCTGAACTGCCCTGCCACACTATTCTGGCTTTGTTAATTTGAATTTTCTTTTTGAAAAAAGGCGTGTCCAGAACCAAGGTTTCGTATTCTCCTCCCTCTCCGACAATTGAGATTTGAAACTTGGCGTTCAATTCTTTAAGATCTTCTACGACCTTTGGGTTTATGGCTCTTCCCAACCACTTTTGGTCAAAACCGTGCGCGTAAACACCTGTTATTATCGCGTGAAATTTGAGGGCGACAACTTCGTTTAACAGTTTAAGGGGGTCTTCCTGCCAAAGCGGCGTTATAGACGTGAGGTCGAGTTTCTCACAGATTTTATCTATCCTCATTTTTTGGTATTGCGACGAGATTGCACCTGAAACCACACCGTCAACATCAACAGTTTGGAGAAGGTTCTCAAGGTCAACTAGCTCAGTTTCTTTTTCGCCCTTCGTTTCGGCTTTAACGAGATGAATGCCTGATGCTTCAGCGAAAAGGCTTGTTAGTTGAATGTTTGGGTAATGGAACATCCAGCTGTCTGGTCTTTGAGGAACTATTGTTACGAGGTATTTTACGTTGTGTCCCCGCTTTAGAGCTCTGTAAAGCGCAAGTGCAGAGTCCTTTCCTCCACTAACTAGAACAGCGACATCCATCTTGAATCATTCTCAAAAGAGAAAAGCGTTAAGGTTCTCTATAAAGTTCTTCCCAGCGAAGCGAATATTTTTTCAACCTGATTTTTCCAACCATTCAGTCCCTGAGGCGAACTCGGATACTCGTTATACAAAGTTTTGACTGTTTTAACGGTTTTCGCCATCTTATACAGAGACCTTAAGAAAGACAGTCTTCCTAACCCTTTGAACACTCTTCGACTGGCGTCTGTCACGTTTAACCTTATTTCCTCTCCTAAACTTGCTTTAAGAACATCTTCTTCCTTGATTAGGCGGTACTTCATTCCGTAGTTCAAATCATCGTTAGACAAGTTTTGAAGAAACACGCGGAAAACGTCTAATCCTGCTTGTTTAGCTCCGTAGCTTTTCATAAAACGAACGTTGATGGGCCACAAGTTCTCAATAGTTGGTTGCCCCTTTTCTAAAGCTTCTGTAATCACTGTTCCAGCTATTGCTCCACCCATCATGGAAGGGCCGATTCCTCCGCCGTGAATTGGGTTCACTTGGCACCCGGCGTCGCCAATGACTACTACGCCATTTCCAACAAGCGAGTCTAAGGGTCTTCTGGTTGGGACGATGCCTCCTCCGCCATGGATGATTGTGGAGTCTTTAAACATGGGCATCGTGAGAACGTGCTTGTATAACATGTCTTTTGGGTTCGGGTGGCCTTTGACTGCGGCGACACCTAGTCCAACATTGACCTTTGTCTTTCCTTCGGGAAAGATCCAGTAATACCCACCTTCTGCCTTTTCTATGTCTAAATAGATTTCGCAAAATGTAGGTTCATCAACTTGCTCCTTTAGTTCACGTATCTCTCTATAGCAGACTACGGTGTCCTCGCTTCGAACGTTTGTTTCCAAACCAATTTTTGGAGGCAGATGACTTCGAACAACGGCTGAGACTCCGCTAGCGTCAATAATCACATTGCCTAAAAATTTTGTTTTCGCCTCTTCTTTGAGGAGTCGTACCTCTACTCCCTTCACTTTTCCGTTCTCTATAATGGGCTCCAAAACGTGTGTTGAATCGAAAAGTTCAGCTCCAGCGTCCAATGCTTCCTTTAAAAGCCTCTGCCCAAAAAGGTAACGGTTAATCATGAAGCCCGTTAATCCTTCGCCTACTATTCTGAAGACCGTTTGCAAGTCAGGAGAGTGAACGTTAATTCCCGAGATGTCTCCTTCCTTTTCCTGTCCAGAAGGATGCTTTAAACCTAGACTATCAAAGTGGTGTTTTCCGATTGCGTCACCACACACCTTTTGCCCAATCGTGTCTTTGTCTTTTCTGTCAATTAGACAAACGGTGAACCCTTTTTGGGCAATAGTTTTGGCTGTCATGGAGCCTCCTGTTCCCGCGCCTACAACAATAACATCGTATTGTTTCAAATCTCAGCAAACCTCAGGATTTTTCATAATTTGATGATTAGTGCATTATTTACACTTATATAAAAAACTATTTAAATCAAAGTCCAACTGCACAAAGCATAAAAAGTTAATTTCTAAAAAGAATTAAACAACTGCGAGGTACTCAAACCTCTAGGTAAATGTTAACCTTTCCAATTTGAACAATTACTCGTGAAATATAATGGCAAGGTTGCCTGTTCCCAAGCCTGTTTCAGGCGGTCTTTTGCTTTCTTACAAGTGCAACAGCGAGTGTAAACATTGCATGTATGCTTGTTCACCGAAATGTCGAGCTAATTGGATAAGTCTCGACGACGCAGAGAAGGTTTTAACCCAGCTCCACGCAGCCTTTGAAGAGAGCCAGCTGGCGAGAACTTCAAGGTTAGGATTAAATTCTGGCCTTCACTTTACTGGAGGAGAACCTTTTCTCAATTTTGGTCTTCTTTTGAACCTTGTAAAAATGGCTCATAAGATTGGTTTTTCGTCAACTTTTGTTGAGACCAACTGTTTTTGGAGCAATGATGACGAAGAAACCTTTGAAAAACTCGTTCAACTGAAAACAGCTGGGCTTCACGGCATTTTAGTCAGCGTTAACCCTTTCATTCTCGAGTATGTTCCGTTTGAGAAAACACTTAGAACAATCAACATAGGCGAGAAGGTTTTCAGTGGAAACATAATGGTTTACCAAGACTTTTTTTATCAACAATTCAGAAGCCTAAAAATCAAGGGAACTCTGTCATTTCAAGACTACTTGCGGAAGGCAGGAATCCGAAGCTTAGGGTTTGTGGAACTCATTCCCATGGGAAGAGCGTGCTACAAGATTGGGCATCTTTTTGTGAAAAGACCAGCTGAAGCCTTTGTTAACGAATCCTGTTTTGAAGAGTTAACTAGGCCTTGGCATATTCACGTTGATAATTATTGCAACTACATTACAGGGTACTGCGGAGGCATCTCGTTAGGCAACGCACGAAACCTGAACCAAATATGTCAAGGAATCAAGCTTGACGACTGTCCCGTCATCGCCATGCTTTCTTCAGACAAGGGTATTGGAAAACTGTTCCAGTTTAGCATCAATGAATATGGCTATAAAGAACTTAAAGACGGCTACGTGTCAAAGTGCCATTTGTGCTTGGACATAAGAAAACACATAGTTGAACAAACCAGCGAGTTTAGGGAACTACAACCTGAAGAATTTTATAATAATTTATAAATTATAAAGTGCTTTGCCAAGCAACCATAAAGGTCCTGTAAAAATATAGTCGACTTTTACCAGCTGGAGGATCCATATTTTTCCTCAAACAAGTAACGGACTTTTCTTATCGTTGGATAAGGCTTCATAACAATGGTTGAAAGGTTCAACTTCAGCCATTCATCATAGAACGCAGAGACTTTTTTTACGATTATGAACCTTCTTCTTAGGTTGCGAACAATCTTAACTGAGCGAATTTTGTCTATTTCGTCTTGTTCAATTTTCTGAATCAGAGACTTGTATCCTTTGATTATACTTTCAACCTCTTTTACGACGCGGTTTTCAGTTGCGGCCAGCAATCTATCGACGGCCCTGCTGTTGACAACAACCAATCTAGGAATAATTACGGCGTTTTCATCAAACTCTCGAACGTGCTCCCAGAAGCTTCCTGCGCTCATAAGTCTACCTGTTTCGTCATGAAAGGGTCTGTGCGGAAAAGCACACACGCCTGGGCAAAGACGTATACACGGAGACCTCCTCAACCAGTTTCGAACCTTTACCCGAGTCATACCATCTGGACTTTGATACGCAATTATGATGAGACTTCCAAGTTCCCTTTGCTCGCCATCCTTCGGTGAAACAGGCTTCCTGACTTCCCGAATTCTTTTCAAAAGAGTAGGCGAAAAACCCTGCAATATTCTCCCTGACATCGCCAAGCTTTTTTTACCAATTACCCAGAAAGACCCGCGAATCCGCTTGCAACCTAGAGTTTTGAGTTGGTTCTCTACCTCCAATTGGGCATCAAGATTGTGAGGAGGCACATAGGCAGCATAATAAACCATATTAGATCATCGAGGAGAGCATGTTACACAGCACGCAAACCACGTAAAAGATGAAAAACATGTTTTTCAGGATTTAGTCATCTTTTTTTGAACGAGATCCCGTATTTGCTTCGCAGTTTCCTCAAAGCTGTATAAACCAGTGTTTATTATAATGTCATAGTAGTGCGGGTCAAGCCAGTACGCCTTAAACATTTTTTCAACCATATGTTGTCTTTCGCTGTCACTGATGCGTATGGCTTCCTTAGCCTTGTCGATGGAAACTCCACGTCTTTTAGCTATATGTTTTGCTCTTGTTTCAAGTGGACAAACTAATAAAACCTTAAAAACATCATTTCTGTTGAGAAGCATAAAAGCTGACCGACCCTCAACTATGGTGTCGCCTTGCTCCAAAAAATCTTGTATTTCACCTGACATCATTCCATCTAAATCAACCTCGCCTGAAAGTACTTGATCTTTGAACTTGCCAAACGACTCATCAGGGTAAACTCCTTTAAGATCAGTTACTATGCTCTTTATGATGGTAGCTGAGTTGATGACCCTTATTCCAAGCATCTCAGAAAGTAGCTGCCCAACCTCTGTGCATCCAGCACCTAATTCACCACAAATAGCTATATGCATTCTTTCACCCGCTGCAACTAAATACAAGGTATGTTAAAAACGTTGTTCCAAGCTTAGAAACTTATGTCATCAATTCAGATAGGCCCTAACGGAAGCCCGTCTCCCCTAATATCAGCACAAAGCATCGTAACTTTTTCCTTTCTCATGCCGCAGTGAGCAACACCTGTTCCACCCGGATACTTTTGGCGAATCACAATATGCCCCAGTCTTTCCAAATTATCAAGCCCTTCGAAGCTTTCTTCAACAATAACTTGTTTGCCTCCATTCCACAAGAACCTTGGCGCATCCACAGCTTCTTGAAGGCTCATATCATAGTCTACACAATTTGTTATAAGCAAAACGTGTTGTTGAGGTCTGAAATCGCCTCCGCTGGCTCCAAACGCAAAAGCTTCATCGTTGTCTGACGTTGCAATTACCGAAGACAACGTGTGTAGAGGCCTTTTTCGGGGTTCAAGCCTATTCGCCCCAGTCTTTGTGAAGTGTGTTCCTCTACAGTTCAAGATTACGCCGGTCTTTGGATCCATAAGGCTTGACCCGAAACTGTAGTAGAGGCTTTGAATTGCTGAGACAACGTTTCCCCATTTATCAAAAACAACAAAATTAGTAGTGTCTTCAGGATGTAAAGTCGTCCCTTCAGACGCATTGTTAACATTAATGTTTTGTGCAAGTTCTTGTGCGTATTCTTTACTTAGTATCTTCTTTAGTGGAATCGACGCAAATTTGGGGTCAGCAAGATACAAGTTTTTTTCGACATACGCTTTTTTGGCAGCCTCAACGAACAGATGAACTCGTTCACTGCGAAATGCACCTAACCCTCTAGAATCGAAGCACTCAAGAATATTGAGCATGATAATAGTCGTTGCGCCTTGGCTGTTCGGAGGAACCTCGTAGATGCTATAGTCACGGTAAGAAGCCATTAAGGGATCAACCCACTCAGCCTCATAATCTGAAAAATCGTCAATCTCAAAAACTCCACCTTTAGACCGAAGATAGTCGCAAATTTTTTCTGCAATCCACCCTTCGTAAAAAACACGTGGGTTAGAAGCAACTTCCCTAAGAGTCTCAGCTAAGGCTTTTTGAGCCAATATTTCACTTTGGCAAAGAGGTCTCCCGTCTTTGAAGAAAAGACTTTTCGCCATTGGCTCCGTCAGTCTATGCATGTTATGTTTAATCGCTCTACCGAGACCATAGGAAATGGGAAACCCGTCTTCAGCAATGCGAACGGAGTCTTCTGCAAGTTTTTGGAACTCTAACGTGCAAAATCTCTTGTGAATCTTGTTTAACCCATCAATCAAGCCTGGAACAACAACTGAATGAGGACACTCAGCGGGCGTCTCGTAAAAACCGAGTTCCCTTAGAGATTCAAGGCTCAATTTCCTTGGAGCCCAGCCGCTTGCATTTATACAATAAACCTTTCCGCTTGCTGAGTCAAGAATTAAGGCGAAAAGGTCGCTGCCTAACGCTCCGAGGTGTGGCTGAGTTACCGAAAGCATAAGACTAGTAGCAACAGCAGCATCACAAGCATTTCCGCCTTCTAACAAAATTTTTAAACCTGCTACAGAAGCCAGTGGATGTTCAGATGAGATTCCTCCCATTTTTCCTATAAACGGAGCCTTCAGAAGCACATGCCTTCACCTTTTCTACATTTCACATGATTTTTCAAACAGTTTAGAAATTCAATTATGGCAAATGTTTTATTTAAAAACAGTCACTGTTTATATAAGGTCAAAAATCTCGAAGTGGGCCTCAGATGTCAGCTGAGGGTAACTCGTCTCTTAAAAAGAAAATTGAAGGCGAATTTCCAGAGCAGACTATGGACGTCTCTATCCTCGTTAGGACACTGGTTAAAAGTTTCCTCAGATCTGACAGCAATTATGGCGCCATAACTGACATTAAGACTGACCTGAACTACATCTACGACCTTGTAGTTCGATTCATTCAAGTTGAAAACATGGACATATATGCGGTGAAACTTGAGGATCGCATCCTTCTTTCTAGAACAGGTCCAGACTTCGATAACCTTTATGATGTAATAAAAGCTCGGTCAACACTTCAAATTAAAAAGGACATGATCGAGATCTGGGATGACACCTACAACAAGATACTGCACTTAATAATTGTGCCTGTTAAGAAACATTTTCCCATAGAATATGCCAACACACGTGAAAAAGCAAGATTTATCGAAAAGATCTCGCTGATGACCTGGACCCCTGCTTCACCATAGACAGAGGCTAAAAGAGGAAAGGCAAGGCTTTTTACATAGGCTTTTTAACAAGGGAAAATAGTAGATGATGAGCTAGTATTCTACTTAGCTTCTTAACGTAAAGGTTTTTCTTTTCTGCCTAGCACAAGCTCTTTCAAGGAGACACCGTTTACTGTGCTTACCTTCCATCTGATTCCTGGGATGTCTCCTAACGCTCCGCCTTTTGAACCTCCGATGCCCTCAACTACTACTTCGTCGTGTTCATCAACGCAATTTAAGGCTCCGTCCCCAGGAAGGAAGGCAGTGATGACCTTACCGTTCTTGATGAGCTGTGTGCGAACGCATTTTCTGATAGCGCTGTTAGGCTGCTTGCTTTCACGACCGACCTTTTCAAGAACAATTCCCCTGGCCATGGGTGATCCTTCAAGAGGGTCAGATTTAATGTCTAATCTAAGCATGCGACGTTTATAGTCTATTTTACTCCAGCGAAGTTTCTTTCGTTTTAGCTGCAGTTTCCTAGCAGCAAACATTCCTTTGGGCGATTTTCCCATTTTTTCACCTTTACACTTTACAATTTGCTGTTACGATGGATTTTCCATTATTGCGAAACATCAATCCATTTTTTAAACATTTCTATTTGTTCATGATGTTATTTATTAAAAAATTTTTAGCGAATAGAGTTACATAATTGAGACATTGTTTATGTCGAAGTAACGTTTTGCCAAAAAACGGATTCTTTCAGCGTTTTTCCCGTTCTTTCCAATCGCGATTCCCTTGTCTCTTGGCTCAACCGACACTACAGCTATAGTTTTCCCATCAGGCTTCTCAGTTATCCGTATCTCCCTAATCTTAGCTGGTTTCAAGGCGTTTTTGATAAATTGAGATGGATCCTCTGAGAACTCGATAATTTCATGTTTTTTTCCAGTCATTTTCTCGAGCATCGAGATGTTTTTTCCATGTTTGCCGATAGCCATACCAACATCGCCCTCTTTTATCACGAAAATGACTCTGTCGAAGTCTTCATCTACAATGCAGTCTCTCACCGTTGCACCCGTTATGCTTTCGAAAAGGGCGATGTACCTCATTTCGCGATTAGTAAATTTTATGCCTTTAGACATTACCTTCCTCCACTTTTTTCACTATGTCCGAGTCTCCAGGATCTCTTATCGCCAAAGCAGAAACAACAAAAGGCTTGCCGCAAAGTCTTCCAAGCTCCAAGCCCGTCTTCGGGTATACGAGAAACGGGATCTTTGAAATTCTACAGTAATGTTCAAGGTCTTCGCGTACTTTGTTTGGACAATTAGACGCAGCGATAACCAGTTGAACTTTCCCACTCATAGCACTGTTTAAGGTGGAGTTTAAACCAAATAAAACTTTACCAGTTTTCACAGCGATCGTAAGCGACGTGTCTAAATCAGCCAACTTCTTTCTCCTCCGTCTTTTCAGGCGGCACCGCAGACATGTAAATGTCCACAAGCCCTGTTCCAATCGGTATTGATTGTCCCACTATTACGTTTTCGGTGACCCCCTTTAGCAAATCTTTATCGCCTTTAACAGCAGCGTCGACAATGTTTGGAACTGTAATCTCGAAAGCCGCTCTTGCCAGAACACTTGCTTTTCCTCCACTTACGCCATGCCGACCAATTTGCCTAATGTTGCCTGTAGCAGCCATAATGTCTGCCACAAGCATAATGTGCCGTATGTCTACGTCCATGCCTTGCTCCTCAAGCACCCCCACTGCCTCAGCAATCAACGCGTTTCGAGCAGCCTCAACGCCTAATGTCTTGGAGATTTCGTGAATGTTATTCGTGGTAGTCCTCGTAGGATCAACACCTGGAACCTCAAGAACCTTCGTAAGATTCGACCCATCAGTTCTGATGACCCATTCGCCTTCTTCCTCTATTACTAGAACCCTTTTGATCTCAGGCACACCGTGCAGATGATGTGAAGATATTTGGTCAAGAAGCCTTCTTGCAGGAACTTGCTTTTTAGATTCGACGAAAATTTTGTTGCCATCAAAACTTACTGAGTATTTTGGAACGTTGAGAGACTCAGCAACCATTTCCGCTGTAATCCCTCTTTCCTTCATTTTCTCTGGGTTAAGCTCGATTACGACTCCTTCAGCTTCAGGATTAACGTAAAGAGCATCTGATACGTCTTGAATTGAGGTGAAAAGGATGCTTTGCGCAATCTTCTTGGCTTTTTCCAAGTTTTTGCTGTTTTCCTTATCCAGATAAATGGTCATCGTGGGAGTAGACGGCTCTCTTCTCGCATCCACTATTTCGATGAGGCGAGGAAGACCGATTGTAACGTTTTGCTCTTTAACACCTGCGTAGTGGAAGGTTCGTAAAGTCATCTGCGTACCTGGTTCACCAATCGATTGGGCGGCAACTACACCTATTGCTTCTCCAGGCTCAACCAGCGATTTCTTGTACCGTTCAACCGTGAGATTTACAGCTAAGTCTACACCCTTCTCTGTCAGTTTTGTTCTTGTAAGGGTTTCCTTCAATTCTTTTTCCAAGAGAGGCGTTAGTTGGTCTTTCACTTGTTCTAGGCATTTATCAATGAATTTTTCCGATGCTGCTGGGCCCTTTTCAGTGGCAAGCTCGATTTGTTCAACAAGTCTGCCAACGTTTACAGCTTTACCATGATCGCTACGGGCTGGATCTACGCCATCTTCACCGTATTTAAATTGTATGATGTCGCCAACAGAGTTCCTAACCGTCCCATCATATTCGACACGAAGGTGCTCCATAGCATTAATAAGCCGTCTCTGCATGTACCCGCTTTGTTGAGTTCGAACAGCGGTGTCTACAAGACCTTCACGGCCACCCATAGCGTGGAAGAAAAACTCGACAGGGCTTAACCCATCACGATATGATGAATAAATGAAGCCTCTTGCTTTCGGAGAAGGGTCTCCTGCCTCGAAGTGAGGAAGAGCCCTATCTAAGTACCCACGCATAATCCGTTTTCCTCGAACGGATTGCTGACCGAGGCATGCAGCCATCTGACCAATGTTCATCGTTGAACCTCTTGCGCCGCTTCTCGTCATTATTACTCCTGCGTTGTCCATGCTGAAATCTAAGTCAGCAACTTCACCTGCCTTTTCTCTAGCTTTCGACAGTTCATCCATAACGTAAATTTCAAACGATTCATCTAAGCTTTGTCCAGGCAGCCTTTCTAGTTCTTTATTAAGCAGTTGCTGAGTTAGCCTATCAACGTTTTTTTCTGCTTCTTTAATTCGGCGTTGGATTTTCTGCTTCGCATTTTGTGAAAGTTCCAGTTCACTGTATGAGTATGAAAGACCACGCATTGAAACAAACTTGGCTAACAGGCGGCTAATCCTGTTCAGAAATTCTCTTCCAGCATCAGTTCCGTAGTCCTTTATTATTCTGTGAAGGAGGCTTTCAGATTTTTCTGCGCCTATGGAGTTTCTGTCTATTGCACCGTTTATTAGTGTACCATTCTTGATGACAACATAGGCGTCATGTGGGCATTCTTCACGTAAACATTCCTTACAATTTTGGCAAATACTAGCTTTTAAAGCGTAGTTAAGATCCTTGGGCAAAAAGAGGCTAAATATTTGTTTTCCAGTCCATAATGGCTGAGGTTTCTTCTTTTCTGGTTCCGGCAACGGACCATCGTACCCTGTGGCAAACAGAAGCTCACAAACCTCTTTTTTACTTAGATAAGTAGGTTCAGGTTTGCTTCGAGTTAGCAAATATGCTCCACTTATGAAATCTCGGATGGCACCAATAATCGGACCGCCAAATCTAGGTGAAAGAATATGATCTTGAACTTGCATTAAAATTCTAGCTTCAGTTTGAGCTTCCTCGCTTTGCGGAACGTGGAGGTTCATTTCGTCTCCATCGAAGTCTGCGTTGTAGGGCGGACATACACACAGGTGTAGACGGAATGTCTTATAGGGCAAAACTTTCACGTAATGAGCCATTATGGACATCCTATGAAGCGAAGGTTGCCTATTGAAGATCACTACGTCTCCGTCTCTAATGTGCCGTTCAACGATGTATCCTGGTTCCACGCCTTCAGCGATTTTTTCCCTGTCCAAAACGAACTCCAATCTTACACGTTTTCCATCAGGCCTAACAATGTACAGAGCGCCAGGATAATTGTCAGGTCCGTTGCTAACTAAGCGTTGCATCTCTTGCAGGTTCCAATTTGTAACCTTCTCTGGAACAGAAAGCTTTGTTGCAATGGTTATTGGCACCCCAACCTCGCTTATGTCAAGATTCGGATCTGGACTAATTACTGTACGAGCTGAAAAGTCAACCCTTTTTCCAGAAAGGTTACTTCTAAATCGTCCCTCTTTGCCCTTAAGCCGTTGAGACAACGTTTTTAGGGCTCTTCCAGACCGGTGTCTAGCAGGCGGAATTCCCGAAGATTCGTTGTTAAAGTACGTGGTGACATGGTATTCTAAAAGTTCTGAAAGGTCTTGAATAATTAGCGTTGGGGCGCCTGCCTCAATGTTTTCTTTGAGGCGCTCGTTGATTCGAATAATATCAACTAGCTTATGCGTTAAATCGTCTTCAGACCTGATTCCTGACTCCAGTGTAATTGATGGTCGAACATAGACGGGTGGAACAGGTAGAACTTGAAGAATCATCCATTCTGGACGTGCACTTTTAGGGTCATATCCTAGTATTTCAAGGTCTTCGTCAGGTATTCTTTCAAATCTTTCACGTATCATGCTTGCGGTTAACCGTTGAGGGCCTTCTTCAATGTGTTCGTAGAAAACTGTTGGCTTAACAAACTCGATTTTGTATTGCCTTGTGCCACAATATGGGCATTCCTTGTTTTTCTTTGTTCGTTCAAGAATAGTGTCGTAATAATGGTCTGGCACCGAACCCATCAGCTTTTTGATACGTGAAACACGTTTTCTAAGCCTTGTGGTTGTTGATTCAGACAGCAAGATGTGCCCACAGTTTCTGCAAAACGCTTGAAGCAAATCATGAATCTTTTTGGTAAATTCCACGTGAACGATGGGTACTGCCAACTCAATATGGCCGAAATGCCCTGGGCATCTAGCAGCTGTGTTGCCGCAAGTCCTACATCTTTGCCCCGGTTCGAGAACTCCGAGCCTGCTATCCATAAGCCCCGAAGGTATTACGGCACCGTCCTCGTCATAAGTGTCTGCTGTTTTAATCTCGACCACGGACAGTTTACGAATCTCTTGAGGAGAAACAACACCAAAACGAATCTCTTCAATAATCTTGTCGTAAATTTCTTCAACTGCCATTTTAGGCTCTCTCCTTAAGCCTCAGCCGAGGCGTAACACACAAGCTCATTAGCTCCTGTAACAGCAGCTTAAAAGCGTATGAAACTTGAACTGGTGAAACACGTGATTGTTCTCCGCAGATCTGGCAAATGTACTTTCTCTGTTTGATGTCGTAATATGCGATTAGACCGCAGTTTTCGCAGACATAAAGAACGTATTTGTCTGATTCCTCGAGGAGTCTGTCACGAAGCAACATAGCTGCACCATGTCCAATCAAGCAGTCTCTTTCCATTTCACCGAATCGTAGTCCGCCACCTCTTGCTCTTCCCTCAGTTGGTTGCCTTGTGAGCATTTGAACTTGTCCTCTTGCTCTCGCGTGGATTTTGTCAGCAACCATGTGATGCAGCTTCTGGTAATAGATTACGCCCATGAAGACTTCTGTGACGTACTTTTCTCCCGTTATTCCATCATAAAGGACTTCACGCCCAGTATAGCTGAAGCCAAGGTCTATAAGCATTTGTTTGAGCTCATCACCCTTCTTATTGATGAATGGGGTTCCATCCATAACTTCTCCTCTTGCAGATGCCACCTTTCCTGCAAGCGATTCCAAAAACTGTCCAATGGTCATTCTTGAGGGAAATGCGTGTGGATTAATGATGATGTCTGGCACAATGCCATCAACGCTGAAGGGCATGTTTTCTTGTGGCACAATCATTCCTATAACGCCCTTTTGACCGTGGCGAGAGGCAAATTTATCTCCCAGTTCTGGAATTCGTTCATCCCGCACTCTGACTTTCACAAGCTTGCTTCCTTCATTTGTCTCAGAGATGAAAACTGCGTCAACTGTGCCTTTTTCTGAGGGCCTCATGTCAACAGAAGAATCCCTCATAGTTGGTCCTTTGATTTCGAATTCCTTGTATTCCTCGAGAAAACGTGGTGGGCTTATTCTGCCAATCAGCACGTCACCGCCTGAAACATCAGCCTCGACATTCACAACTCCGTCTTCTTCTATGAAACGGTAATATTGTTCTCCACGGTATCCACGAGTTCCCGGCTCAGGTATAACTAGGCGGTCTTTTAAACCTCCCAAATATTGACGGCACTCAGCATCGTAGATTCTATAAAACGTCGAACGGGCCACGCCTCTTTCTATAGATGCCTTGTTAAAAATTAAGGCGTCCTCCATGTTATAGCCTTCGTACGAGAGAACTGCTACAATACAATTCTGCCCAGAAGGTCTAAGATTGTATCCTATGACGTCTAACGGTTTTGTTTGGACAACAGGAGTTTGCGGATAATGAAGTACATGAGACCTTGAATCCACTCTTAACGGAAAGTTCACGGCGTAGATGCCTAATGCTTGTTTCGACATCGCGGATTCGTAAGAGTTTCGAGGTGACTGATTGTGCTCTGCATAAGGAATCAAAGACGCGCAAGTTCCCAAAATCGAGTAAGGAGTAATTTCAAGGTGGGTATGCTCAATCGTTATGTCTTCTGGAGTTAAGGCCACTAAAGCGTTTTCTTCCTCCTCAGCGTCCAAGTATTCGATAATACCTCGTTTGATGAGGTCTTCCCAGTTCCACTCTTTAGAGCGGATCTTTACCATCTCTTCGTCGCCAAGCTTAGGCTTGCCGTCCTCGACAATTATGAGAGCTCGGCGAACTCGCCCTTCGTCGCAGTTAACATAAACTTCGTTTACTCCGTGAGCCTTAGAGAAATATGCAACATTTATATCAGATGAAATAGTGCCTTTCCTTCTGTCCTCTTTTAACTTATTGACAAATTCTATTGGAGAAATGTGATAGCCAATTGGGCAGCCGTCGACAAAAACCTTTGCACCCGAAACGCGAAGAGTCTCGTTGGCTTCGGTTAATGGGATGGCGCCTCTTCTGTAAAGCATCTGCTTTACCTTTTCCTGATCCAATCCAACGGATATTGACGCTGACAATGCAAGGTTCTTCACTAGTCCGCAATTTGCGCCCTCAGGGGTCTCGTTTGGGCAAAGTCTTCCCCAGTGAGTGGCGTGAAGGTCTCTTGCCTCGAAGTTTGGTTGGCTGCGGCTGAGTGGAGATTGCAGTCTTCTCAGGTGGCTGTGGGCAGATATCATGTTGGTTCTATCAAGCAGCTGCGTGATTCCCACTCTTCCTCTACCCCAGTTTCCAGTTGCTAATGAGTGTTGAAGCTTATCTGAAATGATTCCAGGTCTCACAGCGATTGAGACGCTTATCATTCTTCTCTTAAGTCCCATTCTTTCAAGCTGATACTTAATATCACGGCACAGATTTCTGAAGGCTACTCTGAATAGGTCTGCGAGAAGTGGTCCAGCAAGCTTCAGCCGCTTGTTTTTGAAGTGGTCTTTATCGTCGGGTTTTCGTCGTCCAATCTTCAACTCAATGACTCTAGAAGCCATTTCACCAAGGAAGTAAGCCTTGTCTTTCCTGCTATCTTTTGTTCTTCCGACATGCGGCAGAAAGTTTCTGTCAATAATTGTTTCTGTTTTCATAAGCCTGTAGCTTTTCACTTGCCCGTGAGCTACCCTGTTACCGATGAAAAGAAGAGCGTCCTCCGTAGTTTCGACATCTGCAGCCATCTCGAATGACGGTTCAAGTTCACCTTGAATGATTTTATCTGCGGAAACCGCCTCAGCAATTTCTCGGTCAGATTGTAGACCCAAAGCCCTCATCATGACTATGAATGGAATTTCAGATGGGACTCCTGGAACCGAAATGTGGATTGTCCCGTTAGACTTAAGCCTGAGCTCTATTCGAGCTCTGAACCCAACTGTTGTAGAGAAAACCTTTGCCTGGTACACTGGATTGACGCCTCTAGTGTCAATGTCTACTAGAATGCGGTTGGGAGCCAAGTCTTCAATGGCTACGATGACCCGTTCAGACCCATTAATAATAAAGTAGCCGCCTGGGTCAAGAGGGTCTTCGCCTTGCCTAACCAGCTCATCATCTTTGAGCTCCGAAAGAAGACAGTATTTTGACTTAAGCATCGTTGGCAAGTCGCCGATGTAGACAAGTTCTTTCTCAAGTTCCTTATCGTCGATTACAGGCGTCATCTCCACGGAAAGAGGCATCGTGTAAGTAAGATTTCTAAGCCTTGTTTCCATAGGGTAAATTTCGTGCCGTGTTCCATCTACCTCAGTTATGTAAGGACCGTAAATTACGTCGTTTTCGATTTCGCGGACAATAAAAATTCTTCCAAATTTTATTTTGTATGGTCCTTCAGGAACCTCAATTTCGACTTCGCTAACCTCGTCTATCACCTGCTGAAGACCGTGTTCAACAAACTCATTATAAGAGTCAAGATGTTGCCTGACTAAACCTTTTTCTTCAAAGAGAGCCTTCTGCACCAAAAACGCATCATCAACATTAATCAAACTGAAAATAATCCCCCTTCAAGGTTTGAACACACTAAATGTTTACAGGTTCTATTTTTCAGAGTTTTTTCCTCCAACGGACCGGTAGCCACCCAGCCCAAGTGGGAGTCCATGATTGTTTTCACAGTTTTTGAAAGCTAATGAGTAAACGATAAACGATGTTAATAAATGTTATCATTCCCGCTTTCCAAACAAAAAGACGAATAAAAGTCTCACATAGATTTATTTTGGGAGAAACTCAAAGATTTTTAGTTTTTTACCCATTCTAAATTTCACCTTCAAGGAGCTGATAAACGATTGTAGAAGATAAGCTGAGAAAATTCTGAACAAAAAAGTCAAGATAATTTAGTGATAAGCAAACAATTGTCAAAAACCCCAGATGAACACGTTATTCCTGACCTCAAGCCATAACAGCGAAACATCTTAACATTTAAGAATTAAAAAGTAACAGGTTAAAACCGTCAAGTGCGCCATTCTGGACACAAACAATCAATATAAAAGAATAAGAAATAACCAATGTTGTCTTTATAGCCTCCATTTTCCGTATCTGTATGAAAAACAATTAGCTGCACAAAAATCGAAAAACGATGCTACACAAATCAAACCAAACTGAAACGTTTAAATCCACAAAGCCTACATAAAGAAAAAAAGTTTTCAATTTGCATAGAATAAGAACAGGTAAGATGGCCAAAAAAGCTGACCCGACTATATATACCCCCTCCCCCCTCAACAACTTACACAAACAGTAGGTTTTTTCACCGAAAAGAAGCTAGAGAAAGACTGATGGAACAAAACGCTATTAAATCAAATTTTTACTCAATGTGTCTCTTCAGGAGAGCAGCCAGTTTTCTGCACACATCATCTGGCTGATGCATGTCCAATCCAACCATGGGAATTGTGTGGCCAAATTTTTTCAATTCTTCGAATAAGGCCTCAAGAAATAATCCTTTTTCCTTTTCGTATTTTGTTTCACCACCAATATTCCTTGGAGTGCAATTTACTCCACAACAAGGAGACCTCTCTATACCAACGACAGCAAGCAAAACAGTTTTCGGCTCTCTTCCCTTTTCAACCAATAAACTTAGGTGTTTAGCTGAATCGACCGCTAACTGTTCACAATGTTCCTTAAACCCTCGTAAATTTTTGTAATAGTCTTTTGTCGCCGGGGGACGAGGATTTCCCAGAAACGTGTACTCTGGGCATGGCAATTGAAAAACTCCAATTTTTTCCTCGGATAAGAAACGCAAGATTTCGTAAACAGGACCAAGGTTTCTTTTTACGTTTTGCCCTTTTTGCCACCACCTCGTACTTTGGTTCAAGACGCAATGAGCGACAACCAAAACTATTGCATCTCGAGATTCGTTGGTTTCTAAGCTTCTTTCAGACATAGCTATCATTTCTCAAATAGAAACAAAATTTCCTTTAGCTGACAGAACTTGAAACTGGAGTTGGCATAGGTGGACGTTTTTGCACATATAAATAGCCGCGAGGCTTTCCTTCTCTTGTTATGATGCCGTCTCTAACCATGTCTCGGAGAACATGTGAAACCGCTGTTCGGTCAAAGTGATAACCTATTCTCGTCATCTCCTCGTGCACGTCACCTAGCAATTTTGGCTCAGAAAAGAAACCTTCATTCCAAAGTCTTTCCGCAATATCTCTGCACGTATCAGCCCTTACTGGAGAAGAAGTTCTTTCAATCGGAACGTTAACGGTCTTGCCGGCATATTCAGTTGCGCTTGCTAAAATTTTCTGCACTAGTTCCTGAACTTGGTCTTCTCTACAGTCAAGCTCGAATTCGATGTTTCCAACTTTCATTTTTATGTGAACGAGAGGTTTTGTCGTGTCCGGTTTTCCTTCGATCTCACTTGTCATATGGCAATCACACGTTGTCTTTGTCATGTTTATTGTTGAATATTATTGATTATTGAATTGTTCAAGTTGAACATGCGCAACATTTATATATCAACATCACACATTAATTGTAAATTGGTGAATATTGATGATTGAACAATTACAATATACAATAACACCAAGATATAACTTTCCACCAATCATGCGAGAAACGGAACTAAGCAAAAAACTTACAGAAGCAAGTCTACACACAATGTACAATGTTAGAGAAAAAACACTTCAGCCATTCGAAACACATCTTCTTGAACACCTAGAACCAAATAACCAACAAGTTTTCCACCAGACCCTTGAAAGAAAATCACTATCAACTCTTTTGACGCCTTTAACAGCCATCGAAGACCAAACACCGATCGTCGGAATAGACGTATCTGGCATAAAGCTTGGAGAAACAGAGACCGGAATCCTATGCGCAGTCAGAGGCGCAATCGTGTGGAATCTAAACCAAAAATACAGATATCTCAGAATTGGCCCATTTCCTTTTCACATCACAGAAGAAAACAGACAAGAACTCTTCAACCACTTTGAAAAGGGCACATTGCCAGAAGCAAACATTAGCCGCATGCCTTTGTTTGAAGTGATTGGAAAATTATGCAATCACGTGGAAAAATTGATTCAAACAACCATCGCATATCATGCAGCTGGAAGCATCATCCTTTGGGACGGTTCCTTAACTGCAGGAAATTCTGGAAATATGGCTAACGAGGTTTCATACATTCTGAAAACGGCAAGAAAACACGAAAATGCTATTCTCGCTTTCACCAAGGTTACAACAATCAGGTTTCTGGGCTGGAAAATAACGGACATTGTTGTGAATCATGAACCGCCATGCCTCTTCGAGGTGGACGAGTTACCATTGTCCATAACAAAAAATGCACATTTGCTTGGAAGGATCTACGTAGCTAATCTAGCGCCAGGTGGTTCTGCCTTCCGCTTAGATATCGACAAAAGTCTCTCCAAGGAAGATGGCATAATGGCTGTTCAAAAACTTCTTGGCAATGAACTTTTGTTCCAAGGATATCCAGAATGCCTTCGCTTAGCTCATATCTATTCAACCTTCACGGCAAACGACGTTATCGGCATTCAAAGTTTTCTTGCGCACGAGTATGGGTTAAAAATTGTTCCCCGAAACAACATGCGAAAGACACTGTTTGGACCATACGGCACAGGCTTCGAGGACTAAAAATGCGAATTTATAAAAAAGTCGGAAACACTTTGCACGTATTGAGTTTTCCGGGCGAAGATGTAGAAAAGGGAGGCTACCTAATCATCGAAGACAAGAAAGTAGGAAAATCCATGATTGCCCAAGTTATAGACATCCAGTTTGCCAACGTGCCAGGAGTGATAGAGGAACTTCTTCGTTCACCTAACACAGACGAGGCAGCTCAAGGCGAAGATTCTGACCCACTTGACATTATGTCGCACATACTCTACATTCAAGATGCAAGATTACTTATCTGTAAGATATATGGCACCCTAGCTGATGGAAAAATTTATTCAGACAACAATTGGCTTCCATCTCGCACACATTCCATCGTGCAAAAGCTGCAAACGGAAACTCTGCTAAATTTGGCAGGCATCACAAGAGGATTACGAATCGACTTAGGCACGACACACGATAAAGCGCCTTTAAGCATTGATGCTTGTGAGATGGATGGACGGCTTAACATAATCACAGGAAAGAAAGGCACAGGAAAGTCGCATCTTTCAAAATTGTTAGTCTTAGGTCTCGTTCACCACGGAGCAACAGTTGTAATCCTTGACATCAACGGCGAATACACAAATCTGGGTTTATCAGAAGGTGGCACAAAAAACGAGAACTTTGAAAAAATCCACGTTCTGTCACCTGGTAAAAACTTCAAGGTTACCCTTTATCAAACAAACCTCTATGTCATAATGCGGATTCTTACTTACGCGCTCAATTTGCCTGGAACTTCAGCTCGGGAATTCCGTCACATCTGGCGAGCTCTTGAAGAAAACGGAACAGTAACCCTGCACGAGCTAGGCGGGGCTATCAACCGTTCGAAGTGTAACCAGCATGTCCGAGATGCAATGTACTCACGCTATTACGCCATGGTTCATTCTGGGTTTTTCACAGACAACATGGCTGAAGCTGTAGATCTTGAGGCGCTTTTAAAGAAAACTGAAAGTAATGGTGGAGGGGCAGTAGTTATAAACCTAAGCGATACGTCGCCGACTGATAGACAGATTGTGGTTGAATTTGTTCTAGCGAAACTTCAGGAAATTCTTTCTCAATGGAAAATTAGGGCGGCATTCTTATTCGCTGAAGAGGCTCACCTTTATCTTAGGGAAACGTATTGGGACGATGCAGTCACGAGAATGAGACATTATGGCTTATTTACGACCTTTGTGACAAATCAGCCAAACACAATTAACGAGAACATTTACCGCCAAGCAGACAACATTTTTCTACTAAATTTTGTCAATGAACACGATTTAGAAATAGTTTCAAGAGCTGCAAGAGTTGATGCAGAAACAGCGGTGTCAATTGTCCGAGGCCTTCCGCCACACCACTGCCTTGTGCTTGGAAAAGTCGTAAAAGACTTTCCCATTATAGTTAAAATCAAACCATTAAACATACAGACCCTAGGACAAACCCGGTATTTTTTCAAAGAAAGAAAGAATGTAGAATAACTTTGAACCTTTATTTACTAATTTAGTCTAGATTTTTGTAAAGTTTTCTACAGTCTTCATGTCAAGCCTTTTTATTATCTCAATAACGAGTTTAATGGCGTTCTCTGCATCTTCAAGGCTAAACAGGCCGACATGGCTGTGAATGTGTCTCGTTGGAACGCTTATAACGATGCTTGGACAACCAGCCCTGTCAAGGTGAATTCTGCCAGCATCCGTTCCTCCTCGAGCAACTTGAGAAAGCTGAAGCGGAATCCCGGCGTCTTGAGATGTTTTCCAGACAAACTCCTTAAATGGCTGATTAGGAATCATCGTTCGGTCATAGGTCAGCAGACTTGGACCTTTACCCATTTTAGAAGGTGCCTCGTGAGGCTTCACACTTGGAACATCTCCGGCAATATCAACTTCTAAAACAATCCCAACATCAGGGTTAACGAGGTGAGCCACAGTTTGTGCACCTCTCAAGCCAACTTCTTCCTGCACTGTTGCAGCGCCATATACAATGTTTGGGTGAGAAATCTTTTCCTCCTTTATGCGTCTAATTGATTCCATTATTACAAAAGCACCAAGCCGATCATCGAAGGCTTTTCCCATAGCCACTTTTCCATCACGAATTAAGCTAAATGGTGAAAAGGGAACTATTGGGTCTCCGATTCTGACTCCCGCCTCTTCTGCCTCTTTTTTAGATGTTGCACCAATGTCGATAAGCATCTTATCCTGCGTGAAAACTTTAGTACGCTCCTCGTCTGTTAAGAGGTGAGGGGGTTTGGAAGAAATGACTCCATATATGTCGCTTTTCGCTGTCCTTATTACGACTTTTTGAGAAAGTAAGACTTGATCCCACCATCCTCCAATAGGGTTAAATGTAAGAAATCCTGTGTTTTCGTCGATACCTGAAACTACGAAACCAACCTCGTCAATGTGCCCAGCAAGAAGAACCCGCGGTTTTTCCTGTTCGCCTTTAGCTACAAAAACGATTGAGCCAAGCTTATCCGTAATAATGTCGTCTAAAAAAGGCTTCATATATTGTTTAATTATTCCAGCAGTTTCTCTTTCAAAACCTGACGGTCCAAAAGACTCGGTCATGTTCTTTAGAAATTCTATCGATTTCTTGTCAAACATCTTTTTTCACCAATTTACTTTATATAATTTTCAACGAATCCCTTAATCTTTTTAACGGCTTCTCCTATTATTTCAAGGTTCGTGGCATACGACATACGAACATAGCCTTCGCTGCTTTCGCCAAAAACACTGCCAGGAGTCGTAGATACGCCTTCCCGTTCAAGCAGCTTGCTGCAAAATTCGAGACTCGAAATTCCTGTTTTCTCAATTTTTGGAAAAACGTAGAATGCACCCTTAGGCATATTACACTTTAAACCCGTTATGTCATTAAGTTGGTTGACGATGAATTTTCTTCTTCTGTCGTATTCCTGAATCATCTTCGAGATAATATCTTGAGGTCCTCTAAGCGCTGCAACTCCCGCTTTTTGAACAAAGCTAGCTGGACAAGTTGTTGTCGACTGTTGGATTCTTACCATTGCGTCGATTATATCTTTATCCGCAAAAGCATAGCCAATTCTCCAACCGGTCATCGCGTACGCTTTGCTGAAACCATTTATGACAATACATCTTTCCCTACAATCATCGGAATGATGCAGGACTACGAATTTTTACCCCGTCATAGACTATGCGGTCATAAATCTCATCTGAAAGAACAAGCAAGTCATAGTCAACTGCGAGGTCGACGATAACCTTAATCTCTTCAGGGCTTATTACGCCTCCGGTTGGATTGTTTGGAGAACCTACCAAAATCATTTTGGATTTCCTTGTTATTTTGTTTTTTAAGGCTTCTTCATCTAAAACGTAAGAAGGACCACATGAAACTTCGATTGCACGGGCATCAGCACACTCAACACATTGAAAATGAGTAGGCCAAGTTGGAGCGAGAACTAAAACCTCGTCTTCAGGATCCAAAGTAGCCAGACAAGCACAGTACAAAGCATGTTTTCCACCAGGGGTTACGATTATTTCACTATCCGGATTTGCATTGATGTTTCGAGAGGAGAGGTCGTCAGCAATTGCTTGTCTAAGTTCAAGGATTCCTTTACTTGACGTATAATGGGTGAATCCGCTTCTAATAGCCTCAATGGCTACTTGCTTTATGTGTTCAGGCGTGTCAAAGTCAGGTTCTCCAACATCTAAATTTAGAATCCTTCGACCTGCTTTCTGCAATTCGCGAGCCTTTTCAGCCATAGCGATCGTGCCAGAAGGCTCAATCAACTGCATTCTCTTTGCAATTTTCATGAAATTTCCTCAACCATTCGCTAATGCTCTATTCACCTTCAAAAATATTGGAGTTGCGTTTTTATGTTTTCATATCAAAAAAGTTGATTTGTTTTGGGCATTTTCAGTTTAATTAACTATTCTTGCTACGCTTGGAAATCGGTCTAACTCTTTGTGTGGTAAGTATGTTGCCTTTAGGAACTCGTTTTGAAAGTTTAGATCAGCACCTAACTCTATATACTCAACGGATCTCGCGATTTTTTGAGCTTCCTCGCGAACATCAACAGAAAGAAGCGCCATCCTCGCACCTGAACCAGATGTGTTGCCTACGAACTGAACCTTCTCAAGCGGAATATCTGGGTACATGCCTATGACCTTTGCGTTTAACGGATCCACATAGGTTCCAAACGCCCCAGCTAGATACATTTTCTCAATATCGTTGAACGTAGCTCCTAAATGTTTCATCAAAATATAAGAACCAGTGTAGATCGCGGCTTTTGCTAATTGAACCACTCTGATATCTTCCTGTGTCACTGAAATATCCGTTTCAGTCAAACTTTCATTCTGCCAGGCGATCACAAACTCAGAAGATTTTCCCATAATTCTTAACCTTGGTGTGTTAATGTTTCTGTTAAACCTTCCATTATTATCGATTAGTTTGTTTTTTAGAAGCTCAGCTACAGCGTCAACAATGGCTGACCCGCATAACCCACGAGGTTTATCTCCTTCAACCGTTTTATATCTAACTTCAAAGTTGTCAGGGTTTATCCATATCTGCTCGATAGCGCCGTTAGACGCCCTCATGCCATGTTTGATGTGTGCACCTTCAAAAGCAGGACCGGAGGCGCAAGAACACGCCACAAGTTTATTTTTGTTACCGAGAATTATTTCGGTGTTTGTTCCGATATCAATAAGCATCGAAAGCTCGTTAGCCTTGTGTATTTCAGTTGCAAGAATATCTGCCACAGCGTCTCCTCCAACAAACCCTGCAATCGTCGGTAAAGCGTGAACGTATGCTCCTTTTGCTATTTTCAGAGAAATCTCTCTTGCCTTGACATCAACAGAGGACTGCAAAGCTGGTGGGTAAGGCATTAGAGATACGTGGTTTGGAGGAATGCCAAGAAAAATGTGATGCATTGCAGTGTTCCCAGCAAAACAAAAATCATAAATGTTTTCTGCCAACACATTTGCTTCTTTACATGTTTCGTCAATTAATTTATTGATACCAACAATGACAGACCTTTGTAGCTGCAAAAGATTTTCAGGATTTTCCATTATGAACCGTATTCTTGAGATTACGTCTTCTCCGAAAGGAATTTGAGGGTTCATAGTCGAAGCTGAAGCCACGATTTCGCCATTGCTTAAGTCCAAAAGGTAACCAGCAAGCTTGGTTGTACCAACATCGACAGCGAACCCGTAGCTAGCGGAAACCTTTCCAGGCTGAATACTAATTAGTTCCTGATTTTTCCAAATAGTGGCAGTAACAACCCAATCTTTTTCTCGGATAACAATGGGAATCTTCTTTAAAGCCTCAAAGTCAAGATTTAGTTGACAGCCAGTTTCTGGCTTTAATGTGTCTAGGAGCCGATCAACATCAGATTGACAATCCTTCAGTGAAGGGCTTTTGAGAGTAACAACAACGTTTCTTATTGCGGGTTTCAACTTAACTTTTTTCTCTAGGCCCTTAAATAGTAGTCTCTGCTGATCCAGTAAACTTTCAGATGGGACTTCGACGACAACTGTGCCGCTTTTCCTTACTTTTACCTGACACGCCAATCTGAAACCTGAAGATAGTTCCTTTTTAGAAAATACGTGTTTTTCAGACTGCGAGGGATCTGACAGATGCTCCTTTCCTGAACGTATGATGATTCTGCATTTTCCGCATAGTCCTTCTCCTCCGCAAATAGAACTAAGATTAATGCCGATAGTTCTTGCGATATCGAGAAGTGTGTCGCCTATACGTGTTTCAATCCTTTTTCCGTAAGGTTGAAAGATTACTTTTGACTTTATTTTTCATCACCTTTGAACTTTCAACAAGAGCTCAAATCAATTCATTGGCTTGTTTTGTTATACCTTTTTGAGGATATAGCGATACATTCTTTCGAAAAATATGTTTAGTCTGATTAAAAGTATTTGCGTTAATAGTGACTGCTCAAAAGTTACACCGTTTTTATATAGATTAGTTTTTTAAGATACAAAGGGAAAATTCTATGCTGGAATGATGAACATGATTTTGGATAGGCTTCGGGGAAAAAAGAAGGAAAAGGCTCCACCAATCTCCAGAAGTGATTTCCTGAAAATAATTCCTGTTCCTAACCCAACGTTGAAGCAGGAAAGAGACGAAAATAATAATATAACTTTGATCATCGAGCGGGAAGTGAAAAAGGACGAAAAAGAAGAACAAGAAAAACTTAGGAGACGGCGTCCAAAAAGAAGCCTGTTTCCTTCAGCGTCTCCTCAAACGCGGCAGAAAAAAATCCACCTTGATACTGTTGGCTCAATCGTCTGGGAACTGTGTGATGGAAAAAGAACCACAAAAGAAATTGTTGACCAATTATGTTTAAAATATAAAATGCTTCCAAGTGAGGCTGAAATCTCCTTAAACTCATATTTTAACGAGCTTGCTAAACGTGGGCTTATAGCATTCCTAATCCCAGAAGAAGTGGCGTCTAAATTTGGCAAAAAAGAAACTGAGGAAGAAAAGAAAAAGGTAGATAATCCATAGAAATGGTTACATCACCCTGTGTAGTAATTTGGCATTTTACAAAATCTTGTTTTTATCTATAAGTGGCATTTAAACGATGACAAAAAACTTTCCAATAAGTCAGCATTTTCAATTTCTGACATTTTTCGTTTCAAGAAAATTGGTTTAGAAAGGCTTGATGCAATAGTAACTGTGTAGATGCGGTTTGATTCTTGGCAATACCACGACAAATTTGAATACAAAGTTGTGCTTCTCCAAGACAATCCAGATTTGCTGATGCCTTCTTTGATTACTAAGTTGTGGGTCGAAAGTTTTCTCTGTTCTGCAGGTACAAACTTAATTTTACGTTTTTTCAATTGTCTGAAAAGGTCTTTCTCATAGTTTTTCTTAAACCATTCGTCGATATTATTATACGTATCTTTGAAAACGACGTTCGCCAAAGAATAATAATCAACAATTAAACTTGATATCTTTTCTGAAAACGATGATACCTTTTTCGCTGTTAGAACAAAATGAGCTCTGCCAACCGCAATTTTGGCTTCAGTTAAATAAAAATCCTTTGGCGCTTCAAAACGGAAGCTTAGAAGAGACCAAACATTTGGGCCTTCTTTGTGGCAAATGAAACTTTCGATATTTTTCCTAATTATTTTTTTTGAAGTTTCATCAAATGTTTTGAAAATGAACCTCACAATTATAATTCGGTTGCTTTCGTCGCAATACCAAAAATAAAAACGTTCATCAACTTGCTCTTTTACTACCATGAAAAGGGCATCGTGCGTATAAACTCGAGCGTCTCTTTTTTCCAGCACTTTTATAGCTCGGCTGCTAAGCCGTCCTCTTTTTTTGCTGTATTGTTCTCCCATTTTCTCGATCAGAGTTGTCGCAATAACCGAGATGGATTGACGCCTTTTTGGTATGGGTTCCCATTTTCCTTCAATAAGATATTCGTCAGATTCGAACACAAAGGAACCCCTTTTAGCGTCGCCTGCAAAGCGTGTAAAACGGGCGTCATCGGGTACCTCAAAGTTTAACCCGTTCCATCCAAACTCTGTGAAATTCAATTACGACTTCTCCTGATCGTGGATTCGTGCAAATAAAAATACGAAAGGAATAATAAAACGATTGCCATAGAAAATATAGAACAGTATGTTGGCGCTATCGAAAAAACCTTTTTAGCGTAATTAAACCAATACCACACGATTGAAATGTCAGAAAAATTTGGCGAATGTCTTTTTCCTGTTAAAAAAATTGTTGAAGGAACAACTGAGTTTTTTGTTCCTGATTTTTGTCAGATGAAAACTTTGAAGAATTGTGCGCCTTCGAAGGTTCCAGTTTTCTATAATCCGTCCATGAAGTTGAACCGAGACATAGCTATACTAATTTTACAAACTTATCAAAGAATCGTGAACAGAAATCTTGTAGTATCTGAGCCTTTAGCTGGCTGTGGAGTAAGAGGTATAAGGTTTGCTAAAGAAGTCAGTGGACTCAATGAAGTTCACCTTAACGACATTAATCCAGAAGCATTCAAATTAATCAAGCACAACATCGAGGTAAATGACGTTGACGACGCTGTGTTTTTGACTAATGAAGATGCAAACCTGTTCCTAAGCCAGCATGACGCACCGCACAAAAGGTTCGATTACATTGATATAGATCCATTTGGAACGCCAGTTCATTTTCTAGATTCAGCAATAAGAGCCTTAAAAAACAAAGGCGTTTTAGCTTTAACCGCAACCGACCTTGCGCCGTTGTGCGGAGTGTATCCTACTGCAGCTCTCAGAAAGTATGGAGGTTTTTCTTTAAGAACTGAATATTCCCAAGAGATTGCTTTAAGGCTACTTGTAGGCTGTCTCGCTTTTTCTGCAGCAAAACAAGACATTGGAGTCAACATCATTTTTAGCCATAAGAACAATCACTACGTCAGAGTCTATGCTCAAATCGGCCGAGGCGCAAAAACAACCAATCGAAGCCTTAAGAACATAGGGTTCATTTACCATTGTTTTGAATGTCTCAACAGAAAAGTAGTATTTTGGACTCATCCCAAGAATTCTTTAGAATGCGATGAATGTGGATCGACTTTGAGGTTTGCTGGTCCGTTATGGGTTGGTAAAATTGCTGATAAAGATTTTTGTGAACTTGTAGAAATTGAGGTGTGCCAAAAAAGAACAGGAGATGAAAACAGAATTAGAAAAATTGTTAGGCTCATTAAGGATGAATCGGATGCTCCTCCAACATATTTTGTTGTCGACTACATCTGTGATAAATTGAGTATTCCAATTCCTCCTCTTGCTAAAGTCATTTCCTTGTTACGCGAGAACAATCATAAAGTATGGTTTACGCATTTTCATAGTCGCGGTTTCAAGACTGATGCGCCAGCTAAAATTGTCATGGAAATGGTTAGAAAGGCACTGAATTAGGTAGCATCACGATGGCATGTTTACCTTTATTACTTCGAGGCTCATGTCAACTGCCCTAACGGAATGAGTCAATAAACCTAAAGATATGATGTCTGGTTCAAGCATCGCATAAGAAATAAGATTTTCTGACGTTACGCCGCCGGATATTTCGATTTGAACCTTATGTCTAAGGTTTCTTGCACTTAATTCTTTTATAGTTTCAGCAGCTTCTTTTGGGGACATGTTATCAAGCATAACGATGTCAACTCCGAGTTCCGCTGCTTGAACTGCCTGTTCCTTGGTTTTAGCCTCAACCTCTACTTTTTTTGACGAACATGAGGAAAGCTGGATTCTTTTAAGTGCTTCTCTTATTCCTCCAGCGATCGTAATATGATTTTCTTTGACTAAAAAAGCATCGTCAAGTTTCATTCTATGTGGATATCCTCCACCGACAATTACAGCTTGTTTATCAAAATAGCGAAGTCCAGGAGCTGTCTTTCTTGTGGCGGCGATCTTAATCTTTGGGTCAATTTTCTGTATTTCTTTTAATAGTTTTCTAGTCTCAGTTGCAATCCCGCTCATTCGCATGAGAAGATTCAGTGCCGTTCTTTCCGCAGTGAGAATTTTTTGTCCGTCACCCTCTATTTCAGCGATAACGGTGTCGGTGGCTATCTCGTCGCCGTCTTTTACTTTCTCGAAGAACTTAACTCCCAACATTTCAAACAAAACTTTGGCTTCATTTAGGCCACAAACTACTGCTGGTTGTTTTAGGACAATTTGGGCTAGTATTTTTGTTCCTCTTGGGACAATAGCCTCTGTGGTTATGTCACCTTGTCCTACATCTTCTCTTAGGAATCTTCTTAGCTCGTTCTTAAGCATCCTTTTGGGCATCATCATAGAATCGACCTTACCTTTTTATAATTGACGAAGAGTCGATATAAATCCTTGAAAGTAGAGACGGCTCTTAAATTCAATTTCATGTTCCAATAATAATGTTTTCACTTAACTTCCTCAAAGTTGCAATTGCAGACAAGGCTGCGATGAAGCTTGTCTTGGGGTTTGTTGGAAAAGGCCTGTTAATAGTCTTTGTTTGAAGTTCTCCAAATTCGCCTTTTACATGTATTTCGTGCGAGATCGTCTTTGTCCTAGGATCAGTGATGATTCTTACCTTGGTTTTATCAGGTCCTATGCTGGCGAGGCTTAATGTTGCTGATACATTAACATTTTGTGGAAAAAGCTTAACAGCTTCTCCCGCTGGCCCTTCGAATAGCATAATGGGCTTCTTTAGCGAAGAGAGGTTGATTTTTCTTTTTTTGACAAGCGGTGCGCCTTCGAAGCTTTGAGGCGGCTTTCTTGTTGTAAGTGTTACTTGGTCAATGTTACCTATAGCTGCAGACTTTATGTTATCTAGCCCCACTATTGCGCCGGAGGGTACATACACCTTTCTTCCGTTTTTCTTGGCGATTTCAGATATTTCCATAAAAAGATTTTCTTCTATAAGAGCAGCTGCGCTCATGACCATTAAATCTTTGTTTCGAGCGAGTATTTTTGCGGAATATTGTTTAACCGCTTCAGGTGAAGCTGCTTCTATAATGATTTGTATTTTGCTATTTTCAATGAGTTCATCTGCGTGACTGGCTATTTCGGGTTTTTTACTTAATCCCTCAACAAGTTTCTCTGCATGTTCTCTGATAAGGTCGAAAACAGCTAATAATTCAATTTCTCCCGCTTTTCCATTATCGATTGCTTCAGCTATAACAGTGCCGATGGAGCCGCAACCTATTAAACCAGCAGCAATTTTCGTCTCTTTATCCCAGCTTATATTATTCTGGATTTTAGGCAGTTTTTCAAATGTTCTTCAAAAATAAAGGGGTGTGACGTAATTAAGGTTTTCTAAAATGAAGAGGCTATCATTAGCTTAAGAATGTTGAGGATATAGGCAATGTTACGGTAATCAAAGTATTAAGCGAAGGATTGAAAGTGTTTTAGACTGTAGCTTGCAACATCGCCCATTATTGCAGCTCTGTGAGCATTCAAGGGTTATTTTGGTGAAGTTGTTTAATGCTGATTTACGAAGAAAATAAATATTCTAGTGTTTAATGAATATTAGAAAGGTCAAAGGTGTCACAATTTGAATAAGCTTGATGAACAAATTCTCCGTATGATAAAGGAAACAGGTCCTCTTACTCTTGTTGAGATCGCTGAAAAACTAGATAAAAAACCTAAGGCTGTCTTTGGTTCTTTAAGAAGGCTTTTTGAGAATGGTAACATTGACTGTGACCCTAAAACACGGAAATACTCTGTCGCTGTGAAAGAATAGTTTTACGTATTTTTCACTGTGAATCATCACCAATTATTTTTATCTTCATCTTTTGGTGTATTATGGTTAAATTATTTAAGTTGATTCAATTAATTATTTTCGTGAAAAAAATGGTGAAGGAGCGGAATTTATTTGAAGATAGGAATCTTCACTGTTCTGTTTAATGAGCTAAAACTGGAGAAAGTCTTGGAATACGTTTCGAAGCTTGGCTATGAATGCGTTGAGCTTGCAGCATGGAAAGGAAGCAACCATTTGAACATTGACGAAGTGCTAAGCGGAGGCGCAACTAAACTTAAGAGGATGGTGGAAAAGTATGGTCTTACGATTTCTGGACTCAGCAACCACCTTGAGGGACAAATTGTCTTAGGACCCCATGACTCTTCAACTGATGATTTTTTCAAAGGCACTCCTGAAGAAAAGACAAAATATGGCGTTGAGCGAATGAAGAAAACAGCTGAAGCTGCGGCGGCGCTTGATGTCCCAGTGGTGAATGGCTTTATTGGAGCTCCATATTGGGGTGCATGGTATATTTTTCCTCCTGCTTACGAGAAGATTTACGAGAAAGGCTTCGAGATATTTGCTGAACGTTGGAATCCAATATTCGATGTGTTCGCTGCGTACGGAATAAAGTTTGCACACGAAGTTCATCCGCAGGAACAAGCTTATAACATTGAGACTGCAGATCAAGCAGTAAAGGCAGTTAATGGCAGAAAGGAGTTTGGCTTTAACTTTGACCCTAGCCATTTCGTTTGGCAAGGAATTGACCCAGTGATCTTCATTAAGAAATTTGGTGAAAGAATCTATCATGCGCACGCGAAGGACGCTGAGCTCGTGAAGGAATATGTTGCAATGTCAGGCGTAATTCCGACTGGAGGCTGGATGAGGCAAGGTAGAGGTTTCAGATTCCGCGTTGTCGGCTGGGGCGACGTTGACTGGAAAAGAATCATGACTGCGTTGCTTGAGGTTCGCTACGACTATGTTTTAAGTTATGAGCATGAAGACCCAGTGATGAGCCGCGAAGATGGATGTGAAAAATGCATCGCTCATTTGAAGCCTTTAATTATTAAAGCTCCTTTGAAGCAGGTTTGGTGGTAAAAATGGCGAAGAAAGAAGTTGGATTTGTAACGATGGGAAAAGTTGCAAAAGAGCCTAAAGAAGTCAAAGACATCGGTGTTGGCGTCCTCGGTTATGCTTTCATGGGAAAAGCTCACACAAACGGCTACAAGAAGATGCCTGTGTTTTTTTATCCGCCACCTGCTAGACCAAGGCTGGTGGCTTTGTGCGGAAGAACAGAGGAAGCTTTAGCTGAAGCAGCGAAAAGATTTGGGTTTGAAACCTATTACACAGATTGGAAAGCCCTTGTTAGGGACGAGAGAATCCAGTTAGTTGACAACTGTCTTCCAAATAATTTGCACGCTGAGCCTTGCATTGGCGCGGTTGAAGCTGGGAAGCACGTGATTTGCGAAAAGCCTCTTGCTGGAACCCTAAAAGAAGCGTTGGCAATGTATAAGGCTGCTGAAAAGGCTGGCGTCAAGCACATGACTGCTTTCAATTATCGGTTTGTTCCTGCGTTGAGGCTTGCGAAAAACCTTATCGACGAAGGATACATCGGCAAAATTTTGCAGTTTAGAGCTGTGTATCTTCAGGAATGGATCATGGATCCAAGTTTTCCTCTGGTTTGGAGGTTAAGGAAGAGTGTTGCGGGTTCAGGGGCACTTGGTGACTTAGGAGCACACATCATTGACTTGGCAAGGTTTCTAGTGGGAGACTTTGCTTCCCTCTGCGGGATGACTGAGACTTTTATAAAAGAACGTTCGTTGCCTGACGATCCTAAGAGGAAAGGCAAGGTTGACGTTGACGACGTGTTCATCGCCATGGTAAAATTCAAGAATAACGCCATTGGCAGTCTAGAAAGTTCACGTTTCTGCGCTGGGCGGAAGAACTACCAGAGAATCGAAATTCACGGTACAGAAGGTTCGATTAGTTTCAACCTTGAACGGCTAAACGAGTTGGAAGTTTACTCAAAGAAAGACAAGGATGACAGAATGGGGGTCCGCAACATCTTGGTGACGGAAAGTGTTCATCCATTCATCGAACATTGGTGGCCTCATGGGCACATAATTGGGTGGGAACACACTTTTGTGCACGAAATCCACCATTTAGTCGACTGCATAGTTAACGACAAGCCTGTGGCACCTTACGGAGCAACATTCTACGACGGGTTGAAGTGCCAGGAAATACTTTCAGCAATCGAGGAATCCGCGGAAAAAGGCAAGTGGGTAACACTGCCATCTTAGAATTTTCTCGCCTTATTTTTTTGTTTGTTTTGTTTTTTTGTTACGATTATGCTTTCAAGTCTTATAGAGAATTGTCTGTAGGGGGTTAAGGGGGAGGGCTATATATAGGTATATAAAGTGATAGCTAGGTTTTTTGACTATTTTTTCCAGTGCGATTGCAGCTTTTTCATTTTATGTTTAAGATTGTGTGCTTTAAACAGTGCCTTTTTAATTTTGGTGGTTTTGTTTATGTACGCTTAGAAGTTTTTACATACATTAATGCGGTTTTAGTGCAACTTGTTTTTTGTACTTGTGAAGTAAGGGTATCCTATCGATTATGATTGGTGTCTAGGTATTTTGGGCATATTTCTGTTTTCTTTTAATTCTTAGCTCCAAGTTAAAATTCGTAAAAGTCGTATTCAAGGCTTTTAAATTTGAAGTGAATTACGCATTCTATAAAATTTAAGTCTTATCCTGCAAAGTCTTGGAGCAACGAGGTTTCCTATGAGTTTGTATTTATGGTCTACGTAACTCATTTAAAGGCTTAAATAAAATTTATGTGCATACAAGCTAAAGATGAGTTTGTGCTCTCAAGGAGGATAAAAAGTGTTTCAATATAGTAAAAAACAAGTGACCTATGACATTGGTGGAATAAAAGTAGGCGGCGAAGTTGGTGAAAACTCCACGGTTATGATCGGCAGCATCTTTTACAAAGGCGACAAACTGGTTAGTGACGAAAAAACTGGAGCTTTTGACAAGGAAAAGGCTCGAGAACTAATTTCAAAGGTTGAGGAAATGTCTGAGAGAACTGGGCTTTCAGCCATGATAGACGTAGTTTGCACTTACCCTGAAACTGCACGTGGATACTTGGAATTCGTTGCGAACGTTACGCGTATGCCTTTGTTGATTGACGCCGTGTCTGAAGAGGCAGCGGTGGCGGGTTTAGAAGTTGCTAAAGAACTAGGTATAATTGATAGAACCATTTTAAATTCTATTAATCCTGAAACTCGGGAAAAGGTTTTTAGGAAAATTAGGGAAGCTGGCTTGAAATCCGCGCTTCTTCTCACTTACAGCACTAAAGCCATAATTTCGTCAAAAGAACGGATAACCCTCTTGGAGACGATGATTCCGAAAGTTGAGGCTGTAGGCATTGAAAAGATGCTTGTTGACACAGTTGTGATTGACATAGCCACGCTTGGCTTAGCCTGCAAAGCCATCCGCGAAGTTAAAGAAAGATTCGGACTGCCCACAGGATGCGGAGCACACAACGCCATCTCATCCTGGAAAGCCCTTAAGGAAAAAAAGGATAAGACATTAACTTTAACATGCTCATCCGTCGCAAGCAGTTTACCAATAGCAATAGGAGCAGATTTTGTCTTGTATGGCCCAATAAGCGATGCACCTATCATTTTCCCCGCGGTTAGTCTAATTAACGTTGCTTTTGGACAGGTGCTTATGGAAGACGGAAAACGTCTGCCGCCAACTCACCCAAGATTCCGCATAACACGGTTCTGACTGAAATCCTTCCACAAGGCTTAAAAGTTATTGAAGAATCGAATCTCTTACTTTGAGTGACGAACAATTTCAGTGCGGCTGTGGTCTAGCCTGGTTTAGGACTCAAGCCTTCCAAGCTTGCGATCCCGGGTTCAAATCCCGGCAGCCGCACCAGTACCCAGCAAACCACACCACTATGGAGCCTTTGTCGGCTGACAAGCGTGTGGGGATGCTGAAAGACGTGGAACCTAGGGTCCGCGAGAAGATTCTGGCGGTCCTCATGGGGCACAGGTACAGGTTGAAGACGGAGACTTTGTGGAGGTACAGTTGCGCCCTAAGCACACTGGCCAGACTTGGAGACCTCGATGACGTTGCAGCCATGGAAAGGATCATACCTACATTGCAGGGTAGACTGGACACTGCGATCGCTTCTTATAGGCATTATTGCAGGTGGTGGAGACTACCAGAACCACAAATCTATGCATGGCGTGATCGAAGACGCCCGCTTCCCAAGATACCCATGGAAAAGACTCTACTGACATCTTTGACTTCCACACAATTATGGAGACATTGGGCAATCTTTTGGTTATCTAGCTTTATATTAGTTGGAAAAGATCGCCATAAAATTTTTGGAGGTGGAAAAGTTTGACATGCTAGACTTCATTTGCTTTTTTGTAACAGCTGTTTGTGTGCATTTTAGGTTTTTGTGTTGTTTTTTCTTCTGTTTTTCTTATGCCGAGAATTGTTAGTTTGTATTCTCCTTCTGTTGTTCGTTCTATGATCCCCTCGGTAACAAGCTTAGGAACCTCATTGGATATTGTTTTCCGAGCTTTTTCGGTGATTTTTGCCAGATCACTTGGAGAAAGTGTATCTTTAGATAGTTTTCCGAGTTTATTGCCTACATAAGCTCCTAGTAAAGCAATGCAGACTGCGTCTCGAGCTGACATTTCATCCCGTGAAACAAGGATTGGTCCTTCAGCAGTGATTTCTACTTTTCCAACAAGTTTTGCTGCAAGACTGAGAATATCTGGGTTGTAAATCAGCTTGTTAATGATTTCTAGGTTAGGGTGCATTTCTGTCAGAAAGTGGACGAAGGCCTCTAGAACTTGGTTAACATCGCCTTCAAAGTCAGCTTTTGCCTCGCCTAATTCGAGGTGGACTCTCAATTTTCTCTGTTCATTCATGGTTTCGGCTCCTCTTTTGTCTTAAGTTTTGGCAGCACTTCATCTACAAAGGCATTCACGCCTAAAGTCGTTATTCTGTACTCCCCACGTCCAACACGTTCAACCCATCCTGAGCTTGTTAGCTCGCTAAGCCGAGCTCCAACAGTTCCAGATTTTCCACCTGTGAAAGTTAGGATTTCATTCATTGTCAAGGAATCCTTTTCCATTCGTCCAGTTTTGAACCCGATGTATGATTTGACAAGATGAACAAGAATTATGTCTCTTTCGCCACCGATCTTTTCTCTAGGAACGGTTACTACAATTCCTTCTGGGGTGAAGGCTATAAGCCCTTTAATGTTTCTTAAGAGGTTCTCCACATCTACAGTTAAGGTTAGATTTAAGATTAATTCGTAGCTTGGTAGAATTTTGTTGAAATATTTTAGAATAGCCTGTATTACGTCATCTGGCTTTCCAACAAACTTGGTTTCAGCGTCCTTAAATCTGACAGTTACTTCAAGACTGCTTTTTTCATCAACCAACATGCTGTTCTCCGTTCAATAAGCGTGACATTTATTTTTATCTTAGACCGCTCCTTTTTTCTTTATAACTTACATAGTTTAAAAGATTTACCGCAAAAATGTGATGTTGAAACCTAGCTTAGTAGATACCTATAATATTTTGTTCAGTATTTTTATGTTAAAGAAAAACGTTGATTCGGAGCGAACCAATCTTTGAGTGAAGTGAAAGTTTTTCCGCGGAGACTAAGTTTTTCAAAAATTTGCGATGTCCTAGTTGGCTACTTGAATGCAGGAGCAGACAGCCAGTTTGTAGGCGTAAGTGAGGTTGCCGAAAAATCAAGCGTTACACTTCACAACATCAGCCGAAACAACAACTTCCTTAAAAGCTGGAACTTTGTCGAGGAAAATGAAAATGAACCTGGAAAATACAAACTAAACCGTGAAGCCGCTGAGTTCGCATACGCATATAGGATAGACCCAAATGGAGAACAAACAAAACTGATGCTCAACAGGATTTTGTCCAAGGATCAAGTATTGTCAGCTTTTATCGAAAGGATTCGACGCGAAAACCTTAGTCGAGACACAGTTTTAATCGAACTTCCAAGAGTCGTAGGCGACCTTCGAGCTGACAAGGTTGGCCTCTCAGCCTTTATGGATATGATGGCCTACGCTTTTGGACTTGATCATCTTTCTACAGCAGGGAAAATCTTAAGGCCGCCTAAAGAAGCTAGAAGAACAGTAAGATCAACAACGAAAGTAGAGGCAGCTGCAGCAATTATGACAGCAAAGTCTCCGACAGCAAACATTTCTATAAACCTGACAATAAGCCCCGAAGTCACACCTGAAAGGTTGAAAGAGTATATTAAAGCCATGCTCGAGGCTTACGAAGAACATTACAAAGAAGAATAATGGAAACAGTTAACCCAAACAACAGTTACAACCATGTGGAAGTCTGCGCTTGTTCCAAAAACCAAATCTGCCCAAACTCGTAACTTGGACTTGCCTTTTACCTTAATTTGGACAATTTTTTCATGAGAACTGTTTTCACTTGGTCAGGTTTCACTTTACCCCGGTATTTTTGCATAACAAGCCCCATGAGAAATCCCAAAGCGTTCTCGCCTTTTTTTGTTGCAACGTCTTTGTTCTTTCTGATAATTTCTTCAACAACATTAGATAGATCCTGTTCTGAAATCATGGATAGACCCAAGGCTTCAACAGCCTCCGACGGTGTACTACCCTCGTTCTTGGAAAGCCACGTGACAATTTCTGGAATCGCCTCTTTAGATATCTTCTCGGAGCCGACGAGACTAAAGACTTCTATTAGCTGATCATCAGTTACCTTGTCAACCTCAACTCCGTCACGTTTAAGAGCTTTAAAGGTCTCTGTAAGTGTGGCAGCAGCGAAAGTTGGTGAAACTTTTGTTCTCTCAACTAATTCGTCGAACACGGCAGCGTATTCTGAATCTTCAAGCTGCTTTGCTAACTTCTCGTTCAAACCGTATTTTTTCATCAGTCTTTCAACAGTTTTTTCCAGCGGTTCTGGGAGCTGAGAACGTAGTCGGAAAACGTAATCTTTCGAAATAACAATTGGCGGAACATCCGTCTCTGGATACATTCGAGCAGCACCAGGTCTTGGCCTCATGTACCGTGTTGTTCCATCAGGATTTGAACCCCTAGTTTCTTCAGGAACCCCTCTTAAAGCCTCTCGAGCTCTTTCAGTTACCGCACGCAACGCATCAAAGACATTTTCTACTATGTCAGCAACCAAAACGAAAGCGTCTTGCTGTTCAGCTTTCAACATTTGTCTTAGCTGGTTGATTTCGTCTTCTGTTACACCATAAAATTGAAGCTCATCAGAATGAAGTATGCCGCCAACTCTGCCCCAAAACTTTGCCCTGTCAGCTATCTCGGTTCCCAACCTCATGTTTGGTATCAACTCTTTGCTGAGAAGGCCGGAAAATTTCGGTAATTTCACTGCAAAGATTTTTTTGCCTTGGTTGATGGCTTTCTGGATTATGCGACATCCAGTTTTCGTCATGGCGGATGTTACATCAACAAAATCGTCTCCTATTTCGTACTCGCTTAATCCACGCTTTTTTAATTCGTCCCTTATGCTAAGAAGACTGAGCTGACGCTGTACCTCAAGTTCAACAATCTGCGAGATAAGGTCTAGCTCTTGAACGCCTTTAATCTCAATCAAAGCGCCGTCCCTAATTGACACGTTAAGGTCTTGCCTAATTGTCCCAATTCCACGTTTGACCTTTCGAGTAGCCCTCAAAATCCGCCCAATAGCATAAGCAACATTCCTTGCTTCCTCAGGCGAGTATATAACTGGTCCCGTCGTCACTTCGATGAGGGGAACACAAAGCCTGTCGATGCGGTAACGAACAGTTAAGCCATCCACCCCGGTTTTACGCGCAGCATCCTCCTCTAGACTTATGTGTTGAATAGGAACCGTTTTTCCATCAACAACAATTGCACCATTCATCCCAACAACGCATGTTCGCTGAAAGCCGGTTGTGTTCGAACCGTCAATCACAACTTTACGCATCACGTGAACCTCATCCACCGGCTTTGCCTCCATCATCAAAGCCACTAAAAGAGCAGTTTCTAAAGCTTCGCGGTTCAGCTCGTGCGGCGGTTCCTCATCCATCTCTACAAGACACGAAGTCTTCCTGTCTGCCTCATACAGGATCCTAACTCCTTTCAGAAACTCAAAATACGCTGCAGGATCAGTTTGTCCCAGTTCGCTTTGAGTTGGCCGCAGCCTTCGCAGAAATGTTATCTCAGGTTCGCCTTTAAAAAGGTTAGGCTTACAAGCGCAGAAAAGCTTCTCTCTGGTGGCGAGCTGCTGATGGCATTCTAAGCCTACTTTTAAACCCACATCAGAATAGTCAACCTTCATGTCTCGTCATTCTCCATAAAATCCGCTTCAGTCCTAATCAACCGTCCTTGATGAGAGTTCGTATGCCAAATTTGTTGTTAAAAGTTCCTTCGCCTTCATTAGATCTTGAGTTTGCCCTAGAATCCACATGAGCTTAACGAAAGCGGTCTCCGCAAGCATATCTTGAAGCGGAATCACGCCCATTGCAACCAAGTCTCGACCCGCAGTATACACGTTCATGTTTACCCTTCCCCAAATGCACTGCGAAGCCATTGCTACTATAACACCTCTTTCAATGGCTGTTCTGATGCTGGAAAAAAGAGCTTGCCGAACGTGACCTAGCCCGGTTCCTTCAAGAATAATGCCTTTGTAGTCAGCTTCAACATGCCAATCGATGATCTTCGGATCCATTCCCGGATAAAACTTTATTAATGCAACTTTTTCTGCGAACTCTGATTTCAAGGCAAGGTTTTTTTCCTTACCTCGTTTCTTATAGTTGTCTGTTAACATCACTACTTGGCCGTCTATAACCCTTGCGACGGGTTGAGTGTTAACTGTCTTGAATGCGTCCCGTCGGCTTGTATGAAGTTTTCTTACCTTTGTTCCTCGATGCAGGACAATGGACTCGTCGGATATCGTTTCATGCATGGCAACAACAACCTCAGCGAACGGCGCCTTGGCTGCAGCTGAAACAGCTCCAATTAGGTTGGACGCAGCGTCAGAGCTCGGCCTGTCTTCTGATCTTTGTGCTCCTACGAGAACAACTGGAACGGGAAGATTTTGAAGTGCAAAGCTCAGAGCTGCTGCAGTGTAGCCCATTGTGTCTGTGCCGTGGGTTACTACAACTCCATCTACACCTCTAGAAATATGTTCTGCAACTGTTACTGCGAGTTTTGACCAATGTTTAGGTGTTAAATCTTCGCTGAAGAAACTGAAAAGAATCTGCGTATCTATAGCTGCGATGTTGGAAAGTTCAGGCACAATACTGTAGAGGTCGCTTGCCGAGATTGCAGGCCTAACGGCGCCTGTTCTGTAGTCCACCCTGCTTGCGATGGTTCCTCCAGTGCTAACAATCGAGACCTTAGGGAGACTAGGGTTCTGGCTAGGTAATTCAGGCGGCGTAAAAGATGGTGTTTTGTCCACGCCTATTTTTGTGACTCTGGTTTCTTCTGTTACTTCGATGCCTATGTTGTATCCTGATTTGATTTTGATCACTATGTGCTTGTCGTCTCCAAGTTCGGAACGTGGAATAAGTATACCCTCATACGCGATGCCGTTCTTATCTATGCGGATCAGGTCTCCCACTTGGACCTTTGATTCAACAAGGATGTCCAAAACCCTTCCTTTGTATCCTGAGGGATTCTCGTTCATTTTCATACATCCGTTGCTCTACTTTTCGAGACTTATTCTAAACATTTGATATGTTATTCTTATGCTGAATAAAAAGGTTCGAGAAAGTCTTAGCCTACGATGCTTTTAACTGCTTTCACTATACCATTTGCGTCTATTCCTTGCTCTGCGAGAAGCATCTCAGGGGGTCCTGAGTGCGGCATTTTCCCAACAGCAAGAATTGTTGGACGTAACCCTAACGATGCGACAGCTTCTCCTATCCCTCCCTCTGGATAATGGTCTTCGACAGTCACAATATGCCCAGATTCTTTGGCAGCCTTAGTCAAGGTTTCCACATCCAATGGCTTTACCGAGTAACAGTCTATAACCCTCACAGCAATGTTGTCTCGTGCAAGAATTTCGTGCGCCTTCAAAGCTTCGTGAACCGTAACGCCAGCTGCAACGATTGTTGCTTGGTCATTTTCTGTTTGCCTAAGAACTTTCGAACTGCCAATGTGGAACTCTTCTGTATTGTCATAGATTACGGGAGTCGAAGGCCTTGTTGTCCTTAAGTAGGAAATGCCCCTGAAGTTAGCCATTTGGCACGTGAGTTTTTCGCTGCTAACTGCGTCGCACGGATAAAGAACTACGCTGTTGATTAGGGCTCGGAACATCGCTAAATCCTCAAGCCCCATCTGAGAAGGTCCATCTTCGCCTATTGAGATTCCCGCGTGAGAACCTGTGACTTTCAGATTTGCTCTCGAGTACGACGCCATCCTGAACTGGTCGTAGGCTCTGGCTAAGAAGCATGCGAAGCTGGAAAGGAACACATTGAACCCGTGAGTCTGCAATCCAACTGCTATGCTGACCATGTTCTGCTCAGCTATATAGCATTGGAGGCTTCGCTGGGGGAACTCCTCAAAAAAGTTGATGGTAAAAGTAGAATTTTGGACATCGCCATCGAGAACCACCATGTTCTTGTCCATTCTTCCCAGCTTCTGTAAAGCCTTGCCATATGCCGCTCTGGTTGCCACTTTCTCACCCAGTTTATAGTTTGTCTCGATCGAAAATTTTTGGGCGGGGTTGCAAAGTGGCATATTCGCTTTGATGAAATTTGACGGCTTATAGTCAACATCTCTGATTTTAGGCGTCAACTCGTTTTCTGCTTTTATCTGCTCTTCTTTTGTTAAGGGTCTACCATGTCGGCCTTCGGCGTTCTCAAGGAAGCTTACACCTTTTCCTTTAACTGTCTTTACAACAATAAAAGAGGGCCTATGTGATGCTTTAGCCTTGCTGAAAGCTTCTAAAAGATCTTTGACATCGTGGCCGTTGCAGATGAAGACATCCCAGTCAAAAGCTGCAATCCTCTTGGCATAGGCGTCTACCTGCCACTCATACAACGTAGGTCCGCTTTGCCCAAGTCTGTTTACGTCTACAATCGCGGTTAAGTGTGAAAGCCCTAGCCGACCTGCAAAGTTAATTGCCTCCCACACCGAACCCTCAGCCATTTCTCCGTCGCCTAAAAGCACGTAAACTCGGCGGTTTATGCCAAGCAATTTTTTTGCATATGCCATGCCTACGCCGATCGCTAAGCCCTGACCGAGAGAACCAGTTCCGACTCTAATGCCCTTTAGTCTTGGAACTGGGTGACCCTCAAGCTCGGAATCAAACTCCCTCAAGGTCAATATCTTTTCCTTGGGAATTACGCCCAGTTCAGCCAAGGCTGCATATAAAACAGGTGCAGCGTGACCTTTTGATAAAACGAACTCATCATTATCTATGTAGTCTAAGTTTTCGGGGTCAAAATTCATTTCCTTAAAGAACAGTGTTGCCACGATCTCTGCTGCTGACATGCAGCTAGTCGGGTGGCCTGACCCAGCTTTGGTTGTGGCTCTTATGCTGTGTAACCTCAAAACATTAGCCTTAGTTTCCAAATACTCAATGAGACTCATGCTGGTTGTTCTCCAAGATCTCTAGATTTAGAATGAATGTAATACAAGAGCGTAATTTTAACTTTAACTGTCTAAAAAGATATAGGAAATAGTAAATAAGTGGGTTGCCAGCTTTCCTGGCTTCGCACAGCCGAAGACTGCACTACCACCAGGAACGGAGCGCGGTTTAACTTCCGAGTTCGGAATGGGTTCGGGTGGGTCCCACGCCCTATGGCCGGCAACCCGTGAATATTTTTGAATTGCGGTTTTTTAACCTTTCGTTTCAAACAGTGGCTTATGAACGTAACGCATATATGTTGATTCTCAAAAAATTGTGGGTTGTGGGGCTGTAGTCTAGTACGGTATGACGACAGTTAGACAACAAGGCCTAACCGTTAAGGGCTCCAGAAAGCAACAACGGGTTTGCGGACCAGAACATGGGATGAAGAAGTTCTGGAGCACGGAGAAACCCGTAGGAGCAAGCAAAACTTGACTCCGGGGAAAGGCCGCCGGTTCAAATCCGACCAGCCCCACCATAAATTTTGTCCATAAAAGATTTAAATAAGTTCTACTTGCCCTTATTCTTGGCGATTGTTGGATGAAGCAGGCCCAGTGGACTCACCTTCTGGAAAGCCTTGATTTTAGGCGTTGGTTTGAGAACATGGCAATGGGAAGCTTGGTCACGGCTAAGGAGAACGCCCACATTCTCTAAAGGTTCGTTAAGATGCAGAATATGACGCCTTAAGAGCTCGCCGATCTTGCGAAGAAGGATAGGAGTAAGGTTGAAGATTTGCTTATGGATTTTGTCTCTAAACTTCATGGCGTAGAAAAGGCTCCTAACTACATTGATAACTATCTTTAGGCGATTCGGTCTTGGCTGAACTATATCGAGGTAAGACTTGTTAGGAAGATCAGGATTGGGAACCGTAACTCTACGCCTACGATTGTTGATGAGAGGGTTCCGACCAGAGACGAACTTAGAACGATCCTGTCTTTTCCGAAGATCAGGGCTTGATGCTCAATATCGTTTATGGCTTTCTCTGTTTTATCATAGGCTTGCTGGGAAGAAGGGGAAGCAGATTGCTGTTATGGCTACTGCTAGGAAGATGTTGAAGGTCTTCTATTGGATGCTGAGGAATAAGGAGCCTTTATACCCGTGGAATGAAGAGGAAGGCTTGACCCCGTCCTTTGGCTTGCGGGGTTCTTTTGGCCCAATTTTGCATTCTCCTAGATCACTATGTGTTATTTAAGCTTCTTTAACAATTTGATGCCGGCAATTTCGCATTCGTGGCTGAAGCCTGCTGGGACCTTAGCTGCAACGGATGCTGAAAAAACCTAGTGGGTAGGGGCTAAAAAATAAAGTCAAGCTTATTTCTGCGGTACATTAGTCAGGGGACTTCATTTTTCAAATACAAGTGGCTTTTAGTCTGGTATTAACTATTTATTATGTATAGTTGTTATTTGTATTATGCGCAATAATGGAGAGTTTTTTGGTGAATGACTGTTACTTGTATGAGGAAAACGAATTATTATTTTTTGGAAACTCAAAAATCGAGATAAAAATTGACGTAAAAAATGGTTGCGTAAAGGGGCTTCTGAACAAGGAACAAAACATCGAATTCCTAGAGAACGGAGTGCCAGAAGTTTTTAGGATTATCTATTGTGTATGGAGCATTCATGGAGCAGCAATAAAAGATCCTTGGAGCGCAGTTTATGGAACAACAATTAACAGTAGTGTGCAGAAACTTTACTCTCGCAACTTTATAAAAAGCGAAGATGGGGCTAAGCTTGAGATAGAGTACAATCAGCTACGACTTGAACGGAGAACCATTAAAGTCAAAGTTAAATACACAGTGGAGTTAAAATCCGACAAATACGAAACGCAATGGAAAATCTATGTTGAAAACAATGATGAAGGAACAATTAGAGAAATTGATTTCCCCTTTATTTCAGGTTTGACAAAGCTCGATTCGTTAATTATGCCAGCTTCATCAGGACAAAAGCTCACAGACCCGATTGACAAACTCTCAGATGAGATTCCAGTAGTATATTTAGAATATCCTGGCCGAGCGTCAATGCAATGGTTTGAATACTACTCATCCAAAGCGGGATTATACATGGCATCCTACGATAAGAGCCTAGAATATACAATACTATCCTTTGGTCGAGCTAAGGGATTTGAAGACAAAAATGCCTCAATGTGGACCTCAAAGTTTCCGTTTGTAACATCAGGAAATTCTTGGGAATCGCCAATTTATTCAACTGGAATTCACAGCGGAGACTGGCATTGGGGAGCTGATAGATACAGAGATTGGCTGCAAACGTGGATTAGAAAGCCAAAAATTTCAAAGCATGTCAAAGAAATGATGTGGCTACAAGGTATTAATGTAAAGAATATGAGAGAAGAAGTTGAAAATACCTATGATGATGTTGTTCGAGAAATAAGGGATATGGAATCGCCCTTTCACGGTTTAATGCTTATGCTTGTTGGATGGTTTTATAACGGACACGACACGTTTTACCCTGAATATAAGCCAATTCCAGACTTAGGTGGAGAAAACTCATTAGTAAAAGCAGTAGATAGCCTTCACAGTCTCGGTGTAACCGTCAGTGCGTACATTAATGGGAGAATTGTAAACATTGAAACTGAAACGTACAAAAAATATGGAAAGAAATGGGCGGTTTTAGGCAAAGCACCAAATTTAGGCGTAAACACCATTGACTTTTTCGAACTTCATGAGAACTGGAACCAAGAATGGACAAGGTCAAGTAAAAGCGAAGGATGGTTCGTTGTCATGTGCCCATCAGTAAAGGACTGGCAAAACCACATTATTTCAGAGTCAACCAGAATTATCAAAGACTACCATATTGATGGACTATTCATTGACCAACCTGGCTCCTATTATGCTGAGCTCTGCTACAACAAGAACCACGGCCACACTACGCCAGCAAACGCTTGGGGACCAGGGCTTTGCCAGCTGTTCCACAAAATCAGGGAAGAGACAAGAAAAATCAACCCAGAATCTTTCCTTTACACCGAGGGAATGAATGACGCATATGGGCAATATCTCGATTTTCACTACGACAAAAACCCTCTTTCTTGGGCAAACATGAGCGTTCACCCTGAAAGAGAAACCTTTGCTGAGATGTGGAGGTATACTTTACCATCATACATAACGTCGGGAGAAGGCTACACCTTTCCCCCATCCCTAGACAAAATCTACGGAATTAACTACTTTTTTGTTATGGGTCTGCGCCTCCGCGGATTCGGACCCTCAAAACGGAAACCCGACTTAACAGACGAAGAGTGGACCAAAGCCAAAGCGGCGATGGAAAAAATAGAACACTTATGGAAGAAGGGAAAAGAGTTCTTCTTCTATGGGCGATTCATGGACGATGTTGGCCTAGACACTTCGACCCCTGACATTTTATCGAAGGTCTACATAAACCAAAAAGGAGCTGCAATAGCAATGTGGAACACAAAGGAAAAAGATGTAACATGTGATGTATCGGTTAATTTAAAAGCCTTGGGCATATCCGACACAAAGGTCACCAAAGCTACAATGCTAAGTACAGACGAAACAATTCCACAAAAAAGAATAGGAGCCATTGTAAAAACCAAAATAAAGATTAAAGCTCATGATGTAGACGCTATAATTATTAAAATAAAAAAGCGTAACAAAAAATCAAGCATAATTTACAAGAGAGGAAATAAAAAAAACCTTTTTTTATTTAAAAGAACTTAATCAGACTATTTTATTATGGAGTCAAGTCTTGTTCATCTTTTATATCAAGTTTATGGCTACAACTATATGATCCACAATGAACGGAAAAGTTAAATTTACATGTCTTTCGGACTTTTCAACTTTGGGGGTTGACTTATTTACGAGAGGCTTTACCTTCTTCGTTTTCCTACCTTCTGGAATACGTACGCAAACCTGTTGCGCGTTTAACGGTATTAGTTCTCTGAAAGGTCCTTTCATCATCATGGGATTGGTGAGGTTAACCAAGTGAACGGTTATCGTTTCCTTCTGGCGCAAAACTGTAACATCCAGTACGCCAGGTTCTTTAACTTTAACAGGTTTTTCCTCGTTAGTTGCCCAATTGGTCGTATTTTGTAAGAGTCTACTATGGTCATTATTCACTACTTCTCAGAATGTGCGATCTATGTCCCAAAACTTGATATAACACCTTCAACGGAATCCTGGGTATTCATCGCTGCTCACTCGAGAAATTTGCCTACTTTCTACTGGTAGCTTCCTAGGAATTTTCAATCGAGAAGTAGTAGTCCACTAAAAATTCTGCGTGACTACTACTTCTAAACCGAGTCTTCTAATCTTTTTTCGTACAGCTTACTAGCTTGTATCGAGTTTGGATGCCATGATATCCTAGGATTTTTCTACTTTTAAAGGTTGCTTAAGCCCCAGCTTTTTCTTAGGCGACCAACGCTTAATATGGTCGCAGAGAGAAATCCAAAATAAAGGGAATTGAAAGATATAGAAGAAAATTATGTTCCGTTATTTCCTAATATTGGAAGATATGTTAGTTTTTTGATTTAACCATTGTTTAATTTCGGAACGGACTTGAATGGTAAAGCAGTTTTTGTGGATAAAAGGGGCCAGAATGTTGAGAAGTGCATCTTCTAGTGCGTAAAGGTATTTCTGTGTGTCGCAGTTGGTTTTTACGTCTATCAGTTGAGACGCTTTAACACGTCTTTCCGGGTGTTTGTTGTCAGCGTCCAAAATTATGTACTTAATAGTTTGGCCTGCGGTTACGTCTACTCCATGTCTGCAAAGCTGTCTTGCTGCTATGGCTTGGTGTGCGTTTGTGATGTAGTCACAGGGATCTTTGGAAAGATGCTTTTCTATCATGAGGTCTTCTAAGTCTACTTTTCTGTCCAGGATCATGGCAGCGTATTTCTTAAGAATGTTAAAGGCGTTGGGGATTTGCTGGTAGAATTCTTCAGAGTTTCTGGCCTTCGCTAGTTCCTGAAGTACATCATTCTGAAAGCGGCTAACAATTCGAGGAGTGTCTCTTCGGCGGATCTCTATTCCACGCGCTTTGACCTTTCCGTCCTGAAAGACGCCGTAAAACCGGTTCAGTACAGGAACTCCAAAATGGGTTTTAGAAGACAAGAACACTATCCAGCGGTACCGTCCCTCAAAAGAAATGGGTAAAGCCGTCGCCTCCGTGATTTCTCTGCACAGATCAATGAAGTCCTTGTCTGTAGCTCCCGCTTTCTTAATGTAGAGCGAGTCAACTATCCCGTGGACGATCTCGAATCCTCGTTTCTCCACCAGCTTGGCGGTGTCCAGCAAGGTCTTTCGGGCGAAGGCGCACGCCGCGTTGTGGGCGTCAACCTTGCCGAACCGGGCGTTTCTGTACCCGAGGTAGCCGAAGCATGTGCACAGAATGATCTTGTAGGCGGCCTGTCTCTGGTCGTATTTTCTACGGGTCTCTGGGTCGGTGGCTTCGTTTCTCATCTTTTTGTAGTAGAGCCGTTTTCTGAGCAGTAGTTCCAGAACTTTCGGGATGAGTCCCCTGCGTTTCTCGCATATATTGAAACCGATCTCGGGCACGCGGTTTTTCGAGTCTGGGCAACACTTGCAACCTACGGTTTCTGGGCTGATGTTTTTTTGAAGCATAAGCATAGGGTACATGCTTGAGAAGTCCAGTTCGCCGATGTTGTCGTGGATTCCAAGTTTAGGTTCGAAATAGAAGCCGCCTCTGTCAGCCACCAGCAGGTCCATGCCGTTCTTGAAGTTTTCCGGTTCGCTTTTCTTCCATGGAATTATGAACCCGTCCTTAATAGCTTGGTAGAGCTGAACCGATTTCATGGTGGTTCCTATGGTTACTCTGGAGGTCATCTGCAACGGCATCCGGCAGGTTCGGGAAACCTCAATGAGCCCTTCCAGCCCGTAGTGAACGTATAAGCCGCAGTTTTCAAGGTCGATGTGCAGCCTTCCGAGAAGTCTTTGAGGTGCAGCACGGTAGTAGACGCGCCCATACGAGAAATAGGTGGTTCCTTTCTTCTGCACGGTTTCGACGCCTGCTTTCTCTCGACCCAGAACAAGGTTGGACAACACGCCGTTCACTAGTGCCCGCCTAGCGAGGTAGCTGAAAATAAAGGAGTCCCCGCCGTCCGTGATGATGATGTCGGGGTCTGTTTTTTGGATTGTTTCCACGAGCGCCAGAATCTTTTCGGCTTCGTCGCCGCGGTCAACGGTCACCTTTTCTTTGTCGAATTTCACCTGTATATCGGCTATTGGGTCGCTGAACCGGGGCGTCGCTCCTTTCTGGTTCAGTTCAACCGTGACATGCACGGTTTTCAACAGGGGAACTTGGTAATCCACGTTTTCCGCGGAGTCCATCAGCTTCCAGGAAACATTTCCATCGTTTGCCGCAGCTTCCACGTAGGCCATGGGGAAAAGGTCTCGGTCGAAAAGGTACATTTGAGGAAGCGGTATGTCCACGTTCCAAAGCCTATATTTCCCGTACTCGCCCAGCCTCCAAATGTGGTTTGCTAGGAACCGTAGGCTGGCGTCGTCTGGAACGGTGACCTTCAAAACCTTTGTTCGTTTTTGGGCTTGGAGGCTGGCGTATTTTTCCACGTATTCGTATTCGGCTGAAACCTCGTTTTTAGGCAGGTACCATCCTAGCTTAGATAGGTCTAGCATGCTTGGCGCGGAAACATAGAATGATGGGCTCCACTTGTCTACGAGTTTCTGGCATTCGCCATTTTCTTTTTTGATCCAGACTGCTATCTGCCCTGGTTTTTCCGGGTAAAGGTTGAATATCCAGCCTTTGACGCTTCCAACGCTATTGAGGCTGAAGGGCTGACTTGAGTCTTTCAAGGGCGGCTTTGAACTCCTTCAGGTTTTTTTGGTGGCTGAGAAGGATGGACATGAACATGGCCTCGGTTATGACTGGTCTGGCGGAGGCTCCTGCGGCTGAGGCGTAGCTTCTGCACGCGTTCATCAGCTCTTCGAAGGCTTCTCTGTCTTCTCTTCGGAGCGCCTTCAAGAAGGCATCCCATTTCTTGATCTCGTTTTCTAGAATCATGCGGTAAGAAGGGACAGTTCTGCCCAAGTAGCTAAGCCTCCGCGAAGTCTTCCAGCAGGAACTGTCCGAGGGGTTCCTCGAAGAACAGGTCAACCGAAACCGCAGATCTAGATGGGTGCTTCTCTAGGGTTATCCTAACGTGAGGGGTTCTGTCCTCGATTTTGGCTACGATGTCCGCTCTTCCCAAAAGGTAGTGCTCAAGCCCCCGTTTCCTCGTGTTTTTTGACAAAATCGAGGTTGCCACAAGAAGAAGCCGCCGTTCTCTCGTGAGGTTCCAGACGAAACGGGTGATTCGGTTGAAGGTTTTCTTTGCTTCGAAGAGTCCGATGTCGGAGTCGCAGTACAAGGCTGGAAGGTCTGAGACCACGACTAGCTTTGACTCCGTCCGATCTAGGATTTCGTGAATCTTCTCTGTAAGCAAGGCGGTCATCTGGTAGCTTGTGAAGGCTCTTGAAACCCAGATGCTTTTTAGGGTTTCCTCTGGTTCCAGCCCCATTAGACGCGCGTTTTCCGAGATGAGGTACGGGTCGAAAAGGTTGCCTCCATCAATGAAGACCGCTGACGATTCCAGCCCGCCTAAGCCGTCGGCTAGCTGGCTGCGGATGCACAACAGTTCAGAAATGACGTGACACACGTAGCTGCCGTGGAGAACGATAAGTTCTCCCAATTTAAGATCAGGAAAGAAGGTGTCCATCATTTTGGCTCCAAAGGATGAGGAGCATAATTTGTCTGCGGCTGGCTGACGAAAGCCCATGACAGGTCCGTGAAGCTTCAGCATATAGTCTTCCTCCAAGAGGCGGAGGCCTAGCATACACGTAACTCAGCAAAAACGTATTTAAGAAATAGGTGCGTGTTGAGGGGGAGGGGGATTCTCCGTCTCACTTAGAAGTCCAGAAAGATTCAGGCTAAGCGAAGCCCGTTTAAGACGTCTTCTACGCTTAGAAACTTTTCATCAGGAAGCATCTCAAGCAGTGTTGAGGCGTGAACCCTTTGGTTCTCGGTCAAGTCGATCACCTTCCAACCTTGGCTCTTTAACAGCTCTCTCTTTGTCATTGGAAACCTAGCGTCCTCCATGAGCACCTTTCTCAGTGATTGTTCCCCCTCGACCCCTGTTACCGAAGAGAACTTCCCCGTCTCCTTGTAAAACTTGAATCGGGCAGCGTCCTTATACATTCTAACATTGTGGAATGAGATGACGGACGTTTCTGCGCTGCTTCGATTTACCTTTCTATCAATGTCTTTGAGCTCCTCATCTGTGAACTGGTAAACATTATGTTGTCCTTTGCCAAAGATGCGCGAGTAAAGAACGTCGGATTTAACAGCTGGCGCTTCGCGTGAAAGGTCAACGGCCTGCGCAATGTCGTGTTTTCTCATAAGCTCAATTAAGCCACGCGGAAGGGGTTCGCCTCGCCTTCTTCTAACTTCCCACACCAATCTAATCTTTTTCAGGTCTATGCCTTCAAAAAAGGCTTTCATAGATTCTATCCTTCCGTAGTCAAGCTTTATCTTGGCTGGGGTTTCTAAGACAAGAAATCTTGATCTAAGGGTGCTGCAGACATTGATCATAGCATCGAACGTCTTGAACGATTCCTCACAGGGTTTCAGCTGGTATTTATGCGTCACAGATCTGTGGCATTTGACTGAAAACTCGAAATCTGGCGGCGTCCGTTTTCTCCAGAACTTAACTGTTTCCAAGTTTGGGATCTCGTAGAATGTTGAGTTAACCTCGACGAAGTTGAATGCTTTGGAATAGGCTTCAAGAGATGTCAGCCCAGGCACCTGAAAATAAGACCACCCTCCAGCACCTATAAGTAAATCTGTCATCTTGCCTCAGTACTAAATTATTAAGATGCTATGACTTAATAATTACAGTTGTGAATGTCATCTTGCGGAAGCATGAATCTTGCAGCGTTTAATCTTTGGAACGAGAGGATGGTCTTACAAGGAATGGATCGGCCCATTCTACGGGAGCGCAAAGAACATGTTCAGTTATTATGCTAGTTTTTTAACACTGTAGAGATCAACTCCACATTTTACTGTTATCCTTCCAAAGGTACAATCTACGGATTAGACCGAAACTCTCCTTCAGAGTTTGTCTTCTCAGTTAAGCTGCCAAAGTTATTAACTCACGAGAAACAGCTCAACCCATCTCGGAATGTTAAAGGCGACTTGATGCGTTTCCCAGAACTGCTGGAACCTCTCAGCGCCCGGAACAAGTTGGGTTGCATTCCTATACAGTTGCCTCCCAGATTTTCGTATGATCATGACCTAGCAAACTATGAAGCTTTTCTTGAGATGATACCGGATGGCTATGACTTTTGCAGTCGAGTTTAGGCACAGGCCGTGGATGAGAGAAGAAACATGGAAGTTGTTAGAGAAGTATAACGTGGCCTATTGCATCGTGGACGAACTTTTGCTTCCTCCAGAAGTACATTTAACTGCTGATTTTGCCTATTTCCGCTGGCACGGCAGAAACCCAAAATTGTGGTACGATTACCATTACGCAGAGGAAGAGCTGCAAGAATGGGTGCCCCGCCTAGAAGAGACGCAGCGAAAATCGGACAAAATATACGGATACCTCAATAACCACTTTCATGGTTATGCGATTGAAAACTGCATCGAAATCCTAGAAATGCTTAACATAGCCAAACCCGAACACACAAAGATCAAACAACGAGTGACCCATCACAATCTACAGAAACATCCCAAGACATACGAGACAAAACTAGACGATTTCTAAGTACACCTAAACCATGAGAAACATCTTCAGCCATGCTTGATTCAATAAATACTGGAACAACGCATAATCTCCTCAACCTGAAGAAAAACCAGTGAAACATTAAATAAGTGGTCTTAGAAAAAAATTAACCCCTTCCATAAACAACTAACCCATTATAACTGTTTCCAACAAACCTCAAGAATCAGAAAAATAAAATTATGTAACATTTTTCTTGTGCAATTAATGAATGATAAAAAGAAAAAGAGGTTTACGCGAAATATCACCTTAGAAGTTTCTGCTGGGCAAGATATCTTGCCCAGATCATTATGAATCCCTGAACACGTCAAACAGATTCAGCACATCCCCCCCATATAGGCTTTCTAACTAGAATTAAAAGATTAAACAAATACAAAAGGAATAAATTTTTAAGCAAATTCAATGCCCCACCATATAATATATGCATTACTATGATACTGTGAGCTTTGGGGGACGTTTTCTTATTTTTTGTAATTTTGTTATCGAAAATTACATTTAGCATTTTGTCACATTGGAATTTTTGACATTGCGCGTAATGTTTTTTAGGTTGAACCTAAATTTTTTATTTGGGCGCAAACCTTGAGGGTTAAACGTGAGTTAACAGTTATTGAGGGTAAATATCTGACTTTGATTTATAGAAGGCGTTATGAAGAATCAAAAGTTGTCAGGACAACTGAGTTGGCTAGAAATTTAAAGGTTCAGCCTGCAACGGTGACAGAGACTGTTCAAAAGCTCGCTGAGAAAGGGTTCGTTGAGTATAGCCCTTATCGTGAGATTAGATTAACTGACGAAGGAGTTTACAATGCACAGAGGCTTTTGAGGAATCATCGGCTTTTGGAAGTTTTGTTTGTTAATGCCTTGAATTATGATGTTTCCAAAGCCTGCGATGAAGCAGCCAAGCTGGAGCATTATGTTTCAGAAAACCTTGTTGACAGAGTTTGCCAAACTTACGAGCATCCACTGATCTGTCCATGTAAAAAGACTATTTTTCACACTGGAAAATGTGGTGAGAGTTAGACTTGTTTGAAGCTATTTCTGAGATATTTTTGGAAACTATGCAGATAATTCTTTTAGTTGCCGTTATGATGGTTATAGTCGAGTTTATAGAAATAAGGTTCAAAAACGCGATTCAAAAAAAGATAACGGAAAACCACGTAAACCAAATCATAATAGCCTCGCTCTTGGGAGCGATTCCAGGCTGTACAGACGCATTCTTCATAGTTTCACTTTACACCCATGGGTTAGTAGGATTCGGAGCCTTGGTAGCTGTTATGCTTTCAACAGCAGGAGACGAGGCCTTTGTAATGTTAGCAATGATGCCAAAGTCAGCTGTTCTGATTTTTGGCATATGTGCTCTTTTAGGCATAATAGGTGGCTTTGCTGTGGATAAAATAGCAAAAATGATAAATCTTAAGACAACGCAGCCCTGCGAGATAGAAGTCCACGACGTAGAAATTAACATTAAGCATTTCTTAAAGGAACATGCATATGTCCACATCTTCAAGAAGCATATTCCGAAACTTTTTCTCTGGATATTCTTCACGTTGCTGGCTCTTAACCTTCTGATAGAAAACTTTGAGTTGGAACCGACAATTTTGGGGTTGCCAAAACTCGCCCTAATTGTTTTTGCAGCGTTAATTGGAGTAATACCTGAGTCTGGCCCTCATCTTCTTTTTGTTGCGTTATTTTCAAAGGGCCTAATTCCTTTCTCAATTCTGCTAGTTAACACGTTGTCCCAAGACGGCCACGGAATACTGCCGTTGCTCTCGTACTCGGTAAAAGACACGATAAATGTTCAAATATTCACAGCGTTGTTTGCTTTGATAGTGGGAATAGTACTTTTCCTGCTAGGAGTGTAGTCTGGCTCCCAGTGAGAGTGTGAAGAACCTTATCTATACAACACGGTGTACGGCTCAAAAATGTAGTAAAAAGCAAATAACAATAATACGCAAAGAACTGTATAGGCTAAAAGGCGCATTTTCCTGTTTGACATCGTGCTTGAAACAAACCTTGTGTTCAGCTTTAAGTATGGTATTATAAATGGAACCTTGGTTTTGTACTGAAAGTAATCTTGGCCAAACTTTTTTTCTAGTTCTAACTCCTCGAATTCTGCTAAAAGAACGTATGAATAACACAGTGTAAGCCACATCAGATAATTGATCAGCCGCCAACCCAGTAATGCAAAACCTAGTGTCCACATGAAAATGCCAAGGTACTGTGGATGCCGAGAAACGCTGTATAATCCGCTTGCCACTATTATTCGTTCTTTCCTGGCGTGCGACAATAATTGGAATAAACCTAGACTGTAAACAGCGAGACCGGAAACTATGAAAATGTAGCCCAACCCGTCTAGAAATGTATGCATAGTTTCGCTTGGCAATCTTATTACGCCATTGATGAGGCGGTTGGCGAAGGCAAAATCCGTGAACGCAAGCCACGGAGTGTAGAATACTCCTATTATGGAGAAAAACAAAATGAACATTGGAACCAAAGTGTTGAAAATCACGGGGAAATAGAATACCCATCCTATGAAAGCAGCTGACCTTGATAGTTTAAATTCTAAAAAAAGAGAAATAAGAGCAAATGCCGTAGCAATAAGGCCTAGATAAACCAAGTACCAAGCGTTCTCTCTGAGAAGTGGCATGTACCCTTCAGATGATGGAATATTGGCTCCAAACCTAGATGTCCAAACGTACACCAGAAATAACATAATTAGAATGATGGCAACAAAACCGTACTTTCTGTTCAGCCTAGACACCAACAGATAAGAATAGATAAAGGCGTATAATTCTATTCTTTAGAACAGCAAAAGCCAAGTTGGAAACGAAAAAGGTGAATGGCAAATTAAGGTTTTTAGAATAGGATTAAATAGTGATTTACGAAGATTATATTACGCAATGATTTTGCTTTGAAAACATAATCAGGAGGTGAAAAAAGGTGCTGTCGAAAATACCCATAAATCTTGAAAAAATTGACAAAAAAGATTTGGACAAGGAAATTCTAAGAGTTGGCGTAATTGCTGAGCTGGATGCTATAAACCTCTATGAACAAATGGCAGCCATGACAAATAATGACCTTGTGAGAAAAATCCTTTTGGATATATCTAAAGAAGAAAAAACTCACTTTGGCGAATTTCAGTCTTTATTGTTAATGGAGGATAAAGAACAAGAAAAAGAACTTAAAGAAGGAAAAAAAGAAGTTGATGAACTAATAAAATAAAATTCATCAATAATTGCGACCACGATGTTCAACATAGTCTCCTTCTTATCAATCACCAAACACTAAAAGACATAAAATAATAAAAAACCCAACAACTTTTTGGCAAACAACGTTACTTCATATTTTGCCAGAAAATGAATCTGATCATTACAAATTTAACACTGAAAAAGCCAGTTGTTTGATGTTTTAACTAAAAAAATATTGGGATTAAAAAATATGAATTTAAAAAGCGATAACCTAAGTGTTACTTAATATCTTCGATATGACCTGTTTGGTCTTTGTGGTCTTCTTTTAGCATAACATTCTCTGCAGTAAACTGGTCTTGTGCCATCTGGCTTAAAGGGAACTTCGCATTCCTTACCGCACTCTGCACAAACAGCCTTGTGCATTTCACGACTTTCCATGACATTTTCACTCCTTTTATTTAAGTTTGCAAGAACAAAGTGTCATTCAGAAGTCAAATTCCGAAATCTTTGCTTCCTGCTGACCTTTGAGAAATGACTACGTGCCTATTAAACTTATCCGTAACAAACCTATAATTTTTCTTACAACGAACTTGAAAAATTGCCTCTCGGCCTTATTCCATTATGGCTATATTGAATACTTTTGCTCCTATTTTTGCTAAACACCACTCTAGTTCCTCGTTAGCGAAGCCGACAGCTCTATACTTAGCGAGCTCAGCTGCAATGTTCTCCGAATGGTCTGAACCAAACATGAAAAAGTTCAACCAAGAACTAAAAAGAGAAGAATAAAAATTCCGAATTGACCAACTTTTATGGTTTGACCAGTACTTTTATGGCTCCTTCTAATTTTTTCTCAGCAACACCAAAAGCACTTTGTATTTCTTTGAGCTTAAAGATATGACTAACAAGAGGTCTCAATTTCACAGTGCCAGACGAAGCAATTTTCACGGCTCTTTGAAACGTGAATGGACTGCGATAGGAAGTTGTTATTGTCAGCTCCTTGTCATATAGATCGAATGGTTTTACGTTCCAAACCTCATCTTGAGGCGCAACTCCGAAAATGTTTAGTCTTCCCCCTCTACGCGTGACTTTCATAGCCTGAGTTATCGCTTTTGTGCTTCCTACAGCCTCTATTGCTACGTCAACTCCGTAGCCGTGCGTTAGATTTTTTATGGCTTCAACTGGGTCCTCCTTAGATACGCATACGGTATAGTCCGCTCCGAGGTCTTTGGCCAATTTAAGCCTGGTTTCCTCAATGTCTGTCTGAATTGTAACTGAGGCTCCAGACTGCTTTGCAAGTTGTAGAAGGATTAGCCCAACAGGTCCAGCGCCAATTATTGCGACGGTATCTCCAGTCTTGATTCCAGCTTGATCTATGCCTCTTACACAACAGGCTAGTGGCTCAACTAGGGCTGCTTCGTCGAGACTGAGTTTTTTAGGTACTTTATACACGTTTTCAGCTTTGACTTTTACGTATTCTGCAAAAGCACCATCAATCGTTACTCCGACTGCCTTCAGATTCTCGCAGAAATAGTTCCGTTCTGACATATGACAGAAATAGCATGTTCCGCAAAGTATGTTTGGCTCAACAACAACAGGGTCTCCAACTTGCAAGTCTTCTTTAACATTATGCCCAACCTCAGCGATTACGCCTGAAAACTCGTGCCCTAGAATTATTGGCGTATTAGTCTTCCATTCGCCCCTGTAAATGTGGATGTCTGTCCCGCAAATTCCCGTTGAGTGAACTTTTATCAGAACCTCGTCAGCAGAATACTCTGGTCGCGGTACACTGTCTAGTTTAAGATTCCTAATTCCGCGCAGGACTGCCGCCAACATGTTACCACTTTCTTCAACTATGTTCCAACATGATAAAATTTATTATTATCTATTTGGGATAATTGAGTGTCGTGAAACCTTACGTGTAAGGTTACCTTCTAGGCTATTTCCTCAGATATTTTATTGATGCGCCATCTATTCGTTGTGGTAAGCTTAATAAGGATGTGTAATAAATTACATTGGATTCCAAAATGTTACACTTCGTCCGTTTAACTACGAGAAAAACAGCTATGATTGCGTTACTGTCAGCGTTATACTACATTATGTCCTTTTTACCAGGCATCAAGGTAGCTCAGGGAGCTGCCTCCCCTGTGACAATCCAGATAGAAGCACTCATGGCCACGATTTTCGGCTTGGTAATGGGACCGTATCTAGGCGCTTTAACAGCTCTTATGGGAGCTTTCATAGCTTGGATGTTGCCGCCAGGTTCACCCAGCCTTACGAGCTTGATTTTCTTACCTTCGCCTGTTATGAATGCCTTTACAGTAGGGCTTATATACAGAGGAAAGTGGAAAATCGCAGCTTCCACATTGGTAGCAGTGATACTGGCTTTCTGGCTTCTCCCTGCAACTCAGCCTTGGGACCAAAACTTTTACGTTGGACTCTTCGCCATGTGGGATAAGATTGGCGCATTAATCCTCATTTTGCCTTCTATTTATCTCCTCAAGAAAAGAGCAAATAAGATTTCAGGCGGAGAAAATGTTAGTGATAAAAAAGAAAAAAAGAGGCTTTTTAATGCAACTTTTATTCTTTTAGTTGTTGCTGCTGTCTTGATGCTTGTGAATGCTTGGGTTGTAGTGACAAGCGGAAACCCAAAATACCAGTTCGAATTTTTGGGGTCAACCTTTAAGCTAAACCTTGTTTCTAAAGAGATGTTGCCTTTTGTCTCTGCAATTGGATATGGCTGGTTTTCGTTAGGTATCAGCATGTTAGCTTGCATAGTCCTTCTTCACATTATGCCAGAAAAAAGGAGACTTTGGAGCATTGCAACTTTCGCATTGTCATGTGTAAGCGCAATCATAGGCGGAGGCTACATCGTTGGATTGTTCTTAGGTGTTTTGGGAAGTTTCTACGAGTTCTTAGCTAAGAAACTTTCTGAGGCAAGACATCCTCTTTATAGTGATATTGTGGTATTTTTCCTTTTGGCGTTTGTTGGAAATGAGGCAGATAATGCTTTGGGTAACCTGATCTTTGGGCTTCCACAAGTCTACGAAGGGCTGTTCCTCATGAGCGTTGAGGCCTTAAGGCTTTCTTTCCTTACTTTGCCTTTCTTCTATTTTGGGGTGAGACTTTTGCAAGCTATTATTACAACCATGATTGCAACGCCATTGATGAGAAACCTTAAGTTAGCTGGTTTCCTTGAATCAACTTAAAGCAGAATCAGATTAAGGCTCACTTTTCTGAAACATCATTTGCTTCTTTTTTATATGATGCAGCACAGTGGCTGCAACAAAATGCGAGTTTTTTTCCATCGATGACCTCATAGTGTCCGCCTTCGAAGATTTTGCACCCACAGTTTGTGCAAACAAGAAGATTTGGCTCAAGAGCAGCTGAAACTATAGATGCGAAGCGTTTGAAGATTCTTTTGCAAAATTGGTCGCCTTCTTCTGTAAGCTCGTAAACCTTTCTTTTTTTCTTTCCCACAGGCTTTTCTCTGTGCCTTATGAGTCCTCGCCGCTCAAGGTCTTGTAGGAACGGGTATACCAAGCTTGGAGTTATGTCTTTTCCAAGTCTTGTTCTGAATTTATCGATTATGGCGTATCCATGAGTTGGGGACTCGTATAGAATCGTGATTATATAGAACCTCGAGAAGTCAGAGATTGTTTCCTCAATTTTTTCGACGGACAATTATTACGCCAATAGATATATCTTTGTAAGATACATTTATATATTTCTATAACGCCATTATAAATGGCAATGCCTGCGCATCGGTAAAAGTATGACAACTATGTTGGGAAATGAAAGAGGAAAATGAGCCATAGACACCAAAATGAAAGAAACGGCATAAATCATTCTTCTCATGTAGGTCACGCTCATCACTTGCAAGAATTTAAAAAGAGACTGTGGTTTTCGGTTGTACTTACAGTCCCTATCCTATTTCTTTCTGAGATGATTCAACACTGGTTCGGTTTCGTTCTCATGTTTCCTTTGCAAAAAGAGATTCTGCTCCTGCTTTCGTTGACGGTTTTTCTTTACGGTGGGCTTCCATTCGTAAAGGGACTGTACCAAGAAGTCAAGAGCCGGCAGCCTGGTATGATGACTTTGATATGCACAGCTATTTCAGTAGCCTTCTTCTACTCTACTGGCACAGTTCTTTTACCAACCGTCATAGCTGGAAAGGATTTCTTTTGGGAGCTCGCTACACTTATTGATGTTATGCTTCTCGGTCATTGGGTGGAGGCAAGAAGCGTACTTGGTGCCTCAAAGGCTCTGGAAGAACTGGCTAAAGTCATGCCTACAGTAGCGCATGTATTAAGAAATGGTGAAATCGTGGATGTTTCTGTTTCTCGGCTCAGAACAGGCGACATTGCCCTCGTTCGTCCAGGCGAAAAAATCCCTTCAGATGGCGAGGTGGTTGAGGGGCAGTCCTCTGTAAACGAGGCTTTCTTAACTGGCGAATCAAGCCCAGTTCACAAAAAGGTTGGCTCAAAGGTTATCGGTGGTGCCATTAATGGCGAAGGCGCGGTTAAAATAAGAGTTTTGAAGACTAGGGAAGAAACCTACATTGCCCAAGTCTTAAAGCTCGTACAGCAGGCTCAAGAAAGCAAGTCTAGAACACAGGATCTGGCTGACCGTGCAGCAGCCTCGTTGTTTTATGTGGCGCTTTTATCGAGCATATTAACGTACATTGTTTGGTTTAGTTTTGGAAAAGTGGATTTTGCACTTGAGGCTGCGGTGACCGTGCTTGTCATATCTTGTCCCCACGCGCTTGGTTTGGCAATTCCTCTTGTGGTTGCATTGTCAACATCGATAATGGCGAAAAGTGGAATCCTCATCCGAGACAGAAAAGCCTTCGAGATGATTAAAGACTTAGACGCTGTTGTTTTTGACAAGACTGGAACTCTGACTCTTGGCAAGTTCGGAGTTACTGACGTTGTATCCTATGTTCCAGAGAACGAATTTTTGGAGTTTTCCGCGGCTGTTGAGCTTAACTCGGAGCATGTAGCAGCCTCAGCAATCGTTGAATTCGTTAGACAGAAAGGTTTGAAAATAAGAAAAGTTCAAGAGTTCAAATCTTTGCCTGGACTTGGAGCCTATGGAAAGGTCGATGGCAAGGATGTTTATGTTGGTGGTGCGAACCTTCTTAAAGAACTTGGAGTCGAAGCAGACAAGCCTGAAATAACGCTTTTGCAGACACAGGGAAAAACAGTTGTGTTCACGGTGATTGATGGCTTACTTGGCGGAGTCTTCGGACTGTCCGACGTGATAAGACCAGAATCGTATGAGGCGGTTAGGGAACTTAAAAGAAACAAGGTTAAAGTCTTCATGCTTACTGGCGACAGTGAAGAGGCTGCAAGGAATGTCTCGAAGGAGCTCGGGATCGATGAGTATTTCGCTCAGGTTTTACCTGATAAAAAAGCGGAGAAAATAAAGTACTTACAGGAAAGAGGGCTTAGGGTTGCTATGGTTGGCGACGGAATAAATGACGCTCCCGCTCTTGTAACTGCGGATTTGGGAATCGCTGTAGGTGCCGGAACAGACATAGCGATCGAAAGTGCGGACATAATTTTAGTGAAAAACGACCCAAGAGACATTGCTAAGGTCGCCAGTCTTGCGCGAAAAGTGTATTCAAAGATGGTTCAAAATCTCTTATGGGCAGCTGGATACAACGTCTTGGCAATTCCGCTTGCTGCAGGCCTTTTATCAGGACTAGGCATAGTCATAGGTCCGGCTGTCGGCGCTGTGTTGATGTCATTAAGCACCATTATTGTTGCGTTTAACAGCCAAACCTTAAGGAAATTTGAGCCAAAAGGAGCAGGGGAATATTTAATGATGCAAGCTGCGTTGAAGGATCCGGTTTGCGGAATGGAGGTTGAGGCTTCGACAATGTACAAGACAGACTATGGAAGAAAAACATATTATTTTTGCTCAATAGAATGCAAGGAAGCCTTCGAATCTAGGACGACTGTGTTATTACGACCTAAATCTTAAAAGGGGCTTGCGTATATTATATTTAGGATTATGAAGATTTGGGAGCAGTTTCTAAGACTAGACAGGTGGCACAGTGAGTATCCTTCTGTTGAAAGGGTTTTGCGTCACTATGCTAGAAGGGTTAGGAGCGAGAAGACGAGGAAGAACTTCTCCATGATTCTGACACATTTCTGCAAGTTTGCAGAGAAAAACCCAGACGATCTTGTTAGGTTGAGTGTTGAAGGAGCTTCACGGTTTTGTCAAGCTTACACGGACAGTTTGATGGACAAGAATTATAGCATTCGGTGTAGCAACAGCATTCGGCATGTATTTCTTGAGTTCTGGTGTTACGAAGACTGTGGGGGTTAAGATTCTTGGTTTGAGTCCCTCCACAGCACTTGTCGTCCAGCTCAGTGGAGCTTTAACGGTTCACATGTTTACTCAGTTTGGGCTCCCTGTATCCATTACCCAAAGTCTAGTGGGCGGAATCCTTGGGATCGGATTGGCGAAAAGAATTGCTATCATGAACAAAGCCATCATAAGAAGTATTATAGCAGAATGGATTACTGCTCCTCTCATAGGATTCGTGATAGCCTAATCAATCTCAACTTTCGTCAAGACATTGGTATGAAAATGATGGTGGAATACTATGGCATGGATTCACTTTATCGGTCACTCAGACGACTTTGGATCCATAGAGATTTCATACACAAAGAAAATACTCCAAACGAATGGATTGTGGGCTCATAATTAGGTAAGTTCTCTTTTCTCAACCTTCTTGACTATCGCTTCAAGTTCTTTCTTTATACTGTCTTCTAAAGGGGCTGGTTTATGTTCTTGTAGTATCTTACTCGCAGTCTCTCTGGCAACTCTCTTTAACTCTTTTGAGCCATCTTTCCTCCATGTTGTGTAGTCTCTTCGGTCAGCTAATGGGGGTATGATGTGCTCCTTCTTGAAGAACTCCCTTGTGTGCTTATGAGAAAGGAAATGACCTAGAGGGCCGACTTCCTCCAGGACTTCTACGGCAAGGGTATTGTCGGAAACATCGATTCCCTTGAGGATTCTAGACACAACAGTTGCCATGTCGTTATCTATCACGGCCTTCTCGTAACTCATTGAACCAATCCCTGGTTCAAGTGCACCTCCGGTAGCATTCATTATTAGATTTGCGCCAGCTAGAGAGGCCATTAATAGTGTTATGGCACTCTCATATCCCGCTTGTATGTCTTCAGTTTTTGATTCGGTGGCTCCTCCATTTCCCCTGCAAGGCAGACTGTAATATCTAGCTATCTGAGCGGAAGCTATGTTCATCAGCGCAGCTTCGGCAGCTCCATACACAGTAGTCCCATAACGCACGTCAGTAAGAGCTGGAACAGCTCCGTATACTATCGGCGATCTTCTGCCCTGTTCTGTTACAGATTGAGCTATCACTATTCCACTCAGAACCTCAACATTTTGTTGAACTAATACTCCGGCTAATGTCACTGGCCCTGTCGAGCCTGATTGAATCGCTGGGCCTATATGAACAGGCAAACCCCGCTTTGCAAATTCAAGAACCATCTCAGTCTGCTCTTTACCATGACTCATTGGACTGATAGGATTTTCCCAACCCATGATCATTGGTTTCTTTCTCAACTCATCAGGACCCCCCGCGACGATTGACGCCATCTCAATCAAATCATTGGCTACGACCCCACCTCTAGCGAAATAGACATACAAGCAAACCTTTTCTGTGTTCTCCAACTTCTTCAGATACGCATGTACATGTTGAACTTTTTCTGGAACATCTGTTGGGAATACACCAGCCGCCAACATATCTACGTTGTCTAGAAAGTCATAGAGACGCGTCAGATCTTCAACATCCTTTATAGTTGCTGGTCTACGAATTCCCGCCAAATCAACTACATAAGAGGTTAGACCTCCGTCAAGAAAGTAAACCCGATTGCCTCCAACTCGCAACTTATTCTTTGGGTTCCGAGCATAAAGAACAAAGCTGGAGGGCGTTTTCTGAATCGCTTCTTTAACAAGGTCTGACGGTATCAATGCACGTTTCGTCTTATAATCCACCGATGCACCTAAGTTGTCCAGAAGTCTCAAAGCTTCATCAAGCATTACTACGACTCCGGTATGCTCGAGGACATCCATACTAGCAAGATGTATATCGTAGAGCTCATCTCTAGTCAGCAATTCCAAAGAGCCGCCGTGTCTAGAGATAATCATTTTCTACCTTCACTTCTCCGTCTTATGAATATTGGCGATATTAACTATTTGCTTGATTTATATTCCTTTTGCACCACGACGTATCCGCCAATTTGGCCCAGAAATCCGTTTCACCTGTTAAGGACAGGGTCTCTGATTGCCCTCTGTAAAGTCAACTTTTTAATGTTACACTTTTTTACCGGTGAGTTAACAATTTTTTATCGGGCAATGTTATGCGTTTGTCTCCTGACATTAGGGGGAATCTTTAGGAATCTTCTCAAGAAAGGGTTGATTGTGACCCGCATCGC
>CAZPBM010000017.1:0-42764 GCA_964584965.1 uncultured Candidatus Bathyarchaeia archaeon | reverse complement strand
TCCAGTGAACCGCGATGCAGTTACTCCCATTTTAACTGGAGGAGTGGCAACGCCTTGGGCAGACTGGTCACCCTTCCTAGGCTGGTGGCTAGCATACACAATTTGCTGGCTACTGTTCTGGGTTGGTTGGATGGCGTTATTCCAAGAACGGTGGATCGAGGTTGAAAAACTACCTTATCCAGCGTCATTGACTGGAACAATGCAGATTACGTTAATAACTCAAAAAGAAAAAGCTGGAGAAGGCCCAAGCTTTAAAATGTTCCTAGTCGGCGTTGTGCTGGGAATAGTGTTGATCATTCCCATTGTTGCTCGACAACTGAACTCGGCAATACCTGATGTTTACGGTTGGACTGCAACACCGTACCTACCTTGGTTCTTAGGAACACTCAGCCTCGGCAACGTTCCCGCTGCAAGCGTAATTCCAGTGATGGCCTTCCTTCCGGTAAACCCGATGATTTACGCGCTGTTCTACTTGTTCCCATTGAAGATACTGTTCTCAATATGGGTCTTCAGCTTGGTTGGTGTACTTATTCCGAGCCAAATTGCATATTACCAAGGATACTACACTGCACTGGCGCAGACTGGTGACAGGTTCCACGCATTCATGCAGGGAGAACCATTCAAATGGATTGGAGTGTGGATTGGAAGCGTCATTGGAATAATCATCACATGGTTTGCTCTGAACCTATCCTACATAGCAAGTCTATTCAAGAAACCGGCTGAACCAGAGAAGAGAGCCCTTCCACCAATGTTAGGCTGGATTATCATTGGGGCCTCAACAATAGCAATTCTAGGATTACTCATATTCGCGGGGGCAAACCCGGTAGGCAGTGTTGTAATAATAATTTCAATGTGGCTAATGCACATCTCAATAATTAGAGTGTTCGGTTTCGCAGGAGTATCCGGCACTGCTTGGTGTTTCCCGAACGACTGGACACATCTACCTTGGCTGACAAAGTATGTATTCACTCCAGTGGGATATGCTGGAAGTGAATTAGCCTATACGCGTTCTGCAGAGTTCACAACGACCATGTGGCTGTCAAACAGGTGGACAGGTGAGCTGTTCGCTGAGAACAATACACAGTTCGGAATGATCTTCGCAATTCCACTTTGCTACAAGGTTGCGTATGACACTGGAACCCACCCGAGAGATGTTACGAAAATTATACTGGTCTCAGGTATTCTGTCAGCTCTAATTGGCTTCCCAACTGCAATATGGTTTAGCTATACAGTTGGTACAAACAACTGGCCAATGGGTCAATTTGACGCTTGGTGGCACTGGGTCTTCGATGCGCCATGGGGCAACATCAACAGCGGCTTAGGAATTTCAGAACCAATATATCCGCAAATATTGGCGGGCATTGTCATTGTATTGGTTCTGGGCTTCCTCAACTTCCGCTTCATTTGGTGGCCAATTGACCCTGCAGGTGTAGCATTGGGCCTTGGTGCAGCTGGAACTGGATGGATTATTCCAGCCGCTGTCGCGTGGATAGCAAAAACACTGGTTCTCAGGACTGGCGGAACAAAACTCAACGACCGCACTGTTTTGCCACTCGTAATAGGGTTCCTCGTAGGCTACTGGGTTATGATATTCCTAGGCGCCTTAGGCGGCTTAGTAGTATTCTTCATGCCAAAGTAGCTCCCACGATTCCCCCCCTTTTTTCTTTCCAATTTCATTTTATCATAATGTACGAGGAAATAGGGGTTCTATAATAATTCGAAAATCATAAAAAAAACTAAATGGTGCGTAAAATGGTTCCTATTTTTTCTCCCTTCCGTGTAGGTAAGGTCTATTCAAGTTTTTATTGTACTTAGATATTATCTCTTCTTCCAAATTTACACCTTGAACTTCACAAAGATTTACAAGTCTTATGAAGATGTCAGCAAGTTCTTCTGCGAATCCTGCGAAATCATTGTCACGAATCGCTTCGGAAGCCTCACTTACTTCGCTGTGTATTCTCAGAAGCATTGTGTCAGCGTCCTTTTTTGTCCACCTAAATCCTTTTTTGATAGCCCAATTAGTTATCAATTTTTGCCAATCTTTAATGCTTCTCACTGTTCTTTCAGGAATCCTCTGCATGCAGCGTTCCTCCTTTTTATTGTCTATGGTAACTAATGCATTTAAGCTCAAAATATTTTTCACTTAATGTTGCCTAAATTTCTGCAGAAATTTTAAGAGACAAAGCATGCATAAACACCTACAAATGCTGGTGTATTCATGTTGGATGTCGTGACAATGGGAGAAGTAATGGTTCAATTTAACGCTGTTTCAAACGGCCCTTTGAGACATGTAACGTATTTTGAGAAACACGCTGCTGGCGCAGAAGCTAATTTCGCAATTGGAATTACGAGGCTTGGATTCAAGGCTGGAATCATCACTAAAATCAGAGATGACGAATTTGGCAGATACATCATCAATGTGCTTAGAAGCGAAGGATTAGATGTCTCACGAATTAAATTTGAGCCTGAAGCTCCTAACGGCGTATACTTTATTCAACGTAATTATCCCGTTCCTGGAAAAAGCAGCGTACTATATTATAGAAAAGGATCCGCAGCAAGCAAACTATCGAGTAATGATTTGGATCTTGATTATGTGCGAAACGCTAAGCTTTTTCATTTAACAGGAATAACGCCTGCGCTGAGCCAAAGCTGTAAAGAGGCTAGTCACGAGGCCTTAAAGATAGCATCTGAGTCGGGTTTAACTATTTCGTTTGACACTAACATTCGGCTTAGCTTATGGAGTAAAGACGATGCTCGTTTAACGTTGTTGTCAATGCTTAAAAAAGCCAACATAGTTCTTACTGAACCTCAAGATGGCGAGATTCTTTTTGGAACAAAAAACCCAAGGGAAATCGCAGAAAAAATCCTTCATATGGGACCTGAAATGGTAGTTGTGAAACTAGGCGAAGATGGCGCTGCAGCTTATACCAAAAAGATTTCCGCAATGAAGCCTGCATTTAGGGTTCCGATAGTAGACGTGATTGGTGCTGGGGACGCCTTTGCAGCAGGGTTTATTTCAAGCATTTTACGTGGGCTAAGCCTTGAGGAAGCCTTAGAAATTGGGAATGCTGCTGGAGCTCTAGTTGTAACAGTTAGAGGTGACTTTGAAAATGCACCCTCTTTGGATGATGTGAAAAAATTTCTTGCTGCTAATAGAAAAGAGATTGGTGACTTAAGGTAGTTAAGTCAGTTATTTGTTGTTCTTTGTTTTCTTGCTTATGGGCGCAAAATTTTTATATTACCAAAAAGTAATTACTCTTTGGTAATAAGGTGTATGGCCGTGAAACTAAAACTTCAGCTGGTTCAAGACGATAAAGTAATCCTCGAAATTCCCCTATCCTCAAATGAGTGGTCAAGAAATGAATTAATAGATGAACTTAACTTAGTAGAAGAAGACTTTCAACGATTCTCCAAAATATTCGACGCTTTATCCAACGAAACGCGTCTAAAAATGATGAAGCGTCTTCTAGAAGAAGAAAACAAAACAATTAATTTCGCTGAGTTCATGCACGATCTGGAGTTAAATCCGAAACTTGTATGGGAAAACGCCCGAAAACTGACAGAAGGCGGATTTCTAAAGAAGACAGGAAGAGGAGAATACTGTTTCTCAGAATTCGGAGAAACAGGCTTCATGATGATAAGCCTTGCCTTAAGACGTCTAATGGAAGCGCTTGAGGAACTTGAGAACCCGTAAAGGAGACGAAGGATGAAATGATCTTGTCATTTAAAAGTTGTGGTCCGTTTGAACCTGTTGATCCCTTATCCCCCCTTAGACCGAGAATTAGGAAGCCATTATCAGAAAGACCGCTGGAACTATCCAAAAAGGCTTTCATTGGGATGGAAAGTTGCGAACGATCAATAGGCCTTTCGAAGAAAGATGTTATAGCAAGAATTTACTGAATTGTCAGAGATTAACATCATAGCATAGTGACATTTGATTGGTGTATCATGCTTAAACATTGCTTATCTTTTTAACAATGTTTCTTGAAAAAATCACATTCAGATTGTGATGTGTGATGTCACCTAATACATTAAAATCTATTAGTTTTTAATATCATGTTTTGTTCATTTGGAAAAGGTATTTGAATCTTTCACGAGAATCTTAAAGATCTAAAAAAATTTGTTAAATGGCTAAACATGTTACACCTTAAATTTTATTGGAATAAACGTATTAAGTATTATTGATGAAAAAACATAAGATCATTGCAATCGTTCTGGGGATGGTTGTTTTGGCTGCATTTATTGCGAACGCCGCAATTCAAAATAAACCTGAACAGAGAATGTTTCCGTTTTGTTTACCATGGGATGATTCAGAAGAGACGATTACGAGTCTTAGCCATTATCTTGAAAAGCCCGCGGGAAGGCTTGGATGGGTTCAGGCGGGCATTGATGGTCACCTTTACATTGGGGAAGAGAGAATAAAATTTTTAGGCGTCAATATTTGTGGTTCAGCTGCTTTTCCTGAAAAAGATGAAGCTGAAAGAATTGCCACGAGATTGGCCAAATACGGTGTTAACGTTGTCCGGTTCCATCATATGGATGCTTCGTGGGAGTCTTTCAACATGTTTGATCGTTCTTTTGGGGACACCAGACACCTTAATGTAGAGGCGCTTGACCGACTAGACTATTTTATATCCAAACTTAAAGATAACGGCATATACATTGATCTTAATCTATTAGTTTCTCGAAAACTTACCAGCGCAGATGGGTTACCTTCAGATGTTAATTCGGTGGATTGGAAGGATCAGCAAGTTTTAGGATTCTTTTTCGACGATGTTAGGGAACTTCAAAAAGAGTATGCCCGTCAACTTCTTACTCATTATAATCCATATACGGGGCTTAAGTATTCAGAGGATTCGGCCATAGCATTCGTGGAAATAGTAAATGAACAGGGTCTAATACAAGGTTGGCTTGGAGGAGCCCTAGATAGGCTTCCACGAGTTTTTATAGACAAACTAACTGAGAAATGGAACCTCTTTTTAAGACATGAATACGGTTCAACTGAAAACCTTACAGAATCGTGGCGCGGAAGCGCAGGACTTCCACAGTTTGAAATGTTAACTAACGGCTGTTTTACACACGGCCTTGAAGGGTGGATAGTTGAAATTCAACCTGACGCCAGCGCGTCCTACGAAATCACGACAGAGACAGCAGTAAATAATAGTCTTAAGATAACGGTTACAAAGGCTGCAGCAGCAGGGTGGCATGTACAGTTTAATTATCCTTCTTTATTTGTGGTCGCTGAAGAAAGTTACCTTGTTCGATTTAGAGCCCGAGCTGATAAACAAGTTACGATAAACGTTGGAGTTCGACAGGCGCATGAGCCTTGGTCGACGTTATCTAACGTTGCCTCAATTACGTTAACTTATGAGTGGAATGATTACGAGATTCCACTCGTTGTCTCAGAATCAGAGAACAACGCTAGATTGGACATTACAAATTTAGGAGCAACGGCTACTACGTACCAGTTTGAGTGTTTCTCCATGATGCCTTTCAAGGGTTACTCGATAAAGGAAGGCGAGTCGTTGGAGCTTTCTTCAGTAAGTATCTTTACACTTAATGAGTTTGGTGGTAGAACGTTTAATGCTAGAAGAGACTGGGTTAAGTTTCTTTACGGGTTAGAGGAAGGATACTTTACAGAGTTTCGAAACTACTTGAAGGAAAATCTTAACATCAAGTCCCTTATTATTGGAACCATAGTTGGCTGCAGTACGCCCAACATTATGGCTCAGATGGATGTTATAGACACTCATGCTTACTGGCAGCACCCTTCATTTCCCGGCATATCTTGGGACCCTAACAATTGGTATGTTGTTAACAAGCCGATGGTAAACAGCTTAAATGAAAGCACAATTTCCAGCCTTGCTTTAAAACGGGTTTACGGAAAACCTCATTTTGTTACAGAGTATAATCATCCGTCACCGAACATGTATGACGCTGAAACAGTGGTAACCTTAGCATCCTATGCTGCGCTTCAGGATTGGGACGGAATTTTTCTGTTTGATTACGGAAGTCGCAACAATTGGGACTCAGAAATGATAAGAGGTTACTTTGATTGTGACCAACATCCTGTAAAGATGGCAACGCTGATAACTGCATTCATGATCTTTATTAGAGGAGACGTCAAACCCGCCGTTAGACTGGTCACTGTCCCGCTAAAACGGCAAGAAGAGGTAAACTACATTGCAAGGGGTAAGGCAACCGCTTGGACCCTTATTGACGGAAGTACATTGGGAATACCGTCAAATGCTCCACTTTTGTATAGAACTGCCATTTTGTCTGAGGGAGTTTTTGAACCGGAAAATGTGCTTTCGCCCAATGACGTTGATGTGGTTGGCTCAGTTTATCCTTCGGACAATGGCGACCTAGTTTGGGACATTCCGAGCCCGGAAAGCGGAGTGTTACTTGTTAACACCTCTAAGAGTGTTGCTGTGGTCGGGTTTGGAGGTGGAAAAAGCCACGAATTTGGAAACGTTGTAATTCAGCCTGGAAGAACGGTGTTGGGCAGTTGGGGCGTCATATCTCTTATGGTAATGGATGGTACAAGCTTCAAAGATTGGAATTCTCTTCTTCTCGTTGCGACGGGATACACGACAAATAATGGTTCCATAATACGTGAGTATCAGTCTGGAAACGTCTTGGTTCAGGGATCAGTGGACTTGACACAAATAAGACGCTATAATGGGGAAATTACGTGTGCCGGTAGCTGGGGCCAAGCACCAACACTTGTTGAAGGAATACCGGCTACAATAAAGTTAAAAATTTCGGGTGAAATCGAAGTGTGGGCCCTAAACAATAAAGGTGAAAGAATTAAACAGGTACCTGTAACAACCCAAGGCGAATACAAAATGTTTTCAGTGAACTCTGAGTACAAGACAATTTGGTATGAGATAATCAACAAACATTAGGCACTGCTCATCTACGCGAAAAATTTTGAAAAATGTTCTAAGTTTTTGAATCTAAAGGTGGTTTTTCTTTTTTATCAAAATTTTCATTCGTTTCTTTGTTCTTCGGAGTCTGTCTTTTTTAAGGTTGCTTGTGATATATCTTTTCTTTTTCGGAATACTCTAAGGCTAATCGTCTGACAAAGGATGACGTGCGCCATACGTTTTCTTTCACCCAATAATGAGACAGCGGAGTTTTCGATGACAGCTTGATTGTATAGCCTGATGTGTTGTCTTTGGTGGCAAAGATTTCGTTTTCTGTGAAAACATAGTACGACCCACACTTGTAGTTGAACTGCAGACGGAGACTTTCTGGGTTATTGATACTGCCGGAAAGCCTTATTTTTTCAGCCCTTTCTTCCATTTGTGACGGTTGGCTGTATTCTATCATTCTTCCTTGCATGAAAAGGAAGAAACTTTTCAGTTCGTTATCGTCAATGATTTTTAGTGGTATTTCGAGATCCCAAGTGTCATTTTTTTCAGTCTTTTTTGAGGGCAACATAAACCTTCTAAGAAGCGACGGAGTCATTTTGACAGAGGCTTTTAACGATGGTATAAGAGACCCTATCATGGATGACGCGATTGAGAAAAGTAACGCTACCATGCTCCACGAAACTTCAGCCTTGAACTTAACTATTGGCGCTAACTCTGTTGAAAGAAGAATGTGGTAGTTAACCAGCCCAATAAAGTAGCCTAAATTTCCAGCTATAAAGGACATGGTAAGAGCTTCGCATAGCAGCACCGCTGAAATTTGCGTTGGATTTAATCCTATGGTTGACAGAGTCATTATCTCACGCCTTCGTTCATAAACAGAATTCAACAACATAACTCCAACATTCAAAGATGTTAAAACAAGCAGAATCAGACTTTCGGCGAATCCGAAGGCTACTAATCGTTCACCTATGTACAAGTGCTTAATCTCTCCGTTTAGCGAAACATAGGACTCAACTCTTGCAAATAAGAGGACAGCGGACCTTGTGAGGGGAAGCATCTGTTCTTCAGTCAGTGTTCGGACGACAACTCGCGTGTTGGCTATGTTCAGTGGAAGCTGTGACGCTGTTTCATCTAGGACTATCACAACCTCCTCCGGACGAATATATTCAGGTAAGTAAGAAGCTCCGCCTTGAGATGGTATGATCCTGACGTTTTGGGGAAGAATTGATCTACCATCAAGATCAACTATTTGCCCAAGTCTAGCGCTGCTGAATATGCCGACAACGGTGAAGTTTCTGCCACAAAAAATCACAGTTTCGTTGAGGCCTACGCCCAATTTAATGCTTGCCTCTGCACTTATTAGTATTCCATTAACGTCGGTGTCGCTAAGGAATCTGCCTATGCCATCGTCGTAAATGATCTGATCTAGACCCGTAATATTAGCTTCTAGGCTTGGTCTTATGCCTAACACGCCGAGAATGTTGTAGCGGTCTAAGCTACTCGGTTGTGGCAACGACAAGGTTCCTATTGGCATGGGTGAAATGCTAATTTGGGGAAGACTTTTGAGAAGAGGAGCTATCAACTGCACGCCTTCATATTCGCCAAGCCATTGTACAATTTCTGGGTCAAGTGGACCATAGGGGGTGTTCTTATTTGTTGGTTGTTGAAGGACAAGTATGCCTTCTGAGGGCGCTGTGCCTCGTGCCCTTTCAATAGTGAATCCGCTTTCAAAAGAAAAAGATGTTAAATCTATGAAGGCAAGAACAGAAATGGTAATCACACTCATAACGAGAAAAGTTCTAGTTTTTCTTCTCTTCAGATTTTCAGCAGCTAAAGAGAAGGATGCAACTATGGCGCTTCTCAAAGACAGCGTTCTTCTGTCGCTTTTTTCGCCACTTGTGTAACGAGCATTAATGATAATGTAGCCCATGAGGAAGGATACTGCCAGAAATATAGGAATCAGCATTGACTCAAGCGGTGTTCCAGAAAGTGGATTATACGCTGACTCCTGAGCTAACGAATATCCTGGATAAGCAAAATATAGGACAAAAACTAAGGAAACGTAAAGGACTAAGTTTGCAAGAAGCCTTTTTATCTTTTGTCTGAATAAAAGAGCGCCTACAGAAGATGAAGACATGCTGATAAAAGGGGTGAGAAGGTAAATGGAGATAACCGAGTTTTCGAATGTTCCGATAAGAGATTTTTCAACATTATCTAGAATCAAGAATGCCTCATATAGGTCTGCTTGAGAGTCAACGTAGTCTCGACTTATTAATGACGTACGTCCTTTTGTTAATAGTGCATCAGCATCCGCTATTCTGGTCTTTTCATAAGTTGAGAGAGCTCCAATTTTGTCCGACAATAATCTAACCTTGCTTAAAAGTGTAGGTACGGTATCGTAAGCCTCAATGAATAGCCTTTGTTCCTTAAGGCTCAATGTAGTTAGCTGCCCTTGTTTGAGACACATGTAGCTTCCATTAAATGGGATCGTGAACTCAACTAAACGAGCAAAAGCCATTGTTCTCCTATTGTCACTAAAAAGTTCAATCTCTTGTCCACTTGCCACTGATGTTTCAATACGCCCAAGTATCTTGACCTTAATTTTTGACCCCGTGTTTACAGGGACACAAACAGCCCTACTTTCACTGGAGAAGCCCTCCAGCACAAGGAACCTTGCCATTGCTTTAACGGTGCTTAACTCATTGTGCTCATCTAATAGTTCATATAGGAAATAAAGTTCATCTGGAAAGAAGAACGGATTATCAGTCAAGTTGATTGTTGCCCCAGGTAAAAGCGAAAATTCAAGATTGTATTCTGAGGATCCGTTGTCATCTATTAGGCTGAATGATGGAACGTAATCAGCGCCAGGTGTTGAGATGTTATCGAAGTTTGCGAGAAAAATGATTTCCTGACCATACCCGTAAAAGAGGGATGATCTGTCTACATATGTTTCAAAAACACCAGAACTGTTAGTAGTAGCTACCGCTAACGAGTCTTGCCAGTAATTCTCTTCCCAAGCGATCTCCCAATCCGACGTTCCTAGGGATCTATACGCCCAAATGTTTCTACGAATTACGCTAATTTCGGCGCCACTTAAAGGGTTGCCTGTGGTAAAATCAACCACGCGACCGTAGATCTTAACCATTTGACTTTTGCTAGACCCGTTTTCAGCGTTTGTCGCATTTACTGGTAACGACAAAATCAGCAGTAAAAGCAAGGGCACCGTTATGCCGCGTCTCAAGATACTCGTCATCTCTTCTTTCCACGAATCTCGGGATTGCCAGCGCTATTTCAAAGCGATGTTCCCTATGATTTCTGGTACTATTTATGCATTGTTCAAAAATCCCTCCAGAATAAGAACTAGATACGCTCTTAGTAATCGCCTAACACGAAATTTAGCCGAATTTACAAGTGTTGTTAAGGTCAGGCGGGAACGTTCCTAACAATGTTTAGTTCGCACACCCCATGTTTAGTAAAACATATCGAAGGTTTTATTTTCAGCTTCTTTCTATGTCATTGCATCGCGGAGGATTATCCTTGAAAATAATAGCCGGTCCCAGCTCAACAGAATTAGCCAACAAAATTAGCAAACTATCAGCTTGGCCTCTGGTTGCAGTTAATACAAAAAGGTTCCCAGATGGAGAATTCTATTTTAGGTTAGATGAGAAAATATCTGGAGAGGAAATACTCTTAGTTCAAAGCCTGTATCCACCACAGGACTCTCATGTTGTTGAACTTTTTATGATGCTTCAAACAATCAGGGATCATGACGCTGAGAAGATTTATGTCTTTATTCCTTATCTTGCATATAGCCGTCAAGACGAAAGATATCTCGAGGGAGAGTGCCTTAGCGCCAGTTTAATGGCGGAGTTGTTAGAAGAACTTGGAGCCAGTGCGCTTTATACGGTTGACGTTCATAACCAAAAAGTGCTTGACATGTACAAGATTCCTGCATACACTTTGTCAGCGTCAGGTGAACTGGCAAAGTATTTTGTTTCGCACGATCTTAAGGATCCCTTCATCGTGGCTCCTGATTCTGAAGAAATGGCTTTAAAACGGGCTGAAATTGCTGCAAACGCCATTGGGGCTGAATACAACTATTTTGAGAAAAGCAGAAATCGACAGACTGGTGAAATTGTCACATACTCAAAAGCTGTTAATGTCAAGGGAAGGGACGCTATAATAATTGATGACATAATAAGCACTGGAAAGACTTCAGCCAACGTTGCAAAAATACTTAAGCAACAAGGGGCGCGAAGAGTGTTCGTTGGTGTTTCTCACGCATTGCTTCTGGGAAACGCATTGGGACTTCTTACTCTTTCAGGAGTAGACGAACTAGTTGGAACAGACAGCGTAGTTAACAATTATGCCAAAGTCTCAGTCGCACCGATTTTAGCTAAAGAATTTAAAGAGAAACGCTAGCATTGGAAAAATGTAGATTATCAACGAGCCTGACAAAAAGGGACTAGTTAAAAACATCGTAATTCAGTCATAATCGATCACTTATTTTCAATTTTCCATAAAACCTTTTAACGTTGCATGTTTTTGCTTTATTAAAAATAACCAGAAATAACATGATGAGACTTGTTATTAAAGATGGATTTACACGTTCACACGCATTATTCTGACTCCACGGGTTCGGTAAAGAGGATAATAGAAATCGCTCAAAATAAGGGACTGGATGGTTTGGCAATAACCGACCACAACACGCTACGTGGAGTAAAAGAGGCGCAAATGGAAAATCACAATTTAATCATCATTCCAGGCGTAGAATTGAAGACAACTCAAGGCGAAATTCTCCCGTTAGGAGTCAAGCATTTAATTCCAAAAAAGATGTCGATGATAGAAACCATTAAGAGAATACATGCACAAGGCGGTTTAGCCATTATTCCTCATCCAACAATACCAATTCTTAGTAGACTAAAAGAGAAAGATTTAGAGAACCTCAGCATTGATGGAATAGAAGTCGTTTCATCAATAACTCCGCTTTTTTATCATTATCTTATAAAGAACCTGCGACTGGCAGTTAAATTAAGGTTGCCAATATCCGCAGGAAGCGATTCTCATTCGCCTGAAACTGTCGGAGACGCCTTTACGATAATCAAAACTGAAAGAAGAACTTTGCAGGATATTCTATACGCAATAAAGCTTGGACATACTACAATTGGCGGAGGTCCTTCAGAACTAAAATTTAAGTTAAGAATTCTGCGAGGATTACTTTTTATTCCTTTCGCACAGTTGTTCAATGATTGTTAAAGTTTATTGTTCGTCTAGTCTTTTTTGGCCAACTCCTGTGAATTCCCAAATATAGGGTTTGTCGTTGTTTCTCTTAATAATATGTTCATTCTTCATCAAATGTAAGTGGTGGATAACAGATGCGTAATTAACGCTGCTTTTTTCGCCTATTTCTTTCGCAGTGCACGGAAGCTTGTCAAGCACAACGGCTATTTTTGTTCGAGTTGCAAGTCCTTTTTTAACGTTCTTTGTTCTTAGTAAAAACGCTTTAGGATGATATTGGGTTTTAGACATTTTCTATATATCTTAATACGTTTTGTATCTAAAAAGCCTTTAATCTTGCCTCCTCTTTTATTCAATGTGTATTCTGCAAAGTGAAATCGCTGGCCATTTTTCAATAGTTCTGCCCATTGTTTTCCTATAGGTATCTTTAGCAATTTCCTTCCTTTTTTCAACACACACTCGACATTTATCGTGCCTCATATCAGATGGTCCGTCGCATTTTCCACAATTGAGAAGCAAGGTTTCACCTAACCCCTTAAGATCAGTCCACGCATACTCACGTTCATCGTACTCAGGTTCAAAATCAGGCCACAAATCAAAAATTTCATCTTTCCCCATGGCTTCTTTTAGAGAAGCAAAATATTTCTCAAACGCCGTCATCATGCTTTTCCTCCCTCAGATCATTATGTCTATTCTTCACTCCTTCTTTTAAGCCTTCCAATATTTCAACGATTTTTTCTCTCAACAATTTCTTCTCAATTTTTTCAAAAACTGTTCCAGTAATTATGATGTCAGCCCCAGCTGAAACTATCTTCTTTACTTGTTCACCTGTTTTTATTCCTCCGCCCACGATCAACGGTACGTCTATTACTTTCTTTACCAAGTAAACCATCTCAGCTGGAACAGGAACTTTGACTCCAGATCCCCCTTCCAAATAAACAAAGTGCATACCAAGATACTGAGCTGCTAGGGCATGGGCCACTGAAAGCTCAGGTTTATTATATGGGATTGGATTGGCCTTTCCGATAACCGCCGCTGTTCCACCCCCTCCAACGATCAGGTATCCTAAGGGTATTGTTTCAAGACGAAATTTCCTAATAAGTGGCGCAGCGAGCACCTGGACGCCTATTATGAAGTAAGGATCTGAAGAATTCAGTAAAGACATAAACCAGGCGGCATCGGCGTATTGGCTTAGGCCGGTAATGTTGTTTGGAAAGAGGATGACTGGAATCCTTACTTCGTTCTTTATTGATTTAACTACTGAATCCAGATGTGATGTTGATACGATTGTTGATCCTCCGATCATGATTGCAGATGTTCCACACTCTTCACATTCTTTAGCCAAATGCAGCGCTTCATCTTTTGTGACTTTTTCTGGATCAATTAGGGTCATGTGTATTGCGACTTTTTTTTCAACTTCATTGAGTATGTACCTTTCTGTTTTGCCAATCATGTTGTTGTCACGACTATCCGTTATTACTTTGCATAGAAATTATCAACAAAACTGCAATAGACATCAATTTCTTCATTTGAAGGCTTCATAGCCATTTCTTGATGCAGGCCGCATGCTCCACACCTAATAATGCCCTTTTCATCTTTTAGAACAAGTTCAACTTTCAATGCTTCTCTTCCGCATTTAGGGCATAAAAAAACCTTTGGAAGCTTCTTTTTAGGAATTCTTACGACCTTTCTTCTTCGTCTTCCCATTGTAATTCGCCTTATTCTAATGACGACATTCAACTCTTAAAGGTTTGTGATTTAATTGTGACCTTGAAGACGGCGTTGCAGTATTTTTCTGAACATCACGATACGAATCAAATGTAATATCACGGTGATTATCACATATAATATCACAAATCACATCATAATTAATCTAAGATTGTTAAGATAAAGGCCAAAAAATCTGTTTATTATTTGAGGATCTTTGAGAGTACATTTTTTAGACTCTGGATTTCTCATACTTTTCAACATATGCTTTAATACTACATTCTTTATTGTATATTAAATTGTATTCATTTAAAGGGTCGAACAAAATGAGTGATGACACAACAAGAAATGGTGCAAAAAGATGGTTAACAGGCGTTTTTTCTGACCCGATTGCCAAATCGCTTATAGAAAATAGTCATTTAACAAAAATTCAGCTAGAAACATTTCTAATTGATGTTTTGGCAGGAAAAACGTTAAGAAAAAAATTGACGTATGAAAAGAAGGCAAAGTTCAGGCTTATACCTTCAGGTGTAAGTCGAGGAGCTTTTAATCGAACTCTTGCCCAAGCTCGAGGAAACATAATAAAATCTATTTATACTTTAATTTTACTGGGATACTTGGGAATTCTAGATACTCCAAATTTAGAGCCATACATAGAAATCGCTAACAGAATTCAATCATACACCGTAGCTTACAGTGAAGCATGGAAATCCAAAAAAACCTCAGAAGAGCAGGTTCGTGTCCTACATATGCTACAAAACGAAATTGAAAAGACGATTAAACAGCTTTCACAACCTAAAGAGATGAGGAGAAAGACGTGACGTCACATATCACATTTTATGATTCTTAGAATATCACGGTTTTATATGATTGTGTAACCTTTTTCTTTGGAAAAAATGTGATGCTTTTGATAGTTTGATGCGAAAACTTTATTAAAAATCACGTGACATCTCATTATTGTATGTGATGTATGATGTCACAGCTAAGTGATTGTAAATGATCGATTTTTTTGTCATCCTTTACGTTTTCCTTTTCCTTTCAACGTCAGGAATAACTCTTTTATACTATCGAAAAGTGAGGCAAGCTTCAAAAGAATATATAAAGGCTAAAAGAGCCCTAGACGATATCATAATAAGTTTTAATAAAGAACTACAACGAGAAGAAGAAAGGATCAAAGAAATTTCATCAAAAAATGAAGTGAAGATCGCAAAAGCACTTGAGGCTGTTGAACGAATTGAACCAAAGATTGCTGATATCGAAAACCGATTGAGGAAAATTGAGGAATCATCCAGTGATAAGGGTCAGGAGCAACCCATTTTAAAGAGAAGGCCTGAAACATTAACGAAACAAGAGGAGGAGCCTATTAAAGAAACTATTGTTTCGACTGTTATGCCTGGTGGGCAAGAATCCAATGTTCTCACTTATCCACCGATTCCATTAAGAAGAGAAAGGGCATTGTCCAGTCTTACAAGTACGGAATATAAAATATTAGAATTGTTAGCTAAAGAAGGTGAAAAAACAGCTATTCAAATACGTAATGAGATAAACTTAACTAGAGAGCATACTGCAAGGTTAATGAAGAAACTGTTCATAAGTGGATACATTGAGCGCAGGACTGATATAACCCCATATGTATATCGTCTAAAAAGAGAGATGGAAGACCTATTAAAGTCAGATGAAACGTAGTTTTTATTGATTCTTTAAAATGTTTTTAATTTCAGTTGTAACAAGTCGGTAGGTTACTTTTTGTGCTTTTTTCTCTTTAATCAAAACTCCAATATTAGATAACCTTGTGAGGTAAGTTGAAATGGTGCTAAGATCTATGTTTTCTCCAAGTTCATTATTGTATACTGTTTGTGCATCACGTGCGGAAAAATAAACTAGTGGAAAACGTTTTTCAACAATGGTCCTTACTTTTTCAATTTTGGATAATTCATTTGGCTGTTCAGGACTTTTTTCTGTTGATGGGATGCCGCCTAAAAGCTCAACAATGTCTAAAATTCTTATTGCATTGCCTCTGTTTACTTTACCTTCAACACTTATTGTATATTTGTTTCCTGATTCGTCGAAGACTTCAACCTTTATTTTTTTAACGGGCACTGTTCACACCATGTTCTTGTTTTTGAATTAGCAATTTATGTTAATTAACAACCTATAAAGACTTTGGTTAACTTGTTAATAGTAAAAAAGAAAAATAGGATTAAAATGTTGAAAAAAGGAAAAAATGGATTTATTTCTTTTAACAGAATTAACAATATTATTTATTCATTAAAATAGAATAAAAAGAAATATAGAATTGTTTTCCACAGGAAACGAAGGGGTATCACGTTAACGCATAAAAGAGATAAAAAATACCTTTATTAAAAGAAATAAACAAAAAAATGTATTCAAAGAATCATTTATCTCTAAGATTATTAAAAACTAAAAAATGCAAATATTATAGAAACTTCCACCCCTTGATTTCCATTGAAGATTTGTTTTCTTAATTAAGAATATTTTTATTTTTTTTTAAAAAAATGAAAAGAAATAGTTTGGAGTGGAAATAAAGGGGTGAGTGTTGAAAAAATTTTTTGTAATTTTTTATCTATTTTTTTGTATGATTTTCTTTATTTTTAGATTACCATTTATTGTCAAGCAAATTATTCATTTCCATCAAAAAGAGGCCTAATATGATTATCCAAAAAAACGTATTGGATGAGGTATTTAACGAGTTTTTAAAGGGATCATCAATTTTTAGAAAAAGAGAAGCCCTTAGGCATGATTTTATTCCCGAATCACTGCCACACCGAGAAGAACAAATACGGTACCTCGGCGAAATGCTTGCTCCTGCTCTTAAAGGTTCAATTTGTTCTAATATCCTAATATATGGAAAAACAGGAACCGGAAAGACAGCTGTCGTCAAATATGTTTTAACCAGACTAAACAAAAAGGCAAAAGAATTAGGATCCCCAGTAAGAGTTAGTTTTATCAATTGTAGATTGGTTGGAACAGAATACAGAATCTTTTCAAGCCTGTGTTCAAGTCTAAATACGAGTATACCATTTACAGGTCTTGCGTTAGGTGAAGTCTTTGACAGATTCAAAAAGACGTTAGAATCCCGTGAAATTCTTCTTATTGTAACATTAGATGAAATAGACGCCATCATAAAAAACCGAGGTGACATACTACTTTATGAACTAACCCGTATAAATGAAGGGTTAAAAAACAGCAAAGTTACGATTCTAGGCATTTCCAACGATTTAAGATTTAAGGAATTATTGGATCCCAGGGTTTTAAGCACACTCAGAGAGGAGGAACTTATCTTTCGTCCTTATAATGCTGATGAGCTTTACGATATTTTAGATGAACGGGCGAAAATTGCCTTTCAAGAAAACGCATTGGACAATGGAGTAATTGAATTATGTTCTGCTCTTGCTGCTGCGGAACATGGAGACGCACGTAGAGCTTTAGACTTGTTAAGGGTTTCCGGTGAAGTTGCCGAACGTAAAGGAGACAAGAATGTCAGCGAAGAACATGTGCGAGAAGCACAAAAAAGAATTGAACATGACAGGATAATTGAATCTCTTAAAAGTCTTCCTTTGCATTCCAAGATTGTACTTTTAAGTGTTTATATCCTAAAGAATTTTAATGTTGAACGGTCTATTACTGGAGATATTTATAATGTTTATTATGAGCTGTGCGAAGAAATGGGATATATTCCTCTTACTCAAAGAAGAGTGAGCGGATTAATTAGCGAATTGGATATTATGGGTCTTTTAAACTCTCGAATAATCAGTCTTGGCAGGTATGGGAGAACTAAAAAAATTAGCTTAGGGATTGCGAATAAGATAATTATTCAATGTTTCTTAGAAAATGAACAATTAAAGAAAATGGTAAACTATCATCCAAAATATTTAATGAACCTTAAGAGATAGCAGCCCCATAGGAATTTTTGTTTTTAATCTAAATAAATCAAAAAGGTTCCAATATTCTTTTATTTTGTATAGATCATATTATTTTTTAGGGATTTGTATGGAGCTTAGAAAAGTTCAAAAGACAAGAGGCGGCACCTTTTTCGTAACTGTTCCTAAAGAATGGGCGATACAAAACGGAATAACGCGCAGTTCTGTTGTAGCCACTACCATAAGTTCAGATGGACGCCTCATCATCAATCCAAAATATGATCTGGAGCCAACACCACAAACAGTCGTAATTAAACCCACTCCCTATTTAAGCCGAGAGATTATTGGAAAATATCTTTTAGGGTACGACTTTATCCGTATTGAGGCAAAGGATCGGATTACAATTGAACAAAGAGAGACTATCAAAGAAACCTCAAGTCGGCTTATTGGGTTAGAAATTATTGAAGAAGACATCGCGAAAATTGTAATGCAATGTCTTTTAGAGCCTTCGGCTCTTTCACCTGAAAAGGTTCTACGTAGGGAGCAACTGATAACTTCAGGAATGTATAGTGACGCTTTTACCGCATTTGTTGAAGGTGACACACAACTGGCAAAGAGCGTCATCGCGAGAGATAATGAGGCTGATCGGCTATACTTTTTGTTAGTTCGCATATTGCGAACGATAATTCAAAATCCGGGGCTAAACGAGAAGCTCGGAGTTTCCCCAATAGATTGTTTAGATTACCGTCTTTCAGCAAGTCTAGTAGAGTTGATTGGAGATTTATCGTCCCAAATCGCAGATTACGTTATTCGACTGAACGGGAGAAAGCTGACCAATGATCTATTGGATTCACTTGAAAAACTCTCCAAAGCTGTTCATGAATCGTATAATGATGCGATTGCGGCCTTCCTGTCACATAACATTTTGATTGCATCCTCAGTTAGGGACAAACGTGATGAAATAACACGGTTGCACCGTCAAGTTGAATCTGCTTGCAATTCTTTAGCTATGGATATGGCCCAAACCGTGATTTCAGTAACCTCTCTTATCTGCCAAGTGTATGATTACAGCGTTGACATTTCAGATCTTACTACACCGAAACTTACGTGATTCGACACCGCAACGAAATGGCGTCGCATGACATCACAACAGTATTTTCCGTGTCACGTAACATAAAGCTAACATTTTCGGATTTTCTCAAAAGATTTCCTTTTCACCAATTTTCCTATAGGTTTTTCCCCTCACTTTTACTGCTTGAATGACGTCTTCTTCTGGTTCTTTTTCAACGGTCTTTCTCTTCACGGTTTCTCCGCATACGCCGTTTGACAACAGCCGTCTTGAAAGGCAGAGTGCGTAGTTGCAGTTTATTGGGTTACAAAGGTCTTCGCTCCATCTACACCAAGCTGTTTTTCCTCTGAATTGTAGCGCGTTTTTTCCGCATCGAAATTTCTGGCAGTTTGGAGAACACAATCTGGGTTTATACAATTTTATGCACAACCTTTAATGATATAAAACAGTTTAAGAGGTTGCATTTTTCAACCATTGGAATTTGGTTATTTATTGCTGGTTATAAACTTTTCTTAATTATATATTTTATGAACGTGTCGACTATAAATTGTCATGGCTGGCATTGGAGGATCGTAAGGTTTAAAGGGAAAACAACGCCTAGGGCTTCTATTGGTACAAGCGTGGATAGATTGGGAGTTAACCTTACACCCATAATTATCAAAAGAAACAGTCAACTAAAAGATTTAGCAGGAAAAAGACTCGCTGTTGATGCCAGTAATTTCATTTACCAGTTTCTTTCCGTTGTAAGAACTCGAGAGTCTTACTCTTTTACTGGTCCAGATGGAAGTGTGACATCACATTTGATCGGAATCTTATATCGTATCACACATTTGGTATCACAGTACAACATGAGCCTAGTTTTTGTTTTCGACGGAGTTCCTCCAAAGTTAAAAAGTGCAGAACTCGAGAGAAGACGAACAATGCGTAATAGGGCCCAAAAGGAGTGGGAAGAGTCTCTGCAAAAAGGAGACTACGAAAAAGCATTTTCCAAAGCTGTTGTTTCAAGCCATTTGACACCTTCAATAGTTCAAGACGCAAAGAAGCTTTTAACTTTGCTCGGGGTTCCCCACGTTCAAGCACCTTCTGAGGCGGAGGCTCAAGCAGCTTACATGGCCGCAAATGGCGATGTTTGGGCTGTAAGCAGTAAGGACTATGATTCGCTTCTTTTTGGTGCTCCTAGACTCGTAAGATACCTTACCATTTACGGAAAGGAATTTCTGTCGTCCAAAGGAATTTACCGATCTTTAACCCCTGAGATAGTTGATTTGCAGCGCCTTCTCTCTAAACACTGTATTTCTCACAGTCAGCTAGTTGATATTGCTATCCTAGTTGGAACCGACTTTAATAGAGGCGTTAAAGGCATCGGTCCGAAAACCGCGTTGAAACTTATTAAGGAATATAAAAGCATTGAAGGGTTGCCAGATAAGATTAAGGCGAGAATCACGGATGATTATGAGATAGTTCGGCGCATCTTTCTCTACCCAGAGGTTGCTTCCAATTACCAAGTAGTGTTCAGTCCATTGAATGAAGACTATCTTATTGATTTCTTGTGCAATAAGAAGGGGTTTTCCAAGATTCGTGTCGAAAACGCCGTGAATAAATTGAAGGGGGCTTTAAGAAGAACGAGGCAACCTAATTTGGATTTGTGGACATGATTTTTAGGGTTTCATGCTACCGCTTTTTTGTGTGTTTATAAGACTGTTAGTTTGCCGTATTTTCCTACGTTAAGCTGGACTTCTCCGCGGAACGATTTTGTGTAGCCATTTTCTATTCTTACTTGGTCGTTGAGTTTTAATTGTCCAATTTGCTCGTTCCACAAAACAAGTTTTATCGTCCCGCTGTCGTCGTTGATTGTAGCTTCGGCAACCCTGAACGTTTCGCCTGTAAACTTAGAACGCACCTCTCGAGGCTCAGAGATTTCAACAACTTGCCCTTCCACGTTCACTCTTCTTAAGCCATCTCTTAACTCAGCAATTTTCAAACCGCTTCCTCCTACTTTCATTTTCTATTTTGATCTCAAATAGCCACAAGGGTTTAAAACTTATAGCCATGTAACTCGATATTACCCCGATTTAAGGGTTCATGTTAACAATCTGTGGAAGCCGTTTGTTTAATATAAATTTTGTTATGAACAACGAAGCGACAGTAAAACAGTTATAGATAGACATATGAGAATAAAACATCTTAAGTAGCAAAAAAGCATGTAAAGGTGAATTTTCGTGGAGCACATCGACATACTCGTTGTCTCGTACGGTTCCAGAGCCGCCGCGATGGTTGACGCCTTCAGCCGAAGCCGAGAATACGTTACTGACCTTTACATTATAGACCGGCAGAAGAACCCGTTTAACCTGAAAAGGGCTAAAGAGCACATTGTAAGTCCTTTGCTTTCTGTATCTGACATATGCAACTTTGCCAAAAAACACAGAGACAAAATAGACTTTGGAATTGTGGGCCCTGAGAAACCCATAATCGCAGGGGTTCGAGACGCGGTTGAAAAAGAAACGGGCATTCCGATGATTTGTCCAACCAAGGAATACGCGGTTGAGGGAAGCAAGGTTACGCAAAGAAAAATATTGCAAGATATTGTTCCAGAAGTTAACCCGAGGTTCCAAGTTTTTGATCCAAAGGACTACAGATCAATTGATGAGGTTAAGAAGGCCCTCTTTGAATGGCTTGACGAGCTTCACAACCAAGTTGTCGTAAAACCTGATGTTCCAGCAGCTGGAAAAGGAGTTGGAGTTTGGGGAGACCACTTCCGCACGCGTGAGGAAATACTTGATCATTTCCTTGCGACTTTTAGAGAAAGCCCAGTTATTGTTGAGGAAAAGCTCGAGGGTGAAGAATCCAGTTTTCAGGCATTCTGCGACGGCAAACATCTTGTGCCGTTACCTGAGACGAGGGACCACAAGCGTGCCTTCGATAATGATGTTGGACCTAACACTGGAGGCATGGGTTCCTACAAGGACAGGGGAAAGATTTTGCCTTTTATGCGTCGAAGCGACTACGACAAGGAGGTTGAGGTTGTCAGAAGAATTTTTGAGAAGATGAAGGGGGGCGAATCTAATCAAGGATTAAGGGGAGTACCATTCTATGTGGCTTTTATGCACACACGGAAGGGCCCAATGATTCTGGAAATCAACAGTAGACCAGGAGATCCTGAGATTATGAATATTCTTCCAATCCTAAAAGACGATTTTGTGGAGGTTTGCCTAAGAATGGTGGAGGGGTCCCTGACCAAGATCAATGTTGACAAGAAAGCGACAGTTACAACGTATAAGGTTCCACCACAATACGGCGGCTACATGGACGTTTTTCCGTCCCAAGTAAAAAGTTCCGAGATTGGGACGCCGATTGTTCTTGAAAAGGCTGAGAGGCTTGTTTCCGAGCAGCTTGACATGTTAAGAATATATCCTGGCTCATTAGAGGTTAGGGACGATGGTAAGTACTATGCGCTAGGATCTCGAACAGTATGTAGCGTAGGCATAGGTGACGACATTCAAACAGCCAGAGAAGCCTCTCTTAAAGGGTTAGCGGCTATAGAGGGAGGGGCCCTTTGGAACAGAACTGACATAGCTTCTGCGCAGCACATTGCCAGAAGCGTTAGGCACATGGGACAGTTGAGGAGGCTTAAATGAAAACCAGGCTAAGGGCTTTCATAACTGACTGTGAAGGGCCGATTTCTAAGAACGATAACGCGTTTGAGTTGATGAGCCGTGTGGTTCCTAGGGGAGACTATGTTTTCACGTTGATTAGCCGATATGACGATTTTTTGGCGGACGTCGTTAAAAAACCTGGATACAAGGCTGGGGACACATTAAAACTTATTTTGCCTTTTCTGAAGGCCTATGGCGCAACGAACGCCTTGCTTAGGAAATATTCAGCACAGAATATTCTGCTTGTTCCAATGGCTGATGAAACATTAAGGGTCATAAATGGCTTTATGCCTTCGTTTATTGTGAGCACAAGCTACGAACATTACATCACGGCTTTGTGTGACATCATCGGTTTTCCAAAAACAAACGTCTATTGCACAAGACTTGACATAGACAAGTACGGGGTTCCCGAAGGTGAACTTGCACGCTTAAGGGCGATTTGCCAAGAAATTTCGTTGATGCCCATGATAGAAATTCCAGGCGAAGCTAAATCCGTAAACGACCTCTCTGAAGACTCAAGAAGAACCATTAAGAGGCTTGATGAAATATTTTGGAAAGAAATTTCATACATGCAAGCTGGAGCCATGATTAAAGAGGTTAACCCAGTAGGCGGCTTCGAAAAGGCTAACTCGGTCATAGACATTACTAAAAAACTAGGCGTACCCCTTTCAGACGTGATTTATGTTGGTGACAGCATAACAGACGTTGACCCCTTCCGGCTGATTCGGGCAGCTGGCGGCTTAACTGTCTCGTTTAATGGTAACCGTTACGCCGTGAGAGAAGCTGAAATCGCTGTGATGTCGCATCACACTGATATCACAACCGTTCTTGCCTTCGTTTTTAACCAGTTTGGAAAAGAGAAAGTGCTCAGCTTGGTTGAAGAGCGGTCGTGGGAAACCCTGAAGTCTACTTGTGACTCCGCCCTTTTCCAAAGGATTATGAAGTCTTTTTCTGGAAGGCTTCCAAGGGTTGAGAGAATAACGTCAGAAAATGTTAAAAGGCTTACTGCCGAAAGCAGCGCTTTCAGGAAAACTGTTAGAGGCGAAGCCGTAGCGCGGCTTGGTTGATTTTTCGTTATCCAGTTTAATAGTCACACATTTATGAAGGGTTACAAAATATATTGCTCTTGACGTTTAGGCGGCATAACTATGACAGTAGAGGTTGAGGACACCTACGCTGAAGCTTTTGACGGGTTGTATTTTCGGATTCTGGTTACTGCTGACGATAGGGGGACTCTTAGGAGGACTGCGGAGGACGCAACTGCCACGCCTTCGATAGTTATCGGTAGGATTGAAGGGGGAATCGAAAAATTTGTTAACAAGACGGAAACGCCTGACGGGCGCTGGGGCTCAGTTCTGCAGTTCTGGGGCTCTCTTGACGAGAAGAAGCCGTTGAACGAGGTTGTTGAAAGGTTCTACAAGGAACTCTCGTATAGGATCCGACAAGACATCCTTGTTAAGCCCTTCACGTCGGTTTTTGATGCGTGCTCTTATCCAGTCGGTAAAGTTGACACCATGGACCGTGTTGGACATTGCGGAGACGGGTTTGAGTGGACGGAGAACCGTTTTGGAAGAGAGATGATCACCGTGCCCATCATGGTTCCTGACTTTCACATTGAACGTTACCTTGGCTACGGCAAAGGAGTTATAGGTGGAAATTTCTGGTACATGTGCTCAAACAAAAAAGCAGTCGTCAAGGCAGGGCGTAGGGCTCTGGTTGCAATAGGGCAGGTTGAAGGAGTAGTTGCGCCGTTTGATGTGTGCTCCGCAGGGTCAAAGGTAGAAACACGGTTCCCTCAGATCGGGCCGACGACTAATCATCCCTATTGCCCTTCGCTTAGAAAGAGGCTTGGAGCCCAGTCGAAGGTTCTTCGGAACGTTAGGTACATCCCAGAAATAGTGGTTAACGGTACGTCATTGGAAGCTGTCAAAAAAGCGATGAGGGTGGGGATTGAAGAAGCCTCCGAGGTTGACGGTGTTGTTAGGATTTCCGCGGGCAATTATGGGGGAAAGCTTGGTAAATACAAGATCTACTTGAAGGAGTTGCTGTCTTGACCTTTGATGTTGTCTGCTTTGGCGCCCTAAACATTGACAGACTCTACAAGGTTAATCATATAGCGAAGGCAGAAGAAGAAAGCGAAATTCTCGACTTTAAAGAGTCACCTGGTGGTTCAGCTGCGAACACGGCGGTTGGGTTGGCGAGGCTTGGCGTAAAAACAGGGTTCATCGGCAAGGTTGCAGCTGGCAGAGACGGCGATTACCTTCTTGAGGCTTTCCGAGCTGAGGGGGTTGACACGGGCGGCGTTGTGGTCTCGAAAAGTGGGAGGTGCGGTTCAGTCATCGGGTTTGTTGACGAAGATGGTCAAAGGGCACTGTACCTCGATCCAGGCGTGAATAGTACCCTAAAATTCGAGGAAATAGACGCAGGATATGTTGCAGACGCAAGGTTCCTGCATTTGACTTCTTTTGCTTCAAACGTTCCCTTCGAGGCTCAGCTGAAACTTGTTGAAAAAGCTAGTTGGGTCGCGGTTTCTCTTGACCCTGGAATGATCTACGCTCGAAAGGGGCTTGAGACCCTTAGGCCCTTGATTAGAAAATGCTTTGTGGCGCTCCCAAACGAGAGTGAGCTTAGGCTTTTGACTGGAAAGAGTTGCGAAGAAGGAGCCGAAGCATTGCTAGCTGAAGGTGTGAACGTTGTCGCCGTGAAACTTGGAGAAAGAGGATGCTACGTTACAGATGGAAAAGAAAGCCATTTTGTTCCTTCGTACAAGGTTGACGTTGTTGATACAACGGGTGCAGGCGACGCTTTTTGCGCAGGATTCCTCTATGGGCTACTAAATGGTAAACCGTTGAAACAGTGCGGAACGCTTGGAAACTTCGTGGCTTCCCGCGTTATAACTGAAATGGGCGCAAGAAATGGGCTGCCAAGAAAAAAGGATCTTCCATTCTGATTGTTCTCGCCCAAACCTTCACAATCATATAGCCATAATACTCATAAACAAATACAAAAACAACTGACACTAACAAAAACCATAAATCCAAACACGGGGTCCGTGTTCTTAGCGCCGTCTGGAAATCCATGGTTCTACATTGTTTCCAAGTGTAAAGAAAAAATCTCGACACGCACGGAACAAGCATGAACAGGCGCACTCTCAAGACACAAGAACAAATGGTCAAAAAACATAGCCTTCTCTTTATATACCTATATATAGCCCCCCCTCCCCCTACCCTTCACACAAGTCATGCATAAACCAAAACTTGCCGAAAACACCATCGGCAAAGGGCAATGAACAAAGCATAGCGAAAAACAGTTCTTACTAAGGTTTTCCTACTATTTTAACCGCAACAGCGTATCTACATGAAATCTCAGCTGGCATTTTCACAATCAATCCCCTGTCGCTTCTTGACCAATCCACAGGTTCCTCGGAACCCAGCAGCTGAACATCCTCAACCTCACCACCGTAAAGCCTCAGGTCTGTGCTAAGTGATTTTATAACTAATTCCTTTTCTGGAACAGCCAGCGCAATAGCGTAAAGCACCTCTCCCTTAGTCGTAAAGCGTAAATCACGACTGGTAAAGGCTACGCTTTCATTATCCGTGAATTCTCCGCCTTTAACTTGTGTCGGTCCCTCACCATACACTTTCCACGGCCTAGTTCCAAAAATAGCTTCGCCATTCACTTCCAACCATTTGCCAATCTCCAAAAGAATTTGTTGCTGTTCTTCCGGAATTGTGCCATCCGACCTAGGAGCAACATTCAGAAGCAGACAACCATTCTTACTGACGATGTCAACAAGGTCAACTATGATAGAACCAGCCGACTTGTAATCATGATTTAAGATATAACCCCACGATTTTTTACAGATAGAAGTGTCAGTTTGCCAAAACATGGACCGTAGCGCTGCTTGTCTTCCACGTTCCAGATTCAACACCGCAGCACCCTGGGGGAAAGCATTATGCTTATAATTGATTACAACACCATTACTCCACGGTTCAGAGAAACAAGTCCACTGCGCTGCTCGGTTATAGTAGTACGCTGCGAACCTTTGCAGGTAAGGTTCAAACGCCGGCTGCTCAATCCACCAGTCAAACCAGAAAATCTGAGGCCGATACTTGTCAACAAGCTCACACGCGCGGTTCAACCAGTCTTCCAAAAATTCCCTATTTGGCTGCGTGTTCCTCGGTTCCGCTGGACCATAAAAATCTCGATATTCAGGATCCCTCACATCAGAATCAAACTGCATACCTCCTTCAAAAAACCACCAATGTTCAGCACGATGAAACGAAATTCCAAAAACCAGGCCCTTCTTACGGACTTCTGCCGCCATTTCACCGACCACGTCACGTTTAGGGCCCATCTTAACAGCATTCCACTTGGTATAGCTGCAATCATACATCGCAAAACCGTCATGGTGCTCAGCAACTTCTACAACATATTTAGCACCAGACTTCTTGAACAGCTCAACCCACTCCGCCGGATTCCACTTCTCTGCTTTAAACATAGAAACAAAGTCTTTGTAGCCAAACTGCTTATGCGAACCATAAGTTTTCAAGTGATGCTCAAAAGCAGGCTGACCACGAAGGTACATGTTTCTCGGATACCACTCATTCTCAAAAGCAGGCACCGAATAAACACCCCAATGAAAATAAATGCCAAATTTTAGATCCATATACCAGCTTGGAACCGAGTACCTCTGTAACGACTCCCAATTTGGTCCAAACGGGCCATCTGGAATCGTGACTGTGCTACCCTTCATGTTAACCCCTCTTCAAATTAATTGAAGTAATATGATACTTTTAAATTCTTGCTGTTAAACAATCCACAGCTGCTGTATTCATAAACAGGCCCTATACAATTTGCCTTTGCTAACTGGAAAAAGAAGTCTCTAAAATTATCGTTTAAATCGGAAATAAATTTACGCAAATGCACCGTTAAAAAGCATTAGAAAAAAGGAAAAGCCGCAATAATATGGGTAACCTATATTCGCGGATATCAAGCAACTTTAAATCCTTCTTAATCGTTCAAATATAACGAGCAACACGTGGTCATGATGGCTTACCTATCGCTTGACCGAAGGCTTTTCTCGCTGCTTGCAGAGGAAATCGTAGGCTATCTACCGCAGTTTGAGCCATACTCAACAGATTATCAAATGGTCATCTACGCCTGCAGAGACCTAAAAGAATGGCTTAAATGGAAGCTAGACATCGACAACCCCGCGGAAATCGACATCAAAATAGCAGAATATCTCGAAAAAGACCCGCAGACGTTCAAGTCTTTACTAAAGTGCTGGGCAAGCCTATGGGTCACAAAATGGAATGAAAGAGTAGAAGTTCTAGCAACAGCACCTAAGCTTCCCCAGGATATACAAAAAAGAATAAGCGACGCAAAAGACATGCTTCGAACCACGGAACACAAAAAGGAACTGAAACAACTGGTAATAAACAAGCTTCTAAGCCAAGGCGAAGTCTGCATGGTAAATTTCATATCTGAACAATTAATAACAGAAGAAATAGCAAGACGCACCACAAGGCAAGGCTTAACAAAAGAAATCACGGAACAGTCTCTTATCGACATCTTCAACACCCTATCAACAAGAATCTCAAGACTTCCAAGAGAAAAAGGACCCCTCGTCTACCTAAGCATCAAACCAAACCCAATATAGACAATGACGTTCCAAAAACCACGTCACCACAACAATTTTCTGAGACCCCAAAAGCGTCGAAGAAAAAAATAAAAAAGCATGGACCTCACTCTTTTTATCAATTGCCAGTTAAGGTTGAACACAAAATGCTGTGTAAAATATCCAAAAGACTTCTTCAAAACGCATCAAAGTTTCACGGACACCTAGGATTATTTCTAGTTCTAGGCGTGAAAGCTGGATTATACGCAAACAAGAAAATGGGAAAAGACAAATTGAAAATGCATGCACACATAGAAACTGAGCCTTCCCCGCCTCTTTCCTGTTTCGCAGATGGCATACAAGTGGCAACTGGCTGCACCATGGGAAAGCGGAACATCGAGCTCAAAAACGGGAACTCCCTTTCAGTAAAATTCACAAAAGGAGACGTCCAACTGAGACTTGAAATAAAGCCAGCGTTGCTTGAACAGTTCAAGAAAATTTCTTCACTTGAAGAGAACAAGAAGGCAGCCTTAAGCATCGTCAACATGCACATTGAAGATATATTTGACATCACGTAAGAACATAACAAAACTCAGCCACAACGTAAATGCGAATACCTTATTAGGCGAATACAAATTAAGTGATTTCAAAAAGGTGTTTAGAATGGCAATCAAAGTTGCAATCAACGGGTTTGGAAGAATTGGAAGGCTTCTTTTCAGAGCAGCAATTGAAAGAAAAGCGAAAATTGACTTCGTCGCAATAAACGACATCGGCGACGCAAAAACAATGGCGCACCTCCTAAAATATGATTCTGTTCATGGCAGAGCACCATTCGACGTAAAAGCTGAAGGCAACGCACTAGTCGTCAATGGCAAAAAAATTCCATTAGTAAGCCAAAGAGACCCAGCTCAGCTACCATGGAAAGACATGGGCGTCTACCTAGCCGTCGAGTCAACGGGACTATTCACAGACCGCGACAACGCCTCGAAACACCTGCAAGCAGGCGCTAAAAAGGTCTTAATCTCCGCCCCAGCCAAAAACCCAGACATAACAATCGTTCTAGGAGTAAACGAAAAAAGCTACGACCCAGCGAAACACAACATCTTGTCCAACGCCTCATGCACCACGAACTGTCTAGCCCCAGTCACGAAGGTGCTTGACGAAAACTTTGGGGTGAAAACAGGTCTGATGACAACCGCCCACGCATACACAAACGACCAAAGGATTCAAGACCTTGTGCACCCGGACCTTCGAAGAGCAAGGGCAGGAGCATTAAACATCATTCCCACAACCACAGGAGCAGCCCGAGCTATAGGCGAAGTCATACCTAAGCTGTCAGGAAAAATGAACGGGATTGCGCTCAGAGTTCCAGTTCCAAACGTGTCAATCGTCGACTTAACAGCAGTTTTAGAGAAGCCAGCTACAGCCAAGGAAATCAACGAAGCATTTAAGCAAGCAGCAAGCAAAGAGCTAAAAGGCATACTGGACTACACCGAGGAACCGCTAGTCTCAACCGATATTAACCACTCAACCTACTCGGCAGTCGTCGACGGACTCTCAACTATGACAATCGAAAACCTAGCGAAGGTCTTCGCGTGGTACGACAATGAATGGGGCTTCTCCTGCAGAATGGTCGAACTCATTGAACTAGTCGGCAAAAAAGCAGGACTCTAAAGCACTAAACTTTCCAAACACTTTTTCTCTTTATTAAACAAAAATTTGGTGAAGAGGGATTGGCAAAATTCCGTACCCTAGACGACATAAACGTGAAAGGAAAAACAGTTCTGGTAAGAGTTGATTTTAACTCTCCTGTTGACCCTCAGACTTTGAAGGTGCTTGACGACACAAGAATAAAGGCTCACGGCGAAACCACAATAAAAGAACTGACCGAAAAAGGCGCAAAAACCGTAATATTAGCACATCAAGGCCGACCAGGAGACCCAGACTTCATCACTCTGCAACAACACACAGAAATCCTTTCAAAAATCCTAGGAAAACCCGTAAAATACGTGGACGACCTCTATGGAGAGCAGGCAAAAACAGCAATTAAAAACCTTAAGCAAGGCGAAGTCATAGTTCTAAAAAATACCCGAACATACGCGGACGAACAAAAATCAAAAACTCCTGAAGAACACGCCAAATCAGAATTCATAAAAACCTTAGCTCAACTAGCTGACGTGTTTGTAAATGACGCATTCTCCGCGGCTCACAGAGCCCACGCGTCAGTCGTAGGTTTCTCCGCGGTTCTTCCAACAGTCGCTGGCCGAATCATGGAAAGAGAACTGAAAGCCCTCAATCAGGTTTTAGAATCACCAAAAAAACCATGCGTCTTCATACTTGGCGGAGCAAAAGCTGACGATTCGCTCGAAATATCCAAATATGTTCTCAAAAACAACATCGCAGACTACGTGTTAACAGGAGGAATCACGGGCCACCTATTCATGTTGGCAAACGGCACAGACCTTGGAAAACCTAACATGGATCTTTTGGAAAAACAGGGAGTCCTCAGACTGGTTCCAGGCATAAAAGAGTTGCTGGTAACCTTCGAGGGCAAAGTTTACGCTCCAATCGACGTTGCCGTGGACGATAATGGCAAAAGAAAAGAGCTACCCGTAAGCTCGCTTCCAACAGAACTTCCAATTTTCGACATAGGAACCCAAACAATAAAACTTTACCGCCAAATCATCCATAAAGCCAAATCCATCGTAATAAGCGGGCCGCCAGGTGTATACGAGAAAAAAGAGTTTCTGAAGGGCACGAAAGAAATTCTTGAAGCCGCAGCTGCTTCAAAAGCCTTCTCACTTGTTGGCGGAGGCCACACGATCGCAGCGGTTCAAGAGCTTAGAATCACAGGGAAAATGTCATACATCAGCACAGCAGGCGGCGCCTTGATAGAATACTTGATGGGTAAAACCTTGCCTGCAGTAGCCGCTCTCGAGGAATCTGCAAAAAAGAAACTCTAGTTTTCCCTTTTCTTCTTTATCCTTTATTTAAATTCCACGGTTAAGACTCTAATGTAGTCTCCCGTGTCAGCGCAGCTGTCAGCAGCTTCCTCCATGGAATCCAACAGGTCTTTCAATAACAAGAGAGTCCACGGGTTAATTTGGCTACCATACTTTAGAAGAAGCGCCTTAATCTCAAGCTGTTTCTTGTCAACTTTATTCTCTTCGTCCTCAACTCTCTCTGAAATTGCTCTTGCCTGAGCAGGATTTACGCCCAAGTTTTTCAAGCTTTCCTTCAAAGTTGCAGCAGTTTTCACGATGCCCGTTGACATTTCATGAAAGGCTTTCCAAACGTCTTTTGGAACATCAGCTTTGAGCAAAACAAGAACATTTCTCGCTGAGTCTTTAATGTGGTCCGCCATCATGTCCAACCGTTTAACGAGATGCATTATGTCTTCCCGTTCTTGAATTCCAAGATTACCCTTGGTTAATTCTTCAAAAACGGTTCTTCGAAGGTCATCAATTTCTTCCTCCACCATAAAGAGCCTTTCAATCGTATTTTTCGCCTCTTCCTCATCACCTGCAGACGTGGCTCTGATGGCTCTTTCAAGATCATTAACCGTATCAAGAGCAACAGTCATCTGCCTATCAGCGATGTCTAGAACCTTGCTCTTACGCCTTTTCTCGAACCACCTTTCCATTGCAAGAAACTCCTATAGGCATACATGTCTCACACAAAAATAATAACTTTGCTCTTTATTCAGAACCCAATAAAAATTCCAATGTCACTCGATAGAAATCTCCTTTTCAAGTCCAATTTGCGGATACTCATAAAGCAACATGGAATCAGGCGGGAACGCAAGTTCAACACGGTCTCCCACGCGCCAGTTCTGCGTGGAAAAGGCAAACGGTAATTTGACAGCTATAATTTTGTCATTTTCTGTCCTAACTTCATAGCGAACCATATTTCCAACAAAAGCTTCGGTTTCAATCCTACCCTTCCAACAGTTCTTTCTTCCCGTCGGTTTCCTCATGACCACAAATTCAGGTCTAATAACCGCCACTACATGAGTTTCATTAAAAAATTTCTTATCAGAGCTGTAAATGTCGCATTCATCTACAACTACCCTTGTTTTTCTTTTTATCTCCCCGGCAATTCTTCCTTCGAAAAAGTTAGCTTCACCTACAAAATTGGCTGTAAAAAGATTCTTTGGATGAAGATATAACTGCAAAGGCGTGCCGACCTCAACAATTCTTCCAGCTTTCATAACAACAATTCTGTCTGCAACAGCCATTGCTTCCTCTTGGTCATGAGTAACATGAATCGCAGTTAGCTCAAGATCCTTAACTATTTTCCTAAGCTCATACCGAAGTAACGTTCTTACCTTAACATCCAAGGAACCTAGCGGTTCGTCGAGAAGCAACATCTTGGAGCCTGAAGCTAATGCTCTCGCAATTGCAGTTTTCTGCTGGGCTCCTCCGCTTAACACGTTCGGTCGATCCCTTATTCTTTCCCTAAGAGCCATCATGTTCAACATTTCCTCAACAAGGGGCCTAGCTTTCGAAAGTTTCCAGCCTTTAACAACCAGACCATACGAGACATTTTCAAAAACGTCCATGTGTGGAAAGAGAGCAACGTCCTGGAAGACGTACCCTATTCCTCTTTCGTTAATTGGAATATCGTTTACGACTTTACCATCAATGTAAATGGTTCCTTCAGTAGGTCGAATGATGCCTGATATGCACTTAATAAGCGTGGTTTTGCCACATCCACTCGGGCCTATTATGCATACATACTCTTTATCTTCAACCGTGAGGTTTGCATTCTCAACCGCTATTATTTTTCCGTATCTCTTTGAAACGTTCTCAAGCTTAACAGAGGGCACCTAAATGACCTCCAACTCCCTAAACAGGCCTACTTGAGGATAACCAAAAGTCTTAATATTTCGCGGAGAAAACCTAACATAAACTCTTTCACCCGTCTTAAGTTTTTCTTTCTTTTGGCTAACAAGTATTTTCGAGTTCACAACATCACCATTCTCAAGCAGAACCTCAAAAACAATTGAGCTTCCAAGAAAACTTGTAAGCTGAACTGTTCCCGGAAACAGATTAACCTCCTGTTTGTCACTGTCATGTTCGAAAATTTCTGTTTGCTCTTCTCTTATGGCTAAAACCACTCTTTCTCCAGGCGAAAAACGGGTCTCATTAATACGTACCAAATAGCGGTTTCTAAGCTGCACCCAAGCGCCCTGCGGGTCTCTTTCAGTGATGTATCCTTCTAGAAAGTTTGCGCCTCCTACAAAGTTAGCTACAAAAATGCTTTTCGGGTCATTGTAAACCGCGTAGGGAATGTTTACTTGTTGAATTTGGCCATGCCGTAAAACTGCGATTCTGTCGCCTACGACCATGGCTTCTTCTTGATCGTGTGTTACATGAATCACAGTGAAGCCCCTTTCTTTAACTAAAGCCCGAAGCTTATAACGAAGCTCCACCCTAAGACGGGCGTCTAAAGCTCCTAACGGCTCATCAAGCAAAAGCAGGCTAGCATCAGATGCAAGTCCCCTAGCAAGAGCGAGACGTTGTTGCATTCCACCGCTCAGTTCGTTGGGAAAAGAGTCCGTCCTTCCAGCCAACCTCATCATTTCCAACATCATCATCGAAATCTTGTATGCTTCATCTTTGCTGAGTCCCTTAGAAAGTGGACTAAAAGCAACATTTTCAATAACAGTCAAATGTGGAAACAAAGCGTAGTTTTGAGGTACATAAGCCACGTTTCTTTCCTGAGGCGGCAAATCATTTACAAGTTTGTCATCGATGTAAATTTCGCCCTCATCTGGCTTCATAATCCCCGCTATAAGCTTAAGTAACGTGGTTTTTCCACTGCCTGTTGGTCCTAACACGCAGAGGTATTCTCCGTCTTTCAATTCAAGATTTAATTTGTTTATTGCCGAGATATTACCGAACCTTTTCGTGACATTAACAAGACGGAGCGACGGCATGCTCTTCTCACCTTTTACATCGAATGATAACTCTCAATAATAGAAGTACCATGAAGGAAGATATGATCAGAAATCCAATTCCTAAGGCACTTTCAGAAGTCGAAACGTAACCTTTTACTATCCAGTCAACGAGTAGAATAGGAACCGTTTTTAAAGAGCTTGCTACCGCCTTGGCCGCTCCTGTCTCGCCAATACACCTTGTAAAAACGAGAACAGCGCCTGAAAAAAGCGAATACTTCGTCAGGGGCAACGTAATTCTTCTAAAAATCGTGAAAGGCCTAGCTCCGAGAGTGCTTGCCACTTCCTCCATTTCTGGTGGAACGCTCAAAATAGCTGCCGACATAGAAGAAACAAAATAAGTATAAGTTATAGTAGTATGGGAAAGAACAAGAACCCAAAATTCAGGCATCCCCAACCCTCCCCAAAAAATCTTTAAAGAAACGCCTAACGCAATCGAAGGAACAATAATCGGAATATTGACGAGCGAATCAAGAACGGGAGAAAGGCGGCCAATCTTTTTTCGACCAATAATTACTGCCACAGGCAATCCAGCAACAATATTTGTTATAGTGGAAATGAACCCAATTACATAAGACAAAAGCATACTGCTCCAAAAAGAGCTCCAAGGACCAGAGCCGCTTATTGCCTCAAATAGGGTTCCATCGAATAAAGCACCAAAAAGCGGCATTGAAACAAAAAGCGACGGAATGATTACAAAAACAAAGAACACAGCGATTGTTACAAAGTCTCTTCCCCTTACTGCAACACGACTACTTAATTTTCCCTCAAGATTTGGCCAAGCTTTTCTGATCGGCAACTTAAAGTGAGGAGCAACAAGTCTTATGATAAGAAAAACAATGATTGAGCTTAGAATAAGAATTGAGCTTACGTACACAAGAGCTCCTTCGTTATCTGAATTATAGAATATGAAAACTGGGCCATTCTCGAACGTTCCTGCCACCATCACAGTAGCACCTGTCTCAGAAAGAGAGCGGGCAAAAGCTAAAAGAAAAGATGATATCAGCGCCGGCTTCAATAAAGGCAGGGTTACGGTTCTGACTGATGTGAACGGCTGAGCACCAAGGGTTTTAGCCGCAATCTCGTAAACTTCTTTATAGCATAACAGTTCACCAACCATGACCCTCACAATCACTGGGTATGAAAAAGCAAAGTGAAGCAGGAGAACAAGCAAGAGTCCGGGAGAAACAAGGGATTCGACTCCGAGAAGGCTGGATACGCCTCCTTTTTGGCTCCAAAACAGAATCGCAGAGTAACCTAATGCTGCCGTTGGAATGATGAAAGGTATGTCGGCCAGGGTGTCTATTATATTGATGAGTCTGGACTTGCTGCGTACAATGAACCAAGCCAACGGTAGGGCAGCAACCAAGTCGAGAACGGAAACTATGAAAGCTGTAATGAACGACCATATGATGGCTGAGTTTGCCCTGTTCAAAAGTTCTGGCACGGCATAAATTTGTGTTATGCTGTTTATTTTTTGAAGCACTCCCATCATTGGAGGAATAAGAATCAGGACAAAAAAGAAGAGTAAGGCTGAAGCAAAAACAATGTTTCTTGTCCAAGGACTGGAAGACAAACGGTCAAGACTATTAAGTAGGCTGTATAAAGTATTTTGGCGCTTAGGAATTGATTGATGGCTTTCCATTTCCTTTTCTACAGATACGAGAACAGATATATACTTTATCAGAACAGCCGTTTGAAAAAGACAACAGCAACGTTAACATTAACAGAAGATCGTTTTCTATAAAGAAGATCTTTCATTATACACAAGAAATGGAAAATTTTATGTAGACTGTTTATCACGTGAGTTCTAGATTAGGTTGTTAGGAGATTCGAGCAGGCTCTTCACTTTCTGCAAAAACTTCGCTGCATAGGCTCCGTCAACAACACGGTGGTCAGCAGACAATGTTATAGTCATCATTTTTCTTACAACGATTCCGCCGTTCAAGACAACTACTCGGTCGCTGATTCTACCTGTTGCCAGAATCGCTGTTTCTGGCACATTAATAATAGCAATAAATGAATCTACATCAAATTGGCCCATGTTAGATATCGTAAATGTCCCACCTGAAAACTCCTCCTCCCGCAGTTTCTTCTCCCTGGCTCTTGCAACGAGATCAGTTGCCTTAGAAACGATCTCTTTAAGACTTAGCTTATCTGCATTCCTAAGAACTGGAACAATCAGCCCATCTTCTAAGCTAACCGCAATGCCAATGTTGACGTGCTTCCACTGGCGGATGTTTTCATCCTCGAAAGTTGAATTCAGCTGAGGAAACTCTACAAGTGCAAGTACAACAGCCTTCACCAGCATATGAGTGAAAGATAATCGAGCACCAGTTTCAACTTCATAGGTTGGCAACAAGTTTTCTCTTAGCTTAAAGGCTTCTGTCATGTCAACTTGAGTGCTCACGTAAAAGTGTGGAGCGCTTGTCTTGCTTTGAACCATCTTCGACGCGATAGCTTTCCGCATACTCGTCATTAGAACAACCTGAAATTCCGCAGCCTCTTCAGCGACAACCTTTGTCTTTGGCTTCTTCTCAGCAAAAGCAAGAACGTCTTCTCTGGTGATTCTGCCGCCTGGTCCCGTTCCAACTACTTCATTAATGTTTATGCCCAGTTCCTCTGCCAATTTCTTCGCTAACGGTGAAGCTTTAACCCTCTCAGCAACTTCAGGCTTTTCAAGTGCTTTGGTGGGTTCAGAAGAAATTTTTTCTTCAGGTTTCTCTAAAGGTGTCTCCACGCCAATTCGTGGTTCTTCAGGTAGAGGTTCGTCTTCTTTGGCAATGTAGCCTATAATTTTGCCAATTGGGGCTTCTTCTCCTTCTTGTGCGATGATTTTTTTAAGGATGCCTGTACCACGTGCTTCAACTTCAACTGTGGTTTTATCTGTCTCAATTTCAAGCAGGGGTTCTCCCCTCTGTACAGCCTCGCCTTCCCTCTTTAACCACCTAATAATTCTTCCTTTTTCCATGGTTTGCCCCATTTTTGGCATTATGACTTCTGTGACCATTATGCACCACTTTAATCAAGTTCAATACTGAATTGGTATATTATCTTTTAGGCGAAAATGTACGGGTGCTCAATATTTTATTCTTATCTCGAAGATTAGTTCTAATCTTTAAAACTATTAATTCATCTTCAACCCTAAAAATCAATGTGACTACCAAATGAAGATGAAAGCAGCAATCCTTGCAAAGCCTGGACATTTCGAAATACGGGAAATTGATAAACCGAAATGTGGACCAGACGAAATTTTAATCAAGGTGAAGGCATGCGCAGTATGCGGCACTGATCTAAGAATTTTTAGTGGACAAAAAAAGATTGAGGTTCCTATCACTGGGCACGAAATATCCGGCGTTATTGAGGAGGTTGGTAAAAACATTAAAGAATATTCTGTTGGAGACAAAATTGTTGTTGAAACAGTTGTTGGATGTGGCGAATGCGATGCATGCAAAAAAGGTGAAGAAAACCGTTGTAGGAGAAAGTACAAGGCTGTAGGCTACCAATTTAACGGTGGATTCGCGCAGTATTTGGTTCTTCCCAAGCCAGCTGTGAAACAGGGATGCATTATCAAGATTCCTGAACACCTGTCCTTTGAAGAAGCCACGGTGGTTGAACCGTTGTCATGTGTAATAAACGGTTGGGCGCCATTCAAAAATAGGCCGAAGGGATTCACGACTGTCATTATAGGAGCAGGAATTATTGGCATGCTTCATGTGGAGTATGCTAAACAAAAGGGCGCCAAAGTTATTTTGGCTAATCGTTCGCCTTCACGGCTTTTGCTTGCTCAGAAAATAGGTTTACCAGTGGATTCTTACGTTGACACTAGTGTCTATAATCTTGTTGAAAAAGTTAAAGAACTTACTGGTAAAATAGGCGCAGACGTAGTGATATGCGCCGCGTCGTCTAAAGACATTCAAAGAGAGGCTCTTAACATGGCTGCTGTTGATGCGGATATAAGCTTTTTTGCAGGGGGCTCAAAGGATGATCCGTACACAAGTATTGACACGAACCTAATCCATTACAACGAGTTACACATTCATGGAGCAAACGCTTCGAACAAGGCTCAATATTTGGAGGCTGTAAACCTAATATCTTCTGGTAGAATAAACGTTAAGAAATTCATTACCCATAGGTTTCCCTTAGAAAAAATCGAAGAAGCGATCAATGCACTTGAAAATCGAGAAATGAACGCTATAAAAGTTATAATTGATCCTTGGTTATAACATAGTCAAAGGAGATATGGCATGATAATTGATGCTGACGTCCATGTTTCGCCTATGTTTGAGGGTGGAAACAGCATCTCAGTTAAAGAATTACTGAATAGAATGGAAAAAGCAAAAGTTGACAAGGCCGTCACTTGGCTTCAGCCGCCATATATGCGGAAAATTGATAAAGCCAATGAATATGTTTACGCGGCTATGAGAAAAAATCCCGATAGAATACTCGGGTTCGGATGGGTTGACCCAAATCTTGGGGTAGAGAAAGCAAAGAAATGTGTAAAAAGGTACATCAGCGAATACGGGTTTTATGGCATAAAGATGAATGGGGCTCAGAACAACTTTTTCATAGATGACCCTCATCTTTCAATTCCTGTAATCGAAGAAATAGCGGACACAGGAACGACTCTAGCCCTTCATGTTGGTGCCGACGCGTATGATCGAACTAATCCGTTCAGGGTTGCTAAGATAGCAGCAAAGTTTCTAAAACTGCAAATTTTGATGGTTCACATGGGCGGCGTGGCTTTTGATGATTTAACTAATGCATCTATAGAAGTCGCAAAAGACTATCCCAACTTAACTTTAATCGGAAGCGGAGTTCGGACAATACCAATTCTTAAGGCGATCAAAACACTTGGTTCAACAAGAGTTTGTTTTGGAAGCGACACACCGTTCGAGTTAATGAACGTTGAGGTTGCACGATACAAAGCATTATTAGAAGACATGCCTGAAAACGACCAATTCAACATATTAGCAGGAAATATCGCTAGGCTACTTAACCTGAACCTCTAGAGGTGAAAAAATGGTTAATGTTTGTGTCCTGGGCGCCATTAACTGGGACATAAACCTGTTTGTAGAAAGGTTTCCCGAAATTGGTGAAGAAGTTCCAGTTGAGAAGATCACACGTGTTCCCGGCGGAAAAGCTGCTAACGTAGCAGTTGCTTGTGCAAGAATTTTGGGGCCAGAGCAAGTTGCTTTGATTGGTTGCCTCGGAAGAGACAATATTGCAGACCAGCAGATAAAGATTCTAAATGATGAAGGCGTAGTTGTTTCGGGAATAAAAATTGTTGATGACGTGGAGTCTGGGCAAGCATATATTTTGATTGACAAAAAAGGCAGAAACGTAATTAACACCTTGTTTGGGGCAAATCTTAAGCTTATTCCTGGAGACCTTCAAGGTAAAGGCATATCCAACCTGCTAGGAGAAGCCTCTATCATTACGGTGATTGATCCGCCCTTTGAGACAATTAACGCAGCGTTCGATTTCGCAAAGAAAGAAGGAAAAACAACAGTTTGGGATGCTGGTGTCAGAAGCACGCTGGGAATCCAGATGCTTACAAAAGTTATTGAAAACCTCGATTATCTCGTGGTTAACCAAGTTGAGGTTAAGAACATAACTGGGGAACAAAACCCAACCAGTGCATGGAACAAGCTATCAAGAATAAATAGGCAGTTAAAACTTATTGTGAAGCTTGGAGAAAGGGGCTGTTGTCTGGTAAGCTCAGAGCAGACTATTACTGTGCCTAGAATAAATTTGGAAAAGCTGGGTTTAGGAGTTGTGAACACGGTTGGTTGTGGAGACGCTTTCCTAGGCATTTTCGTAGCCTCTAAATCAAAGGGCCTAAATGACAAAGAGTGTCTTGAACGGGCAAACCTAGCGGGTGCACTGAAGGCAACGAAGAGTGAAACTAGAGGAAGCCCAAAGAAACAGGAATTTGAAAAATACTTAAAATACAAGGAAACTGGTGTAGTTAGTTCGATTGTTAAGTAGTTATTTGGGAATTGTTTTAATATCAAATCCAGCTTCATTAGTAAAAATAGGACGGTGATGTTGATATTGAGGCAGTCTTGTCCTAACATAGATGTTAATCTTGAGGATTGTAATTGCACTTATCCATGTGAGCAAAAAGGTAGATGCTGCGAATGTATACGTTACCATCGATCTAGAGGAGAGCTCCCCGCATGCTTCTTTCCAGCGCAGATTGAGAAAACCTATGATCGATCTGTCAAACGTTTCGTCTCGTTACATAAATAATCAGTGAGTCTAGTTAACCAGTTTGCAATGTCAACATTCTTGTCAAATACTGTTTTTATACTCGTATTGTCGGTTCATAACTAATTAATGAATTATGTTAAAATTTATTGAATATGGATGAGTCTCTTTACAACTTGGTTAACCAATTGTTCTCTTTTCTTACAGTTCACTTTTACGAGATTATTTTGATACTATTAGTCTTCGTGGTGATTGATGTTGCCCTGTTCTTCCTGGCCAAAAACAAAAAAGAAAAGATCATAGTTTTGCATTCAAACAATCTTTTGGGCATGTTTTAAAGAAAAAGTGATTCCTGTAAAAACAAAAGGCAGTCTTATATAGATTTTTTCCACGCGTCTAAGGGAGGCTTCATTCCAGAGGGCATAGGACACTTATACTTCTTGCCAGCAAGCCTTTGTTTATGTTCTTCCGTGGCCTTTTTCAAGAAATCAGCGTCTATTAAAAGGTCTATTCCAGTTGCGGCCATAACTTTTGCAGCGAAGATCAAGGACTTGTGCCCAATGCCTACTCCGCTTTGAGCTACGTTCTGCCAAGAGTGTCCTGGGGTTCCAAGAACCCATGTTGCCGTGTTAAACTCCACCGTCGGCGTCTGCCAGCTTACGTCTCCGACATCTGTGCTTCCGTGGCTAACCTGGCCTTCTCCCCATGGGTCGGGAACATCATCGTCAAGCAGTTTGTCCACAAGTTTTTCCCAGCCTGGGCGTTTAGATTCTCTTAGTTCTTCGAGCTTCATTTCAGAAGAAATCGATTCTGAGATCTTTTTTGCGAACTGAAGATCTTCTTCATCATATTTTGGAACTCCGACTGCTCGCATGTTACTCGTAATTCTTTCAGCAATTGTTCTGTTTGGAACCAAATTGTAAAGGCCGCCCATAAACTCGTGTTTCATCTCTGTTCTCGTCATTTTGGCGGCTCCTTCAGCTATGTCAAGAACCCAACTGTAGATGTATTCAACCTGGTCTCTTTCAGGGGCCCGCACGTAGTACCAGCTTTGGGCGTAGTCTGGCACAATGTTTGGCTGAGTTCCTCCTTTCTCGATTACATAGTGAAGCCTTGCATCCTGAATTATGTGCTCTCTCAAGTAGTTAGCTCCAACGTTCATTAGTTCCACAGCGTCCAAAGCGCTTCTTCCCTGATGAGGCGAACCCCCGGCATGAGCGGACTTGCCATAAAAACTGAACCTAACATTATTGATAGATAAGCAGCTCTTAAGTGACGCACAGTTCATGTCGCTTGGATGATGACTCAAAACGGCGTCGACACCTCTGAAGCAGCCTTCCCTGACCATGAAAACCTTGCCGTTAAAATTTTCCTCAGCTGGGCAGCCAAAAAACTTTATTGTGCCCTCAATCCGGTATTTCTCCATCGCGTACCTGATGGCTAAAGCAGCGGTCATGCCGCTTGTTCCATGAATGTTGTGCCCGCATCCATGCCCAGGCGCCCTAGGAACCAACGGCTCTTTGTAGGGAACCCTTTTTTGTGACAGTCCAGGCAAAGCGTCAAATTCACCTAGCAAACCTATCACGGGTCTAGAGCTACCATACGACGCAATAAAGGCCGTCGGCATACCTGCGACTCCACGTTCAACCTTGAAGCCGTTTCTTTCAAGTTCGTCTGCAAGAAGTGCAGAAGACTTAAACTCGATCAGCCCAAGCTCTGCAAGTTCCCATATTTCGTCGCTGAGCTTGATTGTTCTTACTTTGTTTTTCTCGATCCATGAGCAGGAAAATTCTTTTTCGGGTAACATAGCAAGGTCACGCATAATAAAAGAAACATAGGCGCATTTAATTCTAACTTTTCACTGCCTGTTTTGAATGTGCACGTTAATAATATACGGAAATTAAGATGATGTTAAGCTAGCCCGCTATGCCAGATCCCGTAGCAATTGTAGACTACGATCCTAGTTGGTCAATCCTGTACGAAAAAAGAAACAAATTCTAGAGGCAGTCAGAAATAAGATCCTAGCCATCGAACATATAGGCAGCACTGCGGTGCTTGGTTTGGGAGCAAAACCAATCAATGACATAATAGCAGGAGTTCATATACAAATTGAAGCAGACGAATGCCTTACGCCTTTGAAGAAGATTGGCTACACCGATGTTACACCTGCAGGTACCATCTGCATCTTACCAAGTTCCTTAGTAACCACTGGAACAGACATCTGGGTTTCAGAGATTTCTACAAAGCTATCCTGAGGCAAAAACAGCCTTCGTAGAAAAAATTGTCCTTTAAGCCAATCAACAAATAACATCGAAACAATAATTATAAGTCGAAAGCTTAATTCTCCTGAAAATTTTGTGGCGCCGGGTGTGGGATTTGAACCCACGCGACCATTCGGTCACAGACTTAGCAGGCCTGCCCCATACCAGGCTAGGGGAACCCGGCTATGTTTTTTACTGACCCAGACCATTTTTAACCTTTCTTTTTTATTTGCGTTTACGGAAGTAGAGGACGCCGTCCTTCTCGCATACATATTCGAATCCAAC
>CAZPBM010000016.1:0-54604 GCA_964584965.1 uncultured Candidatus Bathyarchaeia archaeon | reverse complement strand
CTCCAATTTTAAGAGTTGCGGGGGAAGATGTGCCCATACCTATGAGTCCAGTTCTAGAGGAAGCCGCTATCCCAAGCAAAGAGAAAATCATAGACGCAGTCAAGAAACTGGTTTAAACTAATGTCGACTAAGGGTTTTTCGGGTTCTACCATGGGGTCTTTTTTAGTTTTAGAAGATATGCCATAACGTTGACCATGTAGTGAATTGGAGCTGTCAAGACTACGATGATCACAGCGTATGTCGGATTTGGAGGCTGAACTGGAAGGCTGAAAAGCAACGCAACTAACACGAAGTCAAGCTGGTCGGATAAAGGTAAATGTTCGCCTGGTTCAAGGTTCATTCGGCGCTTAATGAAGGATCCAAGTAAGTCACCAAGTAAGGCTCCTAAAGACAAGGTGAACCCGAGAACTGTGCATCCTTGTGGGAGACCAACGCTTAACCCATAGGTTTCCTGAACCCATCCGACAAAGGTTCCGATTACAAGACCAGAGACAAAGCCACGAACTGTTTTGTGAGAGCCGAAAACGGGATTTCCGTCTCGAAACTTTCTTCCACCATCAATCGATCTGCCCCCTCCGAAAAGTACAGGTGCCCCGTTGGCGCAGTAGGCTGGGAAAATGTAGTAAAGAGCGTTGAATACTTCGAGGGCAATAGTATAAGTTGTACTCATTGCTACGGTCTCACTTGACTTTTACTCGTCTCTTTTCTTGACATCAGGCACTAATTAAGATTAACTTGTTACATCCTCACATTCTTTAACCAGATAGAAATAATGTTTGTTGAAACTTTCGATCATTCGTAGCGACTCTAAAGGAATTAAAAATATATTAATGGTAGATTAAAACTCGTAAGCCGCAGCATCCTATATTTTGTCCCAATTCAAGACAATTTGTGTCCAGCAATATTTTTATGAGATCTCCAACTTATCCATTCTGGATTCAAAGGGGTATGTTAACATGAACCGAAAGATGAAGGCTGATTTGCCTCCTTTGTCCAGTCTCATTTCTTTGAAGGGAAAATGTGCGTTAATTACTGGTTCAGGTGCAGGTATCGGAAAGGCAATGGCTTACAGGTTCGCTGAAGCTGGGGCTGATTTGGAGATTGTGGACCTCAGCGAGGAAAGACTAAGCGCGGTAAAGGAAGAACTAAGTGGCTTTGGCGTTAGTATCGGTATTCATAAGGTTGATTTGTCCAGAAAAGACGAGATAGACGGCTTATGGAAAAAGCTGGAAGGAAGAGAGCCCGACATACTTGTGAACAACGCGGGAATTTACCCGACAAAGCCCTTTCTCGAAATCAATGAAACTTTCCTGAACAGAGTAATGAACGTCAATCTGAACTCCGTGTTCTGGATGTGCCAAAACATGATCAGAAGCAGGTTGAATAGGGGAGGCGTCATCATAAACATAGGATCAATTGAGGCGGTAATGCCGTTTAAGGAAGAACTAACCCATTACGACATTACGAAGGCTGGAGTTATGGTTTTATCGCGGGCTTTAGCCAACGAGTATGGAAAGCATGGCTTCAGAATAAACGTCCTAGTGCCGGGCGGAATCTGGACGCCGGGAGCAAGGGGTCTAGCTAAAGACATAATGAAACTTAAGCTCGGCGTTGTGAAATCAGGCATCGAATACAATCTGCGGACTCCGCTAGGCAGATTAGGGAAGCCTGACGAGGTTGCTCGAATGGCGTTGGTTCTAGCAAGCGATCTGTCCAGTTATGTGAATGGAACGTTGATAACAGTGGATGGGGGATTCCTGTCAGCGTAAATCAGCAAAGGCTGGGAATAATCGTTCATCAATTGATTATTCGACAAACCCGTATTAGCAAAAGTAACTGGGTCTTTTAAGAGAACCGCATCCTTTTATCAAGATTAAGATTGATCCATTAAAGCTTTACATGACGTGCCAAAAGAAATAAATGTCCAATTTGACATTTTCTGTTTCCGGTGATTATGTGTGCCGGTTGTAATCGTCGAGATGTGGGAAGGAAGAACACCTGAACAAAAAGAGAAAATCATTATAGGTATAGCCAAAGCCTTTGAGGAAATAGGTGTGGATCCTAAACACTTAAATGTTATCATCCATGATGTGCCTAAGACAAACTGGGGCATTGGTGGGACTCAAGCGTCTAAAATGAGTTCATAGGCTATGTCTCGAACCACGCCTTTCGTAAATTTCGAGCTTCAACACGTATTGTTTGCTTCAGTTCATCAATCAAGGATTGGGTCTTATAAAGGGGCGGTTCAGGTAACTTATTATTGTAGTTGTCATAGCCAACGTAAACAAGTTCGGGGTTAATGCTCTTTATCCAATCAACGAATTCTTGGTCAAAATCTAAAATTGGCTCTATAACAATGATCTTGTGTTTCCAGTTTAAATTCTTCATTGCATTGTACCTTGTTTCGTAAGGAGGGGCTCCTGAAAGCTTATTTGTTCTATTCGTCTCAATAGTCGCACCAAGCGCCATGTTATCAGTAAACATGTTGAGGAATTCGCCATATCTAGTGGGATTCTTCGTCAAGAACAAATAGCTTGTCTTTGGCTTCGCAATTAGGACATTCATAACTTTTATTATCCACTCATTAGGAACCCAATCTCCCCACATCTCACCCATATCTGAAACAAAAACGAAGCTGCCTTTTGGGAATTTTTGCTTAAGACGCCACTCAGCAAAGACTGGTTTAAATCCGTGGGTCTTGTAGGGTTCGATTCCCATTGCTGCCAATTTTTTGGCATAATTTCTTGCCCAACAATAAACACAGTTGTATAAGCAACCAGTAATAGGGTTCCATGTGTCCATTAAGCTTCCTCTTTATGGTTTTGAACTAGAAAAGATGAAATCTAATATTCTTTCGGTTTCCGCTAAGGAATCAACTATAAGGTCAGGATTTTCCTTTTCAAGCTCAGCCTTTGAATATGCACCAGAAGGTATAGCGATGCACCTCATTTTGGCCTTTCTTGCAGCGACGACGCCGAAAATTGAGTCTTCAATAACTAAACATTTTTCAGGTTGGCATCGTAGATTCGAGGCGCATGATAGAAAGACTTCTGGGTCGGGTTTAGGCTTCGACACCTCGTCAGCTGTAATGATGAAGTCAAAATAGCCTTCAAGCCCTTTTATTTTAAGCATCTTGTCAATGATGTTTCTGTTGCTCATAGTTGCGAGAGCGAGCTTCAGTTTTGGGCATAATGACTCAAGCAGCTCAATAGCACCGTCAAATAGTTGAATTTGACCAAGTATTTCTAATTGTATTTTTGTCTTTTTTTCCATAAGATCATCAATTATTTTTTCGTCGAACAAAATGTTATTTGACCTAAGCGCGTCCTTAAACATGTTTCGAGCGCCTATGCCAATTCGTTTTACGAGAAACTCGTCACTTACATAGCAGCCGACACCTCGAAGAACCTTCTGAAAAACTGATACTACGACTGGCAACGTGTTCGCTAAGGTTCCATCCCAGTCAAAAATGACAGCTTCAAACATCAGCATCCGCTCCGTTATCTACTTAAACTGTTGGTTGATAGTCATGCAAGCCATCTTCTTTAATGACTAAATAAAAGTTTATTTTGGTTTCCCTACCTCCAACTTTCATCACAGACGCCTTAACAAGGTTTTTTGATCCAGCTCGAGATAAACCCACAACGGAGTTGCACCAAAACTTTAGGACCCTTGTCGCTACAGGCACTATTTCGGTTTCGGAAAAAAGGCTTCTAACCTGGCTTACAAGTAGAACGGACAAATCAAACCTTTTAGCTACTTCTATTGATATGGCGACTTGTCGGTTCAGTTCACGGTTTAGGTTGAACATTTCCTTTTTGTTCATTAATTCTGAACTGTAAAGAGAAGTAATTGTGTCGACGACTATTAAGCCAAACCGATTGTTTACAAACTTTTCCAAATTGTCAAAAAGGATGATTTGTTCTGAAAACGTCGAAGGTTCACTAATAATGATAAAGTCAGATACATCTTTAAAGTCTTGAGAAGCAATCTGAGAAAGTCTTTCAGGTATAAAAGTTCCATCTGTATCAACATAAAGGGTTTTTAAGCCCAACCGTGCACAATTTGTTGCGCACTGAACGGCCAAAGTAGACTTGCCTGTTTCTGCCTGTCCAAACAAAAGACATGCTTCCGCCTGTGGTAACCCACCACCTAAAGCTTGGTCAAGCAGATTGCTTCCTGTTAGTATCCAACGCCTCAAGACGTCCACTACAATAAGAGAAAGGCGTGCAATGTTTATATTCTATTCGAAATAAGCTGAATAAAAGAAACTCTCATTCTTTAGCTAAATAATACTTTATTATGCAACAGACTTTTGTCTTCTTTGGAATGAAAATGTTTTCACCTTATTGCGAATAAAACTTGAGCTATTAAATGTATCTGCAATTTGAAGCTCCGTACACATTAAATTTTTTCTTTATTAGTCATTATGGAATTAATGTGGAACTGTTAAATCATTGAATGTGCCCAAAATTTATGAATTAAGTTTCGATTTTTCACGTATTTTTATTCATCTTGGATGATCGTAGATTTTTTTGGGTTATTGTGGTTTTTGTGGAACGATTTCTTTATTGAAAATTTTGTGTTTAGGCTTGTTGAAGGCAGCGTTTACCATTTTGTCATCGTCTGGTCTTGATTTAATTTTAATGAAAAAGTTTATATATGTATATACATGAATAGATATTTGTGGAAAAATATGCTTGAAGTTATACATCCGGAAAGAAAAAACATCCTTCGGCAACTGCAGAAAAGAACCCTAAAAAATTTCATGGATATTCTCATCCTTTCAGAGCTAAAAAAAGCCCCAATGAGCGGGTATGATGTAATCACATCGATCTTCGATAAATTTAACTTTCTTCCAAGCTCAGGCTCTGTCTACTCATTACTTTATGCACTTGAAAGAGAAGGCCTCATTAAAGGCGGATGGAATGGCAGAAAGAGAATCTATAATATTACATCGAGAGGCATTGAGATAGTAGAAACCACACAAGCCATGTACCCTAACATTGAAGGACTTGTAACATGCATTTTTAACGATGTATTCTCTTAATTTTCACTTTATTGAACAACTAGAAAGACTTATTTTAGCAACAATTATATAAATACCCTCAAGCGATTATGATGAAAGTCTAGAGGTGCAATCAATAATGGGAGAAGCAGTCGCTGCTGTCAAAGTCGTAGATGTTCATAAAGTCTATCACCTTAAGGGAGAAGAAGTCCATGCGTTACAAGGAATAAACCTTGAAATTCCACACGGAGAATACCTTTCAGTAATGGGTCCTTCTGGGTCTGGGAAGACTACGCTTTTCAACATGATAGGTGGAATAGATAGACCTACGAAGGGTGACATTTTCATAGATGGAGTAGACCTTTCAAAAATTCCTTCAAAAGCCATGGCTTGGCTGCGATGCCAAAAAATCGGTTATATTTTTCAGACTTTCAACCTTATTCCTGTCTTAACAGCAAGGGAAAACGTAGCTTTACCCATGACATTTTTAGGTGTACCCAAAGCTGAAAGACAACAAAGAGCCGCAGAACTATTAACTGTTGTTGGACTAGGAGATCGACTTGACCACAGGCCGACCGAGTTGAGTGGTGGTCAGCAGCAGCGTGTTGCAATAGCAAGATCTCTGGCTAACAATCCAGCAATTATTCTTGCAGATGAACCTACTGGAAACCTTGACTTAAATACTGGTTTCGCAATCGTTCAGCTTCTTTACCGATTAAAGGCTGAACGTGGCACCACAATCATCTGTGCTACTCACGACTTGAAAATGATTGACATCAGTGACAGAGTGGTGTTCCTGCGAGATGGAGCTGTGGAAAACATCGAAAAAAGAAGAGGATTAGTTCTATCAGCAGAGGAATTTGAAAAATAGGTAAGTGAGGTAATATGGGTGAAGAAACAGAAAATATTCAATGTCCATGTGGTAGAGTGATAGAAAACCCAGAGGAATACAAAGTACTATATTTGAAACATGAATTGCAGGAAATCGACATTCTATGCCCTAATGATTCCTGTTATCTAAGAGAACTAGGATACATTAAGTTCGAGCTGCAAGAGGGAAAGGCTAGATTCAAAGAAGCTTCGTTCTATCCTCCTTTCGTCACTTGGAACTCGGGGCGATTAGGAGCAGACGAGGCTGAAGCCAAACTGAAAAACCACTTGAAGTTGATAGCCAAAAAGATTGATTGGGCAAGACTTGGGCTGCAAAAACCTGCAACCACTTAATTCGACGAAATTTCAGTCTTTGTCATCAATAATTAAGAATTCTTTTCCAAAATCCTATTAAGCCATTTAAGAGACTGATTAAGCTTAGAAAAATGCATTTCGTCTTTTAGTCGCTTCTTTCAAAAATATCATTGTAAAGGTTTTATGGTAGTCTGTGTGTGTTAATAACTATTACAGAGAATACTGTCTACAAACCGACTTAAATAAAAAGGATTTTTTAATAACTATTTATTTCCCAAATCTGCTGAGAAAACTTTTTTGGCTATTTATGGAAAATCTTTAAAAGGTAATATTTACTATGAAACATGTATCCGAGGGAAAAAGATGAGTTCAAAAAAGAAAGAGTCAAAAACGGAATCTAAACCACAAAACGCGGCAGATGTAAAAATAGGTTCAATAAAATTTCCAATCAGCGAAGCATTCCGTTTTTCTCTAGAGAGTATTAGGAAACGGTTTACAAGGGCTCTCATTACGGCCTTCTCTGTTCTTTTAGGCATTGCCTTCATGGTTGCAATAATGACAATGGGCATAATTCTGCCTCTCATCGATCAGACTCCTCCACCTCAATACCAGACATGGATGGCCATTATTGCCCTTCTCGTTTGTGGAGTGGGAATCGTAAACTCAATGCTTATGTCAGTCACAGAAAGATACAAGGAAATCGGAACAATCAAATGCCTAGGAGCAACAGACACAAACGTGCTCCAAATTTTCCTAATAGAGGCATTGTTGCTTGGCGTTTTAGGCGGGGTGATTGGAGCATGCGCAGGCTGGGGTGCCACAACAGTCATCTACATGATTAATCAGCCGCAATATGTCGACCGAATATTGAACGCATCTAACTTCGTAACTTACTTCACTTACATAGGCGAAGGCATAGGCATAGCTTCACTGCTCAGCGTAGCTGCAGCAGCCTATCCCGCTGTTTATGCTGCTAGACTTAATCCTGCAGAGGCATTAAGGTACGAAGTGTAAAAGAGAAAATAAACAATCAAAAAAAGACAAGGCAACCAAGTTATTTTTTTAAGGAATTCCTAAGGCAATTTTTTGGGTTTTATTTCTTATTCAGCTGCCCTAACGTATACCTCGGCCCTTGTTTCATATCTGTCAACAAGACCATCTCGAAGGTATACTATTCGGTCGCTGACATCAATCATCTTTAAGTCATGAGTAGCAGCGATTATAGTAACGCCTTTCTCTTTGTTCATTTCCCTCAGTAAAGTAATAATTTCAAGCCCAGTGTGAAGGTCAAGGTTTCCAGTAGGTTCATCTGCTAATACAATTACGGGATTGTTGGCTAACGCTCTTGCTATTGCAACACGCTGCTGCTGACCACCACTCAACTCAGCAGGTTTGTGACCCAATCTTTCTCCAAGACCAACATTTTCAAGGATTTCGCGCCCTCTTCTTAGCCTCTCGTCAGTGTCAACCCCAGCAAATATCATCGGCAGTGTAACGTTTTCCATAGCCGTTAAAACAGGAATAAGGTTGAAAGTCTGAAAAATATAACCGATTTTTCGGCATCGCAGCCAAGCAAGTTCATAGGCATCAAGCTTTGCTATATCAACACCATCAATAAAGACTCTTCCTCGTGTAGGCCTGTCGATTCCACCAACCATGTTGAAAAGCGTAGTCTTCCCAGACCCAGAAGGACCCATAATAGAGATGTATTCTCCACGTTTTATCCTGATGTTCACGCCATCAAGTGCTTTAACAGTAACCGGCCCCATCTGGTAATATTTTGCAAGGTCTTCAGTTTCAACAACATACTCGAAGCTGATATGCCATTCCTCCGATGGAACAAAAGTAATAGTCAAAAACTACCTTATAAAACTACTCTTTAAATCTCTTTAGATCCACTTCTAAAAAATCTTAAATGTTCTATGATTTTGGTTACGAAAAAGCTTAATACCATTGTGGGCACTGAAAGAATTAAAGTACAATTTGGATGTGAAGAAAATGAAGAGAGTTAAAGTGGGAGTTGTTGGGTCAGGTGGCATCTTTCAAGGTGCCCATCTTCCAGCGTATCCAGACATTTACGAGGCACATCTTGTCAGCATATGTGATGTCTCCAAAGATGTTTTGGCATTGGCTGAGCGAAAAACTAAAAATCTTTACTTGGAGAAGGCACAGAAGGCTGAGGAAAAAGGAAACATCGAACAGTCTGTACAGCTCCGGGAAGATGCCGAAAATCTAAAAACATATTCCGACATTTCAGAGATGCTTTCAAAAGAAGAACTTGACCTAATTGATGTTTGCACGCCGACCAAATATCACAGCTTAACAGCAATCATGGCCTTGAACCAAGGCGTCAATGTTATGTGCGAAAAGCCAATGGCTCGAACGTACTTGGAATGCATCGATGTCGTTGAGGCGGTTGAAAAAAGTGGAAAACTCTATCAACACAATGAAAACTGGTTATATGATCCATTCTGGTACAACGCTAAAAAAATTATAGAGAGTGGAGCCATAGGTGAAAACCAGCTGGTCTTCATTGCAACAGCCCACGGAGGACCAGAATGGGCTTCATGGTTCTGGAACCCTGACATTGCCGGAGGGGGCGCACTTTTAGATAATGGTGTACATGCGATAACAACGTCTTGGTACCTAAGCGGATTCGATAAGAACCCAGCGATTGTGAAGGCAGCTGATCCATACGGCATCTGCATAAGGATGAAGACTAGGATTCTTCAGGGCATGTTCAAAACTTTCGAGGTGGAGGACGACGCCCACATCCTAATACGGTTCGAAGACAATGAAGGAAAATGGTCAACAGCGCACGTGGAAGGTTCATGGAGCCACCGTGACTCTTTAGACACAATAATCATTGGAACAAACGGAACCATAAAACCAGCGTATAAAGAAGGAGAAACGTTACTCGAAATAACAGATGCGTTTGGAGCAAAAAGAGAAATCAATTTAGGCAGAGCATCTTGGACCCAAGGATTCGCTGGCGAGATTAGGAACATGTGCAATTGCGTATTGAACAATGTCAAACCCATGTGTGATGAAAAAATAGGAACGGAAACCACAGCCATAGTTCAGTCAGCCTACCTCTCTCAAAAAAAAGGAAGAAAACCTGTGACTCTTGAAGAATTCAAGAAATATGCACATAAAATAAAAGAGAAGGAAGGAAAGAAAGCGTCTGAAGTGTTGATGAAGGAGCTGCTTAAAGGGATATCTAAAATCTAAGAACCACAATTTTTGTAGCGAATTTTCACTTAACGTTTCTTTCTTTTTTCAACCTTTTTGAGCATTGTTTTTCGTAAGATATTTCGTTAATCGCTCCTGATACAAAAAATCTTTGAGAAGTGTACTTGTCTGAATCCAATTATCAAGGCTAACTGCGAACCTTGATCTAACGTGGTTTAAGGCATCCTTGAGGCTGCTGAATTTACGCGGTTCACCTTTCAAAGCCTCTCGTACGCTTTCGCGGTTTATCCACACGCCTAAAGGCACGATGAAGCTTGGATAGATTTCACGCATAGCTATAACACCCGCCTGTCTACCGATTTTGGCTAGAAACTCAGCTACAGCCAGACGAACAGCATAGTAACAGCCACCGATTGAGGCGTAAGTGGTTCGACCTTGGTATCCTTCCCAGTCTGCTCCCATGGCTATATTTTGGCTTTTCGGGTTCCACACTGTGCCTGGGTACCATGCCTCTATCCACTCGTATCTCCAGCTTGATGGAGTCAGCAACACTTGAAATCTGTTACCAAGATAATTGACCTCGTAGACCCTATATTCATTGATAGATGGTTTTCCCTTAACCCGTTCATCAATTAGGTCTCTTGATATTGTGGAGTCTACAGCTGTTATGCTCCACCTTGTTGGAACTATTCGTCTTTGATTTTTAAGCCCAAAAGCACCAGTACTGAAGGCACGTTGAATCTTCGAAACAGGCACCCCATCTTTAAAAAGTTCCATAACTGCTTCCTCAGCTTTCAAGTCACCATCTCCATAGGCTTTCTCAATCTTTGGATCAAACTTATCCACCTCAACCTCAAAATTTCGTATCACCGCTGATGGACCCATAGGTTGAACTTCACTGTCCAGTAGCAGATTGCCTGAAGGCTTCTTTTTGAATACAACTTTGGTTTCTACTGGTTCTCTTGCCATCGTAATCTCAAGAGTTTTCTCTACAAAATTTTGGTTTTGTAAGGGCTTTGTCACGTTCACTCGAAATTTCGCCCGAACAAGATTTGTCCTAAATCCGATAATTTCGTCAACTGTTTTACCAAGCCACTGTTCAGGAACATCGTAAACGGATGTGTCACCTAAAACAGGAGGAACCAAGGGACCGGCGTATACATGGGGATAGCCTATGCGTCCAATGAAAACTCCGGGGGGAGAAGAACCAATCAATCTTTCTGAGTTAATAGTGCTTTCAGTCTTAAGAAGGGAATACAATTTTAGAACAGCGGGGCAACGGGGCTTCCCGCACATCATTCTGCTTCCTCGACAAACAAGGCAAAGGCTTCCTTCACGTGTTTGGACTCTTTTGCCTAATGAGTCAACATTAAGGTCTCCAGCAGTTCTCTCGTTGTTTATAATGTGTTCTACCCATGGAACCTGTCTTTTCACTTTTTTTATGAACATTCGGTTCAAGGATGGCAATTTTGCTTCACTTAATAATAATTAACATAATTGGACAAGTTTAATTAAACATGACTCCTTTCTAGAAGAGCCTTTACATAGATAAATGATTTTCAGGATTTTATATTGATTAAATGTGTTATGATTTATTTAGAATTAAGGACTGTTCTCACAAAAACATACACTGCACATTCATAATTGCTTTATTCTTTTGATGCATATTTTTGGAACTAAAAGAATTACCGAAGATAAGTTTAAAATGAATATGTAACTGATGGCTGACTCTTAACATAAACTATGTGCTGTTAAGAACACAGTGGTTTCATGATTTGGATTTCATTGTCTGCTGTAAAAAAGCGTTAAAGAATGATCCTAGGAGGGAAAAATCATTAATCTTCACATTAAGGCGTTTCTTATAGGTGGAACAGCAGTCTTTCTTTCTATAATTGTTTTCTTTTATGTATCCTATGGTATTTTGGTTAACGGTTTTATTGATTTGGAGACAGAAATGGCAACCAAAAATGTTGAAAGAGTTTTAAGCGCCATTTCCAATGATGCGGATAGTTTTGATATCTTTGTTCATGACTGGGCAAGCTGGAATGACACATACAATTTTGTTCAAAACTCAAATTACGATTATATTCAAACCAATTTAATGGATGAGACATTTATTAATTCGAAACTTAACCTTATGCTGTTCATTAATATCTCTGGACAACCAGTCTTTGGAAAAGCCTTCGATCTACACATAATGACCGAAGTACCTGTACCTGACGGTATTCTAGAAAAAATAAGTTTAAACGGCATTTTTTTATGTACTTTTAACGAAACAAAAGTAATAAAGGGATTAATTCTCATTCCTGAAGGCCCTATGCTTATAGTTTCTAGACCTATTTTGACCAGTTATGATGAAGGGCCAGCTAAAGGGACCTTAATAATGGGGCGATACTATGACTCAGCACAAGTTGCATGTATTGCCTAGCAGACGCACCTTTCAATAACGATGGAAAGACTTGATGATTCAACTTTACCTGAGGATTTTCAAAAAGCACATTCCAATATTTCTGAAGAAAATCCAATTTATATTCAACCCTTAAACTCTGAGATTGTTGCAGGTTATACCTTGATAAGAGACATTCTTAGACAGCCAATTCTTATATTGAAAGTAGATATTGAAAGAACTATCTACAATCACGGGCTTCATGTCATAAACACGTTTTATTATTATATTTTTGGGACAAGCGTGGTTTTTGGAGTAACAAGCGCCATTGTTTTTGAGAGATCCATATTGTCTCCATTGAAGCGATTAAGTGCAGAAGTGACCAATATTGCTAAAAAAGGCGAGATTTCTGCGCGAATAAACATGAAGGGTAATGACGAAGTTTCTACTGTTGCAGCCGAAATTAACAACATGCTTGAATCGATTGAACGTATGCAACAAGAGCTCAACGAAAGCGCAAAACAGTTGGAGCAAGCTAAACTTGAACGGCTCGCTATTGGTGGTCAAACTGCAACCATGGCTGGACATAACCTCAGAAATCCATTAATGAGCATTACTGGCGCCACTTACCTCTTAAGACAAGGATTGAAGGGGAAATTGGATAAAAAATCAATTGAAGCGCTTGAAATTATTGAAAAGAGTGTAAGGTATGCAGATAAAATAGTTAGTGATCTTTTGGATTATTCAAAAGTAATACTTCTTGAGCTAGAAGAAACCACACCGAAATTGATTTTGCAAGAAACACTTTTAGGAATCGAAATTCCGAAAAATGTTCAATTAATTAATCTGACACAAGATGAACCTAAAATTAAGGCTGACCTTGAAAAGATTAAAAGAGTTTTCACTAATATTATCAAAAACGCTATTGATGCAATGCCAAATGGTGGAAAATTAACTATAAATTGCCAAGTAAGAAATCAAAACTTAGAATTCGAGTTTTCTGATACAGGCCTTGGCATGCCAACAGATATTGTTGAAAATGCAGGTAAACCTTTCTTTACAACAAAGTCAAAGGGGATTGGGCTTGGTCTTGCGATAAGTAAGCGCATCGTAGAGGCTCATGGAGGCAAAATTACAATACAAAGCGAAGAAGGAAAAGGAACAATAGTTCGAATCATGCTTCCGATTAAGCAGTAACCAGAGAAAAACGTTTTTGAATCAAAAACAAGACAGAAATAAAAATGTAATAAATGAAGAAAGGGAATTTAGGTTTTTGCCCAATTTCTTATTCAATTTGTATAGGTTGGCCTTCATGTTTTTCTTTAATCTTTTTTATCATCACTTCTAAAACTCCGTTCTTGTACGATGAACGGGCATTTTTAGGGTCAACTTTTGAAGGAAGCTCGATTTCCTTGTAATATTTTCGTTGAGGAACGTCAACTGATATAGTCAAACTTCTCTCTGTTCCATGCAGCTTGATATCTTTCTTGTCAACTCCGGGAAGCTCTGCGATAACCCGAATTTCGCCGTTTGTTGGTATAATATCAATCAACGGCTCTCTTTCTTCTTTAATATTCAGTTGCGGTTTTCCGAATTTAGCCTCTGGTTTAACGTTGCCGAATTCCCTTATTTGAGGTTTCCCATCAGGACCAATGGTTACACTATATCCGTAGACGAAAGGACCCCACTCATTAACTTTGGAGCCATCTGGCAAGGTTCTTTCACGAATAAGGGTTCTAGGAACTTTTTTGGTCAGCTCATCAAACTCTTTTTGTATTATTTCGTCCATTTGCCTAAAAACTTCATCGAAGTCGTCAGGATAGAATCCTCTGAAAAATGGCCATCTTCTTCGTCTATTCCATCTATCCTCATCATCTTCTGACAAGTACATCGCCTAAAGTCAACTTGAGTTTCTAAATTTAAAAATGTATCGAATTTTAGAAGAGTGGCTAAAAATAATATATGTAGAACCATATTCAATTATTGTTAAAGAAAAGTGAACCATAATGGTTGATGAGCACATAGGCATAATTATCAAAGCTCGAACGGTTTCCGAAGCGTGGGAAAAAGCTGTTCTAGAGTGCTGGAGCATGGGGGCTGCTGTTCCAACGGAGTACGGCGAGATGTCGAAGGAACTTCTGGGTCTTCTCGTAGTTGTTGAAGAGCCTTTCGCCGAACCTAGAATTCACAGGGGTGACCTGCTTGCTGCTATGCGGGAATCACTTTGGAAATACTATGATGAGGTTATTCGTGGAACACTTGACAACGCAGTTAGTGAAGGCAAAATCCACTATACTTACCACGAAAGACTATTCTGTTACCCACCTAAGACAATCAATCAGATTGAGTACATAATAAACAAGCTACAACAAGCAAGTTTCTCACGAAGAGCACAAGCAATAACGTGGAATCCAGAAAAAGACATGAACGTAGACTCTCCTCCTTGTCTACAAAGAGTTTGGTGCACAATAAGAGACACAAAACTGATCTTGCACACAACTTGGCGAAGTCGAGACGTCTTTCGAGCTATGCACATGAACATGCTTGCGCTTACTGAACTTCAAAAAATGATTGCTGAACGCTTAAAAGTAAAGATTGGCCCATACCTAGATTTCACGAACAGTGCTCACATTTACGAAAGAACCTACGAAGACGTGGAACATTTTAAACGCGTGGTTGAAAGACGTTCCCGCTAAATATCTAGAACGTTAGAATCTTTTATTCACCAATCACTTGGACGCATATGCTCCTCGTTCGGGGACCATCCATCTCTATGAGGAGGATGGATTGCCAAGTTCCAAGCTGCATCTCTCCGTTCTCAAGAGGTACTGTAACGTTAGGCTTGATCAAGCAGTTCAGAATGTGCGCATGTGCGTTTTGTTCGCCTTCTGTCCAGCTGTACCTCGCGTTGTGACGGTAGTTTCCTTTTATGGGAACTAGATGGCTGAAAGCTTCCAGAATGTCGATCCAAAGATCAGTGTCGTGCTCGTTCACTGCAACTGCTGCTGTCGCATGGAGAACCCAAACGTGAACTATTCCATTAGCTATTCCACTTTCATTAATGATCTTAGCCACATTACTTGTCACATCGAGTATTTCCATTCTTTTGTGAGTTGAAACAGAGAACCTTTTGTTGAAATTTTTCATCGAATCACCCTTTGTTCAATGTATTTTGATATTGTGGAAATTAAATCAATCTTTTGACGGTTACTTTAGTATTTTGCCTGTTTCCATGAACCAAAGATAGAGGTCAAGTTCAGCCAAGCTCATGTTTGCTTTTTCTGCGATAGACCGTAGAAGGGTCTCGATTTCCAAATACCTTCTTTTAGTGAGAATGGAAGGCCTTTCAATTAATCCAAATTTTATCAACATACTGATTATGTGAAAATCGAGGATGGCATAATCTGAAAAGCCTATGTTTCTTAAGAAGTGGCTTGATTCCTTCATTCCAAAGCCTTTAATCTCCGCAACTAGCCAGTCTCTCAATTCTTGTTTATTGTTAAATGAGGAAATTTTTGATTCTAAAAGTTTCATTTGTTTCCTTGCATCGACGATGTATTTTGCCCTAGTGTTTGGAAAACGGTGACCTAAGGCCTTCAGTTCTTTAGCTAACCTTTTTTCAGACCAGTATAGAAAGCCGTCTCCTATCACTTTTTGGATATTCATGCTACGCTCCGCATTGAAATTCGCACATAAAATGCAATAGGCCAGTTCCTTAAACAGTTCACTACTGGGCTGGTTTCTTATCTCTTTAAATTGTTTTATCCGTTTATCTACGACGTTTTTAATATTACTGTTTTTGAGCATCTCAATTTTTTCAAGCAATTTCTTGCCAGAGCCCAGTTTGTTTTGCATAGTTACACCTTGCTTAATATTTCTCACGAAAGTAATCTCAAGATTAATGGCACGATTAAAAATGAAGGCAACAAGTTTGCAACATTAATGTTCTTTATTTCTAACAACTTAATTCCCAATCCAAGAAGCATTATTCCACCAACCGCACTAAGTTCAATAATGATAGTGTCAATAAAAAAGGCGCTTAAGTAGGTTGCTAACAAAGTTATTGCGCCTTGTAAAATGAAAAGTGGCACTGTAGAAAATAGAACTCCTATTCCCAGCGTCGAAGCCAATGAAACTGAAACTACTCCGTCAAGTATTGACTTGGCGACAAGAATTGAGGAATCTCCGATCAGTCCATCTTGAACTGAACCTATTATAGTCATAGGACCAATACAGAATATCAAGAAGGCAGTTAACACGCCTTCAGTGAACTTTTCATCTTTTGAACCTGTTTTTACTTTAAGAAAATCACAGAACCTTTCAAGTTGACTTTGGACATCAATTATTCCCCCCATTATGGCTCCAAATAATATGCTGAGAAAAAGTATTACGATATTTGTTGTTTGTAACGCCATCCTAATTCCAAAAAATAATGTTGCCAAGCCTACTCCTTGAAAAGCGATTTTTTTTATTCGTTCAGGAAGCTCTCTGCGAAGAGCTAATCCTATGATACTTCCTAACGCAACAGACGCCACGTTAACCAAGGTTCCAAACATACTAATTGTTCTAGAACCTAGTAAGTATTAAAGAATATTAGAGGTTAACTCCTTTCCATTCTGGAAACTTCAATATGAAAGGCTTAAGTATCTCTGGATAATAGACTATGAAAACTCAATGCCTATCATTTAGGCCAAGTATCTAGTGAAGTGTATTAAGAAAGCTTTAGTTAACATTGTCGCTGCAGTTTTAACCGCGATTATTTCAGCTATAATCTTATACCAAACATTTTTCATGGAAACGCTATTACAAGAAATTGGGCTTCTAGGAATTTTTCTAGCCTCAATGTTTTGCCATTTAACCGTAATTGGTAGAAACCTCTTTGTCCCAGCATTCGTTAATCTATTAAAATACCACAATCCATTTTTGCTTGGGCTTTCTGCAGGTCTAGGCGCAGCTTTTGGCGAGGTTACAACATACTATTGGGGAAGGGGAATACAGGAAGCCTTTAAGGATAATGGGCAGAATGGCACTTTATCGAAATGGATAAAAAAATATGGTATAATTGCCATCCTGTTAGTCGCTTCTTCGCCGTTACCTGACACTCCAATTGTGTTATTGGCTGGAACTGCACGTTTTCCTTTAAGTAAATTTCTAGCCATCCAAATAGTTGGTAAGTCAGCGTATTATTCTTTTAGTGCTGTAGTTGGAGGTGCAATTTTTCAAGAATTAAGCTATCACATAGAAGAATGGATTCTCTCAACAATTGTATTGGTAGGCTCCCTTATCTTATGTGTATTAGCTTCCTGCAGCAAAAGTAGAGGATGGATAATGCAGCTTATAAAAAAATTTTTTTCACTAAAGACACTTTTTAGAAACAGAAAACACTTAGTTTTTCATGTAGCTACGTTTATACTTTTGTTACATCATTATTTGTCATTAAGTCTTAGTGGCATGTGGCTGATATGGTTCTTATGGTCTATAATACTTTGGGCAAGAAGTTGGAAAAGTTTGTTCCTACTCGTGAGAACGAAGTCCGAATGTATGTTTGCGGTCCAACAGTTTATGATTACATTCACATTGGCAACGCCAGAGCTTTTATCGTAGCAGATGTTGTTCGTCGATATCTTGAATACAAGGGGTTCAAAGTTAAGCTTGTCTGCAACATAACCGACATTGACGACAAAACCATAAGCAGAGCGAACGAAACGGGAATAAGCGTTCAACAACTTGGCGAGTTTTTTACCGAAGCTTACTTCAAAGATATGGCTGCTCTCAACATAAAAGCAGCTGATGTAAGTCCAAGAGCGACAAAGCATATTCCCGAAATTATCGAAGCCATCGAACTTTTGATTAAGAAAGGATATGCCTACGAGGCAGATGGCGATGTCTATTTTGACGTCTCAAAATCCAGAGAATACGGTAAACTTTCTGGCAATAAATCTGAAGCGTTACAAATGGGTGCAAGAATTGAAATTAATCCAAAAAAGAAAAATCCAGCGGATTTTGCTCTTTGGAAGGCTTGGAAACCTAATGAACTAGGCTGGCATAGTCCATGGGGAAAGGGTAGACCCGGATGGCACATTGAATGTTCAACCATGGCAACGAAATATCTGGGAGAAACCATAGACATACACATGGGTGGCAAAGACCTTATTTTTCCTCACCACGAGAATGAGGTTGCTCAAGCTGAAGCTGTAACTGGCAAAGAATTTGCAAGATATTGGCTTCACAACGAATGGTTGACTGTTGAAGGGGAAAAGATGTCAAAATCTCTAGGCAACTTTGTAACCGTTCAAGATGCTTTGAAACTTTGTGAACCAATTGTTCTCCGTTTCTTTCTTGTTTCAACCCACTACCGTAGCCCTATTGATTTCAATAAAAAAGCATTGAAAGTTGCGGAGACAAACTTGGAAAGACTTATAAACGCCTTAGAAAAGCTCAAAAGCCTTCAGGAAGACGAAGTACAAAGTCAAGATGAAATAAATTTCTTGTCTAACATTAAAAATGCAAAGCAGAGGTTTGAGGAGGCAATGGACAATGATTTTAATACGCCGTTGGCAATTTCAGTGCTTTTTGACGTTGCTAAGTCTATTTTTAGTTACATTGAAAAAAATTACAAAATAAACATTATAGCAAAAAGGGAAATCCTACAAATTTTTAATTCGACTCTGTATGTTCTTGGTATTGAGACCATAACAACTAAATCTGTGACTGAACAATCAAGACTTATCGATGATCTTATGCAAATAATTATTGATTTAAGAAGAGAAAAAAGGGAACAAAAAGACTGGGAGGCTGCAGATAGGATAAGACGCAAGCTTCAAGAAGTCGGGATAGAACTGGAAGACATGCCTGATGGAACAATATGGAGAAGGAAACGGTAAAACCAGTCACAAAAATATTTTTTAAAATTTTAGGATTGAAAGGCAATATGAGTATGTTAAAATTGAAGCATCTAAAATAGCATACCTTAAGTAACCGGAAAGAGAAGAAATTCAGTTTTCCGAAAACTTGTAATAGTTATAGGCATTTTAGCGAAATCTTGATAATTATTTATTTCTATTTTGCTTAATTGAGATGTGAATAAAATGGTTTCAAGAATAAAGACGGTTCATGCGCGGCAAGTTTATTCTGACAGAGGACACCCTGGCATAGAAACTACAGTGGTTACTGATAATGGAGCAAGTGGAACAGCCGTTGTTACAGCAGGGGTTTCGGTTGGAAAGCACGAAGTTGTATTTGTCTGTGACGGAGGAAAACGCTGGGGTGGATTGGGCGTTCAAAAAGCTGTGGACAATGTTAACCTTGTTATTGCACCTAAAATTAAGGATATGGATGTAACGAGACAAAGAGAAATCGATGAAGTAATGCTTAGACTCGATGGAACTCAAAACAAGTCCAAACTGGGAGGTAACGCAATTGCAAGCGTCTCAGCTGCGGTTTTGAAGGCTGCCGCTGCGAGTTCAGGGCTACCTTTTTATAAATACATAGGAGGCGTAAATGCCTGCGTATTGCCTGTTGTAGGAGTAGTTTGCATTGTTGGAAGTGACAGATATGGCGGTGGAGAACGCTCAGGTGGAAAACCAAGCTACTCCTTCATGGCTTATGGGTTCAAAACATTTTCAGAGGCATCTTACGCTTGTTGGGACGTTGAAAGACAATTCAGTAATATCTTCAAAGAAAGATATGGAATTAACAAAGTTTTAGGTGTGCCGGCGCCATTTGTCCCGCGGGGAATAGTGAACAGCGATAGTGACCTTTGGGATCTTATGACGGATGCAATAAATGGATCTGGATACAAGGGTAAAGTCGGAATACAAGTTGATGTTGCGGCTGGAACATATTTTGAGTCAGACAAAGGCAAGTTTGTGGGCTTGTTCTCAAAAGAGGATAAAACCAGAGAAGACCTTATTGAGCTTTACAAAAGAATGGTGAAAGAGTATCCCTTCGTCATTATTGAGGATCCGCTTGACGAAGTTGACTACGAAGGGCATGCTATAATCACAAGGGAGCTTGGTATAGAGGTGGTTGGAGACGATCTTTTCACGACAAACATTGAACGTTTTAAACGGGGAATAGAAGCAAAAGCATGCAACGCTGTTTTGCTAAAGGTTAACCAGATAGGAACAATCACCGAAGCCTTCGACTTGGTTCAACTTGCTTATAGACATGGATATGGGGTCATGCCTTGTAGTAGCCGAGGAGAAGGTGCAGACATAGCAGACTACGCTGTTGGCTTAAGCACCGGACACATGAGAGAGGGAGGAACAGGACCTACGGCGAATAGGCTTCTACAAATTGAGGAAGAGCTTGGAACCACAGCAAGATTCCTTGGAAGAGAAGGCTTAAAACCATAGAAACTAATTCAGCTATTGCTTATCTTTTAACATTTTTTGAAAAATGGATATTAAGGTAAAAAACAGCACATATTGCAGGATGAAAGGGCATGACTGAGAAACCTCTTGTCTATGTTGGAACGTACACTTTCAAAAAAAGCGTCGGAATATACACTTTCGAGTTGGATCCGGCTACAGGTGGCTTAGATCTTGTTAGTAAGACCTCTGGTATTAAAAACCCGTCTTTCTTGGCGATAGACCCAAAGCAAAAGTTTCTGTACTCAGTTAACGAAATAGCTGATTTTGAGGGCAAACTGTCTGGCGGAGTAAGCGCTTTCTCGATAGATACAGAGACCGGGGAACTAAATTTCTTAAATGTGAAACCGTCATTTGGAATGCACCCTTGTCATTTATGTGTTGATAAAACAAGTAAAAATGTGCTTGTAGCTAACTATTCAAGTGGAAGTGTGGCTGTTCTGCCTATAAAGAAAGACGGAAGCTTAGATGACCCAATAGACTTTATCCAGCATCACGGATTTAGCGTCAACAAACAAAGACAAGAGGGGCCTCATGCCCACTCAGTTACCTTGGACAAGGAAAACCGTTACGCTTTTGTGGCGGATCTTGGAGTTGACAAAATTTTTATTTACAAGTTTGATTCCAATAAAGGAAAACTAATTCCTAATGATGAGCCGTGGGTACAAATAAAACCTGGCGCTGGCCCCCGTCATTTTACATTTAGTCCAGATGAAAAATTCGCCTTTTTGATTAATGAGCTTAACTCAACAATAACAACGTTTAGCTATGACAAAGACCATGGAACATTAAATGAGATTCAAACTGTTCCAGCGCTCCCTAAAGACTTTAAGGGTATAAGCCACTGTGCCGACATACATGTTTTGCCTTCAGGCAAATTCCTGTTTGGCTCAAATCGTGGTCACGACAGCATCGTCATATTTGCTATCGACAAGATGACGGGGAAACTAACATACGTAGGTCATGAACCGACATATGGAAAGACGCCACGAAACTTCGCTTTAAGTCCTTCTGGAACCCTTCTATTAGCTGCGAATCAAGATTCAGACACAATTGTTCCTTTTAGAATTGATCAAAATAAAGGGAAATTGTCGCCAACAGGGAAAATAACCGAAGTACCAACGCCTGTATGCATTAAAATGACGAATTTTTCATAAAAAATGCAAACTATGATAATTCATTTTTCCTTATCAGATTCTACAGGAAATTGATCTTTGTTCTTGTGCAGATTGAAGGGCTGTTTCAGCAATTGCAACAACTCTTTTCACTTCTTCAGGTTTAACTGCAAGTTCCTCTCCATCAACAAGGTGATCTGCCACATTTTTATAAAACTGTTTCCAATCTCCACGAATTGTTTGAACCCTTGTTTCTGAGACAACCCCATTTCTTATTGTACGGACAAAAGCATAGTTTTCTGGACTTTCAACAGATGCATCAATGTTTCCCGCATTCATGGCGCGTTCCTGAGGGTCAACTCCAGTTTTTGTGAGGGCCCCCAATGTTCCAAGAATGTACCATCTAGGTCTGTTAATTCTTGCCATGTCGCCAAGCTCCACTCCATATGTGAGTCCGTTTTCAAAATGAATTAGGCATTTAACATAACTTTCAATATCTACCTCTTTCCTTTGTTTGACAGAAAAGCAGTAAACTCTGTCAACAGGAGCCTTGCCAATTTGAATAGCGTGGTCAATTAGGTGAGCACCCCAGTCACAAAGTGGTCCTCCGCCGAGTTCCTTTTTGCTTCTCCACCTTTGAGTATCAATCCTATCATTATACCACAATATAGACTCTTCTATCAAGTATGGTTCGCCTAATAGCCCTTCACTGAGAATTTGCTTTATAGTTAAATAGTCTCCATCCCATCGTCTGTTATGGAAAACAGTTAGCATGACATTGTTTTTTCTGCTTGCCTCAATCATGGCATCTGCTTCATGCACATTCATGCACATAATCTTCTCAACCACAACATGCTTTCCTGCCTCCATAGCTTTTATTGATAGCTCAGCATGGGTGTTGTGAGGAGTTGCAACGACAACGAGATGAATATTGTCATCCTCCAGCATATTTTCAATATTGCAGTAGGTCTTTACATTATGCTCCTTTTCAGCTTGTCTTCTTCGATCAGGGTTCCTGACACATATAGCGTACAATTTTAGCCTTTTCTCGAAACCGATTAAATATGAATGAAAGTTTCTTCCTGAATATCCATATCCTATGATTCCTACGTTGATTGGCAGTTCCATATTTGATGTTTCACCTAAACTTTCCTAATGAATTTATCTAGTCTAACTTTTTCTTATTATGCTAAACTGTAATTACCTCTATGTCGAGAAACTTACAAGCATCAGATAAGGCTTGAACAAAGTCTCCGTAAATCATGCTAGCGTGATGAACAAAGCCTTCCGCAACCAAAGTTCGATAAAGATTATCAAGATTTGGAACCTTAACCCAGCTACCCGTCTGTGGAACTTGCTCGGCGTCAATAACTTCGCCCTTAGTTAGAAGAAGTTTAAACTTGCCATCATGCTCAGATAGACGGCACAATGTAACTTCGCCTGTTCTTAGCTTGAACGAACCTTGCCCTATACCAATAACTTTAACCGCGCTCCTCTCGCAGGCTAGAGATGAAGGAGCATTTCCGCAATGCCACGCTAGAAAGACATTTTCTTGCTCTGGATGCTGAACGGTCCAATCTATGAAATGAGGAACACAAGTTTTCATCGAGACTAGATATTGAAGAAGCATCGAAAGTACGCCATAAATGTCAGCTTCGCATGAAGACATTATTCCATCGTCTGTCAACCGTCCCATTATATGACATGGAACAACGCCGTATGACCTGATTGTGGTCGGCCAACATCTTATGCCTATTCCAGAAAGTTTTTGTTCTTCAGCGAATTTTCGAAGCCCACATTCAAGTCTTGCCAACTTTTTCAAAACATTTTTTGCCAAATTTGATAGGTCAGACTGATCACCGATTTTACGAATTGTTTCTTGCAGCATTGGGTCAGATTCTGAAATTTCGTCTGCTATAAAAAATATGTCAACCGACGAAACTGGCACAACCCTTTGATTGAACTGCTTTGACAGGGCAATCTCGTTGAAAGCGCAGGTCTCAAACCTTTCAGGCCTTGGGCCTACTAAGCCAATTTTCGCTCCTCTAAAACCATTAACTACACTGCAGACACGAACAAATCTCGTAACAGCCTCTTTGAATGTTGTTTCTTCAGGAAGACAGACCCCGGCAAACAAAAACGGTATATTTCTGCGATATAATCCTGAAGCTATTGAGAGGGTTCCACAGAACGAATCTCGCCTTTCTTCTCCAGTGATTTTTGGTTCTTCTTTAACAGCGAAAACTAATTTCGGACATAAACTAAATGCTGATGCTACAGATACAGCTGAGATTTCATCACCAAAGTTCATGGCACCAATAATTATTCCCTCAACCCTTGCTTGCCTGAAAAGTTCAATTGTTTTTTCAGCATCCTCATCATTTCGCACAAGTCCCTTCTGAGTTAGGGGATCGTTGGGAACAATAACTTCCACGTTTTCCATTTTTAAGAGAACTCTTAACACGCGGTTTCGCATTTCAAATGAGTCACTGTCTCTAAACATTGCCCGGTGAGATGGGACGAAGCCTATCCTAATTTTCATAATATTTTCCTCCTGTCCATAATTAAGGCTATTATACAAATATAATGACCTATTTTGCCTTTAAAATTTCGTAAAGATCAGCGCAGATCAAACTTCTTATCAAGAGAAAAGGCATTATTCAAGTTCATTTAACGCTTTTTCAACGCTGCAATTCTCGTGGATAATTCGGAACACCGCTCTGCAAATTTTTTTCGGATTCTCATGCTGCGTTATTCTTCTTCCAAAGGCTGCCCCAGAAGCTCCATTATCAATCGCTCCTTTAATCATTTCAAGCGTTTCCTTGTCCGTTGTAACCGAACCGCCTGCCATAATCACAGGTACAGGGCATGCCTTTGTAGCTTCACTGAAAGCTTCTGGTTTACCATAAATCTTCACTACATCAGCTCCTAACGAAACTGCTTGGCGCACTGCAATTTTCAGTATTTCTGGTCTAATGTCTTTCTCGTCTTTCTCCATAGGCACAGGCTCGAAAAGAAACGGCAATCCTCTTTTATCGCATTCGTCTGCTATTTCCATTACCTTGATCGTAGGTAGTTGCCTGAAGGGGCCAAAATAATGAACCTTTACACCATCTGCTCCAACTTTTGAGGCAAGTTTCACGAGGTAGGGAGCTTCGATTGGAATAGTTAATATGAAAGGAATTCTTCCTGCAATATATCTGTAGTATTGTTTCAAAATTCCGTATGTTACTAATACAGCATCAGCTCCACTCGAAATCACATCGCCAAGCACTTGATTCCAAGGTTGGTCACGTAAATCCTCCATGGGGACAATCAACGTCTTTCCATCTTGCTTGAAAATTCTGCTCAATCTCACACTTTTTCCTATGCCACTCAAAGGCATCCCTCTTTGAGGCCTCTAATACCTACACTGTTTGTATAATGTTTTTTCTAGGAAAAATAAGAACTTTTACGTTTCTCTAAAAAATCCAATGTTTCATCGAATGTTGGAATTCCGGCTCTTCCACCAAGTTTTGTACACTTTAATGCTGAAACAGCACTAGCGAACTCTATTGTTTTCTCAATATCCCAGCCCTGCAAAAACCCAAACCCAAAAGCACCATGAAAGACGTCTCCTGCGCCAGTTGTATCGATAACCTTGACTTTGAACGCATCTTGTCTGAACATTTTGCCATCTATCTCAAAAACGCTTCCTTTAGAGCCGAGGGTTACCCCAACTATCTTGTAACCATCCATAGAAAGCTTTTTGAGTGCTTCAATAGAGTCACGTGTATGCGTTGCGGCGTATGCGTATTCTTCGCTACAAATCGCTATGTCGACAAGTCCCTTTAATTCTCCAGTTGCAAGGCCATCAATGAACACTGGAATACCATTTGACTTCGCTATTTTCGCGGCCTCAACAATCGATCGCCCCCATCCAGCTAAGAAAAGCAACTTTGAACTGGCAATGTACTTTTTATGTGTCCTGTTCAACCGCAGAGACGGCAAGTTAGATGGAAGAACTAAAAAAACCCTTTCTCCTGTAGTTGCCTCAACAAGGACGACGACGCATGGACTTGTTTTACCTTTCTCAACCACAAGTTGACTTATATCTACGCCATATTTTCTGTATTCCTTGATAATGAAGTCTCCCCAATAATCGTCACCTACCTTTCCCAAGTATCCAACCTTTGCTCCAAGCCTAGCCATTGTCACAAGTCCTGTCGAAACAGGTCCTCCACCTTGCATGTCAAAATTAAGAACACGAGTGCTGCGGTGTTCTCTGAAGGAAGGCACTTCTGTTATTCGCATAAGAAGGTCAACACAATGAAACCCCATTCCTATACAGTCAAACATGTTCTGTTTACGGCACACACCTTGTCACGGTAATCCTTTATCTCAAGCATGAAGGCGATGGTAATAGGAATGAAAATTATTGCATTGTTCTATTTACTTTTTTTCAACATTTTTCATTCAAAACCAATTATTCTGTATAAACTTAGAAATGTCTGAGTCGCCGATATTTTCGGCTAAATTTTAAAAAGGCTAAAAAATTGTCCTCAGTCATCTCGTATGGTATGCTGCCCTCAGAGCTAAGAATGTAACCCCCTCCTGGACTGCCTACTCTTAGCCTGTCTATAACGTGTTCCTTTAGCTCACTCCTATTCATGAAGCCAATATTTTTGCTTAAACCTCCTTGAAGACAAAGATTGTCTCCGAATTTCTCTTTCAAAAATGCCAGATTCATATTGTCAGACGGTCCTATTGGATTTAACACGTCAAGTTGTGCCTCCACCAGCAAAGGAACAATGGCATTAATGTTTCCATGACTATGCATATTAACGAAAGCCCCATACTTGTGGGCAAGGTCTATTGCCTTTTTGTGCCACGGAAAAATTAGTTCTTCATAAAGTTTGGGGTTCATGAAAGTTCCTTTGTTGTAACCCAAATCGTCAACCCAAGTTATCATCAAAGCTCCACGTTCCAAAAGATTTCTTTCAGCCTCTAAATTGAATATTCCAATTTTTGCCATTAGATTTTCGAAGAGCCTTCTGTTATGATAAATGTCCCTTAACACAACCTCAAGTGGTCCGCGTATAAAATACCATAAACCTGAAAAAAATCCGTTTATGCTACAAGCAGGAAAGAACCCTCTGTCTCGAACATATTCTATGGATTTCTCAATATCCGAATATCTTTCTGGGTCGTTTGGATCGGGAAGAACAAGTTTTACTAGGTCCTCTTCGCACTCAACTGGATACTTTACGTACTCCCGAGCCCATATAGTTTTTGACGTGCCAACACGCCAAACTGCACCAGTTTCCCACTCATCAAAAAACCTTTCAGAATCAGCCTTTACTTTGTTTTTAATCCGAAAGCCTCCGCTTCCAACGTGAACGATGAAATTGTCCAGCAACTCTGCTTCTTTAAGAATATTATGGAACCTTTTAGACACATCGTTCCTGATGCTTAAAAAAACCTTTTTAGTAACGTTTTCAGCCTCTTTTGTTCCCCTCATAAGAGAGGAAAACTTGGATCTTGACATCTCGTTTGTGAAGTCAATGATCTGTGGTACAACTGGCGGTTCCTCATGTTGAATAGTTGTTAACACGCACTCGAACCTGTTAACCATACATCATCACAACTTGGATCAATGATAAGTGAACAGTCTTTTATGATAGATGTCCTTTAAAAAATATTTAGCTTGTAAATTTGAATATAAGCCATTTTTCTCTTTTTTATGATAACTTTCTTGTTATATTAAAGTTTACTAAAATAGTAACTTTTGTGCACTCTTTCACAACGAGATAGTAGCAGTTACATATTACCACATTAACTTTTTTGGAAAACCTTATATGCACCATAAGTTAACTAAAATCCAGCTTATCGAATTTACATAAAAGAGAATGGAGAAGAAAAAAATGGAAACAATAACACGAACCATAAGTAAAGTTTCCGAAAAGACAATCGAAGAGATTGCCCGAGAAGCCATCCCTCAAATATGCGTTTTAGGTGTTGGAGGCGCTGGATGTAACATTATATCTTGGATGAAAGAGAAAGGAGTTGTAGGTGCAAGAATTCACGCATTAAACACAGATGCAAAACATTTGGGTATAACCAGAGCTGACACAAGAATACTTCTAGGATACCAAACATGCGGAGGCCTTGGAACAGGAGGATTTCCCGAACAAGGTTCTAAAGCTGCTGAGGAAAGCGCGGGAGAAATCCAGAAGGTAATTGCAGGTTCTGGCTTGGTCTTCATTACAGCTGGACTTGGAGGAGGCACAGGAACAGGTGCATCACCAGTTATAGCGAAGATGGCTAAAGATTTAGGAGCCTTAACCCTTGGAGTAGTTACAATTCCGTTTCAGGTTGAAAGAAGCCGTATGGAGAAAGCCAAGGAAGGATTAGCAAGACTTGTGGAACAATGTGATGCTGTGGTCGTAATTGATAACACAAGACTAAGGAAATTTGCGGGAGCCCTACCGCTAACAGAAGCTTTTGCAGTTGCAAATGAAATGATAGCGAACTTCATAAAGAACATATCTGAAACTATAGCAATTCCAAGCCTTGTAAACTTAGACTTCGCTGACCTAAAGGCAATTATGACGGGAGCTAGGATTTGCGCTGTAGGAATCGGTGAAGGGCAGGGGGACACCAAAGTTGAAGACGCTGTTGAAAAAGCTCTTAATTCGCAGCTATTGGACATTGGCGACATAAGGAGAAGTGAAGGCGGATTGATCCATCTAGAAGGTGGAGACGACATGACACTGGAAGACGTAACAAAAGCAGGCGAAATTGTTATAAGCAGAATCTCACCGAACGCAAGAGTTTCATGGGGAGCAAGAGTAAACAGCAAGATGGAAGGAACCATGCGTGCAACAATTGTCTTAGCAGGCGTCCAGAGCCCATTCTTGGAAACCGCTGTTACTCCAGCATCCTTAAAGTTACCTACAGGCTCAACATTTGAAGCCGAGGTTGTCAAAAAACCAGAAGAATCCAAAAAGAAAGGGCTCTTCAGTTTCTAAAATGAACATAAACTTAAAACCTGGAGAGAAATGACATGTCTACAGAAATAATCGTCTATTCAATAATAATATTCGCTGCGTTTGCAGTGGCAATAATACTGTACATTGCCAAAAGGTCGTTTAGATCGCCAAACGTCTTTTATGCACCACAAGAAGCCACACCAACGTTAGCTTCGCAATTGACTTGTCCTAAATGCCGTGAACGAAAGTTAAAGCCAACTAGCGAATACACCTTTGGATGTGAAAACTGCGGCTTCACATTCAGCGTAGGTGCAGTGAGCAAAAGAGAGATACTTTAGACCATGTTTGTTAATAGAAACTATGAAGCTAATAGCCTACCTTAACATCCCCATATTTTTTAATTTAGACAATAATTAACTTTTAAATTGTTTTTCAGTAATTTTTGTTACTATTTTAGGCCTCTATTTTGTCGCTCTTCTACTGTCTTATTGATTGCCAATTCGACTTGTTTAATTGAGGTTCCTAGATAGTTTCTCGGGTCAAGTGCATCATCAATTTCTTTTTCACTTAGAAGATTGCATATCTTTTTTTCTCTTATAAGAATGTTTTTGAATGGTATTTTTTCGATTTCGCTCTTAATGGCTAATTGGCGAATGAGTTCGTGGGCTTCTTGTCTGCTCATGCCCTTTTTCACTAAGGCAATCATTACAGCTTCTGACATTGCCCGACCCTCTGTCAAATTAAGGTTTCTTTGCATTCTATCTTCATCAACTTCCAATTCAGAAAGAGTTTTTATCATCAAATAAAGCATATAGTCAACAAGTATGCATGCCTCTGGAATTATGAATCTTTCAACGGACGATTGGGTTAAGTCTCTTTCTTGCCATGTCGGGACATTCTCTAAAGCAGGAACCACTAAACCTCGTACCACTTTAGCCAGTCCACAAATCCTTTCGCATATCTCAGGGTTACGCTTTTGAGACATAGTTGAACTTCCAACCTGTTTTTTCTTTTCAAATGGCTCAAAAACCTCCCCAATCTCGGTTCTTTGTAGTTCTCTAACTTCGGATGCAAACTTATCTAAGCTAGAAGCAATCAATGCCAATAGGCAAACGAGTTCAGCATGTCTGTCTCTCTGAACAATTTGGGTTGAAACTTCTGTAGCTTTTATGTTGAATCTTTTCATTACAAGGTCTTGTATCTCGATGGCATTTTGGCCTAAACCTGCTTGTGTTCCAACCGCTCCACTTAGCTTGCCAACTATTAAACGTTTTTCGCATTCATTGAGCCTTTCAATATGTCTTGACACTTCTCTCATCCAAACTGACAACTTTAACCCAAAGGTTATAGGCAAAGCATGCTGACCATGAGTTCTTCCAATCATAATTGTGTTTTTGTAACGCTCAGACAGCTTCATGAGAATTAATTCCAGTTCATCCATTTTGTTTTTAATTAATTGTAGTGCTTCACGGAGCTGAAGTGCTCTCGCTGTGTCCACTATGTCATAGCTCGTTGCTCCAAGATGGATGTATCCTCCGCTTGATCCGCAAACTTCTGCAAAGGCTCTAACCATTGACATGACATCATGCTTGATTTCTTTTTCAATTTCTTTTATTCGACTAACCTTAACATACTTTGTGGAAGCCATCTTTATGATGTTTTCAACATCCTCTTTGGGAATATCTCCAACTTGGCCATGAGCCCACGCGAGAGCAGCCTCAACATCAAGCATCTTTTGTATAAAATTTTCCTCTTCAAAAATTCTTAGCATCCCTGGTGTTCCATAACGACCTGTATCTATCGGCAGAATCGGCAACTGTTTCACCTCAAACAGACCCTTTTTCTAGCGTTAAAGAAATATCTTTTCCTCAATATTTAACCATTGAATATACTTATCAAAGATATTGCAGTAACCTATGAGGTAAAATTAATGGAAAAAACAGCAATAGTATATTCAAAAAAGTTTCTAAACCACAATACCGGCTGCGGTCACCCTGAGTCTCCTAGAAGACTTCAAGCTATAATAGATGCAATCAAAGAATATGGACTATTAAAACAAGAAAGATGTACACTTATTGCTCCTGAAAAGGTGAGTGATGAAAACCTCGAATCCGTTCACAGCAAAAGATACATCAAATATGTGAAAGAGATTTGCGAATCAGGCGGCGGTGTGATAGACGTAGAAACTGAGACAGTTGTTTCTAGAGAAAGCTTCGAAATCGCTCAATTAGCTGCTGGAGGCGTGATTAAGGCAATAGATAAAGTTATGAGCCAAGAATTTCGCAATGGGTTTATACTTGCTAGACCTCCTGGACATCATGCTGGTCCTGATTACGGTATAGGATTTTGCATTTTTAACAACGTAGCCATTGGGGCTCAATATTTACTTAACAATTACAGTTTAGAAAGGGTTCTAATTTTAGACGTAGACTCACATCATGGAAATGGGACTCAACATATTTTTTATGACACAAAAAAAGTGCTTTATATGAGTCTTCACGAAGATCCAACAGAGTTTCCCAAGACTGGGTTTGCTGACGAAACTGGACAAGGAAAGGGGAATGGCTATACAATTAATATTCCTCTGCCATTCCACACTGGTGACGCGGTTTACTGGAAAGCAATAAGGACAATTGTTTTACCGATTGCTAACCAATATAAGCCTCAGTTTATTTTGGTGTCTGCTGGATTTGATGGTTACTATGGGGACTCAATTGGAGAGCTTTCATTGTCCCTGCATATTTACCCGATGCTCTTTCAAGCACTTTTAAACTTGGCAGACAATCTATGTGACGGGAGAATAGTAACCGTGTTGGAGGGAGGCTATTGTCTTAGTGCTCTTAAGAAGATTGTTCCCACAGTTATCAGCCTAATGGCGGGAAATAAAGTTGTGTTAAATGAAAAAGCACCTTTTCTAGACTTACGCACACAAAAACATGCAGAAAAAGTACTAAAAAACGTGAGAAGAATACAATCTAGTTTCTGGAACCTGTAACTTCGGCTATAATTTACACTTTATTATTCGATGACTTCAATAGCGTTTTCTGGGCACTGTGTTTCGCAAGCTCTGCAAACGAGGCACTCATCAACCTTAACCGGTGAAGACTTGCCGTTTCTAAGTTCATATACTCCAACTGGACATACATCTACGCATGTTCCACAACCTGTACACTTGTCTAAATTAACATTTATCTTAACCAATGTTATCTCACCATTTGAAATTCTAATCACATGCTTTGCTTAAAAATAAAAGCTTTTTGGATTTTTGGAAAACTACGTTTTCAGCATATTAGATATTCTACATAAAAACTAATGCAAAATTTTGGCTGGAAAACAAAAAAATTATACGCCTTTTCCTTTTTCCTCTAAGATTCGGCTGCTAACTTCTTCAAGTTTATTTGAAATTTGTTCAAGCTTCTCAATGATGAGACTAAGATTTTTTTCGTGTTGCGTAAGAGTTAGAATTAAGAGATCAACATAATCCAGAGGGCTTGCATCCTTATGTTTTTTCTTTCTTTGCAGCCACTTCTTCCCTCCTTTTCATGAGTAAAAGCAATTTGAATGTATCTAAGCATATTGTAACCCTTAGTTAATGGAATAATGTGACAAAAAGGGGTCATTTTTCATAAAGTGTTTTACCGCAAAACGAAGAGACTCTAATATTCCTTTATAAGCAGAGTTCTAATAAGTCCAAGTAAAACCGGGTCATTTGAAAAAATCGCTCTATCATTTTCTGAGCTTATCTCATAGCTGTTCGGTTGAAGACTTGCTAGAAGAAATTGCTGTTGGTCAACGCAAATAAAAATCATAGGCAACTCAAAATTGGTTCTCTTAATTGTACATGTATATCTTAGTTCGCTTAACATATGTTCATAATTTGTTCCATTAGGAGCGGTAATAAAGATTTTGACAGACCGTTCTTCAAGTTCATCAAATAATCTATAAAATTCTTTGTAGACCAAAATTAGACCATTTTCATTAGTCACTAAATCAATTGAATTCTTAGTTCTGGAAAGCATTTCACGAATCTTTTTTAAAATCTCTTGTCTTCCTTTAATAGTCCAAATCTCCCCTCTTTGAAGTTTTTCTTCGTCTTTTGTTTTCCTAAATGTTTCCTCTAACGATGTGACTACAGAAACAAGATTTTCAACCAAACTTTGATAGGATTTAAGGTATGATTTTAGAGCGGTTCCAGGCGGTGTGGGAGCAAATTTTCTAGGCTCTTCAGGGATTTCGATGACAAGGTTTATGTCAATAAGTTTCTTAAGGACGCTATAGACTTTAGTTCTTGGAACTCCGCTTATAATGCTTAATGTCCTTGCGTTGGCATGACCAGACTCAATAAGAGCAATATAGACTTTTGCCTCATATTCAGAAAGACCTAGATATTCGCACAGCTTTTGCCAAATGTTGTTAAGCCTTGTTTGATGTACCTCCCTCGTTCCTCTAAGCATGCCGCTGAAAACCACCATTGTTCATTCCATACATAAAACAAATATTAAGGCTAATGTAACCGTCACCGTGACATACTTGGCGACAACTAAAGAACTATGTTCATTAATTCGCGACCTTAATGGCAAATAAGTTTTTTCTGAAGCACCATTCATGATTCTAAAAAAGAATTTGTCAATATTTTATAAATAGGTTTTATTCTGAATCGAGTCTATTTCAGAATATGAAGATTGTTAATTAAGGTATTACCGAATTTGTTCTCTCAATTCTGAAAGAATTTCCTCTATAACAGTTTCTGCACGATCCTTCATCTGGTTGTATTCCTCTAACATTTTATGATATGTTTCACCAGTTATCTCTTTACGAATGTACCGTGCCTTGACAGATTCGATGCCTTTTTGCGAGGTTTCCAGTTCTGCTTCTGCAGTTTCTAGACGTTTAATTTGCTTAGAGTAGTATTCACCAAAAGATGCAATTTTTTCTCTCAGTTCAGATAAGTCTTCTTTAAGTCTTGAAAGATGATCGTCTATTGAATTTTTTCTTAACCTATAGTTGCGCCTAGAAATTTTCCCTTTTTCAACATTGTCTTTTAGTATGTCCAATTCTCGCTGAAGTCTCATTCTCTCATCATAGCGGTTCAGAAAATTTCTCAAAATTTCAGGTGAGAAAGTAGAAGATATAACCTCGGACAATGGACCAGATACCTTTCTAACAAATAAAATAACCACAAAAACAATAATAACCAGCCCAGCCCAAAGAGCTGGCCTAAAAATTGACCAAAGAATGAAGAATTGATATTTTAAAATAATGACCGGTTCATCTATATGGGTTACGTCTTCTTCTGTGAATTCCACAACTGCTGAAAAGCCTGATTTTTGAATAGCGGGCGTCAATGAAGATTCGCGGTATTCCGCACCTTCAGGAAGAAAAACTGCAACCGTCAACTTTTCTACAAACCAGTCATCTGGCTTGTTGAGACTAATATTTAGTATATAGTCCTGCCAGCTGCTCTGCTGAATATAGACGCTTGTAGGAAGATTGTATGTAACCAAGAGTCTTAGTTTTTCTTGTGGACTTAAGTAATCACTAAGGAATACCCTGACCTTAACAAATGTTGGATAATTTGATATTGTTATACTTGATGTACTAAATGTACCGAATGGATTCTGAACCGAGATGGACGAAGCGTTAGCAGGTAAAATGAATATGACCTCATAAACAGTTTCATTCGCGTTGTTAGTAATTTGGCATCGATCTGCAATTGAAAGTCCCCCCCAAGCATCAATCTTAATTTCTCTTCTCCACTCATTAATAATATAGGTAAAGTTCGATGCAGAGGGGGTTTCATTTAAAACTTTTACACTTGATACCGGTTGAACATTTGAAAATATAGAAGCCGTTTTGACATAGTCATATTTTACATTTAAGACTATAATGAAGAGCATCGTAATACTGATAAGTCCTCGTTGTAAACGAAATCTCAAATGGCTTTTCAAATTCCAATCAACCTCTGATTTTTCAGTTCATGTTTTCTATTCTAAGGTAATTTGCAAATTTGTCTTTTAAGTCCATGTATGAACAATTGAGCATGTCAAGTTCATTTTACTATAAAAAGATATTGAATAAGGTTTGTCAATTTTTTCTTTTCGCTTAACCAAATTAAAAACTATCGTAGTTGACCCTCGTGAAGCTTTTAATGAAATATCTTAAATATCTTATAGGTGTTAAAATAATGTAAAAAGGTTGGGAGTTTGTGAAAATGCACATCGGGAAAAATTATAGAACGTCTTTGATTAAGTATTTTATCATAATAATATTAGCGCTTTATCTTTTTCCTCCAGCAATAACGAAAATCGAACTTTCAATAGGGAACGGGACAGAGTACACCTATTATGGCATTGTTCCTGCAAAACTTTACCGCTATAACCTTACTGATGGGCACGATCCTAACTCAGGTTGGCAGCTACAATCTAGTGCCAATACCTCTCTTCTTGCTGTTCTCGCATCAAGCGATGGTACGAATGTTAAGGTATATGATTTAACACAAGGCACAATGGAGACGATAACTCTGAACAGTCTAGAAAGATATTGTACTCTTTTGGCAAACGGGACATTTTTCAAGGTCGTATCAGACAAAATAGTTTCAGTCTTACTACTAGACTATCAATCAGTGCCTTTAATGCCTCCTCCATCTAATATTACTGGGCCTCTTCCACGAACATTTTACACAGACGTAAATGGCTTATATGTCGGCAAAGAATTCGTTTTTATGGCTTCTCAATATGTTACAGATTTAGATTACGCAATTCTAGCCATAGAAAAATCCACGGTGACAATCACCCGAGATGATAATGAACGAATTCAACTTTCTATCGATGCAAATTCGTATAAGACTTTGACATTGAGCCCATTTAGAAACTATAGAATAACTTCTACAGGAAACATCATGATACAATCAGGAGGAGCGAGTATACCGGGCTATGGAGGAGATTGCCATTGTTTCGCAGTTCCAGCTGTTGAAGGAGGCTTTGTAGGGACTTTCTTTTTAACAAGATCAGCAACAACATGGGACAGGATAATGGATTTTGGATACCGAGCATCAGCTATTGAAGATACTAAGGTAAAAGTCTATGACCTTGATACTAAGCAGCTATTAATCGAACTAGAAGTGAAGGGTGGAAACGGAGTTGGATTCAAACCAAAAGCTGAAGCGATAGCTGTGCAAAGCGATAAACCAATTTCACTTTCATTAGTCCACAATGGTACTATTGAACAAACACACCCATTGGCAGGTGGAAACCCTAAAGCAGGAGAATACTCAGGATATGGCGAAGGTATTATGTTCATAGGCGTTAGACCAAATGAAGTAACCTACATATATCTTCCTGTTAACGCTCATAATATTGCCTATTTCTTCGCCTCTGAGGATACTTTGGTAACCATTGATGATGAAATCACTCAAACATTAGGCGATGAGGACTATTATCAGTTTACCATTCCAGGAACACACAAAATTGTTTCAGACAATAACATTATCATTCAAATAACGCATTGGAATGGTAATCCTGAAAACCAAGGAATTCGGTTTACAGGTACTATTATACCATGTGTTCAAACAGTTAACGTTAATCCTACGGTTACAATAACTCCTGTTGAGGGAGGCTTTCCGATGACATACGTAATAATTGGAGTAGCTGCAGCTGTAGTTGCAGTGATAATTGTCGTCATAGTAATGAAAAAACGTTGAAAAACACAAAAAGAGAAAAGTCCTAGTATACAAACAAAATGGCTTTGACTTTCCCCAAATATTTTTATAATAAATAATCATTTCATAAACCCCTTTTATAATCTAGATCAATAAAGCAAAAATTATAGCCATTGAGGGTTCTATAATGAGAGCGGTTGTAAAGTATGCTTTTGGGTCAGGAAGGGTAGAGCTTAGAGATGTCCCTGAACCTTATCCAAGTCAAGATGAGGTTAAAATTGAAGTTAAAGCTGCAGGAATTTGCGGGTCAGACATTCACATTTATGATGGAGACATCAAACTTTTGATGAGAACTCCCGTTATTATGGGGCATGAATTCAGTGGCGTCATATCAGAAGTAGGCTCGTCTGTTACAGAGTTTAAACCAGGCGATAGAGTAAGTAGTGAAACTTCAGTACAAGTCTGCGGTTCATGTATTTCTTGTCGTACTGGAAACTATAATGTTTGCGCTCAAAAACGTTTGATCGGTTACTGGTTTAATGGTGCATTCGCTAAATACATTGTAGTACCAAGCCGTTTAGTTCATCGGTTACCTGACACTGTCACCTTCATTGGAGGCGCATTGTGTGAACCTTTAATGTGTTGTGTAAATGGAGTTTTAGAAAAAACAATTATCTCACCAGGTGACATGGTTGTCGTTGCGGGACCTGGAACAATTGGGCTTTTAAGCTTGCAGCTTGTTAAGGCTAAAGGAGGATTTGTAATTTTATGTGGCACATCGGCAGACAAAAATCGGCTCAAGCTCGGAAAGAGGATCGGTGCTGACATTATCCTAAATGTGGAAGAGCAAAATCCTTGGAAATTAGTTTCAGAATTGACAAACGGTGAAGGGTGTGACATTTTTCTTGAATGCTCAGGTTCTCCAGGTGCTGCACGCATGGGATTAAACCTAGTAAGGCGAGGAAGACAGTATACCCAGATTGGGTTGTCAGGTCACCCTTTTGAGATTGAATACGACCTTGTTGCATACAAGGAGCTGTCAATCAAAGGAACTCTTGGGCAAAGGTGGACATCTTGGAGGCAAGGAATGAAACTTTTGGAGAAGGGTTTGGTTAGAACTGAAGATTTGGTCTCAGAAGTTCTGCCATTATCAAAGTGGTACGAAGGATTTGAAAAAATGAGACGGAAAGAAGGATTGAAAATAATCCTAAATCCGCAAGAATGATGAAATTATTATGAGATTATTGGGAGTCTCCATATTACGCATAAGCAAACTGAATAAGCGTACAGAATATAATAAGTGCAACCGAAAAAACAACTAGCATCCGTGGACTAACCCTTATTCCTGGCGTGTCTTCCTCGAAGAACCTGAGAAGACCAGCACCTGCAGCTGGCATTGGGGCCAAATCAGATCTTCTTTTTTGTCTTCTACTGCTCATTTGGTATCATCTTTAGCTTGCATCATTGTTAATGGTGGAAGCATGACTAATTAAGCTTACGCTTTCAAAATTCGTAGGTGAGAACATTTTTTATGTAAAATAATCTATCGAAAGTCTTTTTTAATCCTAAGAAGATATATGAAGTATGCAGACAAGATTCATTTTTATTACTGGCGGCGTCATTTCTGGTTTAGGAAAGGGAATTGTTACATCCTCTATTGGCAAGATGCTTCAGTTTAGAGGTTTCAAGGTAAGTGCCTGTAAAATCGATCCATACATCAATTTTGACGCTGGAACACTTAGACCCACGGAACATGGCGAAGTATGGGTAACAGAAGATGGAGGAGAAATCGATCAAGACTTGGGGCATTATGAAAGATTTTTAGATATCAAAATTCCCAAAAGCCACAATATTACAACAGGCCAAGTTTATAATGAGGTTATAATAAAGGAAAGAGCTGGTAAATACTTAGGTCAAACTGTTCAGCCGATTCCACACGTGACTGACGAAATTAAGAGACGGATTAGAGAAAACGCTAAGGCCTCTGGAGCTGACTTCTTTCTTGTCGAAATAGGTGGAACTGTCGGAGACTATGAGAATATTCTTTTTCTTGAAGCTGCGCGGCAGATGAAACTTGAAAAAAATCCGGTTCTATATGTTCATGTGGCTTATTTGCCGATACCTAAAAGTCTTGGTGAAATGAAGACCAAAGCAGTTCAACATTCAGTTCGTGAATTGGGAAATTTTGGTATTCAGCCTGACTTCATAATTGGAAGAAGTGACGCTTACCTTGATGAGGTGCGAAGAAGAAAAATTGCTCTTTTTTGTAACGTGAATGAGGAAGATGTAATTTCAGATCCTGAGATTGAAAACATCTATAAGCTGCCTCTAATTTTTGAACAGGAAAAGTTTGGGGATAAAATTCTTGCGAAGTTTAATATGCAACCAGTGAAACCTCAAAATGGGGAGTGGGTGAAGTTTATTGAGAAAGTTGATTCCATCAAGGAAGAGGTTAAAATTGGCATAGTAGGGAAATACTTTGATATTGGAAAATTTCAGCTTCCTGACTCCTATGTTTCAGTCATTGAAGCAATTAAACATGCATCATGGCACAATAATAGAAAACCTTCTATTTCTTGGATAGATTCAAAGATTTTTGAAGAAAAGGTGGAAAACCTTGAGGTTCTTGAAAACTTTAATGGCATAATTGTTCCAGGAGGGTTTGGTAAAACTGGTGTTGAGGGCAAAATAGCTGCAATAAAATATGTGAGGGAAAAGGGTATTCCATTTCTTGGGCTTTGCTTGGGTCTTCAACTTGCTGTCGTAGAGTTTGCCAGAAACATTTGTGGATTAGAAGGAGCTAATACCGCGGAAATTGTGCCAAACACGCCTTATCCTGTTATAGATCTTTTACCTGAACAGAAGGAAATTCTGAGAAAATCGAAATACGGAGCGACTATGAGACTCGGTGGGCAAACTGTGAAAATTAAGCTCAACACTCTTGCCCATAAATTATATAATTGTGAACAGGTAGTTGAAAGGTTCAGACACAGATATGAAATTAACCCAGACTATGTCGAAACTTTGGAGAAACACGGATTTGTTTTCTCAGGCATGACTCCGGATGGCAGAATAATGCAGATAGGTGAATTACCTAACCACCCATTTTTTATTGGAAGTCAGTTCCATCCTGAATTTACGTCAAGAGCACTGAAGCCGAATCCACTTTTTAACGGATTTATACAAGCTTGTTTACATAAAGGTATTTCAGAGACATCTTGACCCTATTCTGGTAGTTTACTTGCCATCAGCATTTTTTTCTTGTCTTAAAAGCGAAAGACTTTTCTCTATATGTCTATTATTGTTATGAGAAACTAAAAAAGAAGGTGCAAACCAATTGAAGATTGGAGTTTTAACTGGTGGAGGAGACGCTCCTGGATTAAACGCTGCAATCAGAGCGATTGTGAAAAAGTGCGAAAAGTTTGGATATGAAGTGATGGGAATAAAGTATGGTTGGGCTGGATTGTTAGAACTTAACACAATGGCATTAAAATATGATGAAATCAAAGGCATTATACATAAAGGCGGAACAGTGATAAAGACTTCTCGAACCAACCCATTAAAGATGCAAGACGGCGTAAAGAAGGCAGCTCAGAACTTTAAGAAGCTAGGGTTAGATGCACTTATAGCAATAGGCGGAGATGACACTCTTAGCGTCGCAGCCGCACTCAGCGAATCCGGCTTGAACGTTGTTGGCATACCTAAAACAATCGATTATGATGTTCCTGAAACCGAGTTTACAATTGGATTTGATACCGCAGTAAATTTGGCTATGCGTACGATTGAAAATCTACAAGATACTGCTGAATCCCATGACCGAGTCTTTGTGGTCGAAATCATGGGAAGGCATGCTGGGTGGATTGCACTATATTCAGGATTAGCAGCTGGCGCAGATCTCATATTGATTCCTGAAGAGCCTTTCAGCATTAAGGACGTAGTGAATTTTGTTAAGAAAAAAACGTCCGATAAAGGAAGCCAAGCTGTCATAATAGTTGTTGCGGAAGGTGCTTTGATTAAGGATTATGAAGGTCCTGTAACGAAAGATGCGAGTGTCGACCAATTTGGGCATGTTCGACTAGGCGGGATTGGAGAGTTTCTTGCCAAAGAGATAGAAAAAGCAACAGGCTCAGAAACTAGGGCTGTTGTTCCTGCTCACACGATTAGAGGTGGACCGCCAACAGCTATGGATCGTATAATCCCGACAAGATACGGACTGGCAGCTGTAGATCTAGTGAAACAAGGAAAATTCGGAGTTATGGTGGCATTAAAAGCTGGAGAAATCGTAACGGTTCCCCTTTCAAAGGTTACTGGAAAGACTAAGACCGTAAGCAAACAGTTATATGAAGAATCAAAAATCTTTTTTGAGTAAAAAGTTTTAGAAGAAATACCTTAGGGTTACCCTAAAAATCCTTTTTAAGTGTATTCCATTCCTAAGGGCTTTTTTAGAAACTCGAAGATTTCCTCCATTTCTTTATCCTTGTTTCTAAGTTCTGCAAGTCTTGCTTGAAGGGGTCCACAAGTTTTGACGTATTCTTCTTCAGTTATTTCGCCGAGATTATATGAGGTTGTGATTCTTTCAACCTCAACTTCGATTTTTCCAATTTCGTCGTGTATCTGCTTATGGTGAGGTTCCAAGTTAATTGACATCGCTCTTATGCTTTTTGACTTTTCCTCAATCATGTTAATGTATTTTTCTCTAAACTCATTGTAAATCTCGTCTGACAGTTTGCCTTTTTGTCCATCTAATATTCTGAGCTTCTTACTGCTTTCCTTTATTTGGTTTACAATGTCTTTAATTTCGGCCATAATCTCTTCTAAGGTTTTTACTTTTCTAGGAGCTTCTCTGATTATCGTCATCTTTAACTGCATTTCTTTCCATGCAGAGAATCCTATCATAAATTGTTCCAAGTCGCGAATCATCTGTCTGATTCTTTCATAGCTGCGAAAGCTTACTGGAAATTGTATTACTGGTATGAGAACGTCGCCTTCTCTTACGCCCTTTATTTCACAAGGCATTGTCACCCGAGACGTGTCAGCCAAAGCCACAAAAGATACTACAAATGTTCCATCTCTATATAGTTCTCCTTTAACTGTGTGCGGATCAACAAGTGAGGTTTTGAACTTTCCAATAGTCTCTTTGAGGTATGAATACAGCATTTCGCCATTTTGTACGCTTTCTCTAATTGGCAATGTTAATGTGGTGATGCCTCCAGAGGTTATTAGTTCTCCTACCATTTCTCTTTTTTGTTCTCTTCCCATAAGGCTGATTCCGCGCGCTCTTAAAGCAGGAATGTATCCGCCTAAAAAGACCATAACTACTCCAGTCAAAAGTGCAACAAGAATTGATGGCATCGACCAATGAGCGGGTGGAATCGATAGTGGGTCAATTCCTGGTGCTGCCATGGTGTTGGATAGAAATGTTAGGCCTTCTCCTAATAGGTAACTGCCAAAAAATCCAATGAATGTTCCCATTAGTCCAAGTAAAAGTGCTTCGACAAGAAAAACTTGTAACGTATTTTTCGGATCAAGACCAAGAGTTGCCAAAGTTGAGAATTCTCGTCTTCTTTCCTCATAAACGGAAGCCATTGTAGTATACATCATCAAACCAGCTATGAGAAGTGGTGGTATGTAAGGAATAAGACCAGTAACAGAAAACTCCGTCGACCAAACTATCTTTTGGGAGATTCCATTTGTGTTTGCTATTGTTGTTGACGCTAACGTGTATGCAAGTTCCTGAGCGACATCAACAGGTTCGTATCCTTCTTTTACAATTATGAAAGCTTCTGAAATTGTAAATGCAGAACTACTGATAGATTTCAACGGGACAAGAACGATTGTTGAAGGGTTCTCAAATAATGGAGTATTATCTATTTTAAGAAAGTCATGAAATGCTGTTTGTGGATCAAATATACCAATGACTTTAAACTCGCCTATAATCCTTTGACTTGGAGGACCTATTAGGCCTGCGATGCCTTCCGACACAATTAAGGAAACATCCTGATTAATGAGAAAATTGAAATCGGATGGAACTATGACAACTGGTTCTCCTTTAATAAACTGGTTCCAAAAACCTGTGATTCGCCGTGACAGGTTATAATGTTTTTCCATGTAAGTGGGGTCCACACATATTATTTTCACAGCGTGTCTTCCTTCTCCAGAACTTATGTAACCTTGACGAATCAGTAGATCCGATGTTATTAATCTCTCCTGTTCTCGTACCGTTTCAATGTAAGTTATTTCTTTACACCATGGCTGCTGACGAGTCCAATTTATATCGTATTCTGTAATTGGAGCTATCATAGTATCTGGTTTCACGATGACACCTGGAATATTAGTACCTGTCCACTGTTCAACAAATTTGGTTTCTCTACTCATGGAAATGTTTACGAAAACGATAGCTGATGAAACTATAATGACAATTGTCAAAAGCGTCAGTAAGGTTCGTGACTTTCTTCTTTTCAGACTTCTAACGCCTAATTGTAAGGCTAGATCAGTCATTGTCTTCTGACGAATCGATAAGATTTGCATAGCGAAATATGTAATAGTTCCTATTACAAAACATCCTAAAAGAGATAGGGGTAGGCTGACGCTTCTGCTTCCGATCAACAAGGCGAAAGTGATTTTTAAAGAGGGATGAGAAAGAGAAAACATTACCATAACAAGACTGAAAATTAAAACCTTAGCCAAAAGTCGAGTCTTGTTTTGGGATGGTTCGTCAAAAATGAAGCTTGAAAGTAGCGACCCTAATCCATACGCGAACAAGCTTATGCCAATTGCTGTGAACACGGCAGTTATTTTATTGTCAAAAAGCCATTTCATTAGGTCGAGAAACTTACTATTAGAAATTTTTGCGCCTCCGTATGCAGATGCGTATTCACTTTTTTCACTTAGTTCTAAAACTCGGTTCCAGAGACTTTTTATCGCATTGTATTCGCCAAGTTCTTTGTTAAGTGGATATCCTGTGGAGTTAAAGAATTCAAATTCTCTGTCCATTCTGTAAATTGCGCGTTCGACATATTCAGTTGCTTGGTGATGCATCCAATTAATTATGGTTGTGTTTTCGTTTACCTCAACTATTAAGGGTGAAACGGGATCATTAATTTCAAGTTTTTCCGTTTCAATGTTTGACCATAATCTGGTTTCATGAAATATTGTTACTCTATAATTAATTGGGAAGAAATACAGTCTTTCATAAGTTTTGTTGCTCGGGATATCTGTTAAAATTGCAGGTAATACTATTAATTCCTGGTTTGTTCCAGATAATATGTCGCAGTCTAGCACCTTTACAAGTTTTCCCTTGAGAACCCACAATGTGCCCTCAATGTATTGTTTATCATCCAGTACCCTGCTTGACAAACTAATGCCTATCCCAGAATATATTGTGTGGTTCGCATTATAATCTTGTTGGAAACGAGATGACTGAATTTCCTCAACAAATACGTTTTGAATTTTTATTAGCGTATAATTTTCTGATAAATCGACGTTAGTAAGCGTCATGCGCCCAGGAACTGTTGTCTTGGCTATTGTTCCAAGCAGCGTTTGTACGATACCAGTTTCACTTGTTCTGTTAGAGATTCTTCGATATCCCCAATCAGTAAAAACATCAATCACTACTGATAAGTTAGCAATAGCGATGCCGGTGTTGTAATCTCTAACTTGTATAGTTAAGTAAACCGGAACAGTCTCTGCTTGTTGAGTAACATTAGATGCTTGAGTCGGTATAATTGCTAGAAAAATACAAAGTAAAATTATGGATAGAGATGTTTGTTTAACTTTCATCGCATTTCTCTGCCTCCCAATTCCATTATTTTTGTATCATACTCTTCTCTCAGCTTCCTATAGATTTTATATTCAACTTGTCCATTCTTGTACATGGCCTCAAGCTTTGCCAGCATATTCTTGTATTTTCTAATTTCTAAAGGAGTTCTCAACTTTCTCCTTTCCAGAACTACTGTGAAGAAGGCAAGAGGAACAATCAATAATACTAATGAAACAAAAATGATAGACTTAATGTTGCATGTTACCGTATGGCTTTGGTCACTATTAAGGTCTATGATTAGGGAACCTGAAAAAATTCCATAGTCAACATTTATTCTGTAGGTTCCTTGCGGAAGTAACATTGTAAGAACACCAACATTATCGGTGTCTGTATCTGCCCTAATACGTTCATTTGTAGTTTCCAAAAAAACATCAGCCTTCGAAAGGGGGTTACCAAACTGGTCTTTGCAGTTAAGCGTAAGTCTGAAGACGCCGCATGCTATTGTCCTGCCATAGTCAGTTTGAACATTTACGGTTTGGGATGCAACTTGGGTTCCCATCCACTCAACATTGACTGTGTAGCTGCCTACACGCAAGTTTTGCCATAAAATTTGACCAAATGCGTCAGTGTATTCACGAAACACCAAATTTTGTGAGCTGTCAAAGACAGTAACAATAGCTCCAGAAAGAGGCTGACCTGTTCTGGTTACAAATTTTAGGAACAAGTATGTTGATTCTCCCGTGATTATAACAGTCTCTGTTTTCTGAAGGTCAATTATCATTTCCTTTACGATCTCACCGCTCGAAACTGTTATCCAATAGGTTCCATTCCAAAGTTCATTGAATTGTGCCTTTCCATTTATGTCGGTTTTAGTCCAGTTTATCAGCTGCATAGTCTGATTAGTAACAATTGTGATATTTGTTGGAGAATGGAAGACAACCTGGTCGTATAATAACACAACATATCCTACTAAGGGTTTATTGTCCAAATTAACGCACATAACAGTTAAGTTGTTTGTCCAACAAACAATAGTGAAAACCTTTGTTTCTGTAACTTCTATTTCTCCATATCCCATGGTTCTGTTCCCGTATCTAACTGTAATACTAAATGTTCCATCAATGAAATAAACATCCTTATGTTCAACGTGCCCTGTGTCATTTGAGATATCACTGTAAAAAAGATAGCCGTTCATGTCACGGGTGTAGACTTGAGCTCCAGTAACATTACGATTCGAAGCAGTGACCAAATGAAGTTGAAAATCAGCTCTGATACATGGTAAAGTTATATTTGTGGAACTTTGAAGAGCCACGACTCCTTGACCGACTGCTGGAGGAATTCTAGTGATTTTTAACTCTCCAAGAATGTATTCTTTAATAATCGTTTCAACCCCAATTACTTTTAGTAAATACGTTCCATTCCACATGGCTGGAAAACTTAATGTTCCATTATTATCTGTCATTGTTTGAGCAACTAGTCTTCCAACCCCCTCTGTCACTAATGTTATATTTTGACGTCTTACAATCATACTTGACTCGTAGGAAAACAATGGTGAGCCAAAGTCTAACTGATCATACAACATAACTGTGTGGTTTGCCAATCGATTTCCATGTTTATCAACCAGAGTTATATTAAAATCATAAGCCCATGTCCTAATGAGATGAGTCGCATTCTGGGTAATGGCAATTTCTTGATAACCAACTATTCTATTTTCTTTTTGAACGGAAACCACATAAATTCCCGCCTCAATCAGTGTAAGTTCGATTTGCCCTAACTGATTGGAAATTTTACTTGTCGATCTTCTCCCCAAAGGGTCAAAAATTGTAACATTAACATTTCCAAAACTGGTTTTGTTCGCCCAGTCTCTTATCCACAATGTCACATTATACCTTAAAAGCGCATCTGAGCTATTCGTTGTACTAAAAGCTTCATTTGCGACAATGCTAAAAGCATTTAGACCAATGTTAGCACATAATACATGCGAGATTAACAAAGTAAAAACTAGGTAAATACTCGGTAAGGTAATTTGACGTTTTTTCATACATAACCCTTTGTTAATTCTGAACTTCTAAATATTTTCATGTCCATGTCATCTATTGAAGAACGTAACTGAGCTTTTTCTCGTTCTACCCTCTTTAAGTTAGTTTGTAAATAGCTAATTTTTACTTCGTATAGCTGTTGAGGAACTTCTCCAACCGCATATCTTACTTCTAACTCTTTTATTTCATCATTAATTCGCGAACCCTCAAGCTCAAGGTTCATTATCTTTTCTATTTTATTACGTCTTATTGATGTCCACTGCTCCGAGATTGCGTCTAATCTTTGCTGACAAAGTGATATAGCTTTCTCAAACTCTGTTGCTTTGGATCCGACATTAGTTTTTCTTTTAAGTATTGAAAGATATTGTTCTATTATTCCAGTTTCGTCCTCAATTGGCAAATCTGACAATGCCATGTCAATTTTTGAAATTAAATACTCCCATCTTTGCAGTCCTAAAGAATAGACTTTTACACGTGAGGTTTCATCTGCAAAATAGTCGCTTTGGATTACATCAGAATACGCCCGAACATATTTTAGATCCTCAAGTTTCTGAGATGGTGACGTTTCAATTGTGGATGCAGTAGGTATAGGTGTGCTGACCTTCTCTTTGGCCCATTCCAACTTCGCTTTAGCCTTAGCTATTTCCAAAGATTCGCGAAGTCTAAAAACTTCCTCAATAGTAATAGACAGCTGCGTACCTAATTCATCCATAATCAGATTGTATGCGGTTTCAGGAATTTCACCAGTTTTTAACAGCTTCAAAAGTTCTTCTAGACTTAAAGATATTTCCTTAACTCTCTTTACTTTGGATCGAAATTCAGAAATATAATTGTCAACAACGTTTTCAAGTTCCTTGATTGAAACTTCGGCAACTGAGACGGATTTTTCTTTTTCTTGAGGAACGGGTTTGATTTCATCTAACCGTTTTTGAACGGGTAGTATAGTCCTTTGTGTCTGAGGAGAACTGGATTTTGATTTTCTGACAACTCGTCTTAGAATGCTTGCCAAATTTTATACCCGTTTTATGCAATTTTTCCCGTTTTTTTCTTTTCTTGCGTGATAAAATAATCTCACTTATACTCGAATATATCATTTTTCCAAAAAAGGAACGGTGTTTTTCAAATCTTAAGTTCTATGTTTTGTTGGCTTAAGAAATCATTTAATTCGTTTTTATACGGTAAGGCTGTTATTGCACCACGTTTTGTAACAACCAGTGCTCCAACAGCGTTTGCCACAATAACGCAGGTTTCCAAATCCCACTTCTTAAGTATTCCAACCAAGAAGCCAGCGTTCCAGCCGTCTCCGGCACCTGTGGTGTCAACAGCTTTTACTTTAAAGGCTGGAATGTTAATTATTTGCCTCTCCTTTGTCATTACAAATGCACCATTTACGCCAAGTTTTATGCCAACTGTTTTGACGCCGAGTTTCAAACATTTTTCCGCTGCTTTTTTAGGGTTCTCTGTCCCAAAGAGGAAAGAAGATTCTTCGCGCGAAAATGTTGCTATGTCAGAGAGCCTAAGCATAAGATTATAGAATTTTCTTATAGTACGCTCAGATCTCCACACATCCAATCTAAGCGTTGGGTCGAAGGAAACTTTTACCCCTTCTTTTTTCGCTTGTTTTACAGCAAATATGATGGCTTTTCTCGAGGGATTCTGCGATAGCGCAAATCCTGACACATGTAAAATTTCAGCACCTTTAATGTATTCAGTGTCAATGTCATCAATAGATAATGCGCTGTCTGAAGTTCCATTGACCCAAGGTTTACGATAAAAAATAAATGATCTTTCTCCTGTTTCAGGTTCATTGGCAACAAATGCTAAGGTTGTGAGAGTTCCCTTCTTAACTTTTACTTGTGATGTGTCAACATTGTTCTTTTTTAGTTCTTGAACTAGAAATTGCCCAAACGGGTCTTCACCAACCACCGTTATTGCTCCTGAAGATGAACCTAATCTGGCAACTCCAACAAGAGTATTCATGGGTGCGCCACCAAAGCATTTTTGGAAGGCTGGAACCTCAATGTATGAGACAGGTTCAGTGGCAACAAAATCTATTAAGACTTCGCCTATTCCGACAACTTCAGGTAGCATAGTTTTTCACCTAATTTAATCATTTTTTCCTTAAACTCTTAATCCCATCCATGTATGGTCTCAAAACTTCGGGAACGATAACTGTCCCGTCTTTTTGTTGATATTGTTCCAAAATTGCCATCATAGTACGGCTTGTAGCCAAAGCTGTACTGTTAAGCGTGTGAATAAAGTCTTTTGGAGGTTTGCCAACTCCCTCCCGGTACCTGATTCCGAGCCTTCTTGCTTGATAGTCAGTACAGTTCGAGTTTGAACCAGCCTCTCTGAAGACGCCGTCTGCCATCCATACCTCCGTGTCGTACTTCTTAGCTGCAACTGTTCCGATATCTCCAGTACACACGTTCACTACGCGGTAATGTAAACCGAGCATCTGATAAAGTTCCTCGCAGTTTTGTTGAAGTTCCTCATGGAACCTCCACGACTGCTCAGGCAAACAGAATATAAATTGCTCAATTTTATTGAACTGATGCATTCGAAAGAAACCTTTTGTGTATTTACCATGAGCTCCGATTTCACGTCTAAAATTGGTACTAACTCCTACAAATTTTAAAGGAAGCTCACAAAGGTCTAAGGTTTCGTTCATGAACATAGCTGCAATTGGATGTTCACTCGTCGCTATGAGGTAATGATCCTCATTTTCTATTTTATACATGACAGTTTCGAAATCTGATAGATCCGTTACCCCCTCATAAGGTTCTCTTCGCAACATAAATGGAGGTTCAACCAAAGTATATCCTTTTTTCATCATATGATCAATAGCAAACCGTTGTATAGCAAGGTCGAGAAGAGCTAATTCGCCCTTTAAGTAATAGAAACCTGTACCAGCAACCTTGTTTGCTCTTTCTTCATCAACCAATCCAAGGGTTATGGCTAGTTCCAGGTGATTCTTGGGTTGAAAATTGAATCTTGGCGGTGAACCCCATCTTCTAATTTCAACATTATCGTTTTCGTCTCGACCGTAAGGAACGGTTTCATGAAGTAGATTTGGTATTCGTTTAAGCAAATTTTGAGATTTCTTACTATACTCGTCGACTTGAGTATTCAGTTCAGTAATCTTTGCTTGTATCTCGTTAGCTTCCTTTAGCAGTTGTGAATCAACTAAACCTTTTTTCTTCATTTGGGCAATTTGTGCGCTGAGCTCGTTACGTTTTCTTCTAAGATCATTAATTTTTGTCAGTAAAGCTCTCCACTTTCTATCAGCTTCTATAAACTCTTCTAACAAACTCAGTTTTTCAGGATCGTTTCGTCTTTTCAAATTTTCCCTAACGAGTTCAGGATTGTTTCGAATAATCTTGACATCAATCATGCAGGGGAACTCCAAACATTTCTATGAATATTCCAGCTACAAAAATATAAGGGTGAAGCATTAACACTGATTAAAAAGTCCACTAAACATTTTAATACTTCGTTTTTTCATTAATTTGGACTGTAGTGGTGTTACAAGGTGTCTAAATCTGGTCGTGTCAAGGATAAATGGCGTAGTAAAAAATGGTATACCATCGTTGCCCCAGACTATTTTGGGAGTGTTGAAATAGGGTCGATACCTGCAGATGAGTCTGAGTCTCTTATTGGCAGAACTGTTGAATCAACTCTCTATGATATAACTGAAGATTTCGCTCATCAGTACCTAAAAATGTATTTTCAAATAATAGGTGTTGACGGGAAACGGGCTTTAACGATATTTAAGGCGCATGAGTATTCCCGAGACTACTTAAGAAGCCTTGTTAGGAGAAGAACTACCAGGATTGACGCCATCGTTACAGTTACGACAAAGGATGGCTATAAACTTAGAATATCTGCATGCGCCTTTACCCTCACTAGAATAAGAACTTCTCAAGAAAAAGAAATTCGTAAAATCATGAAAAAAATAACAGAAGAAAAAGCATCAGCACTTACGTTTAATCAAATTGTGCAAGAAATTGTTCTTGGAAAAATCGCTTCTGACATTTACAATGAGGCGAAGAAAATTGCACCGCTACGACATGTAGGGTTAAGGAAATCTAAACTTATATCAAGACCGCTAACCGAAGTTCATGCTGCTCTCGAACTGGTAACTGAAGTATCGGGTAATGTATGAAACACTTTTTGATATGTCTAAAAACTGTTCATCTCGCATTCATGTCGATTCAAGAAGAAAAGTAGCTCGCGAAGCAGCAGTTTTGCTGTATACTTCTCAAGAGAAGGAATATAAGCAGGCTAAAGAAAGGGCAGCCTTGAATCTTTGTATTCGAATATTGCCCACAAACATTGAAGTTGCCAGAGAATTAGATTTTATCGCGGAAGAAAACGAGGGGCATTTAAGGCAAGAACGCTTGATTCGTATGCGTAAGGAAGCATTGGAAACAATGTTAGCGCTTGAGCTCTTTGATCCAAAGCTTGTCGGAAGCGTTTGGAGGGGAACCGTGAACATTAACAGCGACATTGACATTGCCGTCTATTCCTCAAATCGTGACCAAGTTCTCAGAAAAATAAAAGAGAAAGGATTCAACATCGTGAAAACTGAGGTTATTTTTGGGCCAAGTCAAAAAAACGCAAAGGAATCTTTTCACATCACGGTTATGTTTCCATCTGGAGATAAGGCTGAAATTGTAGTTCGAGACACGGAAGATAAAAACCAAAGAAACAAGTGCGAAATATATGGTGACGAAATTAAGGGTCTGAATACAAGACAGCTTAGCAAAATCCTCAAAGAAGATCCACTTAGACGGTTTGTACCATAAAATTCTTTGCTTAAGTTACTTTGCGGGTCATTTCAGTTAGACTTAATGGTTGCGGTTGATCTTTTAGTATTATTAACAAAGTAGGCGATGCGGAATGTCGACGCTTATCCCGGAGGCCAACGTCATCAAGAAGGATTGGAGGAGAGCAGATCTTAAAATTGGACTATGCTATCCTAATGTGTACCGCGCTGGAATGAGCGGGTTAGTTGTAAGGTTGCTTTACGCCTTGTTCAACATGCGTGACGATGTACTCTGTGAGCGGTTCTTCATTCCCACAAGACAGGAGCCTTGGCTAAGCCTTGAATCCAGTCAACCATTAAGTAAGTTTGACGTCGTTGCTTTTACGCTTCAATATGAAGAAGACTACGTTAACGTTATTCGAATGCTGTCGAGATCAGGCATCCCCTTAAGAAGAGAAAATAGAAAGGCTAAGGACCCAATAGTTATTGCAGGCGGTCCGTGCGCCACTGCGAATCCTGAACCTTTAGCTGACTACATAGATCTTTTTTTTATTGGAGAAGTTGAATCCTTTTTGGATGAGGTTGTGGATCGGCTAATTGATTGTAAAGATTCTAAAAGAAACGTAGAAGCGTTTGCTGATGTTAACGGAATATATGTGCCTCAGGAGCCGAACCTTACAAAAAGGGTTATGGTTAGTAACCTTGACGAAGCTTTTCACCCTGTGGCGCAGCAAGTTCCCATTGTGGATGAACATAGTCCTTACATGACAATTTTTGGAAGGGCATTGGCTGTAGAAGAGACTCGTGGTTGCAGTCGCAGCTGCCGATTTTGTCTTCTGAGGCACATTAATTTTCCTATGCGTGAAAGAAGTCTTATGAAAATTGAAAACATAATCTACGAAGGAATGAAGAAGACCCCTGTAAACAAGGTTTCGTTAATTGGTGCCAGCATATTTGATCACCCAAGGCTTGAAGATGTCTGCGAATATATTGTTTCTCAAGGGTACGAGCTTTCAATTCCTTCTTTGAGACCTGAAAACATCACAGAAAATCTAGCTAAGATGCTTATTAAAGGAAAACAGCGAAACGTTACGATGGCACCTGATGGCGGTTCAACACGCATTCGAGAGATAATATGCAAACAAATGGGCGATGAAACTTTGGTTGATGCTGCCAAAATTCTTTTGAAAAACGGTTTAAAACGTCTAAAACTATATTTCATCATTGGTTTGCCTAAAGAAACACCTAACGATGTAAAAGCCATAGTTGAATTGTCGAAAAAAATTGCAGAAGCTGGATATGGCGAGAAGGCTATACACCTCAGCATTAATCCGTTTGTTCCTAAACCGCATACGCCATTTCAGTGGGAAAAGGTGACGTCTTTACCAGATATTAGAGAGAGCCTAAATTTGATAAAGAAACTTCTTAGGAGTGACCGAAGGTTTATTGTGGAAGGAATGGATCCTCGCCATGCACAAGTTCAAGCCCTTTTGAGTCTTGGAGACAGGCAAATAGGAAAGACCGTTGAACTAGCATCTCTTTATGGAGGCAGTCTAGGAGCTTGGAGGCGAGCTATGAAGGAGACAAATGTCTCTTTTGATAAATATCTGCAAGAGAAAAATTTTGATGACCCATTACCTTGGGACAAAATTGATGTAGGAATAAGTAGAAAGCAATTAGTCATGGAAGCTGAAAAGGTTAGGAATATTGTATAACGCGTCATGATACACCGCTTAGAATATTAAGAAGAAAAAATTATAGTGAATAATGTCGGTAAGGGTTCAACAATGGACATGGAAAAAGGACGGTTCAAAAAGTTGTTTCCTCACCTAGCGGAAGAAATGGAAAGCCAAGAGAATCGCGTATCGATACGATCTGTTCGTTCAGAACCAGAGACTAAGGAAAAGGCAGTGGCAAGCACGTTTGAGGGATACGACCCTGATATTATTGATTTTCTCAGAAGATGTGACAACGACCAACAAGCTTTAGAAGTGATTAATTACATGGAAAGAAGGGGCGAAATTACAAAGAACTATGCTACAAAGTTGAAGACGCAGCTAAAAGAAAAAGGCATCAGAAGCTTTGGGACGAAGAAAAGTGAGGACTATTATCTAAGGATTGCAGAAAAAGAAAGGTAATTTACAATCACGTAGCAGTTATTCTAGACAATGATTTGAAAACTTCAAATCGACCTTTTTCATGAAAACTTTTTTTGTAACTAAGATAATCAGATGAAAAAATGCTGAGCGCAATTATTTATTTTACGTATTATTACTGATTGACAATGGGTATTCTTTCTGTATGAGCACTGAAGTGATGAAAAACGGGTAATGTAAATCTTTCCAATTTGTTTTTGGTCATTACACATGGTTTTTCATTTAGTTAGCTCTTTACAGCCTTTCTTTTCATTATTAACAAGGCTGCAATGATGACTATTACCGCAGTTGCGCCTCCTCCGATTATTATGTACATAATTGGAAAGCCTTCCTCAATCGGAGTTAATGTCACAGACGGGTTATCATCAACTGTTTCGATGCATGGAATTACAGCACCAGTGAACCAGAGCCCTTGACATTCAGGTTCAAGCGGCCAAAAGTTGATTTGAAGAACCACGTTTTTGTTGGATTGAACTATATGAGTGCCTATGGCAGTGTAAAGTGAGGCTGAATTGGCTTGTAAAGTTTTAAGTTCACCGTCAATTATTAGTTGTGTTTCCTCATTAGCGAAAAAATAAGCCTCGACTTGCGCCTCTTTGGGAATATAGATTATGGTTTCTTCGTCTGGTTGAATACCAATAAACATTACACCATGACCATATCCTGAATATTCACCTATTACTACACGTGTTTGTTCGATGCTGCCATTATGAATTAGTGACAATGAGATTGGCTTGTCGCTTTGTACAGCTATCGCTTCAGCTTTTGGTTTTATTGCAACTCCGTTTCCTCCCTTTATTGTTAATTCGCTTAGCAATTGTTTGGTATCAAGGTCAAAGACCTTAACTTTAGTGTCCTCTAAAGCTGAGATGCGGTACCCGCAATCTTTGTTGGCGTCCCATGATTTTGTGGATGTGGTGAAGAAATTTTTACCTATAAACCCTCCCTCTGCGGATGGAACATAAAAACATGGAACAACACTATAAGCGGGATCAGACACATCATACCTTAAGAACATCGACTGCAGCATTATATTTCCTGTTGACTCGATTTTGTAAACTCTAAAAGGTGATAACTCAATAAACTTATAGGTATTGGCTTCTAAAGAATATGTACTTTGTTGGGCATCATCTCTGGTAACTGTAACTTGAGACTTTTCTAAAGCCAGAATTATGTACTCTGTTGTCGGAATCACGTTTGTCTGTTCGGATCCCATGAGAATAAATTTTTTACCAACGTATAAGCCGTCGGTAGTTGTATAGAATGTATGCGGAGTTGGGCCGTCATAGACATTTGAAGGTGGAATTTTTTGATAATTTAGAAGCATAACAAAAACTTGTTTGTCTGCAACAACCTTAAATTTTGTGCCATTTGCTAATAACACGAAATGTTTTTCCATGCCATTAATAGTGGCTTGATCTAGAATAGTTTTATTCGGAAAATTGTAAACTTTAATATTTGTGTTGTCCTCTGTACCGACAATTACTAGTAATGCCTTTGTTGCAAGAATTGTGCCATTCAAACCAATTGATCCTGTTACAAGAGTAGTGCTGTTGGATCCTAGCACCCAGCCAGAGTTACGATCATTTCCGTCATTAAGTACGTATCGATAGATTTTGCTAGGCACCACACCATAATAGGTAAAATCGGGGCTTGCTGAAGACAAACGAAAAGAAATAAAAAATGGGAAAATAAGATGAACGATGAGTAGTGAAACAATGAGGCTTGTCACATAAATTTTTAAGCTCTTAAGACTCATGGTTACAGCATCCTTTATCTGAAGATAAATTATTTTACAGGTAAATGCTATAAGAAGCTTATCTTTTCCTTTCATTAATAAGTAAGAAAGCGGAAATATGAATTTTTCATTAATGAATTTGAAGACCCATATTTTCTGGGATTCTCAGTTAATAGTGAATGTAGATACAAAATGAGGTTAAATGTGTTCTGAAAGCTTCAGTTTTTGCTAAGACAACTTATTTTGAAAATATTGAAATCC
>CAZPBM010000015.1:0-18490 GCA_964584965.1 uncultured Candidatus Bathyarchaeia archaeon | reverse complement strand
CCTTTACGTGTGGCTTTTATGAGTATTTCGCTGTCTATTTCGAACCCGTTTGAGGTTAAAGGCTGGATTGCGTCTATCACTCTTCGCCTGAATGCTTTGAACCCGCTTTGATAGTCTTCCAGGCTGACGCCGAACAATCTTTTAACTAAAGTGCTGTAGAACCGGCTTAGATAAGCCCTGACTACCTTTGTGTTTCCGTTTTTCCTGTTGATCCATATCTTTCTCGAGCCGACTACTATGTCGTTTCCGTTTATGGTGTCCAGCAGCTCAGGTATCTTTTCAGGCGGATACTCCAAATCCGAGTCGATGAGGACTATGTATTCGCCTTTCGCCGCCTCAAAGCATTTTCTGATGCCGAACCCTTTTCCCATCCTTTTTGGAAACTGCAGCGCCTTAACGTTGCTGTGGCTTTCGGCCAGTCTGTCCATGATTTCAGGGGTCTTGTCTGTACTGCCGTCTTGTTCCAAGATGATTTCAAACTGTTTCCCGTAGCCTTTCATAACCTCAAGAACCCTGTTGAAGCATGTCTCTATGCGCTTCTCCTCGTTGTAGGCAGGCATAATCACAGAAACAACAGGTTTTTCATTTTTGCTGTTCATCCTTTTTGAACCTCCTTTTAGAAATGTAGTACACCGTCGCCGCCACCGCAGGAACAAAGATCAACGGGGTTGGCCAAGGCAGCTCAGGGATTACTTCGTGATTTACGGAGTAGTTGTTTTTATTTGGAGCTCTATCTCTTAGAGAACCCAATGGCTGAAACGTTGCAGCAACGATACCTATCGTGTTTTGGCAATTACCAGGGTAGCCTATGTCTGAAAGCCTTGCAGTTAAGTAGATAGAATTGCCAACAATGTTAACACTAATAGATGACTTATAGCTCCATCCACCTGCAACCCACTCGTAAAGACCTGATAAACCTCCACCCATAAGATAAAAGTCCGCTCCCTTGTAGGGTTGACGCGTTGAGCCGCCAGCTTTTGTATCAAGAAAAACGCAATAAGAACGAGTGCCTGACGGCTCAGGGGTAGCACCACATTCAATAATAAACCTGAAATGTGTGCCATTATTTGTTAAGTAAACACTTAGAATGTCAACCGACGCTGGCGAAGCATCTTTTTTAGGATCCGTTCCGATTAATATTGGAGTTATGAAAGCATAGACTGGACTAGTTGAGGATGATGCTAGTAAAAGAAGAGCTGAAAAAAAGACAATTGTTTTTAAAGCACTGTTCAACTTTGAATTTCCTCCATGTTTTTAACTGCATCTCCATCGCTTTTCGTCTTAGTCTCCTGAAGCATTGAAACAAACGCTGATGCTGTAATGCTTATCCTTGGTAGAACCGTGACCTTAGAGCCTTTGCTTTGAGCAAGATCCTTTTTCGCTTGTTTTAGGATGTAAAATATGCTTACTGAACCTAAAGCCAAAGCTGAAGACAACAGGATTTTCCAAAATCCAAGGTTATATGGCAGAATATTGTCTAAAAACACGGTTAACCTAGAATCATAATAGGAAATTTCAGCCAACAAAAGAGAAATAAGCGACATGATTGGCAGGAAAACAGCAGGTATGTTTCCTACAGGTACATGATGTGTACTTTCCAGAATATCTTTCTCACTAATCTCGGTCTCCATCCGTTGTTCCTTTATTGCTGAACGTTGAGATTCATGCAATACGGTAGGAACTTTCTGTTCAATCTGCACCTGCGGTTGCCATTCACCAACAACCTTTTCATAAACCATTTTTGCGTATGGTTCGCGTTTGAACAGTTCAGCGAGTTTTTCTCTGGGTTTTTCTTTCATCAGTTGCTCTATAAGTTGCTTGTTTTCTTCAGGAATGGTGTTCCAGTTTTCATACACTGCACGCCAGTCAGCCATGGTTTACAGCTCCTTAAGTTCGTTTATTGCGTCTTCAGCAGTGAACGGTTCTTTCTTGGGTTTTTTGGAATCTTGAGGCTCTTTTTTACTCAAGTTCACTGACTCATTTTTTTGAGGCTCTACGTGCGGTTCCTTATCTTTTGGCTCCTCATTTTTTTCGCTAGTCCAGAGTAACGAAGAAAATCTGTTCCATTCATCCAGGATGTTTCTGGGCTGACCTTGCTCGGGAAGTTTGCTTTCTTGAACCTTGATTTTGCTTTTCAGTTCATCTCTTATTTTGGACGCAATCACCTTTTCAATGTACTCTTTTTCAGAGAGCTGTTCTTGTTCGGGCTTTTCTTTCTCTAAGGGCCTTTCCGCCGGTGCCTGTTGGGCTTGGACTTGTTCTGGAGTTTCATGCGCAATTGTTTCTTTTGATGAAGGCTTTTTCGGTTTTAGGTTCTTGTCCAAGTAGCCTTTTCTAACTAAGCTGTCCAATACGGTTTCAACTTCAGCGGTATCCATCAGAAGCCTTAGGCAAATTTCTTCAATTGCACTACACCTTAGGGAGGCTTTGAACACTTTAGCTTCTAGAGGCGTCAAATCCTCAGTTTTATAGTCATCCGCAACTCGAGACTTGGCTTCATCAAACCTTCTTATGCGTTCCTCAAGACTTGAAAACATCCTTTCAGCAAGTCTCTCCGGCTCAGTGGCTTTGTCAGGAGCTAGAACCCCTAAAACGGGTTCCACGGCCTGTGGAACAGGCGGCAGTCTCTCTTCGGGTAAAGGTATTTCCTTACCTTTAGGTTGACCAAGTCGGAACTTTCGCCACTCGTGGTAGTCTTTTTCCCAAATGAACTCGTGTCTTCCTAGTTTACCAACTATCTTAGCGGCGTTGTGGTCGTAATCCTCGATAAGAGACGGGTTAATGTTTCCAAGGACCAAGTGAACGTTAGTGAATATTTCGGGTATAAGCTTCCGAGTGCTTGATAAGATAACCTGGATGTTTGCATGTCTTCCCCTTGTGACTGTGCTTACAACCTCGTATTTGTCGGCCTCCTCGATTATGAGAAGAAGGTGAGTCTCCCATGTGACCTGCGTAATGCGTTTCAGGAACTCGCTTACTATGATCTTTTCAACGTTACTGTCCACTATGTTAAAACGGATTGAAAGATTACCAGCAGTTTGCTTTACTGCACCCAGCATTTCCTTGACTATTCGGTCGATGTCTGACCAAATGTTGAATGTCACAATGGTTTTGAACATGTCGCTGTCGACTTGCGGAATAGTCTTGTCATAACTGACCTCATAAGTGTTGAACAAGTATTCTCCGTGAGGGTCGATGACGACGATTCTTTTTTTACCTTGAATCTGCGGAATAACGTAGTTCCCAATCATATAGGTTTTGCCATATCTTGTTGGGGCGTAAAAATACAGATGACCAACATTTGGATCAAGAACCTCGAAAGGAACCTCAACTTCTGCCTCGACTTTAGGCTTTGAAACTCTTGTCGGCGGAGTTTCAGTGGCGACTGGCGGTTGAATCGCTGTTGAAGGCTGTTCAACTAATGCTTGAGGCTGAAAGCTGACCTCAGGTTCTTTGGGTTTAGGTTCAACTTGCTCCCTCTCAAGAGAAGTAATGATCTGAGAGCCTGACAAGACCCTTCGGTTTATCCTCGCATTCGGGCCAATCTTTACGGTCTTTTCAGTTGAAACTGCTTCAACAACCGCGTTCTCTTCCAACGTGATATCTTTAAGCGAGTCGATAACGCCTTTTACTACACAATCTCGCCCTATGGTAATGGGTCCTTCAGAAAGAACATGGCCCTCAACAATCGTGGACTGCCCTATGTCGACGTTGCCAAAAGCCTTAACACTACCATGGATATGGCATTTTTTGCCTATTTTCAAGTTTCCCTGTACAACTAAATGGTTGTTGATCTCTGTTCCATCCGGTATACTCGCGTCCCCAGTTATCCTGATTACCTCACCTGCAACTTTCACTCGCGCTTCTTCTCTTGCCTTTTCAAGTAATGGCGTGTCAACATCAGGCTTTTCTTCATAAGTCGTTTGCTCAGGAATTTCTTTAGGCCCCTTATCCTTACGCCTGAAGAATTCAATTGCTACTGGCGTAAACGGAGCTCCAAGAAGGACGAATGGCAGTATAGTTAATGGATTCACAGGATTAGCCTCCCATTCCAGTTTTTGTTGAACCCATTAGAGCCGTTGTGTCCGTTTTTGCCGTTTTTTCCATTGCCATTTCCGTTGCCGTTATGTTGCGTGTGGTTCCACTTGTGGTTTCCATTTCTCGTTAAGATCAAATCAATGAACGCTTTAGTGCAACAGAACGCCATTAACAGGAATGCAAAGGTAAGTGCTGGAAGCAACCACAATAAATGTTTTCTGTTGTCAAGGTAAATTCCAGAACCAATTTCGAAGAAAGGAGCAAAGTTGCCAACTGTGCTATAAGTGAAGACCGACAATACAAAGAAGTAAAAACCAGTGCTTCCAAACAAATCCCTCGCTCCTCCATGAGTTACATAGGCTGCTGCTCCAATTCCCCAAGCTAACAAAACAAGCATGGGCATAAAATAGATACATAAAAGAAGAGTAAGCTCCATCTTCTCATACAAACTTAAGTGCGGCGCCACGATTACGTTCTTAAGATGCTTCATGGCGCATTGCATGTGACCCTTAGCCCATCTGTACCTTTGGTTCCAGTAAGCCCGCCAAGACGTCACAGCCTCCTCGTAGGCTTCTGCATCGTTTACATACCTTATTTGGTAACCCTTTAGCACAAGCCTTACTGTGAGGTCTGTGTCTTCGGTCAGCATGTTCTTGTCCCATCCGCCAACCTTGTCAAGTGCTTCTCTTCTGAATCCGCCCACTGTTCCTCCATATTGGGGGACAAGCACAAGTTCATCTCTAGCTTCCTGGTCTACTCTATAGCCGCCAATTCTTTCCAAAGTTACTATTTTCGAAACAATCGATTCGTCTTCATTCATGACTACGACTCTGCCCTGCACTGCGCCAACTTCAGGATCAACAAAAGGCGCAACAAGCTTCTCAATGATGTCTAGCTGCGGATAATAGTCAGCATCAAAAGTCAGAACTATCTCGCCAGTTGCGAACTTAATTCCATCGTTTAGAGCAGCTGGCTTTCCACCTCCACCGTTCGCTCTGTGTACCGCTTTAATGAAGCTAAATTTCGTTGCATAGTCGTCTGCAATTTTGCCAGTGGCGTCGGTTGACCCGTCATCAATCAGAATCACCTCAAGCTTGTCTTTGGGATAGGTCAATTCCGTCATTCTTTGGAGAAGATTTCCGATCACAAACTCTTCGTTATGTGCAGGTATTAGAACGCTTACTTTTGGCGTGTAAACGCCTGCTACCCTGTGAAATGACTTTACGAACGAGTGCGACTTGCCAAAAAGCGTAAAATAAGTAAAAATTACGTGTCTAAACATGTACGCAACCATAGCAAGCACAAGTAAGGCAGTTATAATCGTCAGAATCATTGTTGCGCCTCCCTTTTCAACCACGACATTCCAAGCGCCCACGTTGAAACAACCCAAACGAAATCCACGGTAGGAGCCAAAACAAAATGGACAAACTGAAAAGCAGGTAAACCGAAATTGTAGGCTACTGCAATAACAGCTGCAAGCCGACTGAGATTCCATGTAAAACCAATGGATGCAGCCAAAATGAACCACGCAAGTTTTGTTTTCAGGTCGCCTTTCAACAATCCAACTGTTAAGGCAGATATGAACGAGAAAATGAGGAGAGTTATGAGTCCCGAGCATTCAAGCCAAATCTGAAATCCAACAACGGTTCCATCCAGTAACCTAACATACATTAAGTACAGAGGACTCACGTAGTAGGTTTTGATGCCAGAGAATTCGAGAATTGCTGCTGCAGTTCTGGCAGTCAAGTCCCAAGCTGAACCTGAAGCTAAAAACAGAGCTATGATTGATGCTAGGCAAACCATTACAATTGCGTGACGAAGCATTGGTTTCTCTTTCTTGAGAGACGTGTACATTTTTCTTTACTTGCTCCACACATGGATTTTCAATATGGTGTTTTGGGACTGTATTTTCGAGTTAATAGTAGAACCTAGTCTTCAATATCAAGGTTTTTTAGAGACCGTCGTCAGCTTTCCGTATACTTCTTATTATACAAGTGTTAACATGTGTATACTGAATTAAAAATTAACATAAAAATGTATAAAAAATTGTTTTGGAATTTTCGAAAAATAAGCCAAAAAACAATGAAAAAGATAATAAAATAGTATCTGATTTTTCCGCTCCTAAGTATGTGGTAATAAGCACAATCATTCATGCTTAATCTAAGATGCACTCATAACAGCAGAAAGAGGCTTAATTATTAATGTTTTTATATGAGAATTTTTATATGAAAAATAATCGTTAACAAATATAATTGAAAAAATAATATTATTCAAAATCAATAGGCAGAGATTCATCATGATGATCCAGCGAGTTCCAACTGGGATTCCAAAATTCGATGATCTTATCGAAGGTGGGTTCCCAAACAACAGCATGATACTTCTCGTTGGATATCCTGGTGCTGGTAAGACCACGTTTTCCGCCCAGTTCCTCTACAATGGGGCAGTGAAAAATCGAGCTAGAGGAGTCTACGTTTGCTTTGCTGAAACAAAGGATACTTTTCTGCGCAACATGTTAAGGTTCGGTTGGGACTTTGAACATCTAGAAAAAGAGGGCCGAATCGCCATACTTGACTTGTCAGTTACTCGTGAAACTGGACTTCAGAAAAATCTCGACCTAATAATGGAGACAATGACGTCAATGAACGCCAGTAGACTGGTTATCGATTCCTTCACAGCAATCAGCATGGGATTCAAAGAATCAATTGACGTTCGCGTAATGGTTCATCTATTATACAAATTTCTTAAAAAAGCAAACTGTATTTCCATTCTGATAATGGATCAGCCTTGGGGCACATTCTCAATGGGAGAGGGAATCTCAGAATTTCTTGCTGACGGAATAATTTATTTGGAGACGTACTTTGACGAAAATGACATGTTGTGTAGAAGGCTTAAGATACTCAAGATGCGTGGAACAAACCATACTAAACTGCCTTATCCTTATGATATAGATACAAATGGTTTCTCCATCATCAAAGTTAAACCCTCTATACCAAAAGTTAAAGAACAAAAACAAACGGCAAGAACAAAGAAAACAAAAACTCTCGGAAAAAGACAACCGTAAACCAAATGATAATATGCTTGCACCTTGATCTCTGATGGCCTTATCATTTTTTTGCATGTCTGTTTAACAAGTATTTTTTGTTAATACTATGGGTTTGGACTATAGGTTCTAATAACAAATTCATTCTCAATATTTAACATAAACATTTAAAAAATTACATTACTTTTTATATTATTTCTTCATAATTGTTTTAATAATTAGTTTCATCTAATAATTCATGTCTTTTGAAAGACAAGACAATACAATAATACGAATATCGACTCACGGACAAACATTACTTTTTAATGAACTGCCCAAGTCTTTACCGTTTTCGTTCAATGAATATTATCGATGTCGTCACTGCAATTACCTTATTCCAAAAAAAGGAGCATTAATCTCTGGTTACGACTCGGAACATTCTCTTCAGCATATCCATTGCACAAATTGTGGAAGAATTGTCACGTGGTCTCCAGGAAGCAACAAAATTAGAAGCGTGGCTGAAGGCTTTTTTCTAATGGTAACAGGCGGAGCAATGGCCTTTCTGCTTTATCCATTTTTAAATGTATACGGCCTACAAGTTGGCTTTACCACCTTATTATTTGGCATCATCAAAGCTTTATTTCTCTAGAAGATTTTTGAAAGACATATGATTAATTTAGGTATTTTTTCGAAAATACACTATTTTTAAATGTGTATACACTGAATATACTGATTGGTAATAGCATATGCCGAAGACTGAAGTTGACTCTAGAGCTGAGCTTCTTTGTACACGTGTCACGCAGGTAATAAAAGAAGCTGTGATCCACGAATCTCAAGTGGAGGGTTTAACGCCCTCAGAATGGCTACGTAACCTCATCGTAAAAGAACTTAAAGAAAGAGGAGCTCTTCCAAGAGTCTACAGATTCCCAAACTTGGAAAAATCTAATTTAGAATAAAAAACATGGCACAAATCATTTGAGAAAGATCAAAAATCTAAAAAACTGAAATAATGCGTACAATAAATTTCAAAAGGTAAACTTTGAATAAAAAAGAAAAAAGTTTTTGAAAAAACAGAAAAATATTGGCGTTTGACTAGAAGAGCATTATTTTATTTGTATTGTACGTAGACCTCGGATGGTAAAGGCTTTTTCTTTGTGAATAATTCGCCTTCAACGCGTCTAAAGTATCCTATAACATCCTTTCCTTTAGTTGTCAACGTGAAAACACTTGCGCCATCAATAATCTTCTCTTGAAGAAGATCTTGACTTATCAGAAAATCGATGTATCTTCTAAGCCTTGTCCAAGACAAATTTGCACGGTACATAATATGCGTAGGCTTCTTTTTTCCTTCTGCAACTGCTTTCAGAATATCGATGTAAATTTCCATTTGTGACCTTCTGGTCATTTTTTTATTCGCCGAAGTCTATTCGGCAATGTTTATTAATAAGCTTTATGAACCATCAGTTTTTCCAGTATTAACCATCAACATAATTCTGATTGTATGAACCCATAGTTTGGAGTTAATATTTACTCTTTCAAGGTTTCAAGTATTCTGATAACCTCATCAATTGGGCGATCAATCTTAACTTTTAAATACACCAATGTATCCGGTTCGCCTGAAGATGAGTCGGCTTTTTTCTTCGAATAGGATGCTTCCATATCTGTCTTTTTGGTTTTGCTTGATTCCTTGTAGATCAATTGAAGGTTGTCGCATATTTTCTCCAGTTTTTCGATTAATGCATCTAGGTTTTTCTCGTGCTCCATCAGCGTAGTTATCAGCAGGTCGAGGTAGCTCGATCTTCCTCTTTCTTCAGAACTCATTGCGCAACCTTCTTTGTCTTTCTATCAGAAATCTAACTTTCCGGCTAATTTAAACCATTTGTGAACATATGGGCTTAATGATCAATTGCGTTGAAAACTTTGTAAGTAACATACTTATTAAAGGTTACAATTTTACATCTCTATGAGACAACTGTACTTATCGTCTATTTTTGAAAAGTTTTTATCCTAGGTTCCCCCTCAAAGGGCAAGACAAAATAGGCAACTCCAACCAGTTGTTTTGTTTGTGCTAGGTTTCAGAACAGCAACATTTAAGTCTCTCGACTTTTTTGGGCAACATCCCCACTATAAAAAAATATTGATGCAATAGTGTTAAGCGGAATGTTAGAACCATGAAGATCCTTAAGCATTTTTCCTGTCCTCAACAGTTCAAGTCTTCCCCTTCGACACATGAAATTAGATCTTGTTTCACTTATGTTTCGGCAGCGGTCTCAACATAAAAACTATTGTAATAGGACGCCTAATCCTTGTTATTTTAAACAGGATGCACATGTGTTTTTAGTTGAAGTGGATCTCACATTCCTATACTTTCCAATCTATTTCGCCTGTTTTCTGCTTGAAACAGACCCTTGAAAGGCTTGCGATAATCATTAAGAACCAAAGCGGCGAATAGATAAGGAAGAAAACCAGAAATTCTAGGGGATTAAATGGGTTACCCATCTTTCTGGACAGAAAATAGAAAAAGGCAGAGTATGCGCCAAATCCTCCTATTATGAAAGTAAGGTTTCGGAAAATGGCTAACGAAGCGGACGTTAAGGCGGCTGGAGCAAGAAGTAAGGTCGCCTGTGTGGAAAGCAGCAAAAGCGAAAAATAAAACGCTTTGACAAAAATCTCGTCAGGCATAAACAGTGTAAGCAAGAAAAAGGGTAGAAATGGAAAAATGAAAAATAACGCAGGTAAAAGGACGCTTGGATGAGACTTAGCCATTCTTACGAGGTCTCTGAAATACTCTTTAAACCACAATGCGCTTCCAAAAGCCCACCTTTTCCTCTGCTTAACCCAGCTGCTCCAAGAAGAAGGCGCCTTAGTGTAGACACAGATGTTTTTTACAAATTTGTATCGAACCCCATTTAAGAATGACCTTGTCCCAATGTCAAGATCCTCCATGATAACCTTTCTGAAGCCACCTAAAATTTTGAAGGTTTCCCGTTTAATAGCGAAGGCGGCTCCGTTCAATCCCAAGCACCGACTTAGTTTCTTGGAAAAAAACCAGTTAGTAAAATTAAAGCCCAAGTAATCGTAGCTCACGATTTTTGCAAGGAAAGAGTCTCGGATGATGTCCTTCTTTACTTCGACTATCTCAGCATCCTCAATTTCTTTACTGATTTGGCCGAATAACGCTTCAAGTCCAGAGTCAAGCACCGTATCAGAGTCAAGAAAAAACAATACATCGCCAGTTGACTTGGCAACTATGTCGTTAAGAGCATTTACCTTGCCTTTTCTCAAGCCGTTCAAAACGAAGGTGACTTTTCCTGAATACTTGTCTGCCAAGCAAACGCTTTTCTCGGTCGGCTCGTCGACAACAACGAATACTTCCTTTCGTTCGTAACGATCCTCAAGAAGGCGGCTAAGCAATGGGTCAAGAAACTCTGATTCGCGGTAAACAGGAATAAACACACTGATCTTCGGCAACATCAAACTAGTCATCTTCAATGTCGGGAACTTAATCACTCATCTTTGCCCTGATTCTCGGACGAACTTTTTAATAAATTGAAGTAGAGATCCACGCAGTTACGAAATGTTACATAGGTCTTTGTTGCGCCTTGAATATTTTGTTCTTTAGCCAAAACATTCAAGCCGTCCAATAATGTTCTAAGATCGTGAATCTCATCCTTATTTTCAATTATGATATCTGCATGTTTACCTAATAAACTGTCTTTTGACATGCCATGCTACCTTCTATGTTTTGCAGCTTACAATTGTTATTTTTATCGAGCTGGGTTCCCTATATAATTTTATTTGGCCTATAGAATTTGTGTGTTAACGCCTATAAGCACTTGGTCATGTAAAAGTTGAAGTGGCAACGAAGTTAGCAAGCCCTTTATTTTGCATTTTCCCTGATTTCCCTAGATTTTTTGGGTGATATATAGTCATATACAGTTATTAATCCAAATGTTAGTCCTACAAGTGAAATCGAATATGAAACAAAAGAGAGCAGCATACTTTTTTCAAGGATTCCTATAACCATAAGGAAAGAAAGAAGAAAACCTGTTATTACGCATAAAGCTGCCACAAATATTTTGGTACAAAATCTATTTTTTCGTGTTCGCATGAAGCCAACAACTCACAAGATGATTTCGCTCCAATTCAACTTCAGGAGGCTCATCCTTATCGCATAAGCCTTCGATTGCAAAGACGCATCTAGGATTGAAGCGGCAACCGCGTGGCGGATCTATTAAATTTGGCGGCTCTCCAGGAGGTATTTCTCTGAGAATAAACCTGTTTTTCGGATCAGGATCCGGAAGGGCTTGAAGAAGAGACTTCGTGTAAGGGTGAAGAGGGTTCTTAAGAAGGTCATATGTTCTTGACTTTTCAACAATTTTTCCTGCGTACATCACAAAAATCCATTCTGAAAAATAACGGGTAGTCGAAAGGTCGTGAGTTATGTAAATAATGCTTAAATTATGTTTCCTTTGAAGTTCTCTAAGCAAAGTTAAGATTTCGATCCTGACAGAAGCGTCAAGCATAGACACGGGCTCGTCTGCAACCATAAGCTTAGGGTTCAAAATTATGGCTCTGGCGATCACCAACCTTTGCTGTTGTCCTCCGCTAAGCATGTGAGGGTATTTATTTAAAAAATCTCCAACTGGAGTCAACCTTACCTCGCTTAAGGCCTTATGGACCCTTTCATCCCTTTCTTTCTTGTCGATCTTGTTTATTATCATTGGTTCCTCAAGTATTCGTTTTACGTTCATAAATGGAGGTAATGCACCGAAAGGATCTTGCTGAACAAATCCGGTCTCCTTACGAAGTAGTGCCAAGGCTTTTGGATTCGAAATTGACAGACTTTTTCCTTCAAAAAGTATTTCGCCACTTGTTGGCACTTCAAGACCAAGAATAGTTCTACCTAGTGTTGTCTTTCCACTGCCGCTTTCTCCTACGAGTGAGACTGCCTCTCCCTTGTTGATAATGAAGCTTACACCATCAACCGCCTTCACGTACTCCACTTTACCGAAAAACCCTTTTTTGATCCTATACCATTTTCGCAAATCTTTCAGGCGGAGTAGTGGTCCATTGCTAATGTTACTGCGCTCATTGTTTTGCGTATAACCAGCATCTGACAATCCTGTTCTCTCCTAAGTCCATTAAAGGAGGGTTCTTTGAACATATTTCCATTCTGTGTGGGCATCTGTCAGCGAACCTGCAGCCTTCCAGTGGATTAATGAGGCTGATTGGAACACCAGTGATATATTGTGGTGTCTTGTCTTGTCTAAGCGTTGGAACACTTGCCATAAGTCCTTGTGAGTATGGATGGTTTGGAGAAGAATAGAAAGTCTCTGCGTCGCTGAACTCTACTACTTGCCCTGCATACATTACTGCTACTTTGTCTGCAAGTTCACTAGATAATCCTACATCGTGAGTTATTAGAATAAAACTGATTTTAGACTCTTTCTTCATCCTTTTCAGAAGGTTCATTATATTTGCTTGAGTAAGAACATCTAAAGCAGAGGTGGGCTCATCAAGGATTATTATCTCAGGTCTCATAATTAAGGCCATAGCTATGACTGTTCTTTGTCTCATTCCACCACTTAGTTCAAAAGGGTATCTATCTATGAAGGTTTCAGGGATACCTATATGAGAAAAAATCTCTCTTGCCTTATCTAAAGCTGTTTTCTTGTCTACTTTTTTATGATACATTAATGGTTCTATCACTTGCTCTCCGACTTTTATTACGGGATTAAGCGAGTTCAAAGCCGCCTGAGCAACCATTGATATTCTTTGCCACTGCACAGTTTTTCTAAACTGTTGGTCACTCATTTCCATAAGGTTTTCGCCTTCGAGACATATATAACCTCTGAATGTCTCTACGTTTCTTGGTAGCAAACGTATTAAAGACTTGGCTAGTGAGCTTTTGCCGCATCCGGACTCTCCGATTAAAGCCAATGTTTCGCCTGAACCTAGGCTGAATGAGACTTCATCCACGGCTCTAACTGAACCCATTCGTGTTCGGTAATACATGCATAGGTCTTTGACTTCAAAGAATTTGTCGCTCATTACTTACATCTCTTTGAGTTTTGGGTTAAACATTTTGTCAAGAGAGAAGCCAAGAAAAGCAAAGCCAAGAGCTGTCAGGATCAATAGGAGTGAAGGCTCTAAAACCCAGTAGTAATAGCCTTTGTAAAGCGCGCCAGAAGAATAAGCATCGTCTATTATTTTCCCCCAAGTAGGAGCGATAGGATCACCAAGCCCAAGTAATGCCATGGCTGCTTCAAGAAACACGAAACTTGAAACCGACATTACCAGTGAGGGAATAATCGTCGGCAAAACTTTGGGAATTATGTATAGAAAAACCAGTCTTAGGCTACTTGCTCCATAGGCTTTGGCAGCGTCTACATATGGAAACTCCCTTATCTGTAGAAAAGTGGCTCTATAGGTCTTAACTCCTGAACCGAAAATGCTTAGCGCGATTACAATTAACAAGAGCACCCAAATGCTGAAGCTATAGAAAACTGACAACATTATTAAAATTGGAAGGAAAGGAAGGATCATGTTTATTTCTGTGACCTTTTGAATTATGAAATCAACTTTTCCCAAAAACCAAGCACTTAAAGCCGCAACAATCATTTGTATCACAGTTATAGATAAAGCGGCTACTACCCCAAATGACAGGGCTATTGGCGTTCCCCACAAAAGGGCTATACTAAGATCTCTTCTCAGATGATCTGTGCCTGCAAAGCCATAGACTTTGCCATATATGACAAGTTTGGCATCAATATCAGAGTTCTTTTCGAAAAGAGTCCCTTCAATCACAACGTCATATCTTCCTTTCAATGGTGACACCATATCTATCCTTAAGGCTGAAGAATCTTCTACAGCAAACAACCCAATAATAGAGTTAAATGTATACTCAGGCGTTCCCCCAATTTTCTGTGAGAGGTATGCCTGTAGATTATTTGCAAGTGTTCCGTCGATTGAGATGTAGTATGCTCCACTTTGTCTTAAGATAAGGTCGTTGATTTTGATCTGTTGGCTTCCAGGTTTTGTCCAATATACCGTTATCAGTGGAGGAAGTTTATCATAAGTTGCTGTGTAGAAGAGATTTATCTCGTTTGGGAAGTCGTCATAATTATAATTAAACGTAAATTCTATTCTTATTTTACTCATAACCTCGCTAATTGGGATGATAACCTTTGTTACGTCTCTTTGCTCCTTTTGCGTATCTAGAACAATTGTTTCGGGAAGTTTCTTAGATGAGAAAGTATTTATCCAGGATGGCAAAGCGTTTCTTGGACAGTCCAGCCATATGCCTTCTCCACCTCGCCATAGGTATGTAGCGACATCGTACGGTATCGCAATGATTGTATAGATTGATATCCCAATCAATATGATTAAGATTCCAATTCCAGCAGCTGCTAGCTTATATCGGAATATCTCTCTTAGTTGATGTTTTATTCCGAACGACAAGTTTCATGTTGCTCCCATTCTTATGCGTGGGTCTACTATTGCATAGATTATGTCGAGAATAAAAACGGTTACTGCTAAAAGGTACGCATATATTACCACTTCACCAATAATAACTGGCGAATCAAACATGGTTGCTGCTTGATAAAATAATGTTCCAATTCCAGGCCACATGAAAACTTTTTCGGTAACTATTGCACCCATCCAGGAACCTATAAGGGTGAGGGCAAAGTCTGTTATTATCGGCGGCAATGTCGGTTTTAAGATGTATCTTCGCTCAATCATATTTGAAGCTAACCCTTTTGCCTTGGCCATTTCAACATAATCCTCTTGTGAAAACATTAGAAAAAACGTTCTTTTTACATAGATTTGTATGAATAAGTAGCTTATTAACCAAGAAAGTACAGGAAGCACCATATGTTTCAGTACGCTTATTGCATAGTTGAGTGGGTCTTGAGGCGGAGGGGCATCAACGAGGCCGCCGTAGGGAAGAACATGGAGAATAGATGCGAAGATTATGATTAGAAAAATCCCATAAAACCATCCTGGCATCGAAGATAATGGTGATAAGGCTATTACGATCTTGTCAAACTTGCTTTCGTACCTTCTTGAAGCGTACAATCCAAATAAAAGCGACATGAAAAATAGGATCATATTTATAGTTGTGAAAAGTAGTATTGTTACTGGTAGTTTTTCCAAAATTATGTTTCTGACTTTGCTAGATCCAGTTGGGCTTGTCAAGTACATTGCTCTTCCCAGATCTAATGTTATAGCTTGAAACAGATACTGATAGCTCCGATATTCGAAAGGTACATCAAGTCCCAACGTCTTTATCTCTTGCTCGTAAAGCCTATCAATAAGTTCTCTCTTCTCATTTGGCGTTAATGCCCTATACGCTGGATCTTGATTTACAGTCATCCCTATATTGAATTTTACCTCGTTTTTTATTATTTGATCAACGTATCCACCCATACCGGCAATCAGAATTGTAAGGTAGACTGCAATGATGACTACAATCATTATGGAAATACCACGTTTTAGGATATACTTTGCGAATCTATATTGTCCTCGATCCAATTATTTTTCAGTCCTTTTCCACTTAGCATCTTTATGGTAAGACATTTGAGATAAAAATCTTTCGTAAAAAGTATAAAAAAGTGGGTTTCTTTGGAAACTGTCTCTATTTCTTTTTGATTATCGCATACACCGCGATGAGTATAGCAACAACTGCTATTCCCACTGACGCCATAGCAATAGTATTTAGTGTTGAAACTGTAGATTGTAGCGAGTTCACCTGCTGCTCTAGCCTAGTATTCGAGCTTTCCAAAGATGAAACTTTTGCTTGTAGTTGAGCCAAAGGTCCACTTATTCTTTCGCTTATGTAGTCGTCCAAAGAAAGCAACACGAAGGAAGTCTCTTTTATGCCAGGAATACTGACAAGCTTCGATGAAACCACGACTAACATCTTGGTTGAACCCGAAATAAGAGCAGATGTGTCTGCCGCTTCAAGTCCAACACTCCATAACCCATCTTCCACTGCTTCCGCTGAGCCAACTACTGCTACCTTTCCACTTGCATCCACGAGGAGATAGCTTATTGATTCTATTTCAGACATCTTGTATGCTGTACCCTTAGTTGTCACTTTTACATTGAACTTTGCGCCTAACCCGCCAATCACTCTTGTCGGTCCTTCCACCACTATTTCTGGCATTTTTGGCTCTCCGAAACCAGCCCACTTATCTGCCGTATCAGAGTATTCTCTGAATGCTCTGATTTCAACAATGTGTGCAGTGGGATTAAAGGTTTGTATATAGAATGGGCCGTCTCCAACCCAGAAGTGTCCCTTATCCATGTACCATGACCTAAGGTTTTGATATCGCGCTAAAGCTTCATCTTCTGTAAGGTAATTTCCTAGAACGTTTTTGTATGGAATATACCTGTTGTTGATAGATTCGGTCAACATGTCTCTTAGTGTGGTGGTCGTGCCACCGGTTATGTAGTTTAGCCGATCCACGCCTAACTTTGTTGCCTTCGCACCTGTAAAGGCTGCAAGACCTTTCTCTTCAGCAAGTAATCCTATGGTGACAGTGTGCCATGGTGCTGGACCATAGGTAGCTGTTGGGTCAAACCAGCCTGCCACATCAGCGACTATCCATTCAGCATCTGGATAAACGTTGTCAGTATAGAACTCACAAACGAGTGGGTTTTCGTTAATTATTCTGAATCCCTTAAAGTATGTCAAAAATGCTCTGACAGTGGAAACATATGATTCATCGTAGACTGGGCTTGCTGGATCCGCCCGATCAAATGTTATTATGTAGTTGAATATGAAATCTGCAAGAGAAATGCTCGAGCCATCATGATATTTCTGCTGGAACAAGTCATCCCTAAATGTGACTACAACCTTCGCTGTTGCCTCCATTCCTTCGCCAGCTCTCACTATCCGCTGGGTCACAGCATCCCAACCGTACCATGCATCCGCTGGCACCTGGATTTCGTTCATGAAGCTAAGTGCAAGCCAGTCAAGTGTCTTAGTTACGGGAGTTCCCGTTTTGACATAAACTTTAGCACTGGCAATTTTAACTGGCCAATAAAGTCCAGTGTATGGGTCATTGATCGCGGCCGGGTCAAATGTTGCCCTGTATATCATCGTGTCGTATATCCAGTTACTTCCTCCAAGTGGGTTCCAAGGATCTATTCCTGGTATCTCCGCTTGGGTTACTATTCTTACTGTTCCTCCAACCTGATCTCTATATCTAATGGTGTACGGCCACAGTCTTGCACCGTAGAACCCTCCTGCTAAATCACAGGTTTGGACTATCTCGTTTCTCGCTACCCAAGCTGAGACCCTATTGATAACCCATATTCTCACGGAATCCTTCATTGACAATTCAAGCGCGCGTGCCATTAACTCATTTCTTTCATCCCATGTTTCGAAGTCTCGCTCAGTCAGTCTAAGAGCTATCTCGTCAAATTCAGGATCGGGGCTGTATGCCTGCCAAAGCGGTATCGGATAACCGCGTGGCGTATAGAAAAAGTCAAAGTTGTCAGAGTCATCCCTTGAAATAGCAGTTGTAACCCAACCTCCTGTATAAACATGCCACCGTCCTAATGTTGGATCGCCCTGCCAAATCGGACCTAAATCCCGACTTCTTCCATATTGCCTATCAGTTGTGAAGCCCAACAGCTCTAGTTGGTTGGCAAAATAGTCACCCATCTGGCGTCTCTCATCCTCTGTTCTGATTAATAGGATTATTGTAACTGGTTCACCTTTGTATTGCCATTTGCCGCCAGCAAGTGTGGCTCCAAGCTTCTGCATCTCCTCGTTCACTATCGTCTTAGCCCTTTCAAAGTTATATGCGTATTCCAGCTCAATCTTTTTGCATACAGCTATTAACCGCGCATAATCTGGGAACGAAGGCGTTAGAACAGTATATCTTGGAACAGCTAATCCTCCGCAGATTTCGTTTGCTATGTAATCCCGGTCAATAAGAAAATTCATGGCTTCCCTTATTTTTGGAACTGAGAATGGATTTAGTTTTCCTGTGGCTGGAAATTCAGGTCCAACAGGATTGAATGTGAACTCATTGTAGAGGCCGTACGATTGGGCATACCACAAATTTGTTGAGCTTTTGACTTGTTGAAACAGCTGTGCATCAGCCAGGCCGAAGTAGTATGCATGGGCGTCGCCAGCTTCAAGCATCGTGATTGCCTGTGCACTGTCAGTTACTGAAGAGAATATGACGGTATCCACCCAAGGACCTTTAGGTGCTTGTTGTGCTTGAACTGGAAAACTAACTATGGAAAATGCTAGCGTCATCATTGTAATTATTAGAATAGTCTTTACGATATTTTCTTTCATTTTTTTTCCTCCACTTTTGTGGTTAATCCTATACATTTTTTGATTTAAAAGACTTTCCTATACTTCGAAAGACTACATTTTGGAAAGTTCTATAAATAAAATGTTAGGTG
>CAZPBM010000014.1:0-23366 GCA_964584965.1 uncultured Candidatus Bathyarchaeia archaeon | reverse complement strand
ACTGCTGTGATTTTGCTGATGTTTTCCTCAATAAACTTTAGGTCAGCATCAATTCGCTGTTCATCTATCCAGCCGGGATGAATGCCTAAGGCTGGGTAGATTTTGAGGTTTAGCCTCACATGCTTAGAGCTTTCGTTTAATGCCCATTGGTTAGATTTCTTGTCTACTCCCATCGTAATAATTTTGGTGATCCCTGCTTGCTCAGCTTTAGTCAGAGCCTCATCTAATTGTTCAATGTCCTCAAGGTGCGCATGCGTATCTATGAGTTCCATGATAATACCTCTTCTTGGCAGGTGTAGAAACAACATCGTAACAATTTTAGGTAATAAAATATTTTAACTCTTTCTTTTATTTTATATATGTTTGGTGATTTACGTTATGACCGAAAATGTTGGAATAGCTGTGGTTGGAGCTGGATTCGTAGGTGGGCAAGCGCATGTCCCAGCTTTCAAAAAGATACCTGGCTCCGAACTTGTTGCCATCTGCGACAAAATAGAGGCGAGGGTAAAGCCGCTTTCTGAAAAATATGGTGTTAAACATCACCTCGATTATGAAGAGGTTCTAAAAGACTCCCGCGTCGAAGCTGTGGTTTTAGCTGTGCCTACCCCTTTCCATTTTGACCTAGCGATGAAAGCTATCGAAAAAGGCAAACATGTTTTATGCGAAATGCCTTTAGCACCTACCATTGAGCAAATTCGAAAGATGAAAGAGGCAGCAGAAAAAAGTAAGGTTCTCCTGTTGCCTGATTTGAACTACAGGTTTGCTCCAATATACGTAAAGACAAAGGAAATGTTACAGGAAGGCGTTATTGGAAACTCTATTGCGGTACATTACCGGGAGTTCATCCCCGCAGCTGCTTTAATGGAGCAGTGGCCAGCTGGCTCTTGGGCTTGGGACATAAAAAGAAGTGGAGGGTACCCTGATTTCACGCTTTCAGTGTGGGCAATTGACATGTTGAGGTGGCTGTTTGCAGACGAGATAGTTGATGTTGAGTGGGTGTCAAACTATACTCCGCTTAAACAGTTCGGTGGAATTCTCGGTTATAACACAATGGGCTTAATTAAATTTGAAAAAGGAATTGTCGGCTCATTACATTACGGCGCGACTGCTAATCAGCTGGCAAGTACAAGTAGACTTGAAGTTTATGGAGACAGCACAAATGTTTTACACGCGGTTTGGAACAATAAGATAGTTCTTTTCGGATCGGATCCTGAACCTAAAGAAATACCAGTTGAGGCAAAGGGTACGCGAATGTGGGGACATTATCAGATAGACAGCCACTTCGTGGAGTGCATTCAGCAAAATAAAAAGCCTTTAGTAACAGTTGATGATGCCATCCGAACTCAGGAAATCGCACAAAAGATGGTGAAAAATCTGAAATGAGTGATGCCTTAAGAATAGGCGTCTTAAAGCTAGGGTGCATCGGAACTTTACCTCTTATTGAATTTTTGTTAGATGAAAGAGCTGAAAGAACAGACATAGACATAAGAGTCTTGGGTTCGGGAGCTAAATTAGAACTAAATCAATGTATTGAATCTACGAAAGTCTTACTGGAACAGAAACTAGATTTGATAATTCTAATCGGACCAGCACAGACGTCTCAAGGACCATCTGAAGCACGCAAGATGTTAGCTGCAACAAAGACACCAACGATAGTGATATCCGACAGTCCAGCAGAGAAGATTGTCAAAGAATTGGAAGAGTCTGGTTTTGGATACATCATTGTTAAAGCTGATTCAATGATTGGTGCTCGAAGAGAGTTTCTTGACCCAACAGAAATGGCAATATATAATTCTGATATAATAAAGGTTCTAGCAATTACAGGCTCTTACAATCTCATCTTAGAAGCTTTGGATAAGACAATAGAATTCATTAAGTCAGGTAAGAAGCCAGAGATGCCAAGAATAATTGTGGACGGCGAGAAGGCTACTGAAGCTGCTGGATTCTCTAATCCATATGCTAAGGCAAAAGCTTTTGCTGCTTACGAAATGGCTTGCCAAGCGTCAAAGCTAACAACAGAGGCTTGCTTTAGGATTCAAGACCCAAACATATACGTTCCTATGGTTGCGACGGCGCATGAAATGGTAAGGACCGCTGCTAGACTGGCAGATGAAGCGCGAGAAATTGAGAAAAAAGGGGATACAGTTTTTCGTAGACCGCACTTTAAAGACGGAGTCACTGGAACAAAAAAAGCTTTGATGGAGAAACCGAAAAAAGGCTTATGATTTTTTAAAAGCAATAGTCGATATCATTTTTTCCTTAATGTTTATTTATGAGTTGATTGTTTTTTCAGAGGAGTACTGGAGGTTCCATGATGCCTGCAATTGAAGTTGGAAGAGTTTGCGTCAAAAAAATAGGCAGAGAAGCTGGCAAAAAATGTGTAATAGTAGACGTTATCGACAAAAACTTCGTCCTAGTAACTGGACCGAAATCCGTAACAGGAGTGAAACGCAGAAGGGTCAATGTAAACCACTTAGATATCACTGAGGAAACAGTTAAAATCAAGCGGGGAGCGTCCGACGAAGAAATTGCTCAGGCTCTCGGCTTGCCTCTGAAATCCGAAAAAGCAGAAGATGCCGAAAAAGCTAAAAAACCTGAGAAAAAGGAAGAACCTAAAAAAGCCAGAAGGAAAAAGGCCGAGTAGGCGGAAACAATCCTCAATCCTTTTTAACCTCTGAATCGTCTCATTCTGTTAGAGGAAATAAAGATGCCCAGCATTCTCGCTCCCTGGACAATAAAAAGAGAGCTGCAGACCAAGTCGGAGGCGGAAACAGATCCAGAGTATGGGTACAAGCCTGAAGAAAGACCGTTTCCAGACATGCTCAGGTTCGGGATTATTAACTTGGATAAGCCTCCTGGCCCATCAAGTCACGAAGTTGCAGCTTGGGTTAGACGCATCCTAGGCGTAAAGCAAGCTGGTCACGGCGGGACCTTAGAGATATAGGCACAAAGCCTAGTCAAGGACATCCCAAAGTAACCGGCGTATTACCAGTGGCTCTTGAGGACGCGACGAAGGTTGTTCACGCCCTTTTAGATTCGGGAAAAGAATACGTCTGCATTATGAAGCTTCATAAGGAGCTGCCTGAAAACAAAGTTAGAGAAGTTCTGGGTTTGTTTCAAGGGAAAATTTTTCAGAGACCGCCTGTTCGTGCGTCAGTCAAAAGGCAGGTTCGTGTTCGCAAAATCTACTATCTTGATGTTCTTGAGGTTGATGGAAGAAACGTTCTTTTCAAGGTTGGCTGCGAAGCGGGAACTTACATTCGGAAACTATGCCACGACGTAGGAGAAATTTTGGGTTGTGGAGCGCACATGTATGAGCTGAGAAGAATAAGGTCAGGGCCATTCACCGAAGCAAGTGGTATTGTCACCTTGCACGACATAGCATATATGCACAGCATGTGGCAGGAAACTAAAGACCCAGCAATTCTTAGAAAATTTATTCAGCCCATGGAGAAAGCCCTTGAACTTCTTCCTAAGATTTATGTTAGGGACTCAGCTGTGAACGCTTTGTGCCACGGAGCTCACCTGACAGCGCCAGGAGTTGTAATGCTGGAAACAGATATACAGGTTAGAAGCAAAATTTGCATCCTGACGTTAAAAGGAGAAGCCATAGCCTTAGCGACAGCTACATCTACGACCCAAGAAATCCTTAAGAAAAATCACGGTATAGTTGCCAGAAACGACAGAGTCCTTATGCCAAGAGGACTGTACCCGAAGTTATGGCGCTCTAAACAACAGCAAAGCTCATAATTCTATAAAAAATTAAATAGCCTTAATACCAAAAACAACTACGATGCTCACCGAAAAGCCGGGGTCTCCTAGAGCCTAGGAAAAAGGCGGGAAACCAGGTATGGAGCAGATACCCCTAAAAAAAGGGTAGCTTAAGCCTGGAGTCTGCCATCAAACGACACGAAAGCCAAACAGTCTGTGGCCCATGTGGCCGCGTGGGTTCAAATCCCACCCCCGGCGCCAAGAATAAGATGTGTTACATTCTTATGTTCTCTTTAATCAGCGAAGTCACTCTTGTCATCGAACAGTGAAATTTCATGGCTTTGACCAACACTTTTGTCAAATACTTTTTATGACTCTATTTCTAGACAGCTCCAGATATTTCTGTGAAATTGAATGTTGCTTCAAAGTTATGGGTATTCATAAATTTTGGCTATGCAGACGCTTGGCTCGTTTCTCATGTAGATGATTTTTCCACTCAGAGACTCATCGCCGTTAAGTCGTCGTCCAGCTATCCACTTACCCTTTTCAAATCTTCCTTCTTCAAGAGTCAAAATTTCGACGTTTTTGGTTTCCCCATGCTTCGACGCAAAGGTGGCTGTGAACCCTAAACCTGCTAATATGTACTCGTCGTCTTTTGTCGTAATGATAAGGCCAGAGGCTGGAACCTTACCTCTTTCAAACGGTTTAGTATAGCGTACTTGTAGCTGATAGCGGCCTAACTCACATTCGAATCCTCTTAGCTCTCTGCCTGTATAAGCGCTGTATCCCACGTTAACCAGTGAATCGTCAGTGAACCCAATCATCCTACCTGTGCCTTGATACTTTGTTATGATAGGCATCATTTCTGATAACAGCCTATAATTTGCGGCTAACGGGTGAGGCGTAATTATCGAGTCGACAGCGAATGGCGAAAAACACAAAGCATCATGCTGACCAACAGCATAGAAAACGTTTCCTGCAGCTTGTTCATCAGGCCTTGCCTCAGGAAACATCAATGGGTTCCCAGAGTGCCTGAACTCGCAGCAGACTCTTCTAAAGTCCTCAACATAAATGTCAGGAGCAAAAAAGTCAATATTAGGAGCTGCAACACGCCAAACATCCAGCATACGTGCTACAGGTCCACCACTAGGGTAGCTGCCAGGCAATTGGCCTTCATATTGTGGTCCAAGCCAAGCGTTAACATACATTGGAATCGGATACTCTACTTTTCCAGCCTTGGCTACATTGTCAATGTATCTTGCGAAGTGCCAAGCCATGAAAACCTCGTCTGCAGCTTCACCAAAGACATCCTTCCAAGTGCCAACGGTTTTGCTTCCTGCTTTTTTCCATGCGTTTTGAAGATATAGAGTAAGGCTGTCAGCGTGCTCCCGAACATAATCCATCAGGACATTTGGCACTTGTTGGCCAAAAGCCCTTTCAGCTAGTTCGCAACGATCCCGCGTAGTTCTAAGAATGCCTACTTCGTTTTCAACCTGCATCATAAGAACTGTATGCTTTTGCCCATCGACTTCACGGATATGCCTCATTAGCATTGCAAAAGCGCGGGTATCAGCTTCACAGGTAGATTTGCTAAAACAAGTTATGGCATCGGTATTCTTACCTAGGCTTGTTTGAGCACGTGGAAATCGTTCCTGGTTGGTTTTAACCCATGATGGTGTATATGAAGAACTGGCGTTCTTCCAAGTTCCGAACCATAAAAAGACAAGTTTTAGATTGTGTTTACGTGCTCTCTCAATAAGTCCGTCGACGAGTGTAAACTCAAACTTTCTTTCTTCGGTTTCAACGAGCTCCCAAGAAACCGGCGCAAGAACGGTGTTTAAACCAAGTGAAACGAGACGTGGCTATATTGGTTCCATGTAGGCAAGGCTTGAGGAGCTAGAGTTGTGAAGTTCACCACCAATCATGATGAAGGGTTCACCATCAACAATTAGCTGCGTAGCATTGCCCTTTTTGCGTAAATGCGGAATCTCATTTTTCGAATCTCTAATCATTTTGCTCAGTTCTCCGAATAGTCTTAAGAAAACGACATCCTATTTGACCATTTGCATTAAATATGTTCTTTTTGCCTAAAAAGGCTAACAAGGTTCTTTGTGCGATTGAAAACAAGCATCGAATTATAGTTAAGTTGACCGCTAATAGGTTAAACAACAATCTTTCCTCCCTTAATCACTCCTACTGTCTCAAGCTTCTGTTTACCGATTCTACCTTCACCTTTTGTGTCAAAAAACGAAAATTTCCCTTGCAAATCCTTTAATATGGTGATGTCAGCAACAGCGCCTTCCCTCAAGGTGCCTATCTGACCTTGTTTGCCTAGAACCTCTGCAGGTTTAGAGGTGCTTGCCTCAACTACCTCCTCAAACGACATACCTAGCAACATAAGTTTTGACATGGTTGTGGGCAGGTCATAAACAGGTCCATTTATATTTCCGACATAAAGGTCGGTACCAAGTGTGTCAGGCTTTATACCTTGACTCAGCCCAGACTCAGCCACTTTCCAATCGAAGCTTCCAGCGCCGTGCCCCAGGTCAAATATGACTCCTCTTTTTGAAGCCTCATAAAATTCTGGTTGAACTTTGCAGTCAGCAGCAAGTAGACCATCGTTTTGTTCCATTCGCAACCCATGATAAAGATGCGTAACAATGTCGCCTTTCTTCAAATATTTCAAGCACATGGGCTGATGGTGGTTCTCAGCCATGATAATGCAGTTAGATAAGTCCGAGGCTCTTCGAGTAAGAGCCAATCCCTTTAGACTATGATGAGCCCACTTTAAACCAAGTATGACGTCTCTGTTTTGGCCTATAACCTCACAAGTGCCCTCCACGTTAATGAACAACTCGTCTTGCCCCGTAATAAGTTCAGGCCACTTCTGATTTGCCCGAGCAAACTCCACCATGCCAAGGGATTCTATGTTCAAAAGTGCAAAAATCCTAGTTTTTGACTTGTCGATAACGTACTTTTTGAATCCCATAAAGTTAAGTTCACCCGTTGAACCTGCGTCTAAAACAGTAGTACACCCTTTAAGTAAACACGCAGTCTCAGGATCGATTGCCAGATGCATCAAATTTACGTTACAATGGACGTGAAGGTCAATGAGACCAGGTGTCACAATCTTTCCAGAAGCATCAACAACGCGCTTAGCTGCACTGGCATTTATGCCCTTCCGCAACTCAGCGATTCTTCCAAGGGCAACTGCAATATCCTTTTGCTCATATATCCCTTGGAATGAATCAACCACTACTCCATTTTTAACAATAACGTCAAACATAATGTCCACATTTCTGAATATATCCTAGGAAAAACGGTTCATCGTTAATGATAAATTTATTTGAGTATTTCCTTAATTCGTTTGACAATAATTTTTTCTTCGCCTTCTTGAAGACACTGCGGATTAAGCGTTATTTGATTGCCTGACTGAGGCGCATAAATAGGTGGGTTCCCATTTCTCAGACAATTATTGACTTCAACCGCTGTTCTGCCTAAATTAGCTTCATCAAAAGTCAGTCTAACCTGAGGCCATCCCTGCGCGGAATATTCATGTTTCTCCGGATCTGGGACAATTTTTTCTGCTTTAACATTCTTTAAAGATAGTTCCTTGACAAAATATTTAGCGATTTTTTTCCATTTTTCCTGTCGGGCCTTTATAGCCTCTGGAGTATAGTGCTGTAACGCAACTACGAGTCCTACGATTTGTTCCTTACTTACCTTCATAGGTCTACCTATGTAGTGATGAGGCGACCCATGTGCTGCAACTGCTTCAATAAGGTCTGCTCTGCCAATGATGAATCCTGTGTCGTTTGGGCCCCTAATGTCTTTTCCTCCACTGAACGCAACAAGGTCGGCGCCTGTTCCTACGATGTCATGAAGGTTTTCATACGGAGGAAGCTCAGCAGCTGCGTCCACGATAACTGGAATATTGTGTTTTTTACCAATTTCAACGACCTTTTTCAGAGCCTCTATATCGCACCCTTTTTTTGATGTGAAAAACACGAATGCAATTGCCACCGTATTTTTCGTTATAGCTCGTTCCATATCAGTGGACGTGTAACCATCCTTTGCTCCAACCTTAATCAATTTGGCGCATGGAATTGAAAAGTTACGGGAATAAGTAGTATCTTGGACAAGAGGTAAAACAACCTCGTTTTTAAAACCGTGCACATACGGAATTTGAGCCATTTTTTCCGGGTCTTTACCAGTCATGTATGCTGCTACAGCAAGAACTAAAGCAGCTGCCGCCCCGGATGTAACATAAGCAGCTTCAGCTCCTGTTTTTTGAGCTATGAATCTTCCAGCCTGTTTTTGGAGCTCCTCCATGTCAACAAACGCTTTAGCAGCTTCATCCATGGCTTCAATGACTTCAGGAAGCATTATTGATCCTCCGAGGCTTGTGATGGTTCCCCAAGCGTTGATGACCGTCTTTACGCCTAGCCTTTTGTAAACGCTCATTAGGCTTTGCACCGTGATAGTTACTTCTCTTTTTTATAAGCTATGGCGTCAATCTCAATCATGCAGTTCTCGTCAGGTCTTGGCAGCTTAGAAACCTGAACACATGTGCGGGCAGGAGGAGATTTGAAGTAAGAGCTATAGACTTCATTCATCTCAGAATAATGGTTCATGTCGGTTAAGTATACAGTGCACTTTAAAACGTCATCTAAACTGCAGCCTGCTTCCTCCAAAACTGCCCTCATGTTTTCCATTACTGTTTTTGTTTGCTCCCTGATTCCGCCCTTAATCTGTTTACCAGTCTTCGGATCATGTGGACCGATGCCTGAAACAAAAACGAGGTTATTCCAAACCGTTGCCTTTGACAGCACTTTTCCCTGACCGATTATTAATTTTTTGTCTTTCGACAATACTGATCACCGTCCAATCATATGCCTAGACAATGCTTTAACGATTTCTCCAAACTTAAATAGAGACTAGTAATCCACAGTTCCACAGCAAATCCATAAAGCCTATATAAAGAAAAAGTTTCAACGTGCACGGAAGCTGAAGGAATCAGCTTTTTTCGCATAAGCAAAGTACATTTTTATGGCTGACAACACAACCCACGACATTGCTGCTGTTGCAGAGATCATTTCTGGAACTGCGACTCCTGCCTTGTATATGTCAGCCCAGAAAAGCACCCACGAACTCAGACCAATGGTAAATGACAAAATTCCTAAAGTTGACTTTTTCTCAACAGCGTAAGCAAGGCAAGAAAGAATCATAAAAACAAAAAAGATCACAGAGACAATCCAGTGAAGACGCCCGTAAACTTCGTCAAATACTGCGACTAGCTGTAAAGAAAAAGCTGTTGTAAGCAAGAACAGACTTGTGTACTTTGCGTACTTCCAAAAAGCAGTGACCACGTAAACCGTTATAAAAAGCCCCGTGAGTAACAGGCCAAAATTATAATACGCCGCACTTTCACTGCGAACGGCGTGACCTAAATCGCTTAGGGCATTGCTCCACCAGCTGAACCACGGTGACAAAGCAATCGAAACCCCGATAAAGACATATGCCATTAAAGGTCCAACCAAACCAAACAAAGCCCAATATTTTTCATCCATTATGATTACCCAGCCCGTTTTTCGATAGAAACATAATGGCTACAGTGTTTCCACCTCTATTGCTATCCCCCGTTTAATAAGAGCTTTTGCGTTTTCTTTAGGAATTGAGGCAACATCTTCAGGCTTGAAAGGTCCATATGTTTTCAAATCTGCGCCTACAATTTCTGGGATTTCTTGGAGAAATCTAACAACCATCTGTCCCACTGAAGATTTCTTGGTTTCTTGTTGAGTCCTGCCTAACAAAAGGTTTTTTATGAAGGTTTGAAAGGAATCGATTTGTGCAGATATGTTTTTGTAGAGAGGTTCTTCCTCTTCCGTTATCGTTGAGGTTGGTATCAACTCTCCCGTTGAAACAGTACGAATCATTTTTTCGTACCTTGCACGAGCCAGTTCCTCAACCATACGCTTGACATTTTCTTCCTCTTGTAATAGAAGTCTACCTCTAACTGTTCGCTCGTCAAGCATCCGTCTTTCTTCACGGATCTTTTTCATGTATGCAACTAAGTCTGTATAAAATCCTTTAATTAAAGGCTGAATTTCAACTGTTTCCTTCTCTTTTTTCCACGCCTCAAAAAGCTTGCTATACATATCTATCCCACCAATCTCGCTACGTCTTTACATAACAGAAAGATTGCAGCTGCCATAGGTAACTCGACTTTTTGTCCTTCATATTCTCCAAACCACTCGTCCCCCAGTCTAAACTTGGGTGATTCTTCCACATATATTGTAACGGTTCCCTTTTTGAATGCTACTGCAGATTTAAGAGGATCAAAGCTGTCTATATGTGAAACCGGAAAACAAACCTTAAGCCAACCTGTTTTTCCATGAAGACTATTTGGCAAACGAATCAGCCTATGAATATCAGTCGTAACCATCGTATCAATTTTAGCTGACTGGACCTCAATCACACGATCTAATATGACTCTCAGCTCCTCTTTACCCATCATTCTCATAGGTCGCCAAGGACCCTCTCGCTTCCAATTGTTGAGAATGGCTTGCTTGTTTAGAATAATCTCGTTCGCCCGTTTCTCCTTGATTCCAAGATCCATCAGGTTCTGTATAGTTGCAGAGGATAGAAAATCATAGGCGCCTCTTACCATTCGGCCACGCCAACCGACATCATCTAGGGCAGAAACCGACGTTTTTGACGATAGCCGAAACGCACCTACTGCGGAACTAAAGAAGGAGGCATTTAGTCCAGTTCCTGTAATGTAGTCAACTATTTCCTTTCTGGCGCCTGCATCCAGCTCTCGAACCGCTTCATTTGTCACGTGAACATGATATCCCCTGTGACCACTGAAGGAAACAGTCACTTCACTTGAAGAGAAGCCGAACTCTTCCATTAACATTTCAACGAGTTTAATCGTCTCTTTCTTCGCTGAATTCAAACATATGTCACACGGCCAAATTCTCTGATCGAATCTTTTGCTTCCACATGCTGGGCAGATGTCAGGCTGACCTTTACCAGCGAAGCCACAGTCTTTACAAGTCCACGAGTCATGAATCTCTTTACATTTCGTTGCAATATGGTCTGCATCAATGTCAAAATAGAGGTCAGCCCCAAGCCAACCCTTGTCCTCCATTTTCACCTCAGGCGTCTCATAATAGGCTGTTGAATGATAAGCATGAGCAGGCGCATTCTCTTTAATGAATGTCCGAAGAGCATCAACCGTATCGAAGCTTTTGTGCCTAACCATCATGTTCTCTTTGAAAATCATAAACCCAAATTCTCTTTGTCTAATCGATGATGGCCCCTCAATTTTCGAAGCGCTTTCTTCATAAAATTCGAGGAACTTTTGCTGAATAAAAGTCTGATTATCCATTTTAACAGCTAAATAAATGGATTTACCTCTTAAGCATTCTCGTCTTTTTTGCGTAATACCTTAATGGGCTTCGAATCGTCCGGCATAGTTCATCTGGACCTGGACACAGGGCATGAGTTTTAAGAGTTTCACATGTTGGAGACTTGTACTTTGTTCGGGAACCTCGGTCTCCTGATATGTGCTCCACTTGATACCTCGTCATTCTCTCGTTGAAGTCTGCTGAGGCGCGGAAGAGGTTCACGATATCTTCAGACTTCATATTAATATTTATGAGAAAAGAGGTCAAAGTGAAGCGGCCAAGGTGAGAAATATGTGTTCCAGTTTTTGCAGAGCTATAAAATATCTGAATGCATGGTGGAAAAGCCTCATTGATAACTTCTTTTGGAAATGCGGTGTATCTGGATTGGTCGATCCGGTCCGCGTATTTTTTGCTTAGGTTGTCAACTCTCTGAAGGATGGCTTCAGGAAGCATCTGCCTAACGTTCACGCTGAACCTTTTTTCGATGCGTCTTCGTACTTCCTCTTGAATAAGCCTCGCAACCTCTCGCTTATTTAGAAAAACTTCGCCGTTTACCATAGTTCTGTTAACGAGCTTCCACTCATCTTCATGAAAAACTTCCGCATTTCTTAGAAAATGGGTGAAAAAAAGGGCAAAGCCGTACCTTCTATTGCCAACTGGTTGCTTGTGTATTCTAATCTTCCAGTTAAAAACTTTGACAATTTCAACAATCCGTTTTTCATCCTCAAACTGTAGTAGATCATAAGCTCGTACTGCCTCAGCCAGAGCATACCGCCTCTTAATATAATCATTATTGGTCGCAGAAGCTAAAATAATGGCAACTGGAAAAGACGGAATTTCCTTATCTTCATCTCCAGGCCGGAAGCTTACCCGTGGTGGATCTGTTGCCAGCGCCTCTTCGATTCGATTAATAGCCCTGTCCACAATTGTTTTTAGATTTGGATTTTCAAGGTTTGAGATATCTAGATCTAACCTTTTAACTTCTTCAGCAGCATCCAAAACAAACGGGTACTTTGCTAACTCAATTCGTGTTAAAGCCAATATCCTTTCCTTTAATAATTTTTTCAATATTTCTTTCTTTACTCTACTTCTATTCTTGGCGCTAAATAATACACTAAAGTTCCATCGTATGTTTGCTTGAAGTCTAAGCGGACGGGCATGTCGTTTGAGAACTCAAGTGTAACGATGTCCGAAGTAGCAACGGCGGCCTTAACAATTTCTGAAAGATAACTTAAAGGAAAGGTCGATTTTGAAGGTTCTGTTGCCTCAACAGATAATAGCGCGTCACTTCCTTTTTTAAGTTCAATATTGGCTCCCATGATATCTCCTTTAGCGTTCATTGCCAGTTTTTCGCCGTCCGTTTCTATTCGTACGTGATCACTCACAAGAGCAACATCCTCAAGAGACTGGCGAAGCCCATCTGTCGTCAACGTAACCTTCGCGTTGAACGTTATCTTGGGTAATCCCTGTTCCTCCTCGCTTGCCTCCAACGTAGGCATTCTAAATGTTCGGACATATTTTCCTCTAATTGTGATTACGAACTGACCTGTACCTTCATCAAGATAAAGTTCAACTGCCTCGTCTTTTCCAGCCCTCTTTAGGAGCTTCAACAACTCTCCAAGATTAAGGCAAATCTTCGTTTCTTGATCAGAAGTATATTCGTCGAAGGTTGTTTTCTGCATCGCGAAGTCAACCATAGCTACGCGGGAAGGATCCATGGCCCTAAGTCTAATGCCGTCTGGACCAATAACGAACGTTCCCTCATCTATAAGCGTTGAGATAGCTGTAACCGCGTCTCTCAGAAGCTTCGCATCGGACATCCTAATCTTAAACAAGTCTAAATCACCATCGAATATTTCTGTGCCTATATTTCATAGTGGTTACATTACTTAAATCTTTTAGACAAAACGATAATTTAAGCAATTATAACATATTCTCTTCTGAAACTGCCATAATTTTTTCTTTATATAGGCTTCGTGGAAACACTGGAATTTTCAACAATATTGAAAACATTTTTCATAAGGGTTCTTACGAATTTCGGTTTTATTCTATGTAGATTGCGGGTCTATAAGGTTTGCTTTGCGAGGCTCGGTTTTTAGGATCGTGCTTTTGAGGGTCTTCTTCGCTGTAGACTGAGATTTTGGCGTTTAACTCTTTTTGCAGAAATTCCTTTGCTTCTTCTACGACGGTTTTCTCGTCCAAGATGCCGAGCTCGAGTTTCCTTTTCTTTAGGTCCTCCCCAACCATGTTGATTTCCACAACTATTTTTCCTAAGAATGCTGCAAGATCTTTCGTCTTTTTTTGCATTTCTGGGTTCTTCAGCAGGTCTCTCATGACGTCTTTCATTTCGATTTTTCCAGCTTGAGCCTTCTTCAAAGCTTCAACGTATACTTTCCATTTCCACTCGGCAGCAACATAGAAGCAGACATGCTTAGGAACAATCTTTGTTGCTCTAGTGATGCTGACTGTGTCCTCTATGAGGTTCTTAACCAGTTCCTCGGATTCCTCTGCGCCTTTATCAATTTTTGAGTCGTCGTAGACCGGCCATTCAGCTAGTGAAACGAAGTTTTCTTTGCCGAAAAGGTGCCAAAGCTCTTCGCTGAGAAAAGGCGTAAATGGGGCAATCAGGCGTATCCAAATTTCAGTCACCTCTCTCAGAAGCTTTATGTTAGGAACTTCGGTGCGTCTCATGTACCAACGTATGTCGTTCCACAACTCGAAAAACGCCACCTCAGCAGCCGTCCTTGTTTTCATGACTTTCAAAGCTTCAGTAACAATCTTCACTCGTCTTTGAATCATTGACAACAGCCAGCGGTCAATATTCTTAATCTTAACATCCCCATGAAGCTTAACAAGGTCGCACACAAATCTTTGAAAAGCCATAAGCCTTGCGTTTATACTCTTGGCGTTTTCTTCCCGCCAGTCCGGGTCATCCATGCCTTCAGCGCCTAAAACTAGGGTAAGCCTAGTAACGTCAGCTCCAAAACGGTCCAAAGAATTTCGCAGGGTAAGGAAGTTCCCTTTAGACTTAGACATTTTTTGTCCCTCAATCGAAAGCATGCCGTTTACTCCTACTCCACGCGGCCAATGCTTCTTCGGGAACAGGGCTGTATGTTGGAATATGAAGAAAGACAAATGGTTTGGAACAAGCTCCTTAGCTGAAACCCTCATGTCTACGGGGTACCAATACTCGAATTCTTCTTTCATCTCATTCAGCACTGTTACAGATATTCCGGAATTCTTGGCCAAAGCCTCAGCGTTACCTTCTCCATAGAAGATATAGTCAAAAACAGCGTTGGTCAGCTGTTCAGGCTTAATGTTATATGCGCGAATGTGTTTGACGATTGTGTAAAATGTCATGTAAACCGTTGAATCACTTAGAGTCTCAATTATCCATCCTGAACCCCAAGGCAAGGGCGTCCCAAGGCCCGTTCTTCTGGCGCAAGCCCAGTCGTGAAGCCAATCCAGTTTCTCGTGGAAGTAAGCTCGAGCTTCCTCAGGAAACACATTTGCAGCGTCAACAGCTTCATGAGCTTTCTTCTTCCATTCAGGATCTGAATACCGCAGGAACCACTGGTCTGACAGAATCTTGACAATACATGTGGTCGTGCATCGGCAGACTACCTTTTCTGGCAAGTCATACATCGAATCAGCAATGTTCAATCTCTTGAAATCTTCAATTAGCTCCGCTTTGACTTCCTGTACTTTTTTGCCTGCATACTTGCCTGTTATTGGTTTTAGGACACCAGTATGGAACTCTTTTCGGTAGATTATTGATGTTGCCTCGTCAACCTTAGGGTCAAATTGGTCCTTGACACCTAATTGTTTAACTATCTCAACAGCGGGAAATTCGCCATATTCCTCGACGCTAATGAGAGAAATTGGCTTAATGTTTTCAACAACAGAGGGGTCGATCCCGAACTTTCGCAGCTCATCAGGTTTTTTAACCAAATCTTCAAGAGCAATCCAATCAGCTGGCGCATGAGCTGGAACACTGTAAACTACGCCTGTAGCTGACTCTGGACTAACAAACCAGCCTGGCAAAATTGGAAGAGCCCTCTTGCTCACTGGATCAATGAAGCATTTGCCAATCAATTCTGCTCCTTTAAATTCTCGAAGCACTTCAACCTTTTTCAACTGTTCAGAAAGCTTTCGAGCAGCTTCTTTGCTGATTATCCATTTCTCGCCGTTAACCTTCGCTTCAACATACACGGCTTCTGGGTTGATAAAGATGTTTGTTACGCCAAAAATTGTTTCAGGCCTAAAAGTGGCTGCTGGAAGATAGGAACCGCCATAATGAAACTTCAGCAAAGTATATTCTTCAGGCGAAACGCCTTCACCTTCCAGACGATCGTGGTCGCCAGTTGGGCTTTCACAATTGGGGCACCAAACTACAGGGTGAGTCCCCCTTGTAACGTAGCCTTTTCTTCTAAGCGTTTCATACTGCCACTCAATAAAGCGGCTATATGTTGGCTCAAGGCTGGTCGTGTGAAACTCACGCCTCCAGTCAACCGAAAACCCAATTCTCTTAACAGCCTCTTTTCCTTCGCGAGTGTAGTAGTTAGCCATGTAAACGGGATCCACAAATTTTTGAAGCTCATTTTCTGGAACACCATCAATCTCCTTCAGAGCTGTAATGAGTTCAGGATCGCCTTTCTGAACACGTAACGCAGCGCCCACAATTGGTTCTCCAGTCCAATGCCAAGCCCAAGGGAAAAGGGTGTTGAATCCCTTCATTCTCATAAACCGGGCGTAAATATCAACACGAGTCGCGGTGAAGCCATGTCCAATATGTAAGGGGCCGTTCATGTACGGGTATGGAAAGGTTATAAAGAATTTTTTTCGTTTCGGATCAGGGTCAGCCTCGAATATGCGAGCGTTTTCCCATTCCTTTCTCCATTTCTCTTCAATTTTTTCCCAGTTATTTCGCATAAATTTCACCCTTCAATCATTCTACGTGCAACATTCTTAGCCTTTTCCAAAGCTTTAACGGCGTTTTCAACCCTTGTTCCTCCGCCTTGAGCAAAATCAGGTTTTCCACTTCCGCTTCCTCCAAGTTCAGCTGCCGCAGCTTTGGCAATTTCTCTAGCGTCTACTTTGAGCTTCTGAGCTTCTTTCCCAACCATGACAATTACGCGCGCATTCTTATCTACACTTATAAACATAACAGCCGAACGACTTTCGATGCTGACAAGTTTACTTGCAACCTTGATCAGCAAGTCAACATCCGCTTCTTGGGAATCCAAGATGCCTGCGATAAGCCGCAGGTCTTTTACTGTTTCTGCGTTTGTCAAGTAGTTTTCAGCCATGAACTGGGCTAAGCTGTTTGTCAATCGTTCCTTGTCTCTTCGAAGGTTCTTCCACTCTGTAACTGCATGTTCCACCGTGTTCTCAACCTTTTCAGTTTGAACCTCGAGAAGCTCAGCTATCCTCAGAACCTTAGACTCCAAGTCTTGAACTACTTTTATTGCTGCGTCACCAGCGCTGAAAACTAGTCTTTCCACGCCATCTTGAATACGTTCAGTTCGAATTATCTTTATAAACCCAACCTCACCTGTCGACTTACAGTGGGTTCCGCCGCAAGCCTCAACTTCCCAGTTTTCTGTCTTAACGACACGTATTTCTCGCCCTGGAACAACGCCGCCTTGGTAAAGTCTGAAACCGTACTTTCTCTCCGCTTCTTCCTTGGGTAGCCAGAAAGTTTCAACAGGCAAGTTTTTCATCACAACTTGGTTCGCAAGCCTTTCAATCTTGCTGATCTCGCCTGTTGTAAGCCGCTTGGGATGTGTGATGTCAAGCCTCGTTCTTTCCACGTCTTTCTGAGCTCCCGACTGCCAAACATGCTCTCCCAGTGTTCGTCTCGCTGCGCCCATAATCAAGTGAGTGGCAGTGTGATGCCTCATTAAACTAAGCCGCCGTTCCCAGTCAAGCTGACCAAATACTTCTTGTGTTTCCACGGGAATTGGACCTTCCAACAAATGAATGATTACTCCACCGACTTTTTGGACATCGATGACCTTCGATTGTTTTCCATCAAATTTTAAATAGCCATAGTCTGAAGGCTGCCCACCTCCTTCAGGATAGAAGGCTGTTTGGTCGAGAACCACGCGGTTCCCTGAGGACCGTAACACTTTAGCTTTGAATTCCTTAATGTAGGCATTCTCATAATAAAGTCGCCGAGTTTCAGGCAAGTTTGAAAATTCTCCTTCTATATCTTGGAAACCCTCTTTAGAGGCATCTCTCAACATTTCAGGAGCCACAACATGCCGTTCAGCAACATAGCTGTAAAAATTGTCAGGAACCTTCACTTTCACTCCTTCAGCTGCCGCTGTTTCAACGACTACTTCAGGTGTAAGCCCATGTGAATCGTAGAGTTCAACAACTTTTTCTAAAGGAATTTCAGCTGCTCCCAGCCTCTTTTGTTCTTGAATTATCCTTTTCACTAGGCCTCGGCCTCTTTCAAGAGTCTGCTTATACTTTTCTTTTTCTACGGAAAGCATCTCGAGAATCTCGTTACGCATCTCTGCAAGACGTGGAAAGTCCCTACGCCAATAGTCTATTTGCAGGTCTATTATATCAGACATCTTATCTTCAATCGAAAGGTCTTTCAAAAGCCTATAGGTCCGCCTTATCAGTAGCCGTGTGAGATACCCTTCTTGAACATTCGAAGGGACAACTCCTTCTGCCAAAAGGAAAGCCAAACATTTCGTGTGGTCAACAACGCTGTAAACGTTTATAATGGGTTTCACAACACGATAAAGGCTGTCGTAGTCCACACCGATTTTCCTAGCGACCTTCTGCCAGTTCTCCACTGAACCCGAGGTTTTAGAAATCGAGATCAGCCCAGAAACCTTCGACACTTCTGCTAGAAGCCTTCTTTCCGGCAATTCTACTCCAGCCAGATACATGATTTTGTCCAGCAACTCACCGTAGACAGCTTCGAATCCGCTTACGCATCCTTGGGATAGCCAAGTAAACCTTTCGACGCCGTAACCTGTGTCTACGGTTCGTATAGGCAGCTCCACGAACTCGCCGTTTACAACCTTGTACTTCATAAAAACTAGGGTGTCAACCTCAAGCCCTCGTACTATGCTTTCAATGTCGGGACCTGCGTTTCCTCCTCCAACCCAGATGCCTTCTTTGTAGACGATTTCCTCGCTTTTTATGCCTAAAATTGAGGTTACGAACTCGTGGTGATAACGAACAGTCTCGTCTTTCCAGTAAACCTCCTTATTAGGATAGTTAAACGCGTGATGCCCACCCATCTCAAAAATTGTCAAGTGTCGCCCAAATGTTGGACCGACGCTGTCAAGGTCAGGAAATCTTACGCAAACTTGGCTTATGACAAGTGGATTCGCTGGTGGAGGAATCAAGCCTTCAGTCACGTATGGCTGAAAATCGATGATGCTGGCGTTTGTAAAGTACAGGTCATCTCTCCAACGTGCAACAAGTGGATACGGCTTTATCCTCGTATGCCCACGCTTTTCGAAAAAAGAAAGAAACGATTCACGTATCTCCTGTAAACTGTAAGGTTTTCGGGTTGGAGGGCTATCGATGAAGGTGTACTCAGCACAGCCTTTGCTAGTTGCTTCACCACAATATTCTTGGTCACTGTTCTGGGTCCAAAAAAACTCTCCACATTGAGGGCACGGCTTTCTAACATAGCCAAACTCGTTAAAAAAGGGAAGATGATATTCCTCTTCAGTAAACCTCATAGGCATAGTTCTCCTTCAACTGCTCCTTGCCTTCACAAGTAAAGAGACAAGGAGCGTTAATATATTTAAGCCTCAACAAGCCACAATTCGCGAAATAATGACAGAAAGATCCGTTTTGAACTGACAAAAAAAGAAGACTTAACCAAAAAGCGCCCCAAGGCCTTCTAAGGCTTCCTCTTCCTTCTTTTCTTCTTTCTTTTCCTCAACCTTCGGTTTCTGTTCAGTGGTTGGAGCCGCTGGTGCAGCTGCAGCTGTTGGAGCTGCTGCGGCTGGCATGAAGGTCGGTGTTGATTTTATGGCTTCATCAATGTTTATTTCGGAAAGAGCTGCAACAAGCGCCTTTACTCTGGTTTGGTCTACCTGTAAACCTGCAGATTGAAGAACCTTGGTCACGTTGTCTTCGTCAATTGGTTTTCCAGCCTTGTGCAATAACATGGCCGCATAGACGTATTCCATCAACCATTCACCTTATTTAATTATTATTGGCCTTCAATTCATATTCAACCTTTCGAACATGGATAATCCAATACTTAAATTTGTCGGAAAAACTAGAGACACTATTAAAGTACAATTTAGAGCGGTTTAGCTTACATAGCATAATTCGCTTGCATGTAACGGTGATCCAGAAATATTCTTATATAGAGGTCATTTCTCCTTTTGTGTAGAATATTTGCGAGATGTGTTGATTTGGGACTCGGCTCTTTCCTTAAGTCTTGCTCTAGACTGCTTAGGCTAGCGAAGAAGCCCGACAGAACAGAGGTTTGGCTTACTATAAAGGTTTGTACTGCTGGTATAATCCTTGTAGGTTTAGTTGGGTTCATCATCAATATTCTGAATTCGTTCATTAAAGGTGCAATTTTAGGGTAGGAATAGATGGAAATGGCTACAGAAGAACGTTCAACAATAATTTTTGCTGTGAGAACTACTGTGGGGCAAGAAAGAAACGTGGCGAATCTTATCACAGGAAGGGCTGAAGCGAACAACATTCCCTTAAAAGCCATTCTTGTCCCTGAAACATTGAAGGGTTACATTTTCATCGAGGCAAACGGTCCACACATCGTTGAAGAGGCAATCGGGGGCATTAAGCACGTCAGGTCAAGAGTGCCTGGAGTTGTGTCTTTGTCTGAGGTTGAAAAATACATTGTTGTGCGGCCAATAATTGAGGAATTGAACGTAAACGATATCGTGGAAGTCACAGGAGGACCGTTCAAAGGAATGAAGGCTAAAATTACGGGGATAGACAAAGCAAAAGAGGAGGTTACAATCGAACTTCTCGAAGCAACATTTACGTTACCCATTACAGTTCACGCTGATTACGTGAAAGTCACTGAAAAAGGACAACAAACAAAAGTGGAGGAAAAATGATGCCTGAAAAGAAAGTAGTTGAAGCACTCGTTGCTGGCGGACAAGCAACAGCAGGACCGCCACTTGGCCCAGCCTTAGGTCCGTTAGGTGTAAACGTTCTCATGATTGTAAACAAGATTAACGAGTTAACAAGTAGCTACGCTGGCATGAAGGTTCCAGTTAAAGTTATTGTTGACCCAGAAACAAAAGAGTTCGAGGTAACTGTTGGAATCCCGACCACTGGAGCACTAATAGTTAAGGAAACTGGGATTCAGAAAGGATCAGGAACTCCGCACACGGCAAAGGTTGGCAACATTTCCATAGAGCAAGTAGTGAAGATTGCAAAAATCAAGCAACCTACGCTTCTTGCGAAAACCTTGAAAGCCGCAGTGAAAGAGATTGTTGGAACATGCTGCTCTATGGGAGTTACGGTTGATCAGAAGGACGCTAAAGATGTTATGAAAGAGATTGACGAAGGAGTCTACGATAATATTCTGGAAAAACAATGATGCGAAAGGTAACCTTTTTATTAGCGATTTGGGATTTTTTGTCGAAACTGAGGCCTAATGTATGTCCATAGAATCGAAAACCCTCAAAGATGCAATCAAAGAAGTAAGGGAAAAGTCGGCCAAGAGGAACTTCAACCAGACTATAGAGTTGATTATCAATCTTAAAGACATTGACATGAAGCAGCCAGAAGGCAGAATACAGGAAAGAATTGAGCTTCCTCATCCTCTAGGCAAAAAGATTTCTGTTTGTGTTCTTGCTGACGGCGACATGGCTCTTAGGGCGAGAAGAGGGGGAGCAGATCTTGTTCTCGAAAGCTCCGATATTCAAAGCTTGTCCACTGACAAAAAGCGACAAAGGCAGATAGCAAAAACGATGGATGTTTTTATCGCCTCAGCTCCTCTTATGCCTCTTGTTGGAAGGGCTTTAGGTGGCATCTTAGGGCCAAGGGGGAAGATGCCTGTTCCTGTTCCTCCGGCAGCTAATATTGAGCAGGAAATTGAGAGGCAGAAAAAGTTTGTGCTTGTGAGAGCTCGTAACCAGCCGATTTTGCAGTGCCGAATCGGGACGGAAAACATGTCTGACGATGAAGTTGCTGAGAACGTTCAAACCATAGTTAGAAGAGTTACGGCTAGACTCAAAAAGGGCATAAAAAATGTGGATGCGATATATCTTAAAACAACAATGGGGCATCCCGTGAAAGTCAGCGTCTAGGTGATTGAGAAATGGAGCGGCTTGCAATACGTGAAAAGGCAGAAAACGTTAAGGAAATACAAGACATCATTCAAAGGTATCCAGCAATTGGGATCGCCAGTCTACATAAGGTTCGATCCACTCAGCTCCAAGAGTTAAGGAAGAAACTTCAAGGCTCTGCGCAGGTTCGCGTGTTAAAAAATTCGTTGGTTGAAAGGGCAATTACGAATTTGTCGATCCCGAACGCAGAGAAACTTAAAGACTACCTAAGAGGTTCAAACGTTTATCTTTTCACACACCTTAATCCCTTCAAACTTGAGCGAATAATCGAAAAAAGTAAGGTTAAAGCCTTCGCAAAGGTCGGTGACATAGCCTCAGAAGACGCGGTGGTTCCTGCTGGAAACACTGGGCTTCCTCCTGGACCGATCATAAGTCAGCTTAACTCGGTTGGAATACCGACCCGGATTGAATCTGGAAGTGTCTGGGTGAACCGGGACACGGTTGTTGTTAGAAAAGGAGAAGTAATTTCTGAAAGTCTTGCTCCGGTTTTGTCGAAGCTCGGCATAAAACCTGTGGAAATGGGATTAACCGTTAAGGCAGTTTATGACAACGGTGTCATCATACCTGAGGAACATCTAAAGTTAGATATTGATGAGTACAAAAAGAATATAGGTGAAGCATACACTGAAGCATTAAATCTGTCTTTGAATGCTGCGGTTCCCTTGCCTGAAAGCATTGCGGTTCTCATCCAAGTCGCGGTTTTGGAAGCACACAACCTTGCTTTAAATGCAATCGTAATCTCTCCAGATACAATCATAGACCTTGTAAGAAGGGCGTATTTTGAAGCTAGTGCTTTATCATCTAAGGTACCAAACTGAAAAAGCTAAGAAACGCGGAAAAGCTTAGATTTTCTCGACTTCTAAGCCTACCTCAGCTAACAAGCCAAGCAACCGGCTCTTATCCACGCCTGTTATGCCCTTCCAGTCCAGAACCGCTTTTTTAACAAGTTCGACAGTTTTCTCAGCACATTGCTTCAGGACTTCGGTGTCTAGTTTGCTGACTGCGTATTTGGGGATAATGTGGCTAAATGCGGTTTCGGTTTCCAAAGCTTTTCGCGTGAACTTCATGTTGTAATGTGGGCCTCCAATCCCTAGAGCAGCGTAGTCCGCAGTTTTAGCAGCTGCTGCGGCTAATGCGCCTTTTGCAACAGCTTCAGCTGCCTCGCGATCTTGCCACTGTTTTTCGGAGCTTCCAAGTTCAACAAACATTGTTGGTACATTTAACGATGGGCCGTGGTGCGTGCATTCGTAGGATACCTCGTATTCTAGACCCTTCTCAACTTGGGCTTCTTTCATTGTTTTTAAGGCCTCTTTCATGGCGCTTGCTGGAGAAATGGACACGGTCCTGGGCAGTCCACCCATCTCTGCGTCGCCGAGGTTTCCAGGCGTGTGAACAGACAATGTTGGAGTTCCACTTAGGCTCTTGTGGCGGGAAAGAAAAACAAGCAAACTTAAGGGCAAAGGGAAAACCAGTGACTGCGTGTTCACCGAGTCTTGGTCGATGTAGACGAGCTTTACAGTTTTGCCGTCCGCTAAGGTTTTTGAGAACACTGGATTGCCGCTGAAAGTCTCTTCAGTTCTTTTGAAGCCTTGACTGCTAACAAGTTTCTCGGCAATGTTCATTGCCGCAATGTCTCTTTTTGAGGCGACAAAAAGAATCAAAACACGTCCTTCCAGACATCATTAATTAGTGATTGCGAAATAAAGAACCGCTTGGAAAGTACGTTCACAAGCATTTAGGAGGCTGTCAATGTGTTAAAAAATGAAAAAGAAAAAGGGATTAGCTAGGCTTCTGCAAGGGTTTCTGTGCTTCTAACGCCAGATATTTCATTGATTTGGCTTGTTAGATCTCGGAGTTGCTTGTAGTTCTCCACTTCAAGAAACACTACAATGTCAAACCGTCCATAAGTGAAATAGGCTTTCCT
>CAZPBM010000013.1:0-20926 GCA_964584965.1 uncultured Candidatus Bathyarchaeia archaeon | reverse complement strand
GCTATCCTTTCAATTTTTCCAGAATAATCGCTGGACAGATCTTCTTGATTCCATCTATTACGCCTATTTTTTCAGAAATTATTTTTGTTAGTTCTCTTCCATCTCTTGCCCACATCTCGGTCATTATCATGTGGTCGCCTGTAGATGTCGCCACATTGCGGATTTCCTTGAACTCACAGAGTGTTTGGGAAACCTCCAAAAGTTTCGGCGGGTCAACGTCTATGCCAACTATTGCAACAGTGTTTAAGCCAATTTTAGCTGGGTCGATTTCCACGGTGAACCGTTTTATTATTCTCTGCTCTTTGAGGGCCTGGACTCTTTTACGGATCGTTGATTCGTTTAGTTTTAATCTTTTGGCTATCTCCAGAAACGTGAGCCTTCCATCTTCTTGGAGGAGCTCTAGGATTTTGAAGTCAAGTTCGTCTATTTCCACGATCTTTTTTACCATTTTTCGCACCATTACATACGATTTTAGCCGAATTCTGTACGAAAAACATATAAGCATCGGTCGATAAAAAGGTTGTGTGTATAAAAATTGAGGATGAATTAAATATGGAAAAAGTTGAAGAAAAACAGGTGTTAAAGCTTGGCGAAGCTGTCCCCGATTTTGAGGCAGTCACAACTCATGGCAAAATAAGGCTTTCAGACTTTAAGGGAAAATGGGTTATCCTATTTTCGCATCCAGCCGATTTCACACCAGTTTGTACGACGGAGTTTGCGGCCTTCGCCCAAATACATCCAGAGCTTGTGAAACGCAATGTTCAGCTTATAGGATTAAGTATTGATAGTGTTTACTCTCACATTTCATGGATTAGAACCATAAAGGAAAAGCTTGGCGTAACTATACCGTTCCCAGTAATAGCCGACTTAGACATGAAGGTTGCCAATCTTTTTGGCATGATACATCCTAAACAAAGCACAACAGCGGCTGTGCGCTGTGTTTTCGTAATGGACCCCGAAATGAAGCTCAGAGCAATGATATATTATCCTCTGAATGTTGGAAGGAATATGGATGAGATTTTGAGGCTTATCGACGCCTTGCAGACAGCTGACAAGTATAAGGTGGCTCTGCCCGCCAACTGGAAACCTGGCGATGCAGTAATCGTTCCGGCACCCGCAACTCAGGAAGAAGCAGAGAAACGTTTGCAAGAGGGCTACGAGTGCGTTGACTGGTTTCTATGTAAGAAAAGGCTTCCGTAACCCTTTTTTCTATTTTTTGAGATATGAAATTTTGGTGCAGAAAATTCTTTTCACATCTATGTTTGTGAAGGATTCAAGGATAGTCGTTGACAATGGCAGATGTCACGGAAAAAACCGTTCAGAGGCTTTTCAAACTAACGGTGGAAAAATGTCCAGATGGAAGCTTTTCGAAAGAGCGGAAGCAAAAGTTAGCTACAACGTTAAAAAAGAGAAGTAGAAGGATTAGCCATGGAAAAGTGGGAATGCATAATTTGTGGATACATCTACAATCATCGGTTGGAGACCCAAAGCACGGAATAAAACCTGGACCATCCTTCGAGGCATTATCTGAAAACTGGGCTTGTCCAATTTGTGAAGCCCCGAAAGACCAATTTATTAAGAAAGAATTGGATTAGCGGGAGGAAGATTTTATGGAGCAAGCTAGACTGTATGTTTTGCCTCAACTTCCTTGTGGCTATGGAGACTTGCAGCCCTATATGTCAGAAGAACAGCTGAGAATCCATCACAACAAGCATCACCAGGCTTACATTAATGGTGCGAACACTATACTCCAGCGGCTAGACAAAGCGCGCAAGGAGCCCTACTAGCCGATGAAAGAAGACATCATAATCTTCTAAAAGAAGTTTTAGAGATCATTGTTAGAGGTGAAGCAATAACCAACGAAGACTGGTGGAACATGATTTGGCGCAGTGTTCCATTTTATGGCGCACCTGGCGGATAAAAATGCTGCAACGGAACCCATAACCTACTAATATCAGGTAGATCTTATCGGGGTTGAGGGCGAAGCAATCAAAGATATTGCGGAAGCTACACGCATTTTGGATCATAACCACTTTTAGGCGCTTGTTTATCACATGTATAAATTATAGACAAACTTCCCGAAGGCATGAAATTTTTCCCTAAGATGCCGGTATCTTTGCCATGAGATGGAAGTTGACCCCAAGAAGTGCTGATGAAATCTCCCACAAATCCCCCTTTTCTGTTTTATTTCTTAGACATCTAATTGATATTTGATTTTTGCATTTGTATATTTAATGGCTTCCAAAGCGCGGGGGGAGTATAGAAAATCATATATATAGTGAATTCTATATAAGTTTCTGTGTCTACAATGATTGTTGGTAAGCCTCAGAAAGAAATTGTTGATAGAGAGGAAGAGGTCGGAAAACTTGTCGACGGTCTTTCAGATCCTTCAAAAAATGTTAACTATGCATTAATTGGACATCGCAGGATTGGTAAGACAACTATTCTTTTGAAGGTTAAGGATGAGCTTGAAAAAAGAGGTATTATTGTTGTTTATGTTGATCTTTCGGTTTACAGGTTTTCACCTTATGATTTTGCTCAGAACTTAATGTCTCAGATTACACGGACTTATGCAAAAGATTTGGGAAAAATTGAGAAGGCGTCAATGGTTTTGGGTAACCTTTTTAAAACTTTGACTAAACTGAGAAAGTTGCGTTTGACTTTTGAGCCTTCGGTGGATGAGAAGGGCGAATTTTCAGTGACAATTCATCCAGAGTTTACGGAAACAGAAGATAATAGAAGTGTTTTTCTGTTGGCTTTTGATTATGCTAATGAGATTTCGCGGAAAAGCGATAGACGTATTGTTGTTATTATTGACGAGTTTCCAAATCTAATTGAGTTTAAACGATATTCTAAGCTTGAAGCCATAACTGAATTGATGAGAAGTATGCTTGAAAATAGGGAAAACGTGGAGTTTGTGGTCAGCGGGTCAAGGGTTCATTTTATGAGGAACATTTTAGGGAAAGGAGAAAGCCCATTGTTTGGACATTTTGTAATTATTGAAGTTGGACCGCTTTCTAAGGAATACGCACTTAAACTGTTCGTTAAAAGTGCAAATTGTAGCTTAGAAGAGGCTGAATGTGCATGGAACCTCGTCGGGGGGCATCCCTACTACCTTATAATGTTAGCTGAAAACCATAAACCTGGAGAAAGCTATAAAGAAACATACAAGAGGATTTTAACAAGCACGTCTGGAGCTCTCAACTTATACGTTAATTACATATTGAAAGAAGATTTAGGATCATCGACAAAGGAGGCAAGGCTTCGAAGGATCCTGGAGGCTATTGCCCAAGGTGAAAATACAGCATCAAAAATTGCACGCCATATTAAGCTAAAATTATCAAGCGTTCCATATTACCTTCAGGAACTTGAACGATATGATCTAATTCACAAAAAAGAAGGAAAATACATGATTACAGATAAGATAATTAAAGATTTTTTCTCAACTTTAACCACGCAAAAATAGGAACAGCTATATATAGAAAAATCAATAGACCAGCCAACGGGTGCATATTCCACTAAGAATTTTATTGAAAAAGAGCCCATGAAACTTTTAAAATTGTTGTAAGTGGGTTATGTTTTCTGAATTTTCGAAATGTTGCCTCTGGTTCTAAAGTTTTATGCATAAGCTTAACTGAAAAACTGGAACAGCTGAAAACGTGGCTTATAGAAAACAAAGACAGCAATGGACTAATTGACCGATCACTTTTAGCCTCAAAAATCAAAGAGATAAACCTCGAAGTGCAGCCCACCATCCAGCTTTTAAAAGAGGATCAGAGGCTCAGAGACGCCTCAACCATTGGAAAATTTGGAGTCGGATGAGTCTGTTATGGCTGTGGCTGAAGAAAACGCTGATTTCGCCCAACAGCCTCATGCGCGCACGGTGCGCGCATCCTAGGTATCGGAGAATACAGAAGCTACCGTTTATACCAACCGAGGGAGAGCTAGACCAGTTAATGGCAAGTAGCGGGAAGAAGACAGGCACGTTCCTTCAGTTGCTTAAAGAAACAGGAATGAGGGCTGGAGAAGCATGGAAGCTTTGGTTGAAGGATGTGGATTTTATAAACTTTAACGTTAGAGTAACCCTGAAAAGGGTAGTAGTCCAAGGATGTTGAAAACCTCAGCTAAACTTGATTTTTAAAAATGAAGACGACTACACATGCAAAGTTGTATCAACAAATGAGGAAATAACTCAGATCATAGAGGCTGAATTTGAATATATATGCAAGCACAACGGAGCCAAATTATTCAGGAAGCACAAATAATAATACTAAAAGTATGAGGGTTCATTCCGAAAAGCTGGGGATGGGAGTTGAACCCATATATAGCTGCTCTGCAGGCAGCCGCCTGAACCGTTCGGCCACCCCAGCGTATTTTACACTTGCCTTAGTATTTTTCCATAGTTTTTGATATATTATGTTTTTGTTTTTTTCGTTTTTTTGTTTACATTTTCACTATTTGGGCGTGGAGTACGCCGCCGATTTCTATGACGGCTTCTGGGTGGACGTAGCCTTTTTCGATTGCTTTCTTAACTGTGTTGCATCCGATGATGTTTACGATTGTGGATTGGTCGATGAGACTTATGGCTTCGTCGATGCTTGTTCTGACGCCTTTATAAAACTCTTCCCTAACTTCTAGAACCATGCCTGACTCTCTGAACGTTTTTCCGAGAATCTCAGCGTCACAGATAGCCAAGAGAACCTGCTTCCCCCACTTCCGCACATTAACATAAGCCAAAGCTTACCGCTTCCGCTTCGCGTTTACACGGGTTTAACGGGCGATCGAGCTCCGCAGGCTTCGCATACGAGGAAGAAAAGCCTTTTTTCCTTCACGATTTTTGTGTCAGGCCTTTTGCACACTGGACAGATGACGAACTCGTTAATGTATCTCTTCAGAATATTGGTGCACGTTTCAAACTCGAATTTGCCTTGGAAAATTGCACGGTTTCCGTCAATTGTGCCAGCAGTCGCCATCTCTTTGGAAAGGTATCTCAACACGTGAACTGGGTCTCTGTTCAGAAAGCCGCAGATTTCTCTGAAATTGTAGAAGATCGTTCGGGCGCCGAAGGTTGTGCACGATATTTTTGGAACCTCGAACCTTTCATGCTTCGAAACATCTCTTGGGAGCTTACTGTAAGCCTCGTCAAGCATCTTCTCGTAATCCAAAGACATAGTTCATCCATCCTATAATCGTTTATTCCAGTTTAATATGTTTACCTAACCAAGCAAAAATAGAGGCTTTAATCATCCACTGGGAAGCTTGCATCTTTACAAGCATCTTTTACACCACCAGGAAAATTAAAGATTTATTAGGTCTTTCCTCAATGTGTGAATCTGGCAAGACTGGAAAAACCATTATTCACGGATGTGTGTTTGATGAAAAAGTTTCAAGGCTTCAGCGAATGGTTTGACGAAGTACTATTTAACGCCGAAATTGTAGACAACAGGTATCCAATCAAAGGCTTCAACGTCTACAAATCTTGGGGAGCCAAAATTGTAAGACGAATAACAAACATGCTTGAAGACCTGCTTGACGGTTTCGGTCACGACCCCATGCTTTTTCCGGTCGCAATTTCAGAAGACGCCTTCGCGAAGGAGGCGAAACACATCAAGGGCTTCGCAACTGAGGTGTTCTGGATAACGCATGCTGGAAGAAGAAAACTGGACAAAAAGATGTTGCTGCGGCCAACTTCTGAGACAGCTATGTACCCAATGTTTGCGCAGTGGATAAGGTCACACGCCGACCTTCCTTTGAAGGTTTACCAAAGCGTATGCGTTTACAGGTACGAAACCAAGGCGACACGGCCGCTGCTGAGGATGAGAGAGTTCCTTTGGAACGAGGCTCACACTGCTCACGAAAACTGGGACTTAGCTGAAAAACAGGTCAAAGAGGCCATCGCCATTTACGCCAATGTTTTTGGAAGGTTGGGGCTTGCGTATTATTTGTTGAAACGCCCTGACTTCGACAAGTTTGCTGGAGCGGAGTACTCGATTGCGTTTGACAGTTGGAACCCTGATGGAAGAGTCAACCAGATTGGCACGGTTCATAATCTTGGCGAAAATTTTGCTAAAGCCTTCGAGATAACCTTTGAGGATTCTGAGGGAACCCGCCACAATGTTTCGCAGGTTTGCTATGGGCTTGGGATAAGCCGCACTTTGGCTGCTGTTATAGCTCAGCACGGCGACGACCACGGTTTGGTTCTGCCGCCAGATGTTGCTCCTGTTCAAGTTGTCGTAGTGCCGATTCCCTACAAGGGAACAGAAAGCGAGGTGAAAGCCTACGCTAAGACGGTTTACGATGCAGTTGAGAAGGCAGGGTTCAGAGCCAAGCTTGACGACAGGGAAAAAACGCCTGGAGAAAAGTTCTATTACTGGGAGATGCTCGGAGTTCCAGTCAGGATTGAAGTCGGTCCTAGAGACTTAAAAGAAAGGAATGTAACAATTTCAGAGAGGGCCAGCCTAAAAAGAAGCGTCATTAATTTTGACAAAGCAGTTTCCACAATAAAGGAAACGTTTGACTCAATAACAGAAAGCTTACGGAGGAGAAGCCGACAAGTTCTTGAGGAAATGACGGTTAACGCCACAGATTTAGACTCGCTAAAAAAGGCGGTTGATAGTAAAAAAATCGTTAGGATTTGCTGGTGCGAAAATGTTGGGTGTGCTGAAACCATTAAGGAAGTTTCAGGAGGCGAAGTTAGGGGGCACCGCGTAGACATTGAGGAAAAGCCTGAGTTTCCATGCGTCGTGTGTGGAAAAAAGGCTGAAAAGGTCGTTTACGTAGCAAAGGCATATTAAGCCTCATCTATCAATCGTCGTAAGTCTATGACGATAAGATGAGAAAGAAGAGTCCAGAAAGGGAAAGGTATATTGAAGGACCTGAAAATTGTTGTCTTGGTGAAGCAGGTTCCAGACATCGAAAAGGTCAGGTTCGACTACGAAAAGGGACGCTTAGATAGAAGCTCCGCTGGGGCAGTTATTAATCCATTTGATTTGAATGCTTTGGAGACAGCTGCCCAAATAAAAGAGAAAATCGGCGGCGTAGTAATTGTGGTCAGCATGGGGCCTGAGCAGGCTAAGGAAGCTCTTAGGGACGCTCTTGCTAGAGGTGCAGATGAGGCGGTTCTTTTAAGCGACTTGAGGTTTGCGGGTGCCGACACGTTAGCTACCTCTTACGCTCTTTCATGCGCTGTTAGGAAGATTGGAGGTTTCGATTTGGTTGTTTGCGGCGAGAAGACCATTGATGGAGACACAGCGCAGGTTGGGCCTGAGGTTGCTGAATTTTTGGGTGTTCCGCACGTAGCTTACGTCGACGAAATCTTGGACGTTAACGTGGCTGAAATAACGATTAAATCGCAGCTGGACAAAAGCAGCTACGTCGTAAAAATGCGTTTTCCAGGGCTAATAACCGTTACAAAAGACGTTAATGTGCCTCGGCTGCCGACGTTAAAGGATAAGTTGAGGTCTAGGAAAGCTGAAATCACTGTGTGGAACGCAGATGATTTGGCTGACGTAGCCAAAGAACAACTTTTTGGCTTTAATGGTTCTCCAACATGGGTTGCCAAGGTTTTCGCGCCTTCAGCTGGAAAAAGAAAAGGCCAATTTGTTGAGGGAACGGCTGAAGAGAAAGCACGTAAGGTTGCTAAGATTCTTGTTGAGTTGAGAGCATCGAGGTGAACAACATGGTTAACGCTGGCGGCGTGTTGATTTTCGCTGAACAAGACAGCGACGTGGTTCACCCTGTTTCTTTTGAGCTGCTTGGGAAGGGAAGAACCCTTGCGGACAGGCTTGGCGTCGAGTTGTCAGCTGTCCTGTTAGGTCATGGCGTTCGCGATAAGGCCGTGGAGCTCATCTACTATGGAGCCGACGTCGTCTACGTGTTTGACAGCCCCTTTCTCGGCATGTTCGATGTGGTTCAGTATTCCCACAATATTGTTAAGCTCGTAAAGGAGGCAAGTCCAAGTATTTTCCTTCTAGGCGCCACACACCTAGGCAGAAGCTTAGCACCGAGAATAGCTGCGGCCCTGAGAACTGGGCTTACAGCTGACTGCGTTGACCTTGACTTAGATGAGAAAGGAAACCTGGTTCAGGTTCGTCCAGCATTCAGCGGTAACATTATGGCTCAGATTAAGACGAAGACGAGGCCTCAGATGGCTACGGTTCGATACAAGGTTATGAAGGCCAATGTTAGGGATCCGCATAGAAAGGGCAAGGTTGTCGCTATGGAGCCAGAGTCCTTAGGTGACACAGGAATTCAGATTCTCGAAAAAACCTCAGCTGGTGGGGTTAACATTGCTGAGGCTGAAGTTGTCGTTTCAGGCGGCAGAGGCTTGAAAAGCCCAGGTGACTTCGCTCTTCTCAAGGAGTTGGCACAAGAGTCAGGCGGTATGGTTGGCTCCAGCAGGCCTCTTGTCGACGCAGGCTGGATAAGTAGAGGCCATCAGGTTGGGTTTAGCGGGCACACAGTTAAGCCGAGGGTTTATGTGGCGTGTGGAATTTCAGGTTCGCCTCAACACTTGTTCGGGATGAGGGATTCTGACGTGATTATTGCGGTAAACAAGGACGCTTCAGCTCCTATTTTTAACGTTGCAGACTACTGTGTTGTAGGCGACCTTTACGAGTTTATTCCTTTACTTGTTCAGGAACTGAAGAAGTTGAAGGCGGTGAAAAATCTTGATAAATGTAAGTAAAGATGCCCTTGTACAAGAGCTAGTTTCCATCGTTGGAAAAGAATGGGTTGTTACAGAACGCGAGTACATGTTAGGCTACCTTCAAGACGAGACACCTGAGCCTGTTAGACCTAAAGCTGCCAGCAACCTTATTCTGGTGAAGCCTTCGTCCACAAGTGAGGTTTCAAAAATCCTGAAAGCTACCAACCAAATGAGGGTTCCCGTGTTTCCCGTTGGCGGAAGAACGGGGCTTGTTGGCGCATGTGTGCCAACTGAACCTGGCATAATCCTGTCTTTAGAAAGGATGAAGAGGTTGGAGGTTGACAGTGAGAATTTGATGGTTGTTGCTGGGGCGGGTGTTACCTTAGGCGACTTGCTGCGTGCCTGCGACGAGTCAGGCTTGTTCTTTCCTCCTCATCCTGGAGACGAGGGGGCTCAGGTTGGCGGGTTGATTGCTACGAACGCTGGCGGGGTTAGGGCCGTCAAGTATGGAGTTATGAGAAACTACGTTAAGGGCGTTGAGGTTGTTCTGGCCTCAGGCGAAGTTCTCAATTTAGGTGGCAAGCTAATAAAGGACAACGCTGGCTACAACCTGTTGCATCTTGTCATTGGAAGCGAGGGAACGTTGTGCGTGATTACTAAGGCCATCATTAGGCTTCACCCGAAAAGCGAACACAGCGTAACAATCATTGTGCCTTTCAACAGTCGCCTCGAGGCTTTGCAGGCTGTTCAAAAGATTCTGCTTTCAGGCGTAGTTCCGTTGGCAATTGAATACGTGGAACCTGATGAAGTTAACCTGTCCGCATCGCATCTGAACGAGAAGTGGCCTGTTCAAGCTGGAAGGGCGCAGCTCTTCATCATCCTTAACGCCGAAAGCGAGGAAGAACTGCTCATAGACTGCGAAAAGGTGTCAGCAGCGTGCAGTGAAATTGGAGCTGGCGAACCCGTTCTCGCTGAGACGCGTGAAGAGCAGGATAAGGTTCTTCGGATTCGAAGCAACATTTACACATCTCTAAAGCCTCAGCTTGTTGACATCTTAGACGTAACTGTGCCTCCGAGTAAGCTGGGAGACTTGATGGACGCTGTTGAGGGAATCGCTGACAAACATGGTGTCCACTTGCCTGTCTATGGGCACGCTGGGGACGGAAACTTGCATATTCACGTTATGAAGGAGGAAGGCAAAGCACCTGACTACGTGGCGAAGGTTAAAAAGGAAATTTACGAGGCTGGAATTCGCTTAGGAGGTGTCATCACAGGCGAGCATGGCGTAGGTGCAATACGAACCCAAGAGCTAACAACAGCTACGAATGTGGTTGAGCTCAACCTTATGCGGGGAATCAAGAATCTCTTCGACCCCAACAACATCCTTAACCCAGGAAAGGTTATCACATAAATGTGAACCCACAACAGACTTTTGAAGATGGATTCAAACAACACAGAGTCCAGATTAACTTAGCTGCCTTATTTCAGAAAAGTTTAAAAGAATCATTATTAACAAAAATTGATACGCATCTTAATCTGGGGGGCTTTAATGGAGTTTTGTCCCAAATGTGAGACTCGGCTTGTTGCTAAACGAAAAAAAGACGGTAAAGGCTGCTACCTCACTTGTTCAAAGTGCGGCTACAAGAAAACTGTAGAGCCCGAAGCCTGCATGTTGAAGGTTGCAGTTTCAAAGCCTCAAGACCAACTTGTAGTCATCGGAAAGAAGGAACAGAAGCTCCAGACTTTGCCTACCGTCACAATTGAGTGCCCGAAATGCGGAAACAACACCGCCTATGTGTGGCAGGTTCAAACCCGAGGAGCAGACGAATCCTCAACCCAGTTCTTCAGATGCACAAAATGCAACTACACATTCAGAGAATACTCATAAACCATGTGCATTTTAGAACAGCACTTCTCGTTTTTTAACAACTCATACTGCTTCAACACATAATCTTTGCAAAAGCCACACTTAGAACCAAGAAAAATCCCGATTCTTAGGTTAATTATAAAATTTGTCTCATATATTCAATGTATCTGCCAATAACATACTTAGCTTCTAGAAAAGTAACAAAGTCATTTTAAATTCTCTATAATTTCAGTGGAAGTTCTATTTGGTTTAATCCTCTAAATTTCTTTGACCCTTTGATTTCATATTACCTAAAGAATCTTCGGTATCTTGGTAAGTTGATAATTAAAGTAATCAAGATGAGAGCCAAAAATACCCAACTAAACATCGTTATACTGACGTCTTTAAGTTCTTGGGAACAGAACAAGCACAAAAATAGGCAGAATGGCCAAAAAAGCTGACCCGACTATATATACCCCCTCCCCTCTACTACCCACACAAACAACACACCTCATCTTTATAACCAAAAAACAACGTTTTATGAACTATGTACAATTAAGGACATTGCCACTCAATACATAACTTTGTTTTCTTTCCCCTAAGGGAAAATATTCCAATAACTGTTTGCAGATACTTAATAGTGACGTAAATAGGATGGGACGCCTCTTAGGCACAGGCAGCTGGGTTTACTTCTATGCTGCCCAAGATAAAATCATTAGAGGAATACTCAAAAACCTTCAACATTGTTAAGGTAAATACGGCATTCTACGAAATTCCAGGCTCAGAGCTCATAAAATCTAAGAGAAGTAGAATCCCGCATAACATCAATTCGCTATTCGTTGCCATAAAATCTACAGCGTTCCTAAAACAAAAGTTCTGATACTAAAAACTCCAGCTAAAAAACAACTCAAACTCAACTCTTTAAATAACAAATTGAAAGCAAAGGGACAACGAATAAAATCAAAATGATTTTCAGTTCCTAGTTAAATTTAAGTAGAACAACTTTCCCATATGAAAACTTGACAACTCAACCTCTAAGCCCTGGTAGTATAGTCCGGCCTAGTATAGGCGGCTGTCGCCCGCCCGACCCGGGTTCAAATCCCGGCCAGGGCGCCAAACCTCTTCTGCATTTTCTCTTTTACTTTGAGCCTTCTTTGAATAGGGAGACATTCAGGACACAGCGTGAAGTCCGCAGATTGGAATTGAGTTTGACTTGCGCAAGAATAACGATATTATCGGAAAGAATACCTCAAAGAGGATTGATCACGCGCGATTAAATTTGATGTTTTTTGTCTATTCACCACGTATCTATCAGGTAACAGTTAAGTTCTGCTTCGAACTCTTTTTCTTTGAATATCCGCTTTATGTTGATTTTAATTTTCAAAGCAACTCTTGACTAATCATTCTTAAGATTAATATATGCCCTGTTTGTACATCTTGTATTTTTAAAGGAATTGATTGGATGAAGCGTTATCTGGAAATTGCTGTAAAGTACATGCTTTCACGTTTTTGGACGCATAAACCGGTCATTTTGACGCATTCTGTAACCTCAAGATGCAACTGCAGTTGTAGAATCTGCAACCTCTGGAAGAAACCGCTGAACACCAATGAAATGAGCAAAAGCGAGATTTTCCGCATGTTAGATGAAGCTAAAGCACTCAACTTTGTTGCCTACACAGTCTGGGGCGGGGAGCCTCTTATGAGAAAAGATATTTTCAAGATTCTTCAGCATGCCCGTAGAAACGACTTTTATACAAGCATAATCACAAATGGAATACTTCTTCCAGAAAACGCTGAAAAACTCGCAGAAGTCGTGGACCTCACCTTTGTTTCCCTCGATCATCACTCGGAATACCATGATGTGATGCGAGGTCATAAAGGAACCTTCAAAAAAGCTGTTGAGGGCATAACCAAACTGAGAGATGCTGAAGGAAGGGTTGTGATTAACTGCGTCTTGAGCAAGTTAAACCAGGACTCCGCAAAGAAAATGGTGGAACTAGCTCGTACGCTGGGAGTGAAAATCGCATTTGACCAGATGGAAGTTTTCGCAGGTTACAATGATGAACTGGCGTTAATAGCTGACGAAAGAACAGAAGCCTTTCTTAAAGTTAGGGAGATTAAAAATTACGGTAGATACGTGTTGAACTCCTCAGAATACTTGGATCACATCGTAAACCACAAGGAATATTCTTGTGCTCAACCATCAATCTATATAGTGGTAACAGAAGACGGAAAAGTCACACCGTTCTGGTGTCAAAAAACTAACAACCACCTAGGTGACCTCCGAAAACAAAACTTAAACGAAATTCTGAATTCGAAGCATCTTAAACAGTTCGTTGAGCTCGCCAAGGGCTGCAGCCTTTGCAGCAACTCCGTCACCGTTGAAACTTCAACATATTATTCTATAAGAAGATTTTTCACAAACTTCTACAAATGGAACAATCCTTACCTTAAGTTTCTCGCCGATTTTGCGTTTTAAACAGGTTGCCAAGACAGTTTTTCTTGTCATTTAATGTCATTCAGAATTTCAAGGATTTCACATATTTTTTCAATGATAAAATCTGGCTTGTAGGCTTCCCCATCTTCCCCATCTTTTTCTCTCTTCAGCCAAACAGACCTCATTCCAAACGCTTTCGCTCCTGCAACGTCTGTATGTAGTAAGTCACCAACATGAAGAGCTTCTGACGGCTTAACAGACAGCTTCGAAAAGGCTCTTTCAAACATCATTCTATGAGGCTTGTTGAACCCAACTTCGTCGGAAAAAACAGTTACAACAAAAAAATCTAAAACACCGTTTTTCTGCAATATTTTTCTTAAGATTCTTGCTGGCGTAAACCCGCTGTCGCTTATAATTGCTATTTGGTATCTTGACCTTAGAAACTCAAGTACTTCTTTTGCGCCTTTAACCAGAGGCGGAGACTCTTTCAAGGCGACTTCTTCAAAATAGGTGACTACCTCCTTTTTCTTCTCCTCAGGCAACTGAGCTTGCAACCTATGAAGAATGTACTCCAACCTTTCCATATTAGGAACAAAACGGTGGTTTTCGGTTTCCCAAACTCTATAGACATAATTTATTGACGAGACAAAGGCTTCTGCCAAGTCGGTTTTTGTAAGTAAGCAACCCATTTCCTCTAATTTTGCGGATAAAAAATTAATTCTTTCCACTGTATAGTCGCGGTTTTCGATTAACGTGTTCCAAAGGTCAAAGGTTAATGCTCGAATCAAACTTTGCACTCGTCCACGGTCACCGTTCAAGTATGAATGTCCTTTTTGAAACTGGAAGTTCTCTCACTTCATGTATAAGCATGTCCATATGTTCACCTATGCCAAGAACATCAGCCTTCTCAAGCCCATCTAAGGCTCTTTGCAGCTTAAGGTCTCTCTCAGCGTGAATAGTAAGTAATGGGTCGCCTTTCTTAACTCTGTCACCGATTTTTTTATGAAGGTATATGCCAGCTCCCTTATCTTTAGGTGCACCTGCAAGCCTAGCAGCCTCAGCAAGTGACGCATTGTTCATCCAGAGTATGTATCCTTCCTTCGCTGAACGAACCGTGTATGTCTGGTCTCCAACAGGTATATCGTTGGTTTTGATGTCTCGATTTCCACCTTGAGCATCTATTATTTCACGCATCTTCTTCTCTGCTTTCCCAGATCTCAAAATTTCCATGGCAACTTCTTTTCCATTATTCTTTCCACTCATTTCCAACAATATGCCAGCTATATTGGTTGCTTTGTCAATTAAGTCCGGAGCTTTAACCTCACCTGTTAGAACAGCAAGGGCTTCCTTAGCCTCTAATGCAGGTCCAATGGAGTATCCAATTGGCTGTTCGCCGTATGTTACTGCGCATTGCACTTTGATATCCAAGCGTCGACCTAGCTCCATGAAATCTTTTGCTAGAAGATCGGCTTCACCAATGGTTTTAACTTTTGTTCCTCTTCCCGTAGGAATATCCAGAACCATAAGGTTAGCACCCACAGCCTTTTTTTTACTCATTATTGAAGGCAATAGAAGCGGGTCAATCGAAAGCGGATTCTCAACCCTTATGAATATGTCATCTGCTGGTGCAAGGTTTAAAGTTCCTCCCCAAACCATACAACCATTAGTTTTTTCAACAACTCTCTGCATCTCATCAAGTTCAAGGTTCACAGGCATTAAAACTTCAACTCTGTCCGCTGTGCCAGCAGCTGAAGTTATGGCTCTTGATGAAGACTTGGGTATTGTTAAGCCAGCAGCTGCAACGATCGGGACAACGAGCAATGTTGTTTTGTCTCCTGGAACTCCGCCAATCGAATGTTTGTCGACAACCATGGGTTTGTTAATTTTCAAAACATTGCCCGTTTTAACCATAGCCATCGAAAGACTTGTTGCTTCATCCAAATCCAGCCCAAAAACATGAAGTGCCGTGACAAACGATGCTATTTCGATTTCGCTGAGTTTACCCTTAACAACGTCTTGTATTATTTCGTTAATCTCATTGTAGGTAAGTTTTCTTCGGTTCAGCTTATTACGTATAAAATATACAGATGAAGGCAAAGGCGCAATCTCAACGTCAACTTCGTCGCCCTCATGAAGGCCTAGATTATTTTTAACTTCCTCGTAGATTCCAACTGTTCCCTTTTCTATAAGCTTAGACGCCATGTTCACAATTGCTATGACTTCGTTGTCGCGGCTTCGAACCCTCACTCTTTCAAGGCTGGAAACACTTAGGTCCTCAGCATCCTCACGGTTAAGGACAACAATAAATTTTCCGCCAGCTTCCAAACCCAAGATCTTTGTCTTCAGCTTCATACTTAAACATCAACCCATAATTTGAATATATTAGTATTCGAAAGATAAAAACAAACACATAAAGATTATACAAATAAACAAATGATTGAAATGTTATATAACACAGACATTTTTTTCGGTACTCCCTAACGTTGAATTGTGAAGCACGAGACTGTGGATTAAAGCCCTGTAACTGGCTGTGTAGTCTTTCAACGAAGTTCCTAATCGTTGAGTACAGTTCCATTGTAAAAGATCAATAGCTTCGAAAGAACCGACGTTGCATCTTTTCTAATTAAAGAAACAAAGTATGTAGAAAATATAAATAATTTAAATTAAATACATGATTAGAAATCATTTTGTAGGTGAAAAAAATATTAGGTGAAAGGGTTGTCAGAAAGTAAACGTGTTTGGATAGCAAGAGACTATCTCAAATGCAGCGGTTGCCGAAGATGCGAAATAATCTGTTCACTCAGCCACGAAGGCAAAATATGGCCCGAGGCTTCACGGATAAGGGTTTTTATGCTTCTCCCAGGAATAGAGGTTCCACACCTTTGTGTGCAGTGTCACGATTATCCCTGTGTTGAGGCTTGCCCGACACAAGCATTGTCAGTCAATAAAGAAACCGAAGCTGTCAATGTTGACAAAGAAAAATGTGTAGCTTGCGGAAAATGTATCGACGAGTGTCCTGGAAGGATTCCATACATTCACCCAATAGAAAACTACGTTGTCATATGTGACTTGTGTGGCGGGAAACCAAAGTGCGTCGAAGCCTGCGCTGCTGGAAGGTGGAACGCTTTAGAGATAATCAAAAAATCTGACACGCACACTTTCAAGTTGTACGCTAAGTCGCCTGAGACCGTTACCAGAGACATTGCATCACAAATTTATGGCAAAAAATGGAGGGAGACTGTATAGATGAGAGGATACTCAGGGAAGGTTCTTGATGTTGATCTTTCGAACGAGAATATTAAAGAAACAAAATTTGACGAAGAAATACTCAGACAATACATCGGTGGAAGAGGATTAGCCACAAAAATTCTATGGGACAATCTTGGAAAAAACTGGGAAAAAATCGATCCTTTAGGTTCAGAAAACTTGCTTCTTATGTTAACTGGACCATTAACTGGTTACGTCCCAGGCGCAAGGCTCTGCGTTTCAGGGAAGTCTCCACAATCTAACGGCGTAGTAGGCTCAACGGTTGGAGGCGAGTTCTCCGTAGAGCTGAAGTGCGCAGGATACGACGGAGTCATTTTCTATGGAAAGGCGGAAAAGCCTGTTTACCTTTTCATCAAGGACTCTGAAGTTGAGCTGAAACCCGCAAACCACATTTGGGGAAAAGGTAGCCAAGAAACTCTCAGAGTTCTCGTAAAGGAGTGTAGAGAAGAACTTGCAAATCGTTTCCCTAGACACGGCTTGTGGAAGGAACCTCAAGCCGTGTACATTGGACCAGCGGGCGAAAGACGAAGCAGAATAGCAGTTGTCGCGGCAAAATGGGCTCACGCAGCTGGCTATGGCGGCTATGGAGGGGTGATGGGGTCAAAAAATTTGAAAGCCGTTGTGGTGAAGGGCACTGGACCCTTGCCTGACGTTGTGGACATGGAAAAGGTTTCGACGTTAATTAACAAGGTTCTAGACATCAACTTTAGAAATATAGTTTTTAGGCGTTGGGGTACAGGCAACTTAGGTCACGACGTTGGCTCCCGCACAAGCTCGGAACCAGTAAGAAACTGGCAAGAGGAATGGCACAATGAAGAAAGTTACGGCTCTTACGAATTCGAGAAATACTGGGTAAAAAGATACTGGGCGGATTTCGGCTGCCCCACATCATGCCTAAAGCTTGCCGTGATTAGGTCAGGTCCTTTTGAAGGCGCTATTACGGACAATCCTGATTATGAAAACCAAGCATATCTTGGGCCTAACTTGGGTATTTTTAATGCTGAGGAAAACATTTACTTGACTGCGCTTATTGACGAGCTTGGATTATGCGGCATACAAGTTGGAAACGTTCTCGGGTTCGCAGGTGAACTTTACGAAAAAGGTATTTTAACCAAACAAGATTTGGAAGGCATCGAGCTGAAATGGGGTGACCCAAAAGCCTTTGCCGCCTTAGCTCAGATGATAGCTGACCGAAAAGGAATAGGCGACGTACTAGCTGAAGGCACACACAGAGCGGCTCTTAAGATAAGTGAGCTAAAAGGCGTCGATGTTTCAATGTACGATGTTACTGAGAAAGGAATAGCGATCGGCGCGCATGGCATTCGAAGTGAAGAAGACTATCCAGGATATGAATCATATGCCTGCTCAGTGCAAGCTGGAGACCACACGTCTGTGGCCAGAATTCCCTTAGACCATGGAAACAGCGAATTTAGATCTTTACTCTACGATACCGGAGTATTCTGCTGGTTCAACTTCTTCGAAAAAGAAGCGCAGGATTTGCTTTGGCCGTTCATAGAGGCTGTCACAGGCTGGAAAATCATGGAAGAGCAATGGATCAAAACAATCGGTCGAAGAATTCTGCACATTCAGAGAACCCTTCTTCTGTTAGGAGGGCCTGATTTACAATGGGTTCCTCGAAAAGATGACGATGTGCCAATACGGTGGTACACGCCTTTAGGCATCGGTCCGCACAAAGGCAAAGCAGTTGACCCTAAGAGGCTCTGCAGAGACCGTAGTGAATACTATAAAGCCGTAGGCTGGGACGAAAATGGAATACCGCTGTCTGCCGAGCTCAAAAGGCTTGGACTATATGATGTCGATAAGAAACTTGACGACGTTAGGCAAAAGATTCAAAAGTAGCTATCAGCAACTCATGATACTATCTTAATGTTCAGAGAGCAAAAGTAGAGGAAGTTATGAACAAGTTCCTATTTTGATGGTGGCCTGACCTTCAAAACTTCCTTGTTCACAAGATTTGGCGGGACACGGCCTTCCAGTATGGCGACCATGTTCTCCGCTGCCATAACAGACATTTTTGTTCTTGTTTCAATACTTCCGCTTGCAATGTGAGGAGCTGCTGTAACATTGTTTAGTTTAAGCAAAGGATTATTGGGGTCAACTGGCTCCTTTTCCCAAACATCTAGCCCTGCAGCCCATATCCATCCTTCTTTAAGTGCTTTGTAAAGGGCTTTCTCGTCAACAACTGGTCCCCTCGACGTGTTAATGAGACATGCTGTTTTCTTCATCAACTTCAGCCTCTCTTCGTTCATTAGGTGATAGGTTTCGGGCATTAATGGCACGTGAATCGTCACGAAATCAGATTCTTTAAGAAGATTTTCCAAAGACGTATATTCAGCACCTAATTCTTTCTCTATTTGTTCATTTCGATAAACGTCATAGTAAAGAATTCTCATGTTGAAACCCTTAGCTCGTCTCGCCACTGCTGAACCAATCCTGCCGATACCTATTATGCCAATTGTTTTGCCAAAGACGTCCTGTCCAAGAAGCATCGTAAGCCCCCAAGGAACATTCCACTGCCCAGACTTAACATACTTGTCAGCTTCTGCCACCCTTCGAGCTGTCGCCATAAGCAATGTAAAAGCAAAGTCAGCTGTTGTTTCAGTTAGAACCCCAGGCGTATTTGTAACATAGATACCCTTTTTTGTTGCAGCTTCAACATCGATGTTGTCAAAGCCTACAGCGACTTGACAAATTCCGCGAAGCTGCGGGCCTGCAGCTTCAATAACTTCCTTGTCAAACTTCTCTGTTAAGACACATACTACGCCGTCAGCTTCCTTTACCCTTTCGAGCAAAAGGCTTTTTGGAGGCGGCATTTCTCCCTGCCAAACCTCAACCTCGAATTTGGACTTGAGAATTTCCATCGCTTCCGGCAGTAGTTCTCTCGTCACGTAAATTTTCTTACGGGTTGTTAAGTTCAATGATTTCACCAGTCTTTTACTATCTTAACTCATCTAGATGTGAAAAGGTGGTTTTTAACTTTTCGACGAGACAAGTTTGGGTTTAGAACAAAAAGAAATAGATAAATGCATAGAAAAATAAAGTGTTGAACACTAAGAAATTGAATAGTTGCAAAAGGCTTAGTAACTATTGTTACACCGATAGAGGAGAGCTGCGTTAGAAAATGGACGAAAAGGTTGAAGCTCAAAGATTGTTAAGAGAATGGAAAAAAGAATCTTACGTCTTTGGATTAGAAGTCCTCAACAAAGTTGGAGAAGTGGCGAAAACCTTTGGCAACAATGCGCTCCTAGTTGGAAGCAATTCAAAATGGGCACAGAAACCCATGCGGGAAGTTTCAGAGTCTCTAAGAAAAACAGGTATATCTTTCACAACTGTTTTGGGCGCAAGACCAAACTGTCCACGTGAAGACTTGTATAGAATAACATTCCAGGTTGCTAGATTTAAACCGAACAGCATTATAGCATTTGGAGGAGGAAGCACAATTGACGCTGTTAAGGCTGCGAGCTTCTTGGCGATTTTTGAGCCTTCAGAAATTTCTAAAGTACTAAATGTTGACTGGAGCGTTGCAGGGTCAATTGATCCCTTTTTTGGGACTGGAAATGTTACTAAAATGAAGATTGCCACAAACAAAGACGTTATACCCGTTATTGCGGTTCAAGCTGCATCAAGTTCTGCTGCGCACTTGACAAAATACTCTAACATAACGGATCCCGTGCTGGGTCAAAAGAAACTGATTGTGGACGATGCAATCACGCCTAAAAAGGCATTTTTTGACTATGGCGTGACAGTTGGTTCACCAGAGAACCTGACTCTTGATGGTGCCATGGACGGAATCGCACATTGTTGGGAGGTTTTTATGGGCGCTACTGGCAAAGATTACTTCGAAAAATCAAAGATGATAGCGTCGCTTGGAATAAAGTTAATTCTAAAAAATCTTAGGGCAGCACTTAAAGATGACATCGAGGCAAGAGTTGCACTTGGACTTGGGACTGATCTAGGCGGCTATTCGATAATGATTGGGGGCACAAGCGGTCCTCATCTTGGAAGTTTCTCGCTTGTGGATGTTCTTTCTCATGGTAGAGCATGCGCAGTGCTAAACCCGTATTTTACAATTTTCTTTTCATCAAATATTCAAGAACAACTTAGGATTCTTGGGGTAATCTTCCAAGAAGCAGGTCTAATTGCGAAAAATCTTGATCTGGAAGGATTTGAAGGTAGAGCACTTGGTGAAATCGTAGCTAAGGCAATGATCGATTTTAATAGGTCTTTTGGCTTTCCAACAACCCTTAAAGAAGCAGGGGCAACAACATCGCATATCAAGAGGATGCTTGAGGCAGCAAAGGACTCCCAGCTTAAAATGAAATTGCAGAACATGCCGACGCCCCTAGACGTAGATAAAGGAGACATAGACAAATACATGAAAAGCATTCTCAAAGCCGCATACGATGGCAACTTCAAAAAAATAAAAATCAAATAGCGTCCAATCAAACATGTACTTTTTATCCCTATAATCACGTTTCCAAAATCTCTTTAAAAGTAACAAAATAAAAGTTATTGGGCCCGTAGCCTAGCTGGATATGGCGCAGTGAAAAATTCGCGTAAGCCTTCGGAGCCAGCACAGGCGGAGAAAGCCTGAGGACGGGGGTTCAAATCCCTCCGGGCCCGCCACATTTTAGTGGCGAATCCTTCATATTCTTGTTCGCGTTCATCCATCCTCCAGCAGTCTGCCTAGGTCTTCCAGCATCAACCC
>CAZPBM010000012.1:0-5119 GCA_964584965.1 uncultured Candidatus Bathyarchaeia archaeon | reverse complement strand
GTTTGATTGTTGAAAAACTAAAAGCCAGCGGAAGACGTCGATCTTTAGGCATGCATGAACCAATACATTTCTCAAGACATGTTTTGAGATTGGATTCTAAGGTTGGATTTTGACGACGACATAAACTTGTATTTTTCGCAGCTTTCATTCTTCTCATCTTTAAGGCCCAACCCGTTATCCGACATTTCAAACCTCTCAAATTGAAGCTTCATGCAATTACCGCTGTGTTTCGCCTCAAATTGTTTTAAACCTTAGGAAAATGCTAAGACTTTACTTAAAAAAGTTTCCAAAAATATGTCATAAAATTTATTGTCTTTCTTGTAACAGTTAAATATCAAAAATTTTGAGCATGCAGTTGTAATTGAAAATAATTTGAGACCTTGAAAAAACTTTACTTGTATCAGAGCAGAGAAGCTCAGTTTCCCCTCACTCTTGGTGATTTCCTCTTTCTTAAATAAATAGAATGGAACTAAGCAATTATAAATTTGATAGCGTGGTTGCTTCTTCCTTTTTTGTTCAAAAAAATAAACCAAATCCAGAACATGATTAAGATTTGAAAAACTTAAGATTTGGTTTCGAAATTGTGTCAGAACCATCTAAACCTTAAATTCTTTCAATATAAGGGAAAGAGATATCATCAATGATAGATTTTTGGAGATTTTAGATCATTTTTGTTTATTTTGCATTGGAAATCTTTTCATCAGTTCGCGTTTCCCTTTTATTCTCTCTATCCGTGGATTCTTCTGAATTGCCGTTGTTGCTCTCAAAGCTGCAATTACATTCTGAGATGTGACGGATCTGCCGGAAGTAAGACCTGATAGGTCAGAAATTTCCTTTTTTATTTTCATTAATTGATTACGTCTAGCTAGGGCTTTATCGCTAAGAAGATAAACTCTTTTTTTCGGTTCCTCAACATAATTTCGCACATTTTTCACATATGCTATTCCATGTTCCATGTTTCCTAAGATTTCTTTTATGTTTATCTTCCTACTCAACATTGCTCACCTTTAATTCTTTACAAATCAATCTTTTTGATTACTGTTTAATGCTGTTCAGCTCTTCTGCTGGAATTGTGATGGTTTTTCCTTCTGGTGTCTTTAAAGTAAGCGACCCATCAGGGTTCATTGTGACGCTAGTTCCGTTTGGATGGTTAAGTGTTGTACTGCCGTCAGGTTTAGTGACGCCTGAATAACCATCATGTGTCTTAAAGGAGCCTGAGTCGTCAGGACCTATGTTGACCTTTCCCCCGTCAACATCAGTAAAATCTATAGAGCCATCTGGTTTTATAACGGCTGAATTTCCCTCTTTATCTTTTACTGTCATATTTCCTTTGGAATCAACGTCAACCGTTCTTCCGTCATCCAGTTCAAAGTGTCCTTCTGTCAGGTTACCTTCTTTATCAATACTCATTGCTGAACCATCTTTTCCTTTAACAGAGAACGATCCGTCTTTACTCACGATTGTTGATGATCCATCAGGAAGATTAACTGACATTGATCCGTCTTTCTCAATAGTTACTAATGTTCCGTCAGGCAACTTAGCTGATTTTGTTCCGTCTGGATGACCAGTTATTTGAGCACCTTCATTATCTATTATTGATCCGTTTAGATTACCATTCTTATCCACAGTCATTGATCCTCCATAAGTTGATGTAAGAGTCCAAGTTCCGTCAGGATTCTTCGTTGCAGTTATGCCCTCCAATTGTGGACCAAAGGTTTTGCTGACTGTTTCAAAATTAGAATCGAATGTCTCTGATGATCCATCAGGCTGAGTAAGCGTATACTGTTCACCACCTGGATGGATAGTGACACTTTGTCCGCTCGGAGCCTTAACTATACGAGTACCATCAGGATAAATTGTGTCAACTCTTCCATCAGGCATGTTAGTGACAGTCGTTCCATCTGGATAAGTTGTCTCTAATGTTCCGTCCGGAGTGTAACCCTTCTCTGTGCCATCGGGGTAAATCGTGTAAGTTGAGCCGTCTGGACTTTCTACATAGACTGTACCATCTGTATACTTGGTACTTACTATGCCGTCGGGTAATTTTTTCACAGTTGTTCCGTCCGGATTATATTGGAAGGTTGTTCCAGGCGGATCATTTGGATCCGTTGAGGGTACAGGCACTCCATAAGTTGGAGGTGCTTCATAAACTGGTTCCTCTTCGGGAGGGGCTTCCATAGCATCTTCCCAAACATCATCCACTATTTCACCGCCGCCTATACCGCTGATTATGCCTGAAAAGCCGTCCGCAAACAAATGGTGAGCTTCTTCAAAATCTTGGGTGATATCGATTAGCACTCTTATCATTGGCAGATTGAAATAGAATGAGGCCAATCCGTCAATAATGTACAATCCCATTGCCACAGGAAAAGCTGATACCAGAGCAAATGTTCCGTAAGTCGGCATTAAAGGCGGACCTATTCTAAGCCGGTTATGCAGGATGTTCGATAAAACAACCAAGACTACAGCAGCCCAAGATAGGTAGAAACCAATTTGGAAGAAGGGCAAATAGAAAAGAAAACTTGCCTTTCCAGTAGAAATTAAATAGCTTATAGTGGGTGACAACATGAAAAGCACTAGCCCAACAACATAAAAGAGCACATACTTCATTTTCTGCATTCTAAGGCTACCAACAAACATAAGAATCATGCTGACTATAACAAGAAGTGGAGCTCCAGGATAATAATCAGGCATGCCCCAATATTTTCCTGAAGTAGCCATTAAATTCTGAGGCTTCAAAACTGCGATGCTAAGATATTTTGGCAAAGTATCCGGGTACTCGCCTGTAGCTAAAGTAAGCCCATTTCCGAAGGGCAAAAGAAGCCCAATGATTAGAAGAGCTCTGCCAACTATGGGAAGCAAAAAAGCAGCAAGAGATTGCCATGGCCGAACAGGAATTCTTAAACGCCCAAAAACCTTCATAACAAGCATGCCTGCAATTATAGCCACCACGACTCCGATTGAGCCGTCAACAAGAAACCCAACCCCCAAACCAACAACCAACGCAACAATAGTTGGAATGCGTTCCTGAAACTTTTTGGTTGAAGACACTGGTCTTCTAGAAAATCCTCCTTTAATGTCTATACCACGATTAAAATTTCGCATAATGATTCCAGCATATAATATCAAATGAGTTTTAATGGAAGTTGTTCTATCTTAAAATTGCCTTACACTCTCTGTTGGAAGATGAGAGAGTGTTGGTATGGAGAGGGATTGGGATCGTCTTAGGAGATGGGTCGTCAGGAAGAGACTGCAAGGTTGGTCTGTGACAGAGATTTGTGCTGAAGCGCGAATCAGCAGGGACATGTTCTATCGTTGGTGGAACAGGTATCAGACAGAGGGATGGATCAGTCTCAGTGAAAGGCCTAGAGGGCGACCGAAAAGGCCCAAGGTTAGCAGTGAGTTGAGGAGAAAGATCGTCAGATTAAGAAAGAGGTACGGTTGGGGACCGAACAAGATTGCAGGATACGTGAGCCGCAAAGGCGGCGAGGCTGATCACAACATTGTTTACAAGGTCATCTGTGAGGAAGGCTTGAACAATCCATTAGGCAAGCCGAGAAGAACCTGGGGAAAGAAGAGGTTCGAAAGAGAGCATTCCAACAGCCTCTGGCAGGCGGATTTCAAGCTTTGCGAGGACGACTATTGGATGATAAGCTTCCAAGACGACCATTCAAGGTTCATCACCGGCTCCATGAAGATGTGGAACCCTACAGGCGAAAGTGCTATGCTGCTCCTTGAGAACTCTGTGAGAAGGTTCGGGGTTCCAACACAGGTTCTCACCGACCAGGGAACACAGTTCAAACCGGCTAGGGGAGAACTTTCAGAGTTCACTGAGTACTGTCGAGAACTTGGAATACAGCATATCACAGCAAGCAAAAGAAGACCAACAACCATCGGAAAAATAGAAGCCTTTCACAAAGCATACGTCAACGAAGCACACCTCTTCACTAAACACTGGACATTCGTGAGATACTACAACTACACGCGACCCCACGAAGCACTAAACTATTTAACCCCCGCAACCGTATATTTCAGAGACCTAAAAGTGTAAGGCATTTTCTAGATAGAACAAGTTTTAATGGAAGTAGAATATCTTTAGTACTTTATATAATTTATCATATGAATAACTAATGGCGTTATGTATCCATATATTTGGGAATTCGCACGTTATAATTTACAACTTCTATAAATGGTATCTACAAAAACACGCGAATTTTATTCCAAGTTCGTTGATGCTAATGTAATCTTCTTTTTAAAAACGAAAGAATGAAACATCTCGATGCATATAGATGCATCTTAAATGACAATATAATAGACAAGCCTTGTAGTTTCCCATAATTATTTCGCACCCTTCATTTTCATCTGAGCTGTTGGCTGTTGCAACGGTCTTTTCCTGTGGAAAGCTTGGATAGGTGTTTCTAGTTTGTCGAGGTTTAAACTTAGGTGTGGCTTGATCTCGTTGTGCCAGTGGACGTACTCTTTTATGCTTTTGAACTGATGCTTCTTCTGCTCGTATACGCCGTAGAACCGTTCTAGCTTCCCGTTTGTTTGAGGATGGTTAACGCGGCACAGAATGTGCTTGATTCCCTTCTCGGCTAGGCATGCCTCAAACCTGCTCACACCTTTCTCTTTACGTTCGCCTTCACTAGCGTAGAACTGTGTCCCCTTATCTGTCAAGATCTCTCTTGGACACCCGTATTTAGCTATGGCATGTTCCAGCACATATATCGAGTTGTCAGTTGTCGCCTCATTGAACACGCCATGGTTCACAACCAGCCTTGAAGCATCATCCAAATAGGCTATCCACCACCGGCCGTCAGACAGTTGCTTCCAGCCAGTATGCCACAAGCTCATGCTGTGCTCCCTCTCATACCGAACCCACTTACGCCTCCTCTGTTTGCTCGGTTGAGGCAACACTCTACCCGTCTCCCTTAACACCCGGTGAATCCTATTATGAGGTATGGTCTTCCCGTAATTATGTTTTAACACTTTTTCCAAGGTTAAGGAGTTGACCTTTAACTCGTCATAAACCCTCAAGATCAACTCGATGTCTTCTGGGCAGAGGGGTTCCTTTCTAGACCTACCGGGCTTCTTCAGTGCTGGGATGACGCCGTCACGC
>CAZPBM010000011.1:0-4919 GCA_964584965.1 uncultured Candidatus Bathyarchaeia archaeon | reverse complement strand
TTGGGTAGCTATTCAAGCTCAAAATTTAAATCTTAAAAACTACGTTTTGATGCAGTGCATTAAGAGAAGTAGCACTGTTAGGTGTGGAAAAAAAGGAAAGAAGCCTTCGCCTAAAATTGTTTTCAGATACGGAAGACAAGACGGACAGATAGCTGAGTATCTTGCAGTTCGCAGTTTAATCTTGAATTTTGAAAGGGAGGATGCTGATAAATCCGTGTTAGGAGGTGAACCCGTATGTTTTGGAAGGACTGTGGCTATGTCAGTTTAACAAAGAATGGACTGAGCTTAAAGGTTGTGGTTAAACACGTAACCTACTTCGTGAAATTGGACGAGGTTAAAGAAGTGCTTGAAGGCGTGAAGCCTTACACTCTGGTCTATGAACCGCCACAAAAAGAGGAGGAGGTGAAAGCGTGATGGAAAAAAACTATTTGGTTGTAATCTGCAAATCTGACAAAGACTACATGAATTTGGCGGAAACTCTAAATTCTGGATATGAACTTGAAAGGTCCATTGGATACGAAGATAAAACAGTGTTCTTTCTTAAAAAAAAGGTTGAACCAGAAGTTAAGGGTAAACCTCGAATTATAAGCCTTCGAACCGTGCCTTTAGACCAAGTTGACGAATTTCTAGAAAAAGGCTACGAATTAGACCAAGTTTACAAAGACCACGCTATAATGGTGAAGAAGGCTTAGAGTTGACGTCTTTGCCTAAACGTCATGTGAGAAAGGACGGTTCAGTCTACTACACGCTTCGAGATGGGAAGGGCTGCTGGATTTGGGAAACTAAAAAGAAGCATAGATGCTAGTTTTTGGGAAAGCCATCTGGAAAACACAATTCCAATTGCTGACTTGAAAGAGTGCTTGTCCAGACAGCTTTCCCATGATAGAGAACTGCTTCCTAAAATTTAAATATGTTTTCTGCGTAGTTATTTTTTGCTGACTTGAAAGGGTGCGAGAGGATGAAGGTTGAGAGGTTCTAAGGTTCAAAAGTTGATTTTGGACGGTCAAGGTTCTTATCTTGGCATGGAGAAAGGTTGTTTCGTAGTCAAAGATAAAGAAGGCAATATAGACCGTTATCCACTGTTTGAACAAGAGATAGGCGAAGTAGTCCTTAAAAGCGGTAACATGGTTTCTACGGGAGCTTTAGCTAGTCTGGGTTTTTGGGATGTTGACGTTTTAATTTTAACTCAGAGAGGAAAGCCTGTTGCGATGTTAAGAAGCCTAGAAGACGATAGCCACGTTAAAACTAGACTATGCCAATACGAAGCCTATCAGAACGGTAAAGGCTTAGTTATTGCTAAACAGCTGGTTCTTTCTAAGATTGAGAGCCAAAACATAGTCTTAAAGAAGTATGGTCTGGAGATGCATAGTCTAATTGTTAAGGACGAGATGGAAAGGTTAGAGTCTGAAAGTTTGGAGTATGCGAGAAGGAAGCTGATAGCTGTTGAAGCCAAATATTCTAAACGCTACTTCGGTCAAATCTTCGAGTTGTTTCCAAAGAAGCTTAGACCTTCGTCAAGAGAAACGTTTTTAGCTTATGACGGCGTGAACAACATTTTCAATCTTGCTTATGAAGTCTTGAAATGGAAGGTTCACAGAGCCATAATAAAGGCTAAACTCGAACCTTACTTAGGGTTTTTGCATAGTGTTCAGTTTGGGAAGCCTAGTTTAGTGTGCGACTTTCAAGAACTATATCGCTATCTCATAGACGATTTTCTGGTTCAATATTGCCAAAATTTAAGGGTTAAGGACTTCACGGTTAAATCTGAAAGGCTTTCCAGAAACAAGAAGGCTAAACGGGAATACCTGAACGAGCCTAAAACGTCGGATTTGATGAAGAAGCTTAACCTATATTTTGAGAGTAAGGTCGAAATTCCCAGAATTAAACACGGTCAAAGACAAAGCCTTGAAACTTTGATTAACGAAGAAGCCTTATTGTTTGCCAAATACCTTAGGCATGAACGTGAAACTTGGATTCCTAGACTTTGTTTCTGATTGATTGATTGATTGATTGATTGATTAATTGGTAAATTGATTGCTAGTGTGAGAGAGAGAATGAGAGAGAGAATGAGAGTTTGGGTTTGGGTTTGGGTTTGGGGGCATAAAATTTAATTAATTACTTAAGACAAAAAGCAATGAGCAATCTGAGGTAGATGAAGCGAATATGGGTTATGAGAGAGCTCTTTCAGCGCTATACCATGAAGAGAGTGATAGAATCGCACAAACGGAGTCCCTGCAACATACAGAATTTGTCGCCAAGGTTTCAGGACTAAATCCATTCGAGAAACCTGAAGAAGCTAGGAGTCAAGCCTATGCAAAGATGGATCTGGATATGAAATTCGCCACGTTTAATCCTCTGGAGAACTTCATTAGCGAAAGATATGAGAGCGTTGATACAAGAAAAGACTCATGGTCACAGGCTTTTCCAACAAAATGGGCAAGAATATTAAAAATTGAATCCATCGATGAGATTTTGGATTTCGACCCGTTCGAGTTGTGGAACATACCAACTCACGAAAACCTGGTAGAAAGTTTAGAACAGGCCCATCACAAATCACAATCGAAATTCAGAGATCAGCTGATACCAGGAGGCACCTATCACACTTGTTTAATGTGGCTTATCAAAATGTTCGGTCTTGAATGGACGGTTAAATCCGCCTATCTTAATCCAAAAGGCTTTGAGAGGCTTCTAAATAGGTTTGGCAACCTCTCATTACTCGAGGCTAAGGCGTGGTCACAGACTGATATAAAAGCATTCATAAGCCACGATGACATATGTTCCACACGCGGTCCATTTTTTCCATTAAGCTGGATGCGTAAATACTTGTTTCCTTGGTATAGTCGGATATGGCGAGAGCTCAAATCCAAAGGCATAGTTGTACTTTTCTGCACTGATGGAAATATGACAAGCATAGTAGATGATATCGCTGAGGCTGGTGCAGATGGATTTATGATTGAGGAATGCTGTGACCTGTGCAGCATATCCGAAAAGTACGGAGATGACAAGGTCATAATAGGCGGAGTTGATATAGGCATACTAACCTACGGATCAACTGACGATGTAGTCAATGAGGTCAAAAGATGCATAGGGATAGCTGGACCGTACGCAGGCTATTTCATAAATGTTTCAGGATCGATACCAGATAACGTGCCTTTAGCAAATCTCGAGGTCTACTTTAAAGCAGTGAAAAAATATGGATCAAGATCGAAGAAATTGGATCTTTTAGTCAATCGTTCTGGGAGCAATTTGCCTTAAGTCTTATAAAGCACTTCAAGAAAAATAAGTCGTATTTTAACAGGTAAAAGAGGTATGAAAAGATGATAGACGAAATCGAGGAATCAAGTGAGAAAAAAGAAAAAAGAATGAGTTGGTGGCGTGAGGCCAAGTTTGGTATGTTTATTCACTGGGGTCTATATTCTATACCAGCAGGAGTCTGGAAAGGCAATTGTATTCCAGGAATAGGTGAATGGATCCAATATAAAGCCAAGATCCATGTTAACGAATATGAACAACTCGCTTCACAATTCAATCCAACGAAATTCAACGCCAAAGAGTGGGTTCGCGTAGCAAAAGAAGCTGGGATGAAATGGATCGTCATAACAGCCAAACATCATGATGGCTTCTGCATGTTTGACACGAAACTAACAGATTATAACATTGTCAAAGCAACCCCGTTTAAACATGATCCTTTAAAAGATTTGGCCGACGCATGTAAAGAAGAAGGAATTAGACTGGGGTTCTACTATTCGCAAACATTGGACTGGCATCACCCTGACGGAATGGGAAACGATTGGGACTATGATCCTGAAAAACAAGATTTCTCTAAATATTTGAGGGAATATGTAAAGCCTCAGATCCGTGAATTGCTCACCAACTATGGTTCAGTTGCCGTGATTTGGTTCGACATTGGAACTCCAACTCCAGAATTAGCTCGAGAGCTCAAAAACCTGGTACGTGAATTGCAGCCAGACACCATAATTAATGGTCGCATAGGTGGCGGAGGAAGATGGGTACGTGGTACTGGAGATTACCAAGAGATGGCAGACAACCAAATTCCAGACCAAAAAATTGAAGGCGACTGGGAGACACCTGCCACAATAAACGACACATGGGGCTACAAGATCTATGATCATAATTGGAAATCCGCAGGAAGTCTGATTCAAAAGTTGGTGGATATTGTGAGTAAAGGTGGGAATTTCTTGCTTAATGTAGGCCCTACAGCTGAAGGTGTAATCCCTAAGCCTTCCATACGAATTCTAAGAGAGATCGGCGAATGGTTAAAAATAAATGGCGAAAGCATCTACGGTGCTAAATCTAGTCCAATTATGATAAAGGCGGAATACCGGGCTACCTGCAAAGCCGGGAAACTGTACCTTCATGTGTTCGCATGGCCTTGGGAGGGAAAACTAAAAGTGTCAGGTGTAAAGAACCACGTTAAAAAGGCATACATTCTCGCTGACCCAAATGGTGAAGGTCTCAGGTATAGTCAAGATGGAGAAGACGTAGTGATCGAAGTTCCCAACAAGCCTCCAGATCCCGTAGACACGGTTATCGTCTTGGAAATGAGAAACTCCAATTGGCCATAGAGAAAAGACCCATAACAATAGCTTCTCCGCGTGATACGTGAAAATTTTGTACTTTACATGATACCGTGAAATCCACTTAGAGGTTTAAAGGATCGAGTTGAAAAGACAAAGAAGAGCCTTGAGCTCGCAGCAGACTTCGGTTCGCCGATCGTCACCACGCATCACGGCGCTCGCAAAATGTTTTCTTCGACCTGCTTCCCCACACCCAACGCTGTTAGCATGCTTATCAGCATGCTTATCAGCCTGTTCGAGATTTTTTAAAATACTTGCTTTGACAGGGGTCCATGTAGATTTTACGGTTCTGCCAATTATGCTTAAGAGTTTCTTTTGTGA
>CAZPBM010000010.1:0-4897 GCA_964584965.1 uncultured Candidatus Bathyarchaeia archaeon | reverse complement strand
GTAGCAACTAAACCAGAAGAGATCAAGGCACTACTTGAAACAGGCTTTGAATACGTATGCCAAAAGGACGACTTAATGTTTTTTAGGAAGCACAGATGAAAATATACCGAGGTAATCAAAAAAGTAGCCGGGGTAGCCTAGTTGCGGTAGCTGTACTGAAGCGGGTTTTCGCCTGCGCAGTTTATTTTGCCTGATTTCGGTATCGGATGACCTTGAGCCTCGTAGATTTCGCGGGCTGCAATGCTGAAAATTTTGTATCCGCCTGGCCACCACTCATTTATGCCGCCGCTTTGAGTGCCCGTGGTTGGACGCCCATAAGGGTCATTTTTTGAGAAAAAGTCATGCATTTTTTGGCACCATTTTTCAGCAACTTCCTTGTCGCCTTGTTGCCAGCCTTCTGTTCCGTTAATCTCGTCAATAATGAACCACAGAAACAAAGCTCGGCTGTATCCCCAGCGGGCTATGATGTAACGGCAAACGTTCTCTTGATACCGCCAAGCCTTTTCGTTGCCAAAAAAGTCGACTGCGTCAGCCACAAGATGATAGGGACTATGTCTATACTGAGCGCCCCAAGGACCCCAAACAGCTTGGGAAAGGTGTGAGTGAAACCAAATATTCCATGAAATGTGCATGTTTCGTTTTTCGCACCATTCAAAAAGCTGGTCAAGACGCCCGCACCTGTTCTGGTCGTATCGGCCAAGGCCAGTGCCCATAGTCTCAAGGGGCGTGTGAAAGAAACTGATGAAGTTTACGCCTCTACTTTTTAGCCCGTCAAGTCCTTCTTCAGTTATGTATCCCCTGTTAAATTGTTCATAGCCATCGTTGTACCAAAGACCGACGCCATAAAAGGATGTTCCATCATCGTACATCAAGTAACGATTGTTTGGCGAAATCTTAATGAACCCGTGGTGGGGTGAGTCAACTGCTTCAAACGTGCCTGGCTGACTTTCAGCCTCGCCTTCCACATCTTTTACTTTTAAGACAAATTTCCAGATTCCTTTTTCTGTTGGCGCGAAGCGAACCATCCAGTGGTGAGTCCAGCTTGATTGGTTGTAGAAGCCCCAGATTCTCCATTTTTTGCCAGATGGAGATGTGAACTCAGCTTGTAGGTCGATTTCCTTCGGGTCAAATGGGTTTGTGAATTTTGCATCTAAGTCGATTAAAAGCTCGAACTTCTCATAAACTCCGACTTTCTGCGAGAAAGGAATTATCGATAGAAACCGAGGTTTCATTTGAATAACCTGATCGGTCATATCTACACCAAAATAAAGTATTATGTGACATTATAAATATCTTTAAGTAATAATTCCTAATTCAGAAATTGTTCATGAAACCTATTAATATACAGTGTTCGGTGTTTCATATTGTCCAGTAAGAATGAAATTCCAAGTTTTTCCTATTTACTTGGGTTCTCACAAACTCTGCGACGTCTTCATCCTTGATGTAAAGAGTACCAGATTCATCTGCGTTCAGCTTTATTCCCGTTTTTCGCAGGTGGTCTCCAGATGCGTTATCCATAAAGACGTACTGCTTTCCTGTGGTTGGCAAAATAAGTCTAAGACACGTAAAATTCTTTGATGGAGCTTCACGAGCAACATTATATGATAAACTTTTTGGATTGTGTTCAATGATGAGTTTTTTGAATTCGTCCCATGTTTTAACTCTGATAATCAATTTGTTTTATCACCTTTTTGAACCAAGGAACTCCTTGGTTAAGTAATCTGTCTTTTCGTAATAGTTTTTTCCAATATCCATTTTTGGCAATCAAAACAGTATTCGGTGTTTCTATCCGTCAAAAATTTTTTTCCACATCTTTTGCATGTAACTTCATGTAACCATGACTCTTTCTTAGAGAATCTAATTTGTCCTTTTATGGACGGAAAAATTATTGCGTCGTTTGGACAAAAACTGGCACACAGTGAACAACCGTAAACGCAGTTTAAAGGTTCAGCGACAAACGCTTTCTCTTCCCTGATTTTTAGAACAGCGTGGGGGCAAAAATTCACGCATTTGTATGCTCCTTTGCAGCCATTACACTTCTCGGAAATTATGGTTGGAAACCATGGTTGTTCTGACATAACTCAACCTTCTAAGCAAATTCATCATTTTGAAGAATTGAAACATTCTCCCTGAATCAACTTGTGCTCCCGATCTTTATGTTATCTGAGCAATAGCGCATTCTAATAGTGTCTTTATGAGTTCAGTTGAAACCGAGTCAATTATGCGGAATAAGGATGGGTTAGTAACCGAGTACAACCTTTTATTTTTATCTTTTTTGCATGTTACAATTCCACATTCCTTTAGAATTCTTAGATGCCTAGAAACTACGGGCTGAATGAGGCCAAGGTGCGGAATAATTTCACAAACGCACTTTTCTCCGTCGCGTAAGATTTCAAGTATTTTAATCCTATCTGGATCTGACAGAGCATAGAAGATTTTAGCTTTAAACGCGTTATCATCTTTCATTTTTGAGCGACCATTTAAAGATAATTGATAACAATATTTAAATATTGCTATATTGTTTTTTATCAACCAAAAAGGTGAAGAACATGAAAGAAGTAAAAATTGAGGTTATAGGTCCAGACCCCCCTTGTATGAGGTGTCAAGCAACAAAAAAGGTTGCGGAGAAAGTAGCTGAAAAGTTTAGACAGTCAGGAATTAAGATTGAAGTAGAAAAGGCTAACATAATTTCAAAGGAAACAGTAGGCAAATATGGAGTTTTAATTTCGCCAGCTCTAGCTGTCAACGGCGTCGTAAAATTCATGGGAAGAATCCCAAGCGAATCAGAGGTTGAAAAAAGCCTAAAGGAAATACTCGATAGGGAAGTCTAGTTCTTGCCCACCGACCTCACGAGAAAGATTAGAACAATAATATTGGTACTTTTCGTGTTAACCGTTATTGGCCTACTCGTTTACAGTAGAGTAATGGCTTATTCTTTAGCTCCAACGATGAAGCCTGCTGACTTTCACGGGCTTGCGATCTGGGAAATCCCCGTTGCTTACCTTATTGATTACTTCAGCCACGGTTGGATATGCCTTCTTTTCGCTTTTGTCGCTGCAGGTTTAGTGTATGAGTTTGTTCCAAAAGAGGCAATCACAAGATACATGAGCAGCGGAAAAATTGTGGGATATGGACTTGCCATTGGAATCGCTCCGTTCCTGACGGTCTGCTCGTGCACTATGGTTCCCTTGTTCACTGGTGTGCTCTATGCAGGTGCAGGAATTGGACCTGCAATAACTTTTCTGTTGATGGCTCCATCTGCCAATATACTAAGTATCTTATTGACTGGCGAACTGATATTGTGGGAATTGGCTGGAGTCCGAATTGTTGCATCAGTAGTTGTCGCTTTGGTTGCGGGCATCGTAGTTTCCAAAACTCCTTGGGGAAAAGCAGTAGAAAAAGAACATCAAATAACCGCTCCAGCAGGACAAGCATCAGTTGACATCGTTAAACCACCCTTAGACGAAAGGCTACTGTCGGCGTTGAAGTTTGCTGTGTACATTGCCAAGCAGATTCTGCCATTTTTTCTCTTAGGTTTAGTCATTGTCGGCTACGTGGAGGCGTACTTGCCAGAAGACATTGTTGGAACTTATCTAACTGGCGTCACAGGTGTATTGCTTGCATCTGTTATTGGAGGACCTTTATACACACCGACTCTTGTTGAAATTGTTTTGGGAAGAGGTATGTGGCAATTAGGGATGTCAAAAGGTGCGTTGCTTAGCTGGCTTATGGGTCAACCATACGATGTTGCTAACGCCTTAGCGGTATCAAAGATAGCAAGATGGAAAGTCGTCTTAACATATATGATCATAGCTTGGGCTGGCAGCGTAACCTTCGGATTAACGTATGGAATGTTAAGCGGAAGCATATAGAATGTAAAGTGGAAGAGGTAAGATAAAGGATAAAAAATGACATCACTGTCGAAAATGAAGGAGAAAAAATAGAAATGGCAGAGGAGAAGATATGGCAAGAAGGAATGCCGACCCATGAGTGTATATTGTTTTCCTGTTTCGGAGGACTGTCGAATACGGGAATAACGAGTGCACTAGCGTGCTTGGAAGCTGTTAAAGAGCTTGGCCTAGAAAAAGTAGCTATCGGCTGTTTGCCTTCAGTGCCGCTACAAGTAAAACCTGTCTTAGGAAAGTCTAAAGCAGCAAAGAAGATCATCACTGTTGATGGTTGCCCTTTTGAATGCTCTCGAAAAACCGTTGAAGCCGCAGGATTCAAGATTGCAAGAAGCATCGTATTAGCTAGAGACATAGGCATGACCAAGAAGGCCTTGCACACGGATATCGGCAAAAACTTAGGTCTTGAAAAATATATTTCTGCTAATGAAGTTAAGAGGGCAAAGGAACTCATAATAAAAACTATCCTAGAAGAATGAATACCAGCATGCTGAGTGAAACTGAAAACCGTCAACTTATTAAAAGAGAAAAAGTTTTCTAAACGGATTCTCTACAAAAAATGAATTGAGAGACAACAATCTCAAACCAATTCCCTAACATCAAAAGACATCGACGCTGCCACGGATTCCGCAATTCCAGTGTTTCCACAGCGACTATATAAAGAAAAAAGTTTCAATGCGCACTGAACAGGCATAAGAATAGGCAAGATGGCCAGAAAAGCTGACCCGACTATATATACCCCCCTCCCCCCTCAACAACTTACACAAAAAAAGCACGCAGCATGAAAGAACGTCCCAAACAACATTTGAAATGTAAAAAATGAAAGACTAAACAACTGGAACGCATGTTGAGAGCCTCGGGCGGGATTTGAACCCGCGATCCACGGCTTTCCTTACTTTTCAGCGGATACAAGGCCGTTGCTCTAGCCGCTGAGCCACCGAGGCGAACAATTACATTAATTTACAAGCCATCGAAGACTATAATAGTCTTAC
>CAZPBM010000009.1:0-12719 GCA_964584965.1 uncultured Candidatus Bathyarchaeia archaeon | reverse complement strand
CCTCCCAAAGACACGAAAACGGGGTAATAGTACCCCGAGCTTGAGCTGCTTACCGTAAATGTTACAAAGACGACGACATGCGTTACATTGAACTTTCTTAATATTTTTACTGCCTCAGTTTCGTTTGACATGAACATTAGTCCAATTTGCTGAATCTGTGTCATGTTCCAGCTGCCATTATCCGCCAGCGACGTTCTATTAGCGATGGCTGTTATCCAGTACCCGTAATCCCACCAGCTGGCAACCACGGTCCCGTTGACAAGTTCACCATTGTAATAAACAGGCTCTCCAGGCTTCGAGGGAGACGGAGGTAGGTTTTCACGCATCCATGTCAGTGCGTCTAGCCAGTCTCGAGCAGCACTTGACACCGACATTCCTGCAGCTGCGATTGTCGTGGGAGAGTAGGCTTGGCTAAATACTCTTGGTCCCTGCCTTACAGTAGGCGGTAACATGAAATCGGTTCCAACGACGTATGTAAGAATGAGAAAAATGAACATTAACGCTATAATTCCAGTAGACATTTCCTTGCTAATATAGCCTCTAAACTTGTATTTTTTCTTGGTTTTTTCTGGTTGTTCTTTTACGGAGAGTATGAAGGGTTTTAAAAGTCGTACTATTGCCAGAGCCCAAAGTAGGCTAATTACTGGAGAAACAAGAATCGTAATTCGTATCATGGAGCTCGCGAAATAGATTGTTGTTATCCCAAAAATCGCCATAAAAATGCCTATATTGGTTGCGGACATGATGGCAAAGTAAAGGCCTACTGGCAGAAAAATGGTGCCTATTCCCCAGTTATAGTAGAAGGTGCCCCAAGCTGAAGGCCTATGTTCCGCAACTGACTCAAAGATTGTGCTTTCAAAACGGGTAGAAGGAATTAAGACTGCCAGAAATTTTGTAGCAATGCTTCTGACTAACCCAGTATACCATAGGAGAATGAAAAAAACTGAGATAAGACAAGCAAATGTCAGATAATATAATGTTTTTTTACTGGTTTTTTGTGTTCTCTTACTTATTTCAGAGAAAATTAATAGCAAGAAGACCCCGTAAACAGGCATAACTTCTGTTTGATAAATATATGAGGATCCTAGACGTGGAACATTCATGGCTATGGATAAGGCGATTGCGAACACTATTACGTATGACATGAACAAACGTGTCGAATATCTCTTCATTAAGATAAGGCATAGGGTGAATAGGGCAATCATGTCTATTGGATATCTTGCGGCCCCCCATGTTGCGCAAAGATAACCTAGAGACAATCCAGCCGCAACGGCGTATATGACGCTAATTTTTAGTGGTTTCTCTTTTTCTATAGACCTTAAAAGGAAGAGGCACACAAGAATCAAGGTTAAGACGCCGACGCTTTCGTCGTCATAGAATCCGAGGGCTGTTCGACTAATGTAGGAAGCGTCCAGAGCCAAAAAGAAGGAGGCGAATAATCCAACTGCTTCGCCGCCCAAGTCTTTTCCAAGGAAATATATGGCGAGGCACGCCAACGTAGCCATGATCGGAGGAAGGACTACGCATAATACGTATACGGGGTCTGAGAGTAAGGGGTCAAGAGTTGGAGAGCCGACTAACGGAATTCCCAGCGCAGACAAGCATTTGTAAATTACGGCTCCGAGTACTGGTAGGCCTGGATAGTAAGTAATTGACATGGTAGTTCCCCATGGGTACCAGCTCATGTAATCGTGCCATGAAACCCAGCCGTTCGGTCCCCAAAGCCCATTCTCAATAATGTATTTTGTCTGCCTGTACTGTACGTATGGGTCGAACTCGTTTAGGTAGTATCCCCACCTTACAGGTAAAACTCTCACCAGAAACGCAATCGCGAGAATCAGCGCCATCAATGTACTTTTGATCATCGTTTTATGTGACACTTTTGGGCGAATAGACGAAATTTTCCTTAACTTAGAGACGTCTTTAAGTATTTTTGACACTTTCTGACTCTCGCATTTAATTTTCCTTGATACTTACAAGAACCGTTTATATTTAGCTTATGGTTCAGTGTAGACAAATAATTCTTTTTACGTAGCCGCGATTAGTTTTTCGTTTGCCTCGACTCTTTTTTTGATTTTCTCAATTTCCTTTACAATTTCTGGATCTTTTATTTCCTCTTTTCGTTTTTCGTTTGATTCCAAAACAATCCGCAAGAACTTTGATTCGTATGTCCTTAAAAGAAGCTCAATATTTGGGATTTGGCAATGACCACCTATGACTCCCGGAAACATTAAGGGTCTATCATGTCTTACGCGGTGCGTGTCTTCTATAAAATCCGCTACATCATCGAAGCTTGCACCAAAGTTTCGGCTAATTCGATGCATCTCTTGAAAGCATGCAATCATCCAAGCACGGTAAGTGGTCTCAAAAAGTTTTGCAATCTCTGTTTCAACACAACTTTTTACGACCTTGGTTTTCAAACCTAATTTCATAAAATGTTTCTCAGCTAACTCAGCGGCTTCAGGTGTTGCACCTCCTATATATTTGGTCCACCGCCTAAGCTCCTTTTTCATGTATTCCGTGTTTTTGTGTACTCCCCGCACAGGCGAATGGACGACGAGGCAATTACTGCAACGCCTGTGAACTTCTAAGGTAACGCCGGGTTCAACAGTGCTGTTAATAATCACAAGTCTCGGGTTAAAACGTAGAACGTAATTCACAACAGTTTTTACATATTCGCTTTTGTCAAAACATGGGATACAAACGTGTATGACACTGAATTTGGATGGAAAATTTGACAAGCACTGCCCAGCCTCCTGCATCTTTTTCTCATCTAAATCAAAGCAGTAAACGTTGAAGTTCATTTTCTCCTTAAGTAGCTCAAAAAGTGGGCGACCTACCTCTCCTAAGCCTATGACAAGTATGTTTTCCTTACTCAATTCAAGTCAACCTCTTCATGATACTGTTTTTTCGATTGACATTGTTAACTTTTTAAATTGAAAAATAAATCTTATTTGGGAATTATATGGTTAGTGGTGAAATCAGACTTGGATATTCTGGACTTATCATATTTTTGTCTAGGTTGATCAGTGTCGGGACCGGTCTTGCCTTCACTTTGATGGTAACTCGGAGTATTTCAGCTGAGACCTTTGGTGTTTATGGTAACCTCTCTGACGTCTTAGGTTATTTTGTTTTGGCATCAGGCGTTTTTCCCTTCTGGGCAACAAGGTTTGTGGCAAGAAATCATGTTGGTTCTTCTATTACTGTTGTATTTTCCAACATCTTGATTGCAGTGCCAGTTACAGCCATCTATCTTTCACTATTACCATTCATTATGCCATTATTCAATGTCACATCGGAATTTGCGTTTGTCTATGCAATTATAAGCATTCAAATATTCGAAATCTATTTACAGAACGCACTTGAGGCTACAATTTATGCAAAAAAGCCTCAGTGCGTCGGCGTCGGAATAATGATTTTTGAAACAACTAAAGTCTGTTTGGGATATGTCTTAATGATATTGCTTAACATGAGACTGGCTGGCGCGATTCTTTCAGTAATCTTCGCGCTTTCAATTCTAATTCTTTATTATTTAAGGTTAACAGTGTCTATGTTCCGTGAAAAAATCAATTGGAACTATGCTAAAGAATGGATTAAGGCCTCTCCATTTAATTTATATGGCATAGTTGGACAAAAATTGTCGGATTTTGCTCTTCTCTTTTTGTTTCTTTACGGAGGGAAAATTGCAAGAGGTTATTACGGAGCGGCTTTAACTATCGCCAGCATAGTTAGCTACTCTTCATCCATTGGGTCAGCATTATATCCCCGTCTTTTATCAAAGAGTGAATCTAAAGACATTACTTTTTCGGTAAAGCTGGTCTCGATGTTTGCGGTACCAATGGCTTTTGGCGCCATTATGATGGGCGATTCTTTCTTAGTGATCTTAAGAAGTGAGTATAGCATAGTAAGGCCTGTTTTAACATTGCTTTCTATCGATGCCTTGTTGCTCTGTTTTTCGTCGATTTTTGGAACCGTCATATCAGGCACAGAGAAATTGGACGCAAATGCAGTGATTTCATGGAAAAAGGTGGCTAAAAGCAACTTGTTTCTTTTCTTGACACTACCTTACATTCAAGCTTTGGCAATTTTGCCCACTGTCTATTATTTTTTGAATTTTTCAGTTACGAACGCTCTTGACGCGGCTTTCTATGTTGCCCTTACTATCCTTGTTGTTGATGCCACATTAGTAAGTATTCGATACTTTATTGCCAACAGAAGCCTTCATTTTAAGATGCCCTTAAAACACATAGCAAAGCACGTTTTAGCATCAAGTGGCATGGCTGTGTTGTTATACGTTGTTCCGCATCCGACAAGACTTTCGTTAACAGTCGCGTTAACTTTGGTGGGGGCGTGTACATACTTTTTTATATTGTCAGTTATTGACGGCGAAAGCCGAGCAATCTTAAGAAAAGTTACGAAGGAACTTCAAGAGGCTCTCCAGATTAAAGCGAGTGTCTGAGAAAAAATGGCCTTAAGAGAAAGACTTAGAAAAGTTCTGAATCAGTCAATCCTTAATCAGGTTATCTGTTCATACGACATTATCGGAGACATAGCGGTCATAAGAATCCCTGAAAAAATAGAACATAATGCAGACAAGATAGCTGAGGAGGTAATGCAAAGTAATCCACACATTAAAACAGTTCTTCAGCAAACAAGCCCAGTCAAAGGCGAACTCCGTTTAAGAAATCTTAAGTGGCTCGCAGGAGAAAACAAAACTGAGACTCTACATAAGGAGTCAGGTTGCATCTTCAAGGTTGATCTGGAAAAATGCTATTTTTCGCCAAGACTTTCCTTTGAAAGAATGAGAATCACGAAGCAAGTCATGCCAAACGAGGTTATAGTAAACATGTTCTCAGGCGTAGGGTGTTTCTCTATTTTGATCGCTAAATATGCTAATCCTCTAAGGGTCTACTCAATAGACATTAATGCCGATGCAGTAAGATACATGGTTGAAAACATTCGACTGAACAGGGTTAATTACGTCGTGGAACCAATCGAAGGTGACGCCAAAGAAATCATTGTTAACAGACTACAAAATTTGGCTGACAGGGTGCTTATGCCTTTGCCTGAAAAAGCTTTTGAATATCTGGACTATGCGTTATTAACGTTAAAAACAAATGGTGGAAAAATTCACTATTATGACTTTATCCACGCCAAGAAAGGCATCGACCCAATCCAGGAAGTGCAAACGAAAGTTTTTGAAAAACTGCGAAATACGAATGTTTGTTTTAGATGCACCTTTGGAAGAATTGTTCGAACTGTTGGTCCAAGATGGTATCAAGTCGTCCTTGACATAGAAATTAACAAAAAAAGATAATAAGGTTTACAAACAATTCAATGATTAACTTTGTAAGGGAGGCTTATTATTGAAGAAGAAATTGATGGATATCCTAGCTTGCCCAATTGACAAGTTTTACCCTTTAGAGCTTTATGTTTTCGAGGAAAAAGACGAAATTGTGGACGGCATGATTGTTTGCCCAAAATGCTTACGCTGGTATCCAATTCGAGAAGAAATACCTGAAATGCTTCCAGATGAGCTTCGAGAAGAAAAAGACGAAAAGACCTTTCTACAAAAATGGAAAGAAAAAATCCCGCAAAAAATATTAATTGAAGGAAAACCATTCAACTTAAAAAATTAAATTAGTGATTTTTTAATACCTAATTTTTACTAGACGCCCACTGTTCGCAGATTTCAAAGATGCTTCAGCAATTCTTATTGCTTTAAAGCCATCCATGCCGGTTACTAAAGGATCTTTTTTATTTTGAATACTGTCAACGAAGTGTTGCAGTTCCAGCTTAAGTGGCTCCTCTACCTCGTACCTAGGCGTCAATGTTTGTCCAAGCGTCTCAATCGTCATCTCTTGCGTAATGTAGTCCAACGTTATTATCGCTTCACTACCTGTGATCGTCAGCTTTCTGATTTTGTATGGGGTAAGCCAGTTTGCTTCTAGAAATGCTGATTTTCCATTTGAAAAGGTAAGCATGATTTGTGCGTAATCTTCAAACTTTGTGTGTCTAAGGTTGCCTGCTCTGGCATAGACAGATATTGGGTCCTCATTAAAGATGAAACGAGCCATGTCTATATCATGTATAGCGGTGTCCTTAACTACGCCGACATCTCCAATTCTTTCAGGCCACTTTGTAACTCGCCTTATCGTTGCAGAAACTGGAGTACCGATTTTACCTTCAGCAATAGCCTCCTTAAGTCGTCTAACTGCAGGATTAAACCTTTCAATGAAACCGACAGTTAAAAGCAGATTCTTGGAATTAGCTAATTCAATAATTTTTTTGGCTTCAGAAGAAGATTTCGCCATCGGCTTTTCAACAAGAACATGCTTGTTGGCTTTTAATGCAATTAAAGCTTCTTTTGAAAGTCGGGTTGACCAAACGCAGAGAGTAACTGCATCGATGTCTTCGTTTTTATAAAGCTTCGAGCTGTCGGTATAAGCCTTAAGACCGTATTTTTCAGCAATTGTTGTGGTTTTTTGTTGGTCAATGTCACAGACAGCTACTAGCTCGACATTGGGTAATTCGCTTAAGACTCTTACATGGTTTCTTCCCCAAAATCCCACTCCAACAACTGCGACTTTTAGTTTCTTCATTTTTTCCACACTCCTCTTCCGAGACCGCGGTAAATAAAGCCTTCCTTCATTGCTCTTGCAGGGTTGACAATATGAGCTAAATCAACTATGGCCGACGGTTTCTTCATAATTGCGCTTATTTTTGCCAAAGATAGCCGTTTAAACCTATTATGCCCCACTGCAATGAGAATACAATCTGCACCCTCCACTGTTTTGTCAAAGGAAGGTTCAGCGTCATATCCCAAACTTCGCATTTCCTTGTATGTGAAGTATGGATCAAAAACATTGACTTTTGCACCCATTCTTTTTAGGATGTTAACCAGCTCAGGCACAAGCGAATCTCTTGCCTCCTTCACGTTAGCACGGTAAGAAACTCCCAATACTGAAATCCGTGATCTTCTCACAGGCTTATCACAACTTCGAAGTGCGCTTTTTACTAGTCTAAAGGCATGTTTTATCATATTATCGTTAATATTGCGAGCTAACATGGGCATCCTTAGTTTTACGCTAATGTCCGTAGCCTCGTCCAAAAGAAGAAACGAATCTTTAGGCATGTGCCCGCTGACGATTCCAGGCTTAAGTAAATGACAAAAAGGCTGAGTGTTAGCCGCCTTCTGAGCTTGAAAATAGTCGATTCCCGCCATCTCGCAGTAAACTGCAAATTCGTTGGCCAATGAAATATTGACATCTCGGTAAATGTTCTCAAAAATTTTCGCAGCCTCAGCTGTTCTAAAATTAGGCACCTCAACCAACTTGCCCTTAACAATTGTTTTAAGCACTGCTTTTGCAGCTCTTGTGCTTTGTCTGTTAATTCCTGCAACAATTTTGGAGTACTCTGTCATGTCTCTCAGTGTTCTTCCAACTGTTGCGCGTATAGGGCTGTAAGCTAAACCAAAATCTACGCCTGCTTTAAGCCCTGAAGACGCTTCTAAGGTTTCCTTAACTAAAGTTTCGGTTATTGTTGGACCCAATGTGCTTTCAATAATAACTAATGTTCCACGTTTCATGTTTATTCCAATATTTTTGCACGAACCCTCAATATTTGAGTAGTCTGGTTGCTTTTTTTCATTAACAGATATATTTACAGCTACAATTATTACGTCGCTTTTTGGAATAGCTTCCTTAAATTCCGTGGTAGCTGAAATATGATTCTCCTTAAGGTTCCTCTTCAAAACTTGGCTTAGCCCTTGTTCTGCAAAGGGACTGGTTCCTTTGATTATTTGTGAAACTATGTACGGATCAGAGTCAAGACATATTACTTGGAAACCTGCTTCTGAAAATAAGCATGCGGTCGACAGCCCCATTCTTCCACATCCGACAACGGTGATGACGTATTTTTTTCGCTCTTCAAAACTCTGTAACTCGTTTTCCTTGAGCATCATCGCTTCAGCCATTTTTATTCACCGTCAAGTCAAGGTCGATAGATATTCTGAAGGTAAATGTTTTTTTATTTAACAATTTACCCTTAAGTCTTGCCTGAAGCCTATTTTTTCGACTTCTGTGACGATTTTCTCTATGGGATCTTCAAAATTTTTGATCATAGTTTGGATTTTTTTAATTTGCATTTTCTTTATGTTTTCCAAATCTTCTAAGGTGCAAGTAATCTTTCTCGATAATTGTTTCGGATTTTTTACGAGAGTTACCAATTTGTTTTTAACTAAGTATTTCAGTATCTCGAACGGTTTGTTTGGGTAACAGGAGAATGTTGGCACGCCTAATAATGTAGACTCCGTGGTCATGGTTCCCCCTCCGCCTACAAACACTGAAGTGTAGTGCAGTAGACTTGGACCATCAATTGTGGTGTTGCAAACAATGATTTTGTCTTTAAAAATTCTATGAAGGGCCTTTATTTGTTCTTCATATCTTGGGACAACGACTACCTGGACGTCTTTGGTTTTTTCCAAAACCTGTTTTATCAATGGCACCATTGTAGTTTCAGGCAGATCTTCACCTAATAAATATGATGCAAAAGACTCTTCAGTTCTAAAAGTCACAATAGGCTTCGAATCATCCAAAACAAGGTTGCTTAAGATTTGACGGTCAGGCTTGAAGTCCTTAAGCCAAACCCAAGGATCCAAAGCATTGTATTGAACAATGTCGCTTGAAGAAATTCCGAATTTTGTCCAAGCCCCTTTAGGAATTATTTTTGGGGTCATAAGCTTTCTTGACAACGGGATCGTAAGCCTAGCAACGGCTACTGCGTGAGGTGAATCATTAATACTAACATGGGGAATTCCCAAACCGAAAGATACACGAGCCATTTCTGGAGAAGAAAACGAAATGGCTATATCCGGACTAAAATCTTCTATAACCGTTGACAGTTCAAGAATTCTTTGAGCGCTGGTTCTTAGTTTATTCGCCAAATTTCCTCCGCCATGTTCTCCGACAACCTCAACTTTTATGCCTTTGAGTTCTAGTAGTTGGTTCACCTCCCGGTATTTTCGGGTTGTCTTCAAAACTTTATGGCCTCTACATTCCAGCTGTTCAGAAAGTTTTAATGAAAACATGCACTGTTTTGGAGTCAAAATGTCTAAGGCGATCTTCATTGCTCATCACTTGACAATGTTTTAAGACGTTTCAACATTTTTGTTTTTTAATCTTTTTGTCGGGTTGTTTAATAGTCTTATTGTGTCTTCATTGCGTGCCAGAATGATCGTTTTACGATTTCTCTCCAAATCCATAGCCACATTAGAACTAGGAATGCGCTTATGCCAACTTTAAGAACTGCTGATAGATAGCTGTTTGCCATTCCTGGAAGGTTCATGGGCACTATTACACGGTCAATTATCCACAATCCTAGAATCATACATACCCAAACAAAGAGGAGGATGAAGACGAAATCTAGAATTCTGCGAATCATGTTGCCACCACTATCAGATATGCAGTTGCCAATGCTAGGAACCCCGAAATTGTTGAAATAACTAGGAACAGTAACATTGCCTCTTTTTCGTATAGTGGTCCTCTAGCAAGAATCATACGTGCAAGTGTTATTGGCGCTTTTGGATCTCTTGTTGCCATAAGCTTTCCATCTTCCTGTATTGCAACTGGACGTGACACATCCCTTCGTTCATAGAGCTTACCAATAGATGAAAGCCCGTAGAAGGCGTTCATTATTTGAGGGGCAAAGGCGACTAGTGCAACTACTTCGAGTCCTCCTATTATGGATATGGCACCTAACGCTGCGCCTATGCTGAGGCTTCCGACATCGCCGGAAAAAATCTTGGACGGATACTTGTTATAGTAAAAGAATACGAGCAACGGGCCTAGCAGACAAAGGCATAGAAGTAACGCTGAGGTTCGACCTAGGATAATTGCTGACAATAGCAAAAAAATGGTTATCACCGTGCATGAACCAGACATTGTTCCGTTAAACGGATCCATCATATTCGTTGCGTTTGAGGTCACAGCGATCGCTAAAGGAACAAGAAAGGGATACACAATCGTCATACGGGTCTGCCCGATGAATGGGAAAACAATGCCGCGAAGATTATAGGCATTCATAGCAAGTATGGGTAATCCAGCGAATAACGTGAGAAAGGGCTTTACTTTTGCGTTTAGGTTTTTGAAATCATCTATAGCTCCAACCAATCCTGCTATGAGGATACAGGCAAGAAAACTTAAAGCTGTATTGGACGATTCTGGTAATAATAAAACTGCTGTTATGACACTGATTGTTGTTCCTGCAAGAACCGCTAGGCCGCCCATTTCAGGAACGAACGGCTTATCTTTTTTGTGAACATCTATGCCACCTATTTTCTTTTTTCTCATCGTTCTTATGACAAATGGCATTGAAACAAGAGACACTGTAAATCCAGAGGCAAAAATTAACGTTTCATTAAGCAACAGTCTCGACACCTAAATATTTGTCTTGCTTAAAATTGGTAAGCCATAGGCATATATATAGTAATTGAATAAACCGAATGGATTAACGCCCAAAAAAATTAAAATACAGACACACAAATAATACAACTCACCAAGCGGGGGTTGCCAAGCTAGGTCAAAGGCGCAGGCCTGAGGCGCCTGTCCCACAGGGGTTCGTGGGTTCAAATCCCACCCCCCGCACTTTTCACCGAACCCTCCATACTTCTTTCAACTCTCGGTTGCGGCTTCGTTTTGCAAATATTAGTGTGTGCTAGTTCATTTATTTGAAAAGGCGTGTGTAATAATAGCTGGGGTCGCCAAAAAAGTATAGCTTGATTATGTCTGAAATATAGTTCTCTAGTTCTTCGTTTCTTAGCCCATTCTTCTTTATGTAAACTTCATAGCCATCATAAAAGTAAGTGCTAGCATATTTTTTGCAATTTCTTAGTCCACATAAGGCAAATTTCCAATTATATCTGTCCTCGATTCCAAACATGGGAAATTTGTCTCCAAATTTCTCCTTGTATTTTTTGGTGTGTAATTCATAGAGACTTTCGAAAGACTCATCCCAGCACTCTGTATGGTAGAATGGTTTATTTGTTTCTGGATGATAAAATGTCTTTATGTATTCTTTTCTGTTGAGGTTGCCTGCTACTAAATTTGTCACTCCAATTCCAAAGCCAGCAACTGCCGTCCAATCTACATTTGATACTTTTGAGTGAACATACTCCATCTTTTGGCATGCTTCAATATGCCATTCATATAATGTTTTGGCATTTTCTTCTTTCGTTTGAGTAATGATTCCAAATTCTTTTGGGTTCGAACCTTTAATAGATATCTCTACCATAATTTTGAAAGGTTTGTTTTTGACAATATCAAAAATCCCCAGTAGTTCGTTCTCGTCAAGTTTTCCTATTATTACACCGTTTGTTTGGAAAAGTATAGCGTTGTTGAAAAGCTCAGATTCATTTTCAGAAATTTCTTTGAGAAAGTGAATGTAGGCCCTCAAGGTTCTTTCACTTATGAAAGGCTCTCCACCAAGAATCCTGAACCAATTGTAGGAATCTTTGTTTCCAGGTATATGGGAATTCTTTAGAAAATATTGAAACTTTATTCGTAAATTATCAATATTAACTTTGGTAATATTAGGGTTCGTTTTTGCTTTCTCTGGCCAAGAGTACGAGTATGCGAAACACGGAATGCAGTGCAGATTACAAAAGGCTGAACGAATAACAACTTCTCCTGGAGGTGTGGGACCACATTCAGCATTTGATACTATTTTCCCTTTCTCGCTCTTGAAATATAATGTTTCAAGATCTCTATTATTTAGCGTAAGTTGTACAGACATCTTGCCTCACTATAAGAGTAAAATTAATGGCTAAAAAGTTTAGGGCGCTACTCCATACCCGATCGGTAAAAGGTTTACGTTAAAAACAAAGAAAAAAGGATTTTGCGGGTGATTTCTCCATGCTGTGGGGAGTGCAAATCCCACCCCCCGCACCAAGAGAAGATTGACTTGGAATTGATATCATCGATAAGACTTATTGACTGTACTAAAGCTCAGTATTTGCTTTCCGGCAAGTTTTCGTTGGAATTCGCAACATTTTCCACACATGCTATTGGAAAAGGTTGTTAACGATTTTTTCCAGTTCAGTTAAGTCTTTGATGACAAAGTCTGGATTGACTCCGGAATACCGATATTGCCTCCAACTTGTTTTCAAATGAAAATTCAGGTGGCGGCACATACAGAATGGTTTTTATACCAATTTTTTGGGGCGCAAGCACATCGTTAACCGGATCATCTCCAACTGAAACAGACTTCTTGGGACTTGAACCGAGTAAGTTAAGAGCGCGACGGAAGGCTTCTGCATCGGGTTTCTAAATTCTCAGCTCCTCGGAACTTAATATCACATCAAAAAGATTGATTATGCCGTAACAAATTAGACCAGAATTGAGAGCATCTTTCCTTTCATTGCTTAAAACTCCCAGTTTAAGACCTTTGCGCTTGATGCAGAGTAGTGTCTGCCTTATCTCGTTTCTTCTAGGATCAGAAGATAATCTCTCTTTGAAACCTTGTCTATATACACGAAGAAGTTCCTGACCAATCTTTGACGCCTCTTTTTTGTTAATGCCTAAACTTTGAAGAGCTTGCTCTATTATGATTTCCTCCTGACAGAAGTGTGAGATGAATCGAGAGCTGATTTCCTTGTTTGCCTTGATCCACGCTTCGAGAAGATCTGACCATGTAATCTGATAGTCACATTTGACCAGCCGTCG
>CAZPBM010000008.1:0-10897 GCA_964584965.1 uncultured Candidatus Bathyarchaeia archaeon | reverse complement strand
CGATGCCCAACTAACTAGTTTTTCGAAATTCCAGCTACTTATAGGTGCTGTTAATAAACCCACAAACATTTCCTTTACACCTTTAGGAGTACGTTCATCCTTACTGCTAATTGTCTATTTTTGTAAAAAAGGCTTGCGGAGTCTTTTAGAATAACATAAAAACAATAATGCAAAACCATTGCCAACTGTATTGTCTTAAATTTAACACTCATTATTTTTTATGTTATTGAAAGCCTTCATTTCTTCAGAATACTTGATCATTTGTTCGCACAACTCGTCTATACGCTCATCCATTTTGTCCAATCGGTTATCAAGCCTTGATATGTGCTTATTGAGTTTTATTATGTGTTCATCCAAAAGTCTTATCATCCGTTCAGATTCTTCCAGTCTCATATTGTTATTTTTGATATGTTTATCCATTCTTCTGTCAAGTTTTTGTATGGTTGTACAACGCATAAAGCTCAATCGATATTGCAACAAGAACGAATATCTCTAAATACCCATTAAGATTCATTTTTTCACCCTTGGGCATTGAAAATGCACCATTCAAAAATAAATAGCTTTTTTACTGAACATCAGGATCGAATCTGACAAAATCGGAGGAGGGGCCCTAGAAGCTTAGGATTAGCGCTCAGCACAGTCGCATGTAAAGCCTAGCTTGGGAACCCTCCTCCTGATGCGCCAGCCAGCCCCGTTGCTTTTGGATGTCCGGCGACCGTGAAGCCCCTGTGCAAGAGCGTGGTGGGTCATTGGTTGTTTTATGTTTGAAGTCAATTTGGTTTATGCGGATTCTGCGGATTTGACGTTGCATTCCACATAGTACTGGGCGTTTTCAGTGAAGACTGTGATGCCTATGGTTATGCCGATGTCGCTTACGCTGATGCTTTCCGGATTTTCGACATAAATCACTATTGTGTCGCCTGAAGCTAATGGCTTATCATAGCTATCTACTGTAAAGTTTCCTGTGTTTCCAGAGGTGTAGGCGAAGTTTTCCCAATCAATAGTTTCGTTTGGGCAATTTAATGAAGTCGATAATGCCGATTGAACCCTCAAATAATGGGTTTTTGTCCAGTCAGCTTCGACTCCTCTGACTTGGATCTTGTCGATGACTACGTCTCTTCCGCCGACGTTATCTATTGCTACAGCTGCGTATGCTGTGCCGTTGCCGAAAACCCATATCTCTTGTTTGGAAAGTTTAAGTGACTCCTGTTGAGTCCGCGTTGATGTTATGTTTATCGCGTACATCGTGACAACTCCAGCAAGCAGCACCGAAACCACAAGTATTATGAGCGTTGAAACAACATTGCTAAGCGCTTTACCACTGCGTACTATGTTTTTCATTTTTTGTCCTTCTTCAAGTTTTTTGAGCTTAACTTAGTTACGAATCAAACTTTAGTATAAAAATCAAATATCAAACTTTGTGTGTAAATCCTTGAAACATACAGTCTGAACTATCCATTCAGACAATAGATCCGAGCTCATCGTCCAAGAAAAAAATTGTTCATGCAAAATTGTTTGAAAAGATATGCTTTACAAAAACCATAATTACGATAGTTCGATGCTTAAAGCTTTTCTTTCAATCTTTTTTGAAAAAACTCGATAAATTGCTGCTGAATAGGCTAGAGTAGGGACAGCTAAAACAATTCTAATTGGTGCGTCAAAACCTAAAAAGATGCTTGTTAATGCATAGATGTAAACTGGGGAAATTAAGAGTCCAGATAAGAACATTGCTGTATAGCTTATCATTATGGATGGGGTTGCCCTTCGTTTTTTTGAGAGAAACCCCATAGCTGTGTATAGATTTATCGAAGAGCCTATAATTGAAGAAGAAGCCGTAAGCACTAAGGAAGTAACAGGTTCAAAATTGTTTATAACTGACAGGATAAGAATCAATACTGCGGGAACAGTAAAGGCAGTTATCATAAAGGTATAAAGTATAGCCTTAGCAATAAAAACGAAGTTTAAGCCCGCCGTCAAGGGAATCCACAAAAGGTCCTGTTCTACAATTCTCCAATTGCTCGTTAACATGGCTGGAACTAGAAAGGCATAAAACGATAAAATGAACATCCACATGGGAAAAGCAGCCTCATTTGACCTACTCAAGAAGCTAATTACCGACAATGACACATAGAATAATAAAACTATGAAAAAGCTTCCATCACGCGCCATTCTAACAATTTCCTTCTTAATTAAAAAAATCTGAAGAGACTTTGATTTAATATTTAGGCTGATACGAGATCCAACTTTAGAGAAAAATCTGATGTTTTGACCTGTCTTGATTGTTTGTGTTCTCATCGAAGTGTCAAAAGGAGAAACAAGTGGGATGGGCTTTGCGTATCTATAAATGTCGATTTTTGAACAATGAAGAAATAAGATGAGAGAAAATGAAAAATACGTTAATACGCCTAATATCGCCATAGAGTTCAATGGGCTGCCTTGTATAGATTTTAGCACTATTTCAGATACTAATGTCGAAGGGTATGGCAATTTGCTATATCTTATTTGATGCTGAAGTGCAAACTCAACAGCGGGAAACAGCAATAAGGCCGCAACAATTACAAGAACAGCTCGTATTATGATGCTTTGAAGTTGTGATTCTAAAATAGACAGTGAAGTTTTAATAAAATACATGAGAAGAGAAAAAAGAAGCAAGCAAGTTATGATCATAGATGTCGACAAGATAGAAAGTTGAAGAGAAATGGTGAGAATGGCCAGAAACAGGTATGCAGGAAACAGAAAGATGGAAAGCGCTGTTATGTCGGCCAAAAGACTAGCCAACAGATAAGTTCTTGGATTTACTGAAGAGGTGAAGATCAAGTTTTGTTCATATTCGTAAGCTATATATCCACGCAAAGAAAAAAGAAGCAAAAATACGAAGATAACGTTTAGAATTATTGAGAAAAGGTCAACGTAGGTTATTAGGTCAATTCCACCTTTCACAAGGTTGACGACAGTTAAAGACATGCCTACACTTGAAGGCAACAGCCCAATAATGTAAATAGCTATGAGAAGCAAGCTACTCCTAGAAGACCTAAGAGCCCCAAGAAAAACCTTGACCTTGAACATGTAAAGGTCGCGGATGATAGACATTAGAGTCACCTAAATACATCAAATAAGCTTCGTTTCTTTGGTTGTTCGTCTATTTGTTCCTTCTTTTCTGTACCTCTTTCTTCAGTGAGCTTCAAAAAAACCTCTTCCAACGTTGCATTTTCTCCTGTTTCAGAAAGACTTTGCAAATGCCTTAGGTCTCCAGTTGCAACATTTCTACCTCTATGGATGATTGCGACTCGATTGCACATCCTTTCAGCTGTATCAAGCATATGCGTGGACAGAAAGACCGTTTTGTTTTCTTTGATTCTCATGTTAAAAATCTCTTTGATTACGTGTTGTCCAGCAGGGTCAATACCTATTAACGGTTCATCCAGTATTAGGAGGTCCGGATCATGTATAAGTGCAGATGCCATAGCTGTTTTTTGCCTCATCCCACGAGACAATTGCAAAATAAGCGTCTCTCTCTTATCTTCTAAGTCAAATATTTTCAAATAACTATCAATTCTTTGTTTCAGGATCTCGTTTGGCACCTCTCTGATTTTACCTGAATAAATCAGGAGCTCCTCAACAGTCAAATAGTCAGGTAATGAAACAGATTCAGGCACATATCCGATTGAACGCTTATACTTATATGGATGTACTGTCGGGTCTAAACCGTTGATTGTGATGCTACCTTTATCCATTTTTAGCAGGCCGACGATAATCTTTAGGCAGGTTGTTTTGCCAGCTCCATTTGGTCCAACAAGCCCAAAGATTTCGCCTTTAAAAACTTCTAGGTTTAACCCGCATAAGGCTTTCATATCATCGTAGGATTTCCAGACATCAACCAACTGCAATATTGTGGACAAAGGATTTCTTCCCTTTTCGAGTTTCACTTCTTGTAGCCAATTTTTCTAAGAAAATTTCTGCGCCATTCGACTCCTTTCTCGTCTTCGATGCCTAATGGTTTAAGTCCGTCAATTACTCCGAGGATTCCCTTTCCCTGTTCAGTCTCAGCAGCAATCACCTCAAGAGGATTAGCTGTAGCTGCGTAAATTGTACAAACCTCCGGAACTTTTTTCAATGCATTGAGAACGTTAATTGGGTAGGCACCCTTCATGAATATTAAGAACGAGTGGCCACACCCTAGCTTCAACATGTTCTCCGCTGCTGCTTTTTTGAGTTCGTCGTCTGTGCCTTCGACTCTTATTAGCCGTTCACCGCTGCTTTCACAGAAGGCTACTCCAAACTTTATGTTAGGCACTGAGTTCACCATTGCCTCGTAAATATCTTCAACAGTTTTGATAAAATGAGCTGTCCCTAGAACCAAGTTACAACCTTCAGGCTGCATAATCTTGACGACGTCAATTTTCATTTTGCATCACACTCCAGTACCATAAGAATAACCCGGTAGAAATAATGATACAAAAACACATAATAATATTATTTCTGTTGATAGAAGTTTGAAAGGGGACAAAATATTTAGCATGGTTCATAGGATTTTTTATTTTCAAGAGTTGAGCTAGTTGGATTTAACCATTGCCCTTATTGCTGTCAGTTTGGCTGTTGATGCCTTCTCTGTGTCAATATCTCATGGTTTGGTAAATAAGACCTTTAAAATGGCTAACGCTGTGAAGCTCGGAATTTCATTTGGTTCGTTTCAAACCTTGATGCCAGTGTTAGGGTGGCTGGCTGGAGTGAGCATCCTAAACTTCATTTCAGGATTTGACCATTGGATAGCCTTTGGGCTTCTATGTTTCATCGGCTTCAGAATGATTTACGAATCAACGAAAAATGACTCTGAAAAACTATTCAATTCTCTAAGTATTGGCATTTTGTTCGTTTTATCCGTAGCCACAAGCATCGATGCTTTATCTGTTGGATTAAGTCTGTCCTTTCTTAGAATTCAAGTACTTGAGCCTGCAATAATGGCTGGCGTAGTGACCTTTTGCCTCTCATTTCTGGGTGTTTATTTTGGTAACCAGTTTGGCCACTTTGTGGGGAAAAAAGCCGAAGTCACGGGGGGCTTAATATTAATAATCATTGGTTTTCGGATATTATTTGAGCACATAATGGTATAGAAATCCTCAGTTGGATAACACAAATTGAATTGGCACTTCAAAAAACATCTATACTATGTTTACGTAAGTGTTGCAACAGTTTTATTCTGAGTTTATAAAAAGGTTAATATCCTCGTCTCTTGATTGAATGTGGTCAAATCATTTAGGAATTCGATGTTGAGACATGCTTGGTGTAGTTAATGAGTGTCGCTAAGCCTGTAATTGAATATGCAAAAACTATTAAGACGCAGGCCGACCTTAAACGTTCAGTAGCAACCTTCAAGAGGTTGCTCAAATACCATAAACCCTACGTTCATATCATAATTTTGGTTTCAGCCCTATGCATTTTAAGGTCATACCTTTTCGCTCTTGAACCAATTTACACTTCACAAATTCTTGACGAGGTTATCATTCTAGGCAAAAAAGATTTTCTACTTGACCTCGTGTTAAAAATAGTATTTACCGTACTTGGCGTTGGATTGCTTAACTTTGCAATTGCCTATATTCAAGGATACTTTTCACAGATGATTGTTAAAGACCTAAGAACTGACTTTTATTCTTCGCTTCAAAAAAGTCGTTTAAGTTTTTCGACTCAACACCAGTAGGCGATTTGGTTTCAAGGTCAACAATGGATCTACAAGTTGTTGGCGACTTTTTACGTCAATGGATAGGTATCGTATCTAATGCCGTCTTCACCATCCTAATTGTTTTTTTGTTCATGTTCTCTATAAGTCCAAAAATGAGTTTTTTGGCCATTTTGCCGATGATCCCGATTTTTTATTTTACAACCCAGCTCTGGATCAAAACTATGCCTTTGTTTAGGAAAATGATGCTTCTGCTTGGAAGACTAGGAGCATACGTGCAACAGAACGTCATAGGCATGAAGGTTGTCAGAATATTTCAAAGAGAACAAGAAATGGAAGAAGGCTTCAAACAAGTCGAAGAAATATATGTTAACACTGCGATTAGCGCTGGCAAAATACAGTCTAAATACATGCCATCTGGACAAGCAATTCTCACCCTAGGCATAACAACTGTTTACGTGTACGCAGGAACGTTGATATCTACGCCTGAAACAACATTTACTATAGGCGCTCTCACGCTTTTCGTAAGGTACATGATGAGACTGAGTTTTCCATTACGTGACCTAAGCATGCTTTCAGGAACATGGGTTAACGCCTCAGCTGGGCTTGACAGAATATATGAAATAATAGATACGCCTGTTGAAATTCAAGATCAACCTGACGCAAAAGATTACGTAATTGAGAAAGGTAAAGTTGAGTTCAGAAATGTATTCTTCGGCTACGTAAAAGATAGACCTGTATTAAAAAACCTTAATTTCACAGTTCAGCTAGGCGAAAAAATAGCGATTCTAGGAGCAACGGGTTCTGGTAAAACTTCACTTGTATTCGTTATTCCAAGATTCTATGAGATTGATTCAGGTGAAATATTGATTGACGGCATTAACATCAAAAGCTTCAAGTTATCTTCTCTAAGAAGGCAAATTGGACTTGTGCTGCAAGACGTATTTATTTTTACGGGCACGATTAGAGATAACATAGCTTTCGGGAAACCGGACGCAACGATGGATGAAGTTATTACTGCATCTAAACAGGCGAAAATACATGACTTCATACAAACGCTGTCGGAAGGCTATAACACCATTGTAGGCGAAAGAGGCATAACTCTCTCAGGCGGGCAAAGACAAAGACTCACCATAGCAAGGGCACTTTTATCTAATCCCAGGATTTTGATTCTTGACGACTCTTTATCTTTTGTTGACGCGAAGACTGAACAAGAGATTCAGGCTGCAATCGAGGAGGCAATGAAGGGTAGAACCTGTTTCATAATAGCGCAGAGACTGTCTACAATTAAAAATGCTGATAAAATAATGGTCTTGGACAATGGCGAAATTGTTGAGTTTGGAACCCATGAGGAGCTGATGGCTAAAGGAAAAATATACAATAAAATCTATCAAACTCAGTTTCTGGAAAAGGCTCCAGACGAAATTTTGAACGTTGGTGGGTAAAACGTATGGGTAGTCCTTTTGGAGTCTTTTCGAGATACGAGGAATCAAGAGAAAGAACAGTTCCAGACAGGGTATTGATCAAAAGACTTTATAAATATATTAAGCCGTACAAAAAAAACCTTTTAATCGGCGTTGTTACCATCATTTTAAGTTCAATCACCGGTCTACTTTCACCCTATCTCCATAAAGTGGCAATCGACCAAATAATCTCACCTATGAACCTTTCTGGGTTCCTTTGGTGGATCCCAATTTTCGTTATTGTAACTCTGTTTAACTATCTACTGCAGTATATTCAAGTTTTTCAGATGAGAATTGTTGGCGAACATGTCGTTTCAGGAATGAGAGACGAAATGATTTCCAAGCTACAGAAAATTTCACTACGATACTTCTCTGAAGGCGAAATTGGAAGAATCATGTCAAGACCAACGAACGATGCGAACAGAGTAAGAATCTTTCTAAGAGCTGGTTTAACTGAAATAATAACAGATGTAGCTTCCATATTAGGCTCATTTGTGGTGATTTTTGCCTTAAACGTTAAGCTCGCCTCTTTAGCCGTGGCCATTCTACCAGTGGCTGTTTTATTATCGTGGCTTCTAGGACGATTATCAAGAAATGCGTACCGAAAAGTCCTTTCAACCTTAGGAGGTTTAACATCTCAAATAAATGAAAGTCTCTCCGGCATAAAGGTAATCAAATCTTTCGTTCAAGAAGAAAAAGCGATTAATGAATTTAAGGCGGTCCAAAAGAAAAATGTCGATTCATCAATCAGGGCTATGCTGATTTCGTCAACATATCAACCCTTTGTCATGTCGATGAGAGTTATTGGGTCGGCCCTGATACTTTGGTTTGGCGCTTTAATGGTCATAAATGGCGAAATCACAATTGGGACTCTTGTCGCTTTTGTCGAATACCAATTTAGCTATTTCATGCCTCTGATGACCCTTGTCGCTCAGTATGATCAGTATCAGTCGGCCATGGCTGCAATTGAAAGAATGTTTGATCTTATTGACACGAAAATTGAGATAGAAGACCCTCTGGCAGACAAAGCCATCAACATAGGAAGAATCGAAGAAGTAAGATTTGAAAACGTCACGTTTGGATATGACCCGAAGATTCCTGTTGTGAAAAACATAAGTTTTACAATTGAAAAGTGCAAAAAACTTGCAATAGTTGGACAAACAGGTGCTGGAAAAAGCACAATAATCAATCTTCTAGCAAGATTCTACGACCCAAATGAAGGAAAAATACTCATTAATGACCATGACATCAGAGACATAAAAATCTCGTCTCTTCGTCAACAAATGAACATCGTACTTCAAGACTCCTTTCTTTTCCCAATAAGCATCATGGACAACATCAGATTTGGCAAACCCGAAGCTTCGGATGAAGATGTTATCGAAGCAGCGAAAACTGTAGGTGCGCATGAGTTCATCATGAAGCTTCCCGGAGGATACAACTACATGTTGCAAGAAGGCTCATCAAATATTTCCATAGGCCAAAGGCAACTCATCAGTTTTGCACGAACTCTTCTGATGAATCCTAGACTTCTAGTGTTAGACGAGGCTACCTCCAGTATAGATCCCTATACCGAGCTCGTAGTTCAGAACGCTTTGAAAAAGCTTCTCGAAGATAGGCTAGCGATTATCATTGCGCACAGGCTTTCAACCATAAGACTTTGTGACGAGATCATAGTTTTAGACCAAGGAACCATCGTGGAAAAAGGGACGCATGCTGAGCTTATGAAAAAAGGCGGAATATACAGTGCCTTTTACCGAATGCAGTTCAGAGAAGAAGAGGGAATAGTTTAGAGTAAGAAACATAACGTGCTAAGTTTTTTGGCAGAGGGTCACACGGTTCTTGCAAGTTTCTGGTTTTACTCGTATCTTAGTGCTTCTACAGGTTTAAGTTTTGAGGCTCTCCAAGCTGGATATAACGCAAAGAGGACGCTGGTAGCTATTCCAAAAAAGAATGCGCCTATGCAGACGGTTGGTGTTAGAACCGGAGTAATGTTCGATACCACTCTGTTTCCTTGTCCATTAGCTTGGTTCGTTCCGTTGCCTATTAAGGGAAAGACAAAGTTTGTTACAAAATTTGATAATCCTAACCCAAATACGATGCCGATTGCTGCGCCAACAAGGCCAATTAGGGCAGCTTCGCACAAAAAGATTATCATGACTGTCTTGTTCTTCATTCCAAGAGACTTTAGTATGCCAATTTCTCGGGTTCTCTCAATAACTGAAACGATCATAATGTTCATTATACCTATTCCCGCAACGAGTAATGAGATTCCAGCTAAGCCAGCAAGAAGTAACTGAACTGTTGAAAGAATGCTGGAGAAAGCGTTAAGCATAGCAGAAGGGGAAATAACTGTTACTTTGTCACCATAGATATTTTTTATCGAGTTGGTCACAGAGTCTATGGTTCTCTGCTCGCTGCTTACCAGTTGAACCTGGATCTGGCTGACCTGGTCGGTTTCGAAAATCTCTTGTGCAGTTGTAATTGGAATATAAGCTTGAATGTCTGAAGGTCCAAAAATGCTGATTCCCCCAATTTCCTTAAGGACGCCCGCAACATGAAATGTGTACCTTTTTACTATTGGTTTGGTAATTGACCCAGTGGTCCAAGTCAAATTGACGTAATCGCCCACTCTAACAAGTATTGTGCCGTTTTTCCAAGGGTCATGAAGGCGATATCCGAGTATGATGGAGTCATTCGACAGATTGAGAGGAACAGAACCATTTTCTAACAGAAACGATGTGCTGTATATCGTTGAATATTCAGTGAAATTTATGCCTAATACTGTAACCGTATACGTTTTGTTTCCTAGAGAAAGGCTAATGGATTTTGATAAAGTTGCAGTTGCCTGTCTAACGCCGGCTATTTCATCGATAGTATAAGTGTCATTCAAAGTTAGATATTCTTCTGATCCGCTACCTGAAATTATGTTCGCCAGTAATCCTCTTCCTGCGGTCACTGTTAAAACATCTAGCGCGAAGCCCCTTTCAAACTGACTAGTGATCACTATTCTGAACCCTTCTCCTAATGAAAGTAAGGCAACAATTGCTGCAATACCGATGACGATTCCCAAAGTAGTAAGAGCAGCTCTGAGCTTGCGTAACTTAATGCCACCCCAAGCGTATGAAAAGATGTCTACAATATCCATTTTAGCTTCCTCCATCCATGCTGATTGCATCATCAACTATTCTTCCGTCTAATATGTGAACAATGCGCTTGGCTTGTCTGGCGATGTTTGGATCGTGTGTAATCATAATGATCGTGACTCCTCTTTCCTCATTCAACCTCTTAAGCAACGAGATCAACATGTCAGCTGTCTTCGAGTCGATGTTTCCAGTAGGTTCATCCAACAAGAGAAAACGAGGGTTATTTGCTAAGGCTCTGGCGATGGCTACTCTTTGCTGCTCTCCACCACTTAGCTCTGTTGGGTTGTGCCCAGCACGTTCGCTGAGACCAACTGCCTTAAGTAGGTCAGCGGTCTTCTCTCTTCTTTGGCGCTTTTTTACTCCTGCAATAGCCAATGGAAGTTCCACATTTTCGCTTGCTGTAAGTCTGGGAATTAGATTGAAAAATTGAAAGACAAAACCTACTCTTCTTCTTAGTTCAGCTAGCTCGTCGTCATTTAGGGTTGACACATCAACTCCGTCGATGATTACTTTGCCTTCTGTAGGCTTATCAAGGGCGCCTATGAGGTTTAAAAGAGTGGACTTGCCAGACCCCGAAGGACCGACAACTGCAACGAAGTCGCCACTTTCAACTTCTA
>CAZPBM010000007.1:0-4876 GCA_964584965.1 uncultured Candidatus Bathyarchaeia archaeon | reverse complement strand
CTGAAGCTGAAGCCAAAATTTTTTCTGCTATGTTCATTATCTTCGCTTTTCCAATGTGACTGTTAGCTATTTTTCGATTCCAGAGGTCTTCCTGATGAATTTACCTACCTGCTCAAGTGGGTGTTTCTCAATCTCGTCCATGAGAGCCTTTAGTCTTTTTTCTCCAGATCTGTGTTCTTCAACCCATTCTTTGGCGAAGCTTCCGTTCTGAACGGCTTTCACAGCTTTTCGCATGTTTTCTTTCACATGATCGTCAATCACTTTTGGGCCTACCGTTAATCCGCCGTATTTAGCTGTGTCAGAAACTGCTCGAAGCATGCCGATGATTCCTTTTTGGTAAATAAGGTCCATTATCAACTTTGCCTCGTTACAGGCTTCAAAGTAGGCTAATTCAGATGGGTACCCGTTCTCGACGAGAACCTCAAAGCCGTTCTTAATCAACTCGATCAGACCACCAACCAGAACTGTTTGTTCACCTATCAAATCGCTTTCAGTCTCATCTTTGAAAGTTGTCTCAATAACTCCTGCTCTTGTGCAGCCAAGAGCCTTTGCTATGGCCAAAGCGGTTTCCATAGCCTTACCTGATGGGTTCTGATAGACAGCAACCAAAGCTGGCACGCCGAAGCCGCTCTGATAGGTTTCTCTAAGTCTGATGCCTGGGCTTTTCGGAGCAACCATGATTATGTCCACGTTTTTTGGAGGAACAATCTGTTTAAAGTGTATGTTGAAACCGTGGGCGAAGTCCAAGGTTTTTCCTTCACGTAGGTGAGGGGCAATGGATTTCAAGTAAATGTCGGGTTGAGCCATGTCAGGCACCAGAACGGAGATTACATCGGCTTTTTCTGCAGCTTCTGAGATCTCGTAGACTTGGAACCCGTCCTTTTGGGCTCTTTTCCACGATTCTCCTTCTTTCCTCAAGCCTACAATTACGTTTAAGCCTGAGTCTCTTATGTTCTGTGCTTGTGCATGTCCTTGGCTGCCATATCCAATTACAGCTATTATTTTATTTTTCAGCGGGGTTAAACTTGCATCTTTTTCAAAGTATACTTTAACCATTTTTCCATATCACCCTTTTTATTCCATTCTTGCAGATTTCATTCCTCTTGAAAGAGCCGTTATTCCTGTTCTCGCAATTTCTTTTAAGCCGAACGGTTTCATTAGCTCGATGAAGGCGTTTATTTTATCTGAGTCGCCTGTGATTTCGACAACAAGCGAGTCGTGTGCAACGTCAACCACATGTCCTTTAAAGATTTCCGTATAGTTGATGACGTCTGATCTGACTTTGGTGTCGAGAGTACTTATTTTTACAAGAGCCAACTCTCTAGTTACGGTGAATTCAGGATCAAGTATGCTTACTTTTACGACATCTATGAGTTTCTGAAGCTGTTTTACGACTTGTTCAACCATTCTTTCGTCGCCTTTTATTGTCACAGTTAATCTAGCAAGGTCCTTCTGTTCAGACGCTCCAACAGTGATGGTTTCAATGTTGAACCCTCTTCGCCTAAACATGTTGGAGACGCTGTAGAGAACGCCTGGCTTGTGTTCCACAATTGCAGAAACAATGTATGTCTTTCCTTCTCTTGTCATTACCATTCACCCGATCATGATTTTGTCAATTTCAGCTCCTGGAGGCACCATAGGAAACACGTTTTGTTCAGGGGAAATGGGCACGTCAATGACTGTTGTGACATCGCTTTTCATCGCCTTCTTCACGGCGTCTATGAACTCCTCTGGAGAGCCAACTCGGATTCCTTGAGCTCCGTAAGCCTCTGCCAACCTGACGAAGTCAGGTATCTTCCCTAGGTCGATGGCTGAGTATCGCCTGTTATAGAACATTCTTTGCCACTGTGCAACCATGCCTAGAACCGAGTTGTTCATCACTATTACCGTGACTGGAATATTCCAAGAAACCGATGTGGCTAGATCCTGTTCTGTCATGATGAAGCTTCCGTCACCAGCGATGTCCAGCACTGGAACATTGGGGCATGCGACCTTTGCTCCGAGAGACGCTGGGAACCCGAAGCCCATCGTGCCAAGTCCTCCTGAGCTGATGAAGGTTCTCGGCTTGTAGGTCTTCAGGTATAAAGCTGACCACATCTGGTTTTGTCCAACTTCGGTGGTTATTATGGCGTCATGTGGAAGTATATTTCTTAATTCAACAAGCAAATGTGGCGGAGTCATTCCGTCCTTGTTCTCCATCTCTTCCTGCTGTTTCTTTTGCTCTTGGATTCTTTGCATCCACAAAGACCTTTCCTTTTTGTTGAAACTTTTGACAAGCCTGTCATAGATGGCTTTCAGCGCCAGTTTTGCGTCTGCAACGATCGGCACGTGAGGTCTGATGTTTTTTCCAACTTCAGCCGCGTCTATATCGACGTGAATTATCTTAGCATCTCGGCAGAACATCTCAACCTTTCCTGTGCTTCTATCTGAAAATCGCGTTCCAACAGCAAGCAAGACATCGGCTTCTGGAACAATCTTGTTTGCAGTTATGGTGCCATGCATGCCTAACATTCCAAGCGACAACGGATGGTTCTCAGCGACGCTTCCTTTTCCCATAAGTGTCGTCGCTACGGGCGCGACAAGCATCTTAGCCACGGCGAGCAGCTCCTGTGACGCTCCAGATGTAATTACGCCGCCACCTGCAATAATGACAGGTCTTTCTGCCTGTGTTAGGAGCTTTACTGCCTTCTCGATTTGTAGTGGATGAGGCTCGATGTTTGGCTTGTATCCTCTTAGACTGATTCCGTCGTCGAACTCTATGTCGTCGACTTCTGTTTGCGTGTCCTTAGGCAGGTCAATAAGCACAGGACCAGGTCTGCCTGTTGAGGCGACATAAAAGGCCGTGTTCACTATTTTGCTGATTTCTTTTGCGTTTTTAATTTGAAAGTTGCATTTAGTAATAGGCGTCGTAACGCCTACGATGTCTGTTTCTTGAAAAGCGTCTTTTCCTATGAAGGCTCTTGGAACGTTGCCTGTGAATGCAACGATCGGCGACGAATCCATGTATGCGTTGGCTATGCCTGTGACAAGGTTTGTTGCTCCAGGTCCTGATGTTGCCATGCATACGCCGACTTTTCCGCTTGCACGTGCGTACCCGTCAGCTGCGTGAGCTGCGCATTGTTCGTGCCTCATGAGTATGTGTTTTATGTCTGAGTCGTAAAGCACGTCATAGATCGGTAGCACTGCTCCTCCTGGTATGCCGAAGATGACTTCGATTTTCTGTCTTTTCAGAGACTCTATCAGCGCTTTAGCGCCAGTCATTTTCACCATTTTTGAACCTTCCTTCGTAGCCATTGTCAGAAAATACATTGGTCTGCATTTCCTCGGTAAGGACTGGGCTTATGATGCTGAAAATGCTCAAGAACTTTTTTAGTTTTTGTTCCAGAGATAAGGTTAGGTAACTCGGTTTAGAAATGGAGGAAGCAGTCCCTCCATACCCGGATATCCCTCACTTTTCCTGTCCTCCAGAGGAACGAAACCGACAAAACTATCAATAAGATGCTTATAAGCTTTTTGAACTAGCTGTTTCCATAGGTTTTTTTGTATTGCACTGGAGAAATCGGTCGTAGGAAGTATACGGTATACTTAAATACCTAATTAACGTTATTGGTGGTTGAATGGTATGTCACGAACAAAGGTCACAAGTAAGTTTCAGCTGACAATTCCAAAGGAAATTCGAGAGCAGATTGGTCTTAAGGCAGGAGAGGTTGTAGAGGTTCAAATACTTCATGACGAAGGCATAATTATAAAAAGATTCGGAAGAGTAAAAAATCCATTGAAAGTCTTAATAGGAGAAGTGCCTTCAAAGCATCATATCAGTGTAGAAGAATTTGAAGAAAAGGCAGAATCGAGGTAAACGATTGGAGACTTTCTTTATTGACAGTAACATCTTTTTCTACGCGAAAATAATGGACAAGGAATACGGTAAAGAGTGCGCTAGAGTTTTGAATGAAATTGCAAAAGGTAGACTTAAAGCAATAACTTCATCTCTAGCAATCATAGAACTTGCCAATGCGCTACGAAAATATGGCTTAAGTGGGGAAGCAAAAAAGGTCGTTGATGCCATTTTCTCTTTGGATATTCAAATATTTTCAGTGGATTCAATAGACATTAGGAACGCAGCTGAAATCTTTGACAAAACTAGAATTAGTCCTTATGATTGCACGCATTTAGCTGTCATGAAAAAAGCCAAAATCAACAAGATAATATCAGCTGACAATGAATTCGAAAAAATATCATGGATTAAAAGAGTAGATCCGAAGGATTTTTAGAAAATCTACTCAGAATTGTTTCCTGTTTTGTTGTGGTTGCTCAACAGAACGTTCATTCCGCCAAGCATAGCTTCAACGCTTGCCATGACGATGTCGCCGTGAGCTCCCATCGCTGTTGCTGTTCGGTCGCCTTTCCTTAGTCTGACAATTACCTCAACCAAAGCGTTTGTGCCTCCTGTGATGGCGTTAACGTGGTATTCCTCGAGCCTTATAGGCTCAACCGCGGAGACGGCCTTCCTTATCGCGTTCATGGCTGCGTCGACTGGTCCTATGCCTGTGGCCGCCTCAGTTAAAAGCTTACCATAAAGATTCAGCCTGACCGAGGCTGTGGGGGTTACGCGGTCTCCTGTTACGACTGTTAGCTCCTCAAGCTTAATCGCCCTTATGCTCGGCAATCCCATGACAGATTCTGCGACTGCTTGGAGGTCGGCGTCGGTGACACGTTTTCCTTTGTCGCCTAAGGATTTTACGCGTTTGAAAATTTCGTTTAGTTGATCTTCTGTTGGGGAAAGCCCCATTTCTTTCAGGACAGCTCCTATTCCGCGTGAGCCTGCTAGTTTTCCAATCCCCAGTCTTCTTGTTCTTCCTACGATTTCTGGCGGTAT
>CAZPBM010000006.1:0-17488 GCA_964584965.1 uncultured Candidatus Bathyarchaeia archaeon | reverse complement strand
TGAGACATGGGACATCCAACACAAGCACCTTTAAGCTTGACCTTTACTGTTCCTTCATCACTAACGTCGATAAGTTCTATATCTCCGCCGTCTGCTACAAGATATGGTCTAATTTCGTCAATTACCTTTCTAACTTCATCTTTCAATTAGATCGCTCCATTTATTATAACCATGTTATAACATATTGGTCCAATAATATAAACCTTCTCTATCTATGAGCGTAAACGACAATTACATCACCATTTTTCCGATCAACACGAACAAAACCAAACCTTTCAAATTGTACAATTTGCCCAACAGAAACATTTCGAATAGACTTTTCAGCAAGCCCCTTCACCAACGATCCATCAGGCATCAAAACCTCGCACCTTACACCATCATCACTAGGCAGCCAATGGATCAAAGGAGCCTTTAGACGCCTAGCCTCATCATAAGATTCGCTTTTAAAGACTGAAGAAATCGCGTTTTCAACCACATCTTGTATTTGGATATTAAATAACTCCATTAACCGAATAACAGCGCCATTTACAAATAATGCTTTGTCGCTACTTGACACAAATAAATGCGCCTCGCCCATTTCCGGTTCAACAGTTAAAGTTCGGTAACCTCGCTCAGAATAATCTGGATGAAGAGGAATTCGAGCTTCAAAGGATTTTTGCAGTCCCCGTACAACCAGACGTAATGGTTCTTTAACGAAGAAAAGCCTATCAGCTTTTGGATCAACTATCTTCCTATTATAGGCATAAAGGTTCTCCCAACTAAGAGTTATGTCAACAGGTCTCGGACCAATGTCAAGAATAAGATGCCTAATAGCTTCTGGCTGTATGCCTCTCCGATGTAACGCCCTAAAAGTCGCAAGCTTAGGATCATCCCAACCTGTGAAAGTTCGGTCTTGAACCCCACGGACAATCTTCGATTTACTCAAAGTAGCTCCAACAATCTTAAGCCTGCCATAATGAATTGCCTCAGGATACTTCCAACCTAAATACTCGTAAAGGTACTCCTGCCTCTTCTGATTCGTCAAATGTTCCTTGCCACGAATGACATGGGTTACGCCATTAAGATGATCGTCAACACCATTCGCAAAAGCAAAAAGCGGCCAAACACAATACCGTTTACCAACTCTCGGATGAGGATATTTCTTTGGATCTATAATTCTAAAAGCCGGCCACTCTCGTATCGCAGGATTAGGATGGCTTAGATTCGTCTTAATTCGCACTACAGCCTCTCCTTCACCATAGCCTCCATTAAGCATGGATTGCCATCGAGCCATATTCTCATCTGAACTGAGATTCCTGCAAGGACAAGGTTTCCCAGCGGTCACTTTTTCGTGGAATTCTTCCCGACTGCAAGTGCAAACATAAGCATAACCCCTCTTTAACAGTAACTCAGCATATTCATAATAGGTCTCAATGTGGTCGCTTTGTATGTATTCTTCATCCCAATCACAACCAAGCCATTTTAAATCCTCTTTTATTAAGTCATAAAATTTCAGAGAAGCCTTTTTCAAGCGTGGATCCGTATCCTCAAATCTTAAAACAAAAAACCCATCATACATTCGAGCATATTCGTAGCTAAGGATTACAGCTCGAGCTGACCCGATGTGAAGAACAGCGTCTGGATTAGGCGCAAACCTAGTCACTACCTTTTCGTATTTTTCAGCATTCGGCAAAGGTGGAAGAACCCTTTTTTCCTCAACCTTGCCTTTTTCTTTCGCCAAGAGCTCTGGCCAAAGCCGATTAACTATTTTAATTTGCTCACTTAATGTAAGAGCATTAACCTCTTTAACAACCGAATCAATTAATAAAGTTAAATCAGCAACTTTACTGCGAAATTCAGGTTTTTCAGACAACAACTTTCCAAGAACAGGCTTTGCCTGAGATATTCCATCATGCCCTATGGCATTCGCAAAAGCTATTTTTCTTATAGCTTCCAAAATTTCGTTTTGTTTCTTGCTTTGTGAACTCGGCATTTTGTTCTACACCAATGACATGTGAATATGTTAGATTTTCCTGTCAATAAGGTAGTCAGCAAGCATCTTTAACGTCTTCTTTGCTTCAGAAGGAAGAAGAACCTTTTCAGCTTCTTCCCAACTATTACAAACAAGAGCTGCCGCTCGTTTCTTAGCATATTCAATTGACCCATATTTTCTGAAAATCTCGACGGCCCTTTTCCTTAAAGCCACATCTGTCGTGTGCATCTCAAGTATTCGTATTAGCTCTTTTTTCTCCTCCAAAGAAGCTTTCTGAAGTGCGTGAATGACGACTAACGTTATTTTGCCCTCAGTTATGTCCATTCCAACCCCGCCTTTCCCCTTGGCGAACTCTTCGCCAACCAAATCCAAGACATCGTCCTGAATCTGAAATGCGACTCCAATCGACTCCGCAAATTTTCCCATCTTATCTGTCACTTCATCATCAGCACCAGCAAGAACAGACGCAATTTTCGCAGCCATCCTCGCAAGAGTCCCAGTCTTATAAGAACACATCTGCAAATACTGTTCTTCAGTGATTTCACTTACTACCGACAAGCCTTTGTGCCATGCAATATCAATCGCCTGCCCAAAACTTATGTTAACCATTTCCTGCACGTAAATTTCGTAAACCCGTTTTGCCTGCTCAGAACTCAAAAGGCGTGAATTAGCAATTAGGGTCAACATTGGAAGAAAGTACATCACATTTGACAAGTTAATGGCTATGTCAAGCCCAAATATCTCATAGGTGCATGGTTTTCCACGCCTAAAAGTTGACGAGTCCTCCACATCATCAGCAATCAAAGTGCCATTATGTATGATTTCAGGAATCACAGCAAAGTCCAAGTACTTTTGGGAATCTCCTCCCAGCGCGTCGCAAATTAACGTAAAAAGTGCTGGCCTCCAGCGTTTACCGCCTCTATCCATTAAATCCCAAAAAGGCTTTGCGACCGCAGCATTCAGAGCTCCAAGATCAAGTTTTCTAGTAGGCGGACTTATTCTGAAAACCAGAGAATCCTCCTTAAATTCTCTGGGTAGATATTTCTCGATGTAAAAATCAACCATTTTCGCTTTCTGTTTAAGCAGCTGTTCAATGCCACCCATGTCCATCTTAATGTATTATCCTCCACGTGTTGCGTAACTGTTAATGTCGAACCTTCTTGCTTGCAGCCATTCTGCAGTTCTTCCAGTAACAACAACCGGAACATTTTTAAGTTTTCCTATTGAAGAAGCACCAACGAGAAACATAACTGTTCGCAACTGATGAATAACATATTCAAGTTTTTCTCTAACCAATCTAGAGTCCTTCATTGACGGCCCAAGAACTGGAGCAGCGAACCCAGCTAAAGACGCTCCCAATGCTATAGATTTCGCGACATCGCAACCAGTCCGCACACCGCCTGATGCAATTATCGGCACGTTAACTGATTGAGCCACCTCAACAAGCGCAACAACAGTCGGTATTCCCCAATCCCAGAGGTCTCTACCAAGTTCCTCTCCAAAAGCGTCACCACGCTTTTTAGCTCTATAATATTCCACTGCTGCCCAGCTGGTTCCTCCAGCTCCCGCAACATCAATACCTGAAACTCCTACTTCAACAAGTTTCCTTGCATCTATGCCAGAAATTCCCGCACCTGTTTCCTTCACAATAACAGGCACATCTAAACTGTTGGTTAACTCGCCAATTTTTTGTAGAACCCCAGAATAGTCGGTTTCCCCCTCTGGTTGCACAGCCTCCTGCAAAGGATTTAGGTGAACTGCCAGAGCATCTGCGTCAATCATCTTAATCGCTCTTTTAACTTGACTGAGGCAATTTTCTCTTCTTATTTGGGGAGCTCCTATATTTGCTAAAACAAAAGCTGTTGGAGCTTTCTTCCTAACTACTGAATAGGTTTGTTCCATTTTCGGGTTTTCAAGTGCCGCTCTTTGACTTCCAACACCCATCCCGATCCCCAGCTCTTCGACTGCCTCCGCGACTGCTGCGTTAATTCTTAATGCTTTTTCAGTGCCACCCGTCATGCCTGTAACTATTAAAGGTGCAGAAAGGTTATGGCTAAAAAACTGTGTCGACACATCTATATCATTTTTGTTAATTTCAGGAAGCGCTTTATGGATCAGGAAGACATCTTCAAATCCTGCTGTGATCTTTTTGGCATAAACATCTTCCTCTAGACAAATGTTAATGTGATCGTTTTTTCTCTCCTCTGTTTGTCTAGCTTGAGATTTACGGCTCAATTTTTGTTCCAACAACATTCTCTCCTTTAAGGACATGATAAATAATACCTGGCTTAGACGCATTAACAATTAATGTTTCAATCCCTTTTGAAACAGGTGAAACAAGCTCAGAGACTTTACCCATCATTCCACCTGTAACATCGATAACATCCGACTCTTTAATTCTATTCTTAAAGACCTCTAGCTCGGACAATGTTAAAAGTGGAATCAACCTTGCAGAAGGGTTCTTTTTTGGATCATCAGTAAAAAACCCATCAACATCAACTCCCATAACCAACTTAAAGGCACTCATTTTTTCCGCGAGGAAGGATGCTAACTGGTCACCGGAGAGGATAGCGAACCCCTTGTTAATATCTAAGACTGCGTCTCCATAAAGAACCGGAAGCAATCCAATTTTAAGTGCTTGCTTTAAAGGACGCTTTTCAAAAATGTGAATTCTACCTGATTTTGTGACAACAAAGGATGAAGGAGCTATCCCAAAAGCAGGCAGCCCTTTTTCCAACAGTTTTTCAATAAAAATCATGTTTAAACGAACCATAGCTTCATGAGTTTTTAAAAATCCAGTTAGCTGAGACTTCTCTTTCAATCCTTCAGCGATACCATACTCTTTAGCAACCGTATGACCAAAACTTCCGCCTCCGTGAATAAGGATCAACTTCTTACGATTAGCTTTCAAAATTTCATCTGCAAGTCTTTCAATGGCAAGCAAATTAGGTGTTAAGGGTTTTCTCTTATCTGTAACAACTGATCCACCAATTTTGAGAATGAAAAGATCACTCTTCAATCCTTACTCCATCCACCGTCATTTTTGTGATAAAAGCTTTTCCTCCAGCCAGTTCAATAGATTCTTTAACATTTTCAACGCATTCAGATGTTGATAAAGCAACTATACATCCGCCGCCTCCAGCTCCAGTTATTTTTGCACCTAATGCCCCAGCTTTTCTGGCAGCATAAACTAACTTATCTAAAAATTCATTAGAGACTCCTATTGCGCATAGAAGCGCGTGATTAATATTCATCAACTTTCCTAATGTCTCTACATCATTGTTCTTCAGTGCATCAATACTGCGAGCCACGATTTCGTATTCAGTTTCCAAAAATCTATCGAAAACTGCTGGAAACCGATTTCGCATCTCACCAACACGAGTAACCATCTCGCCAGTTGACCTCTTTATCCCCGTGTCTCCAATAACAAGTGGCAATGTAATGTTTGCAATGATTTTTTGGACGTCTTTACCCCTTTGATAACGTAGAATACCTCCATAAGTCGACACAGCAGGGTCTACACCTGAAGGATTACCATGAATGATTTTTTCCGCTTCAAACGCAATCTCAAAAATTTCCTTATCATTCAAAGTTAACGAAAAAAGGTGACTTAAAGTAGCTGCAGAAGCAACTGCAATTGCAGCTGAGGAACCAAGTCCAGCTGCTACTGGAATGTCAGATTCGATTTTTAGATTGACACCAATTTCCTTATTTATAGTTTTCATTAAATTCTTTACTATAGCGAAGATCGGTTCAAGTTGAGGATTTCGGCATTTGTTCCCTTTTTCTACGTGAAAATCGTCTTTTTCGAAGTAATCTGAACATTTTAGGGCTTTAGATTCAACATATATTTTTTTGTCTTTTCGTAGCTCAGCTGAAACTGTTGCTCTAAGGTCGATTGCAAGAACTATTGCTGGGGATCCGTGAACTACGAAATGTTCACCCAACAATATCACTTTGGCTGGGGCGGAAGCTTTCGCTCTGATCCTCAATTAGATTCCTCATCTAAGAATTTTATGTTTTGGCTGGAACATCATAATTTTGCTTCATTCAAATTAACAAAATAATTTATCGAATCCTCGATATAAAACAGTTTAACTTCTAAATCCATCAAAGAAAAAATGGAACAGAATAATTGGTTATTCCTGATTTTTCTCAACCAATTTTACTTCAAAGTCTTCGATAGAGACCGAAAGTTCACCATCAGGAGGAATCTCGCCTCTTTCACGTAAAACCTGTCTCGCGAGAAGCCAATAAATTACGGCTAACGCTCTTCTGCCTTTATTGTTTGTTGGAATTGCCAAGTCTACATAACTAAAATCATTGTCTGTACTGCAAAGAGCAACGACAGGTATCCCTAAGCTTGATGCCTCTTTCACAGCTTGGAAGTCAGCTCTTGGGTCAGATATCAAAATCGCATCAGGTTCAATTCTGTTTGGATACATTGGGTTCAAAAGCATGCCTGGAACGAAGCGTCCAATTATGGGCGTCGCACCTACAACTTCGCAGAACTTTAACACTGGTTCATGAGCGTAGAGCCTTGCCGCTGCAACTGCAATTTTTGATGGTTCAAAACGTGCGAGAAACTTCGCTGTGATTCTTATCCTTTCGTCTGTCTTCTTTAGATCCAGTACAAAAAGCCCATCTCCCCTAACGCGGTAAATGAAAGACTCCATGTCCTTTGTTTTGATTTTTGTACCTATGTGTATGCCTGTTGCAAGTAGCGTGTCTTGTGATAAAAGAAGTCCTTCTATCGGAGATATAGATTCTTCGTCTTCAACCTTTTTTTCCTCTTCTGCAGTCACAGCATTTTCATCGTTAAGTTCAACTGACATATGCATCAACTCATTATATTTTTAAATTTGCCATACGTGCTTTTTCACCCAAGTCTTCTTCGATACGTACAAGCTCATTGAGCTTCGCAATTCTTTCACCGCCAACAACACCTGTTTTAATGATGGGAGTCCTAAATGCAACTGCAAGATGCGCTATGTGAGAAGAAGCTGTCTCACCAGACCTGTGTGAGACAACTGGTACATAACCATTTTCTAACGCCAACTTCGTTGTTTTCCAAGTTTCAGTTAAAGTCCCAACTTGGTTCATCTTAATAATTATTGCGTTTCCGGCTTTGTTTTTTATACCTTTACTTAATCTATCTACGTTCGTAACAAAAATGTCATCACCGCAAATTAAGCAACCATGGGACTTTTGTGTAAGCTCTTTAAAACCTTTATAATCATCTTCGTGAACCGGATCCTCTACGTATACAAGACCATATTTCTCTATAAGGCCTAGAACATAGTCTATTTGTTCGCCAGAATCACGACTTAAGCCGTCTCTAACATAAACGTACTTGTTCTTTTTAGGTTCCCATAATGATGAGGCAGCAACATCCAGTCCTGGTTTACATGCAAAGCCTACTTCCTCAGAAACTTTTTGGCACGCTTCAAATACTGCCTCAAGAGCTTGTTCATTGGTCACGTTTGGCGCCCAAGCTCCTTCATCTCCCTTTCCACCAGTGAACGTTGAATCTATTTCCTTAAAAAGGCCTTTCAAACACTTATGTATCTTAGCGTTAGCTTCAGCCGCAGCCAAAAAAGAGGGAGCACCTACTGGCAGGACAAGAAACTCTTGAATATCAGTTGCCTTTCCCATTGCATGTTTTCCTCCACCCACAACATTACCCAAGGGGTAGGGAAGGTCGGAGACGAGAGAACCTCCCAGATACTTATACAATGGAACACCATACGAGTTTGACGCAGCATCAGCCGCAGCTAAAGAAACGGCATATGCAGTGTTTCCCCCAATATTTCCGAAGTTATTTGTTCCGTCAAGCTCACGAAGAAGCCTATCAATTTCCTCTTGCTCATCTGCATGTAATCCAATTATCTCCGGCGCTATAAGGTCCTCAACCTTCTTTACGGCTTCGTCAACGCCACCTTTTGGAAAAGCAACAGCTTCAGCCTTGCCTGTGCTTGCTCCGCTGGGCGCAGAGGCACTTCCAAAACCGTCCACAGTTATTATGTCAACCTCTATTGTTGGATCACCACGACTGTTTATAATTTTCCTTGCAGTTACGTCTTCAACTAACGCTGACATTTTATGTTGCTTCCTCCTCCTTATTCATTTTCGGTCTTTCGTAAAACTTTATGATTTCATCTATAATTTCAACATGTGATAAAAGCATACGCCTGCAACAATAACGGGTAACACCCAGATCATCTAAAACTTTTTTTGAGTCTTCGCCAGCCTTAACCCTTTTTGCAAACTCTTCCCACTTGTCTCCGACAAGTTTTCCACACGTAAAGCATCTTACTGGAATGATCATCTTATTTACTTCCCTCAATTTGTTATGTTTTTTATCTGTAACTCTTTTGATCTCTTGCTCTGGCGCCTGGTCCACCGAACTTTTTCGGCTCTTTTCGTCTTGGATCCCCAACAACCATGGTTCTGTCATACTTAAGAAACGCAGTTTGTAGATGTGAACTTTTTGTCCACTTAATTAAGGCATTAGCAATAGTCATTCTACAAGCTTCAGCCTGACCCATAAAGCCTCCGCCCTTCACTCTTATATTAAAGTCCAACTGCTTCCAAACATTTTCTCCTGCTTGAATTAAGGGTTCACGGATTTTTTCTCTGGCGATTAAGGGTTCATAGATCTCTAATGGGATGTTGTTTATGCGTATTCTACCTTTTCCAAGTTTTACAGTTGCCCTCGCAATTGCAGTTTTGCGTTTTCCACTGACTACTAATATTCTTTTTGTACTTGACATTTTATGCACCTATTCTTTCCAACTTAAATTGTGAGCCAGTTCTGAAACTTTAATATATGAACCTTTTAACGTCCTAACATCTACTTCGGGTAATGTAATTGTTTTTGACTCAAATTCTGTTGGCATACCTGAATAAACTCTTAATTTTTTTATTGCATCCATTCCGCAAGGTTTTTTACGCGGAAGCATACCTTTGATAACCTTTTTTACTATGCCTTCTGGTGTTCTAGGATGAACCGGTCCTTTTCTGTGATGCCCTATCTGAAGGAATTTTTCCTTTTCTCTTATGATACTTAATCTTTTTCCAGAAATGACGGCGTCACTTGCATTAACAATAATGATTTTTTCACCTTTCATTAATCGTTTTGCTATAATACTAGCCATTCTGCCCAACACTAGCCCCCTTGCATCGATAATTGTAAGTTGAGTTTTTTCGCTCGTGACCATTGTTCTTCACCCTATTATCCTTATGTTGGTTCCTTTTGGATTCTCCTCGACAATTTCTTGTAAAGTTAGACATTTTCCCTTCGCTTCAATTATCTTTGCTCGAGCTTGTTCAGAAAAATCCAGTGCAGCCACAGTTAAAGCATGTTTTATCATTCCTGAACCAAGAACTTTTCCAGGAACAATTACTACATCGTTTTCTTTTGTAAGCCTGTTGATTTTGCTGATATTAACCGAAATACGTGTTTTTTTAGGTCGTGAAATTTTATTTGCCACATTCCGCCAAATTTCAGCATCGTTTTCTCTAGATTTATTTTCCAAAAAACGAATGAGGCTTATGAGATTTGGATTTGTACTTCTAACTTGTTTTTTCGGACACATCTATCGCCATCTCCAACTGGTTTATGAAATCCAAAAATTTCTCCTCATATATTTTTAATGATTCATAGAAAATACGTTCAACTGGAATAGCGCCGGTGGATTCTATGTAAAAAATGAAAGATTTTTGTTTTTTATCCAATCTTATTGCCGATTGATTTTTATTACATGTCTCCACGCAATCTCCGCATAATATGCATTCTATCTCATTTGTCACCTTTACCTTGTCATCAGTTTCTTCAAAAACTTTTTTAGGACAAATTCTGATGCATTCTTTGCATCCGTTGCATTTTGTCTGGTCAATTTTTACAACGGGAACGTATCTATATATACAAGAAGATACTGGCTGCCATTTTGCATGAACTGTACCTTTTCCAAGTTTCGCATAAGCCTCTAACCGTATCTTTTGACCAGGCGCAAGTTTCACTAAGGGTATTTTTTCGCTTACAGGAATAACGTGCGGATCCTCAGAAACCAAGTTTCCAGAGTAGACTGTTAATGGCTTATCTTTAGCTTCAACATCTAATGTTAAGACTGTTCTACAAAGGTGGCATCCAAGTTCGCTTTTACAACTACATTTCTCGGGAAGATTGTAAGCGTCAAGATCAGTTTTAAGCGGTATAAGGCCTAACCTTAAAGCTAGAATTTCGTCGTGCAGAACAGATGAGTTTTCAATCATTACAATGTCATCCAAAGCCATTACAGGAACCTCTGACAATATTAAACGTCTAATCGTATTAGCCATAGAAGTGTCTATGCCTTCCACAATTAACCGAATTGAATCCTCATTTTTTTCAAGGATCTTCATATACATAGAACATGTCCTCTTTACTGAATCCAAAAAGGGTTTTACTAATTTTGCGCACCTATCATTTTAAACTCTTCTTCCTCTGCGTCCACCTTTTCGCCTCGTCCCATCATGAGGAAGAGGTGTAACTTCCTCTATACGACCTATAGTCTTAAAGCCAGCACGGGCTAACGCTCTGATTGCTGCTTGTGCTCCAGGACCTGGTGTTCGTGCTCCGGATCCGCCTGGAGCTCTGACTTTAATATGAATTGCTGTGATTCCTTTTTCTTGAGCTATTGAAGCAACATAAGCAGCAGACCTCATAGCAGCATATGGAGATGACTGAAGCCTATCAGCTTTTACAAACATGCCTCCACAAGCTTTAGCTATGGTTTCTGCGCCTGATAAATCCGTTATGTGCACAATTGTGTTATTGTAGGAGCTGTAAATGTGAACAATTCCCCATTTCTCGTCTTTTTTACTCATTTTTATTTGTCTCCTTTGACATTGTTTCCAATAATTGCCTAAAAACATGTTCGGGATTGTTTAATAGGCTGGTTGATGCGTAAAATATACCGTTCTCTTCCTTCTTAGGTACGAGGTAACTTGGTGATGAAACTTTTCGATTGTTAATAGCGATGTGACCATGCGTTATCAATTGACGGGCTTGATACATAGTCTTAGCTAATCCCTTTCTTTGAATAATCGTTTGAAGACGACGTTCTAGTATAGATTCTATATCTAAGTCTAAAACATCGTCTAGAACCGCATCTTCAGGAAGAATCCCCAAAAATTTCAGTCGGCTTAGGAGCTGCGACTCAAGTTTCGTCCTACTGGAGGTTGGCATACTCAAAAGAGACCTAGCCATGCTTCGGAATTTTGAAAGCATAGCTTTATGGTGCCAAAGCTCCCGTTTGTTTCTTAAGCCATATTCTCCAAGTAATCTTAACTCACTTTCAAGAATATCTGGTCTCCAAGGAAACTTTGGAGTCTCATATTTCTTCTTTTGTTTTCTAGGATCCCCCAACTGGTGCCGCCCTCTCTTTTTTCTTCACTCCAACAACTTTGCCCGTTCTTCCAGTGGACCTTGTTCTTTGTCCTCGAGTTTTTAACCCATAGGAATGTCTGTAACCCTTCCACGACTTTAAGGAAGTCATTTTTTCAATGTCTTGTTTAATTTTCAAATCAAGGTCAGCAGTTGTAAGATGAGTATCTCTTCCAGTTTCCAAATCTTTACGTCGGTTAAAAAGCCATGATGGTAAACCCAAGTTTTCGATGTTGGCAAGAGTTTCCTCTAGTCTTCTCATTTCAACATCTGACAAAAACCCTAACCTTTTCTCAAATGGAATATTGGCTTTCCTAACCAAAGCACTTGCTAATCGTTTATTAATGCCTCTTATATTGTTTAGCGCAAAGACTACTTTTTGTGTGCCATCTAAGTCTTTGCCTAACAGGCGAACTATATGCTTAAACTCTGACATTCTTGATTCTTCTTGCTCCTTTTCGAATCAACTTACTACGAAGTGGCATGTTTTTATTTAAATATATCGTTTTAGGCCCCAAAAAATAATGATTGCACTTTATATTACCCTATAATTTCATAGGGTCTATGGCGATTTAGCAATTTTAAATGCCATTTTAAGAATTAAAATTACTTCAATTGATAAAATGGACTTAAAAATCAAGGAGTTAGAATAATTTTCAAAACATTTCCCCTTTTTTCTGATAACATTTCAAAGCCTTCTTTCACCTTTTCAAGAGGCATTACATTTGTAATTAAGGGCTTAACGTCGATTTTTCTGCTGCATAAGTAGTTCAAAGCTCTTCTAAAATCATCTTGGGCATAGGCATAGGATCCTCTTACCTGCAGTTCTCTTGTAACTATAGACAAAACATCAAGGCTCATGATTTTAGAAAGCATCCCAATAATTGTCAATTTGCCACCTATCCCAAGCATTCTTAGTCCTTGTTGAACTGTCGCTTCCAGACCTACAGCTTCGAAAACCACATCTACTCCTGAGCCGTTTGTTAATTCCATTATTCTAGTAACTGGGTCTTCAGTTTTTGAATTTATCGTAATATCAGCACCAAGTTTTTTTGAGTAATCTAGCCTGTAATCGACCACATCTGAAACGATGAGTAGACCAGCTCCTGCTGCTTTTGCTGCTTTTTGGATCATCGATCCAATGATTCCTGCTCCAATAACTACAGTTGTGTCTCCAAGTTTGACATCCGTGCTGTTCACAGCTCTGATTCCAACCGCAAGAGGTTCAGCCATCGCCCCTTCTTCAAAAGACACATTTTCTGGTAGAACATAGCAATTTAACACAGGAACTGCTATAAATTCAGCGAAAGCTCCACTCGTATGTAAGCCAAGCAATTTTACGTTGCGGCAAACGCTGCCTTGACCTCTTACACAAGGAGTACATGTACCACATCGTTTGAGGGGGTCAACAGTGACTTTTTCTCCTATATTTAGGTTGTTAACATTTTTTCCGAGTTCAACAATTTCTCCAGAAAATTCGTGGCCCATAACTAATGGCGGAGTTCTTCTCTGAGAAACTCCTTCAAAAGCGTGGAGTTCTGAGCCGCATATTCCTACAGCTTTAACTTTAACCAGAACTTCATCATCTTTTATTTTAGGTTTGGGGACTTCTTCGATTCTTATGTCTTTTCCGCCATGCCAGACAGCTGCTTTCATGTTTGTTCACCTGTCTCTCTTTGTTTCCATAAGATTTATCATTTATTAGTTATTAGTCTTTTTAGGAAACCTTGGCATCAAAACTGTTATCAATCTTTAATATACATTTTTGTTTAATAGGAAATTCGAGGCGGGAATTTGAAGACTTCTGTAAAAAAATTGTTGAAGAGGATTCAAGAATATGATCCCAAGCCAAATGTGAAACGTTTACATGACGCTCTTTCTAGGACGAATATTCCTGACCGAGTCCCATTCATGGAACTTTTTGCCGACGGCGAGGTAATGGCCGCAATTCTTGGTAAACGTCTTAATTTCTTTAATAAAAAGCTCCAAAGCCGAAGACAGTGGGAAGAAAGGGTGCTTGCGCTAATTGAGTTTTACGAAATGCTTGGGTATGATTATGTTCGAGCCGACACAAGAGATTACAAAGCAACAGTGAAACAATATGAAGATGAGGAGAAGATGTTTGCAGCTGGCAATTTTGGCACACGAGCATATCGTTATAGGGCAAGAGACGTTGCTGCTGAGCTTAGCCGTGGGCAAAGAACTTGGGCAAACGAAGAGACAGGCATAATAGCAGACTGGAAAGACTTCGTTGAATTCAACTGGGAAGATCCAGAAACAATCGCTGAAGAGGGAAATGCAGGATTAGAGTGGGTGTGTGACCACGTTCCTCAAGGTATGGGCGTTGTTTCGGGCGCAGGCACCGTTCTTGAGCCTGTCATGTGGATGATGGGAATCAGGAATTTCTATATAAGCCTGTATAAACAGCCAGATCTCGTCGATGCTATGTTCAGAAAAGTTACAGAAATCAACATAGCTCGTTTCAAGCTAGCTACTGAAACCAGTAGAAAAATTGTGGCTTTCTGGGGCTCTGATGATTGGGGTTACAAGAACGGTCTTATGATATCGCCTTCTATGATGAGACAGTGGGTTTTTCCTGGACACAGGAAGATGTCTGAAATGGCACATTCGAGGGGCTCATTCTATCTGCTTCATTCATGCGGTAATCTGAGAGCCATCATGGATGACATAATAGACGACATCAAAGTTGATGCTAAACACTCGTTTGAGGATACGTATCTCCCAGTAACTGAGGCTAAGAAACTTTATGGGCATCGGATTGCTCTAATTGGAGGCGTAGACATGGATGTGCTGTGCAGACGTACACCAGATCAAGTTAGAAAGTATGTGAGTAACATTCTGGAGACATGTAAGCCTGGAGGAGGATACTGCCTAGGGAGCGGGAACACTGTCGCAAACTATGTTCCCCTTGAAAATTACCTAACCATGATCATCGTTGGACTAGAGGAAGGGTGGTACACCTAGAGACAAGGTTTTTTCAGTAAACATCCACATTTAGGAGTAGATTTGATGTGACTTCGTCTTTTCATGAGACCTTCTCAGAAAATTTACAGACATTGATTGATGCTCTTGGAAAACCTGAGAAGGGGGAGCTCAACCATGACGGGCATCTCCGAATCTTGACACGTCTTGATACTATTAAAGAGCTCAAGCTCTTGGAGAAAAAGGGCATCATACCTGCTCCGAGAAAGTGCAGGGGCGTGAATGTTCATGTTCACACTAGTGAGTCCTTCAGCGCTTTTCGATCTCCATCTGAGGCTGCTTGGTACGGCTATAGAGCTGGGCTTGATGTTTTTGGTATCAACGACCATTATACTATTGCGGGTCACAAAGAGTTCGGTGAAGCTTGCAAAATATTAGGGTTGAAGGCGGCATTTAGCATAGAGATTATGGCCATGCATGATGAAGCGCGGAAAAACGGCGAAAGAACCAACGACCCAATTAATCCTGGAAGAACGTATCTTTGCGGGAAAGGCGTTGTTCACGATTTGAAACCGAACTCGAGCAGCCATAAACTCTTGGAAAAAGTTAGGTCTGCCTTTAGGAAAAGATGCGAACAGATGACTGAAAAAGTCGATTCATTATTGAAAGAAATTGACCCATCTTTGAACCTTTCTTTCAGCGATGTTCTAAGACTTACTCCTAGGGGTAACGTAACTGAAAGGCACATTACCCAAGCAATAGCTGAGCTTATAATTCGAAAATTTCCTGAAACGGGGCAACAAAAAAATTTTTTAAGGAAGTTTTTGGGCGAATTTGAAGAGGACGAGATTTGCAGCCAAGACCGTTTTCAGGATTTGATAAGGAACCGTATTCTTAAAGCAGGAGGTCCTGCTTATGTTGCGGAGCCAGTTGAAGCTTTTCCAAGCATCGAAGACACGATTCAGTTATTTAGAGACTATGGCGCGATCCCAACATACCCGGTTTTAGGCACTCCTGTAACTGAGAGGGAGAAAAATCTCAATTCTTTGTTTCGTGAGCTCGAGAGTTATGGTATTTTCGCAGTTGAAGTGATTCCTAAAAGGAACACAAGGCATAGGCTTCGCGAAATTGTTAGGACAGCCAGAAAATTCGGATTCCCTATTTTTTGCGGAACGGAAAACAACACGAAGAAAGTTGAACCTCTACTTGACAGATTTTCGTTAGACCCAGAGTTTCTTCCTGTTTTCAGGCAAGGAGCGTATCTAATTCTTGGACATCAGCTTCTCTCAAAATATGGGGGGAGGGGATATATAAACGAAGATGGAAGATTGACTGTTGAGGACCGTGAAGCGGGTGTTAAGTTATTTTCTTTTACCGGAAGCTTAGATTGGTCTGATGAAACGCTGAAATGGTTAAGAACAATTGGAAAAGAAAATGTTTACAGAATGATTTGCGGACTCAAAAACATTTTTTGTCGAGATGAGGTGCTTCCGTTTAGTGTTGAGCCGAGCTTCAGAATACCTAGATCTCTTCTTGATAGAATCGACGTAAAGAGTGGCCGCGTGGTTTTTTCGGATACGAAGGCAGCTGTTGAGTTCGAAAATTATGTGAGAAAACACGTGATTCCTTTGTAAGCAGAATTAAGAGAAATACTTGTAAAGGTAGTTCAGTGCTTTTTAGAACTACCTTTTAAACATTATCATTTGTTGGTTCACGACTGACTGGAAAGTAGTCCCTTTTTAGATGCCACTGCACAAATATTGACTTTGCTCTATTTTCAGCGGGCATCCTCCGCCACAAATGTTTAAAGTTGGGCATTCGTAGCATTTTTCTGGAACATACTTTCTATCTCTAATCTTTATGCAAAGAGGATTATGCCAAATTTTCTTCCAGCCATCTTTCAAGATATTGCCTAGAGGCGTAAAGTAACTTTGGCATGGAATAACGGTTCCATCGGGTTCGATGCACATGCTTATGCGGCAAGCGCTGCAGCTTTTTATTCCCAGCTCAAGATGTAGGGGGTTAAGTATGCAATATTCTGTAGGTGTGTACCAAGTGAACTCCATGCCTAGCTTCCGTGCGTGATTTCTGATCTCAGTTAAAACTGGTTCTAATGATGCTTCGTCTAGTGCAAAATCCTTAGCGATGTTTGGAGCCTTTCCGGAATAAATAAGACTGTTACAGGCAAATTGTTTCAGTCCGAGGCTATTGAGAAAGTCAATCGTTTTCACGATGTCTTCAAAATTGTATCTATTAAGAGTTGTGTTGCTCAGAGTATAAATAGGCGAGTCAATTGCATTCTTAAGTCCCTCAACGGTTTCTTTCCAGCTTCCCTCGACGCCTGTGATTTTGTCGTGAATTTTGGGGTCATAGGACTCAATTGTTACTTGGACATGATCAAGACCTGAATCAACAAGAGACTGAAAATATGATTTGTCCTTGATTCTGCGGCCATTTGTAACAAGTCCACTAACCAAACCTATTTTCTGGGTATAAGCGATTAGGTCTGGAAGGTCTTGTCTTAATGTAGGTTCACCGCCTGTGAAGACTACGTGCGGGATTCCGAGACTTAGAAGTTTATCCATTACTTTGAACCATTCTTCCGTTGTCAACTCCTCAGTTTCTCTTGACCCGCCGGCGTAGCAGTGAAGGCATTTATTGTTACACCGGTAGGTTATGGCCAAGTCCATTCTGTATGGCGCGCTTAGGTCCTTTGTGAAAGGTTCCATTTTGTCTACACCAAGGTAAGATACTGGACAAACATCAGGCGTCTTGGCAAAAGTGTTAATTACGAACAAGACATTTTTGTAGTCTTTTAATGCTGTTTCAGCATCAACCCTGTATCGTTTTTTGAACTTTTTAACTACAACTTCTTCAGTCTCGTTATTCATAAAGGAATATACATACTCAGCTGCCGTATGATTAAGAAAGAGAACCCGAGAACCATTAACAATAAGTACGCCGTCTCCGTCAGGTTCTAAGCGTAAATGAAGACGGAGACCCTGATAGTCACCCTCCTCAACTCTGAAGTGATGAAGAGAAACCTTATGTTTCAAGCGTAAGAACCTGCTGAGTTTACTCATCTACCTTGCACCTCCATGGGCACATGCACATGCACAACTTACACAAGCGCACGCGCATGCACA
>CAZPBM010000005.1:0-7900 GCA_964584965.1 uncultured Candidatus Bathyarchaeia archaeon | reverse complement strand
GAATACAAAAAAGCTGCTGAAGCCCACGAGATAGACACAATATTTCTCGTCGCACCCTCCACGCCTACTGAACGTCTAAGAAACATTATTGAGTACACATCTGGATTTCTCTATCTTATTTCTGTCTTCGGGGTTACCGGCGTAAGAAAAAGGATTCAAGATTCAGCTGTGAGGCTGATTAGAAGAGCGAGTCAAATTACGCGTGGCCATGTTCCTCTAGCCGTTGGGTTTGGAATATCCAAGCCTGAGCATGTTAAAACCGTACTACGGAATGGTGCTGATGCTGCAATAGTGGGAAGCGGTTTTGTAAAGATAATCGAGACAAATCAAGATAGAAACAGGATGCTTGAGGCATTATATGATTATACAAGACAACTAAAAGCTACAACGGTGAATAAGTAACCCTCTGATAATACTTCATTAGAAATTTCATCTACCGTTTAGCATTCCCTCTTTTTAGGTTCAGCGCGTGTTGAGAACTTCCTCCTTTACATGAGTTCAGTAGAAACAATGTGGAACTGTGGATTTTATGATAGTGTCGAAGGCTTTTTCATGTAGGGCATCGTAGTTTTTGGGGCATTAATTTTTTCTGTGTTGTTGCTGAAACTCCAAGACTAATGATGGAAATGCCTTATAATAGTCTGTGAAGCTTTCATTGATTGTAATTGGGTATTTCATTTAAATAAGGTCGTGGTTGAGGTTAAGTTTGATGTGTAGTCAAGGGTTGCCAGAGAAAATAAGGGTGTCAATTGGCTCAGCCATAGCTTTGGGTTTATCTGAAGGAAATGTTGATGTTTTACCAACGACAATTTATACGCTGACTTACAGGCGCGGTAAATGTTTAGCTAACTGCGCCTTTTGTCCACAATCAAAAACGAGCAGTGGAAGAGCTGATATGCTTTCCAGGGTTGTTTGGCCCGCTTTCCCAACTGAAGAGGTAATTAAGCGTTTGATAAAAGCTTACTCGAAAGGAAGGGTTCTCAGAGCGTGTATTCAAGCTTTGAACTATCCGCATGTTCAAGAAGACATAATATCTATAGCTCAAAAGATTCGGACTTCTTGTGATGTACCTATTTCCGTATCCTGTCAGCCTCTTACAAGAGAGATTATGCAGAAATTTGCTACTGTAGGCGTCAACAGAGTAAGTATCGCGTTGGACGCTGCGACAGAGGGTCTTTTTGATAGGACAAAGGGTAGTAATGTTGGAGGACCGTACAGGTGGCAAAACCATCTTGCAGCGCTGAGCGAAGCCATTGAAGTTTTTGGCAAAAACAATGTGTCTACCCATCTGATAGTTGGGTTGGGAGAGCAAGAGGAAGAATTTGTAAAAATACTTCAAGTCTGCGTTGACATGGGCGTTTATCCTGCGCTCTTCGCTTTTACGCCCGTTCCAGGCACAATGATGGAAACTTATCTGCCTCCGCCTGTCGATTGTTACCGAAGATTGCAGCTTGCCCAATACTTGATTACGCATGGATTATCGCGATACGAAAACATGAAATTCGAAAATGGGCATCTAATTGGCTTTGGACTTAAGAAAGACCTCATGAAAAAAATTATAAACACTGGTGAACCTTTTCGAACCTCTGGATGTCCCGGTTGCAACAGACCATACTATAATGAGCGGCCTAAAGGTCCAATTTACAACTTTCACAGAAAACTAACTGAAGATGAAGTGAAAAGCATTGAAAAAGATTTATGCCTTTAGAACATAGAAAAAGTTAATGATAGGAGGACCTTTAATGAAAATTTTCGTCGACACAGCAGAGATTGAAGAAATCAAAACCGCCATATCATGGGGGATAGTTGACGGCGTCACAACTAACCCTTCGCTCATAAAAAAGGCGGTGGACAGGAGACAAGGCAAAATTACGATGGAGGAATACATCGAAGAAATTGTGAAAATTTCACCTGGACCAGTCAGCTTAGAAGTTCTTGGCGGAAAATGTGACAAAATAATTAAGGAAGGAAGACTTCTATACAAAAAGTTCAGCAAACACGGGAAAGTCGCAATAAAAATCCCAGTAAACCCAAGCATACAGAAAAATGACGGGCTTGAATTTGACGGGTTGAAAGCCATAAAACAACTCTCAAGCGAAGGCATCCCCATTAACGTTACTTTGGTAATGTCTCCGGAACAAGCATTACTCGCTGCAAAGGCTGGAGCAACTTATGTAAGCCCATTCGCCGGTAGGGTGGACGACTATATTAGGTCAAAAATGGGCATGAGGATAGGAAAAGACTTTCAAAAAGACTCCTACTTTGATACAAAACGCATTCAAATGATAGCTGAAAGAAAGATCGGTGACCTTATTGATAGTTCGAGATCAGTGGCTGAAATTTACAATGATGTTGAAGGCTGGAAATTCTGGGAACAAGTGCAAGACAACGGAGTCTGGAGTGGAGTAGACCTTGTGGCGGAAATTCTGAATATCTATCGGAATTATGACATAAAAACAGAGGTTATAGCTGCAAGCATAAGAAATCCCCGCCAAGCCAGAGAGGTTGCAGAACTTGGAGTCCATATAGCAACTCTTCCATTCGAAGTTATTCAGGGAATGATTTCACATTACAAAACAATGGAAGGAATGCAAACTTTCACAGCTGACATTGTTCCTCCTTACCAGGCTCTTTTTGACCAAAAATAGACGTTTCAAACAGCCAATTTCATAATACTTTATGCTTGATTTTGGATTAGAACACTCGGTGAAAGAATGACTAATTACCTTGATGCTGGAAAGGGATGCAAGGTCATTTTTGACGATTTCCGAAACGTAAAGCTAGACGAACCAGCTAACTTGGTATTTGCTGATCCTCCTTTCGGCATCAACTTCAAAGCTAACTTACAGACATATCACAGAAAGCCTGATGCGTTGTCCTATAAAGAAGTTCCAATAGAAGAGTATCCAAGGTTCATCAGATCCCTACTTAACTGGTCCTACAGTGCTCTAGGCAAAACTGGAAGCATGTGGCTGCTTTCCGGGTGGAACAATCTTGGCACAGTGCTTCAAGCTGTTGCTGAGTCAGGTTTTCACTTATTAAACCACTGCATCTGGAAGTATCAGTTCGGCGTTTTCACCAAAAAACGATTCACCACATCGCATTACCACCTTCTTCTTCTAGTAAAAGACCTGAAGAACTACGTTTTCAACAAGCCTAGACATTATGCTGAAGACGTATGGTATATAAAAAGACCATACAACCGAGGCGTGCGAACGGCGGGAAACGAGCTTCCAGAAAAATTGGTTGAGAAATGCATAAGAACCTCGTCAAACGTTGGAGACCTTGTGGTTGATCCTGTCTTAGGTTCTGGAACAACTCTTAAAGCCTGTCTTCACACAGGCAGAAGATGCATAGGCATAGAGATCAATCAGGCACTCATTGAAAGAATCATGTCAAAACTAAAATTGTAACATAGTATTAGTCCGAAAAGTATTATGAATTGAACAGTGAAAGTTTGTGCTAAAATTAAAAAAAGATTGGGAAGGGTGAAACCCTTATCCCTTAGATGTATGCGCATTAATTCAGGTTTTATGCGGTTTCTGCGGATTTTACGTTGCATTCCACGTAGTACTGAGCGTTCTCTGTGAATATTGTTAAGCCAATAGTTGTGCCGATGTCGTTCACGTTTATGCTGTCTGGGGTTGTGATGTAGATTATTAATGTGTCGCCTGAGGCTAATGGAAGATCCGTGCTAGGAGTAGAGAATGCCACCGGATCTTCTCCGTCAATATACTCCATTGAGGACCAATTTTGAGATGAACTTGGGCATTGGAGTGATCCGCTGATTGCTGAACCAAGTCTCAAGTAGCGAACTGTGGACCATGCTGCTTCAACTCCTCTGACTTGAATCTTGTCGATGACGACGTCTCTTCCGCCGACACAATCGACTGCTACCGCAGCAAACGCAGTGCCATTAGCGTAGACCCAGATAGCTTGTTTTGAAAGCCTAAGGTCTTCTTGTTGAGTTCTGGTTGATGTAATGTTGATGGCGTACATTGTGACTACGCCTGCTAGAAGAACTGAGACCACTAGTATTATTAGAGTTGTTACTACTGTGCTGAGCGCTTTCTTATTGTTTAATAGACGCTTCATTTTTCTCACTCGAGAAGTATTGATGCAAGAAATCGATATAGTAATTTGTGCGTCAATCCACCCTACATACAATAAGCAAACTCGCTACTTGGATAGGCGCAACGCTCCAAATCTCGTGATCTAATGGTCTGAACCATTTGTCTGGAACCACGGTTTATATACAGTTTCGGAAGCAAAAAACAGTATCAAAAAAATGATAGCCAACTCAGTATTCTAGAAACATCCAGCCCCGTTCTCTTGAATATCTTTCATTGTGTCTATTGACAGATTTGTATCTCGGTGTTTTCCGTAAATGTCACAGGACCATCAGGCTTTGTGTCTACGACAGTGAAGGGAACATGCTGAGCCAAAATTCTTACCACAACAATGCTGTTCTTCATTAAGGCCCTGCCCACCAATTCCTTTCTCAAAAAACTCTTTAGAGCCTCATCTACAAACATGCCCACGCCGGATGGAATTATGACGACCGTTTCAGCCTTAGACGTATTAGTTTTGCTGACAGTAACAATCTCACCTATCCTTGTCCCAGCGTTTCGCCTTACATAGGCGTCTATCTTGATTATGTTTTCATCTTCGTTTCCAAAATCAGAAGAATAGACTCTTGCTGTTGTTCTTTTGTTGCCAACAATTTCTATAACGTCCCCATCCAATGTACGCAAGATTTTCATGGTGTTCTCGCTGATTCTTGCAATTCCTTTTGTAAGGTCACCTGTTTTTGCATCATATACCCTAAGCTTAATACTACAAGTCTCATTGCTTGTCATGTTCTACTTTTGCCTTCTAAAATTGTCATTTTTGTTGAAAAACCAAAAACACAAGTTTAGTTTACCCAAAGCTAAAAAACAAGACTGCGATAAAAACATTATTTTTTGCCCAAAAATCTCGCTCTTGCACATGACAAGTCACAACTCTAAAGCGCATTCTGAGTTCTGAAAATGGCGCTTGATTTGGGGAAAAGTATATACAAAAATGGATATTTCCAACAATTCATTTAAGTATGCCAATTTTAAGTATCTACACAAAAAATGCAATGAACAATAAAAAACTAAGTGGCGTAAAAATTGCCAATCATCGAAACAAAAAACCTCACGTACACTTACCCCACTGGGACGAAACCGGCCTTTGAAGACGTGACCCTCGAAATTGACAAAGGCGAATTCATCGTCCTAACCGGTCCAAGCGGATGCGGCAAAACTACCCTTTGCAGGTGTTTTAATGGTTTGATTCCGCACTTTTACAGCGGAAAACTTGAAGGCGAAATATATGTATCCAATCTAAAAGTTATAGAACATCCAATCCATGAACTTGCACGACATGTCGGAATGGTTTTTCAAAATCCAGAAAACCAGCTTTTCGCGCTTTCAGTTGAAAAAGACGTTGCCTTCGGGCTGGAAAATCTCGGAATAAGCCGAGAAGAAATGCGTGAAAGAGTAGACTGGGCTCTCAAAATGACGGGAATTTATGAACTTAAAGACAGAGCGCCATACGAGCTTTCAGGCGGACAACAACAGCGAGTTGCGATCGCTTCTGTTCTTGCAATGCAGCCAGAAATCATAGTTCTCGATGAACCAACAAGTTTTCTGGATCCTGTTGGAGCTAAAAACATTTTTGAAGTCGTTAATGAGCTTAACAAAGACTTGGGCATAACCATAATTCTTGTTGAACACAGACTCGACCTTACCTCAAAATACGCCAGCCGTGTTATGATAATGGATAAAGGCAGAATTATCCTCGATGGTCTTCCAAAAGAAGTTCTTAACAGTGAGGAAGCCAGATTAATCGGGGTGGGAATACCTAAAGTGACACGGTTATACCAAATCCTCAGAAACAAAGGAGTACCATTGAACCAGATACCTCTAAGCGCCGAGGAAGCTACAAAGGACTTGCTGGAGGTTTTACGAATTTGATAAAAATTCAGGATGTCTTTTTCACATATCCAAACGGCGTAGAAGCGTTAAGGGGAGTAAATCTCGAAATTCAAGATGGCGAGTTTCTCGCCATCATGGGTCAAAATGGGGCTGGAAAAACTACTTTGGTTAAGCACATCAACGGGTTACTAAAACCCACTAGAGGCACTGTAATGGTTGATGGAGTAGACACAACAAAGGTTAGCGTGGCAACTTTGGCAAAAAAGGTCGGTTTCGTATTCCAAAACCCTGACCACCAACTTTTCAGCGAAACCGTAGAGGAGGAAATCTCATTTGCATTAAGAAATTTCGGATTCAGCGAGTCTGCAATAAAAGAGAGAGTAAATTGGGCTCTAAACCTTCTGGATTTGGCTGAATACCGCAAGGTTTCGCCTTTCATGCTAAGCGGTGGAGAGAGAAAAAGGGTTGCACTTGCCTCAGTTTTGGCGTGGGATCCAAAGATCGTCATACTTGATGAGCCGACAATTGGTCAAGATAGTCAACAGAAGGAGCGGCTGAGACAATTTATTTTACAGCTAAACCATTTAGGTAAAACTGTTATTATCGTAACTCACGATGTCGAATTTGTAGCTGAATGTAAATCCCAAGTAGTTTTGATGTCTCAAGGAAAAATCATTGCGCACGGTTCAGCTAAAAAGGTATTAACAAACCTCGAAGTTGTCACTCAAGCCTCGGTAGTTCTGCCGCAGATTTCTCAACTTTTCGCAAACCTCAAAAACATTAGCTTTCCAACAGAAGTTATCGACGTCAATGAAGCAGCAGACATTCTTCTTGGAAAATTAGGTGACAGCCAATGAGTATGTTTAACGGGTTCAAGTTTAGAAGCGTTAACTCAACAATTCATAAAATGGATCCGAGAGCAAAGTTCATCTATGTCTGTGTCATGTTTGCTGTAGCTGTAATGTTTAGCCAGCTGATTCCACTTTTAGTGTTGTTCATTATCCAGACGCCGTTAGTTTTTGTAGCTCGAGTTCAAAAAGAATGGCTGCGTTCCATGAAAGGCGCTGCTCGATTCGCAGCAATCATTTTTCTGATGAACGTTTTGTCTCTTTATTTCTACGGTAATTACGAGTCTCTGTCAGCCATAATAGAACGGTCTCTTGCCTTAACACTCAGGTTCATGGTTCTTATCGAATCTTTCTCAGTGTTTTTTCTCACAACATCACCTGATCTTCTTGGTTTGGCTTTAGAACAAAGCCATGTACCATATGAACTGTGTTTTGCCTTCACAACCGCTGTTCGTTTCGTACCCGTTCTTGCAGAGGAGGCTCAGACAATAATGGACGCCCAAAAAGCAAGGGGACTTGAGTTGGAAGGTGGAAGTTTTGTCAAGAAAATTAGAAATTACATCCCTATTCTTATTCCTCTTATTGTGAACGCCATACGCCGAAGCCTTGAACTTGCAGAAACCATGGAGTCTAGAGCTTGGGGGGCAACGCAAAACCGAACGAATCTCTACGTTCTTAGAATGGGAAGAAAAGACCTTCTTTTGATGCTTTTTTCTTTTATTGTGTTAGCAGTTTCAGCTTATGTTTCGTGGAATGTTCAGATTCCAAACATAACCTATTTATTGAACATTTGAGAATTAATGAGAATGTAAAAAGAAGGGAGTTATCTATATTTATGGTATGCAAACCCTTAATATGAGAATGTATTTCGGGTTTTTTAAGGAGACGAAGATGAAGGTTATTTATGTTGAAGATGCTAGATATCTCTTGTTGTTAGTGAGAACTGGTGGTTTCGATCATCCATTCTCTCAGCAGGTCTGCGGGGAAATCGTCAGCCATCTTTTTCATGGTTTCATCCGTTAATCTGCCGACTTCTTCCTTGCAGAAGGTGCAGTAGAATTTTCCGTCCACGCCTTCATCCGTTAACAG
>CAZPBM010000004.1:0-8620 GCA_964584965.1 uncultured Candidatus Bathyarchaeia archaeon | reverse complement strand
AGACATCGGTGTTTCTATGGGAATTACGGGAACCGACGTGACCCGGGAAGCTTCAGATCTTGTTTTAGCCGATGACAACTTTGCCACAATAGTTAAGGCTGTTGAACAGGGACGAGTCATCTATGACAACATAAGAAAATACGCCCGTTTCTTGATCGCCTGCAACTTCGATGAACTGCTGGTTATAGGCTCATTCGCAATTCTAGGAGGAATCTTCGGTCCAGAACAATTTCCACTGCCCCTTCTTCCAGCAATGATCCTGTGGATTAACTTAGTCACGGACGGTGCGCCTGCTGTGTCGTTGTCCACTGATCCGCCAGACGAAGATGTCATGGACAGGAAGCCACGAAAACCAGACGAAGGCATACTGCACGGTATGGGCGCCTTCATCTTAGCATCGTTCATCCTTCAAGCAGCAGGAACAATCCTCGTGTTCTGTCTTGAGTACTATGTTTGGCCGGCTCATGGATTCATGACTGAGGAGACTCTTAGAGAAGCTCGAACTACCGCCTTTGTGCAGGCGGCAATGTTTGAGTTGTTCGTGGTTTGGAACTGTCGTTCAGAAACTCGCAGCGTGTGGAGAATGGGTAGAGACAGCCTTAAAAACAAGTACTTTGTAGTAGCAGAAATTGTCTCAATAGTTGCCACATTGGGTATAACATATATTCCAATAACTGCTAAAATGTTCGGGTTGTCTCCGTTAAGTTTAACAGACTTGGCTTACGTGATAGGCGTTGCAAGCTGGGGACTGTTTGTTCTACCAGAAGTTTTCATGAACCGAAAAGTGTGGAAGTGGAAATAGTAAAAAAGGAAGATGCTTCAAAACCTATTGAAATGCACAATATCTTCCAATCTTTTCTTGTTTCGCGGCGCAGGCTTCTCCGCAGGATATCCGAAAGACACCATGGCAACAATATTGAAGTTTTCTGGGATGCCAAACATTTTTTTCAAATTTGACTGGTCGAAGTCGCCGATCCAGCATGAGCCTAAGCCTTGAGCTTCAGCTGCTAAAACCATGTTTTGTAGAGCAATTGACACATCGACAGTTGACCAACGGCTGTTTTCCCCAACACCAACAATAACAAAGGCTGCGTCCTTAACAAACCCCGTCCACCTACGCTTTGAAAGCTCCTCTTTTATTTTTTGATCAGTAACAACTATGAAGTGCCACGGTTGTGCATTCATAGCGGACGGCGCCCTTCTTCCAGCTTCTAAAATATTTTTCAGAACATCTTCGGGCACAGGCTTGGAAGCATATCGTCTTACGCTTGAACGGTTAAAAATTATGTCTAAAAACGACAATGCAAACACCTCTTAAGAAAAATGGGAACCTAAATTATTATTTTTTGCTAATATTTGAATTAAAATAAGCGATCATGTTCTTTATATCTTATTTTTGAGCAGAAATGAGGTTGCGAATGCTACAAAAAAGCCTGTAAGTACTAATAGCGCTGCGTAAAGTAAGTTTTCTGAAAATGGCCTCATACCATAATCAAGCATTCCATAAAGAGCAGCTGCCTCACTAAAGGTCAGTTCTTGAGACAATTCGCTGTCATTTCTTCCAAATGGAACAATATTTGCATATCTCTTATCATTTTCTGTAGTGTTGAAAGAAGATTGTTCAGCCTTAATTTGGTCAATGACTGAGTGGTAACCATAGTTTGTAAATGCAAGAAGGGGAACAAGCATCACGGCTATCCCTAACGCGACGGCGACGGCAACATAGATTGATGTCCTCATTTTCTTCTTCGCCTATTGAACGCTATGGCTACATTTTTTCTTTGAATCGTTAAACTTAATTGATGGTACAAAGTCTAATATGTCTACTTTTTAGAACGGTCGTGAGTTAAGAATTACTTAAATACTCGGTTGTTAAGTAATCTTCATCTCTGTTGACTGAAGTAAGAATCAAACAGTCAAGACGCGGGATTGTTGGAACAAATAACGGGTTGAAATGTAATGGGTAGACTTTTAGCCTTCGGCGTAGACGTGGGAGGCTCAAATGTCAGAGTTGTGCTTGGAGATGACTCTGGTCAGATACTAATGAAGACTATAGAAAAGACTATTAAAGATGAAGGACCAGAAGGGATCAGCAACCAAATAATTAGGATGATACAAGCTATTCAGAAGGAAAATTCGAGAGCCAAAAAAGCCGTAGGCATCGGTATTGGCTCAGCTGGCCCGCTGGATTTGAAGAAAGGTGGACTAATGAAACCGACGAATCTGCCATTTGATTTTGTTCCGCTTGTTGACCCTTTGAGAGACGCATTTAAGTTGCCAACTTACCTTCTTAACGACTGCGCCTCAGCTGTCTTAGGTGAGAAAAGATTTGGCTTAGGTAAGGAATATGATAATTTAGTCTACGTTACGATCAGTACTGGTATAGGTGGAGGCGTCATCGTCGATAATCATCTATTAACTGGAAAAGATGGGAACGCTCATGAAATTGGGCACTTCACCATAGACAACGCAGGAAGACTTCAATGTGGATGTGGAAAATTGGGACATTGGGAAGCCTACTGCTCAGGAAGCGGCATACCGAATTATGTTAGGTTACTTCTAAAAGGAAAGAACCAAAAAGAAGTTGCAAACAGCCTATTATTAAGGTCCGTTAATAGAGATTTAAGTTTGTTGACAGCCAAGGCTTTATTTGACGCTGCAAAAGCAGGTGACCGCCTATCTGTTGAATTAGTTGAGCAAATTGGAGTTCTAAACGCCATTGGATTTGCATGCGTAATTGACGCTTATGACCCTTCAGTTATTACAGTGGGAGGAGCTATTGCCCTTAATAATGCTGATTTAGTTATTGCTCCTATCAAAAATCACGTGGGCGAACATGCACGAAATAGACTTCCAGAAATATATCTCACAAATCTAGGCGAATATGTTGCAGCCCACGGAGCCTTAAGCATAGTCTTTGAACGCAATAAACCGTAGTTTTTTAAAGAAAACGTTTTAATTTCTAAAACCATGTCATCATTGATTGTTCCAAAAGGACAACTTATGTTCATTTAGATTTACTATAAACAAATAGTTGTAACATTTTGGAGATGTACAAGTGTTTCCGATGTAATCTCTCTTATACTCTAAAGAAGAAAAAAGAAAAGAATTGCCAAGCGGCGAAAACCGTCTAGCACCTAAAGCAAATTTCCACTTAAGACAGGAGGCGTTTGAGATGCAAAATCAAGATAATCAGGAAAAATTCCTACGTTTTTTCCCTTATGATCCCTATCCTCAACAATTAATGTTTATGCGTGACGTAACAAAGAACCTTAGTCGGGGAGGCGTGCTCGTCGCCGAAGCTTGCAATGGTTTTGGAAAGACTGTGTGTGCATTGTCAAGTTGTTTGCCGCTGGGTCGAAAAATAGTTTATGCAACAAGAACTCATGAGCAAGTTAGGCAGGTTTTAAGGGAGGTTGAACAAATAAACAGGAAGTCAGGGACGAATTTTTCTGCGGTAGCATTGGCAAGTAGACAAAACCTTTGCCTCAACGATATGTGTAAAAAATTACCTACGCACGACGCCGTTGAGGTATGTAGGGTTCTAAGAAACTCAAAAAGGTGCCCATACAATTCAAAACCTAACTATTCAGCCTCATCTCTTCCGCCCGTCCTCTCAATAAAGAAGCTTTGCCGATACGGGAAAGAACATGGTGTCTGCCCATACTTTCTATCTCGACGAGTAGCTGAAGAATGCTGGATCATCGTAGCTCCTTACCAGTATATTTTCAGCGAGACGATCAGAGCTTCAGTGAATCTTGACATAAACGATAAAATCCTAATTTTCGACGAAGCGCACAACGCAGATAAAATTAGCCAAGAAATTCTAAGTGACACGTTATCTGAAAAAGGGCTGAAAAAAGCAAAAGAGGAGCTCGAGAAAACAAGTGTCTCCTCAGTGTTCATTGATGAACTAATCGAGTATTTAGACAAAAATGTTTCAGAAGAACCAGTTTCATTGCAATGTTCGCAGTTTTATCAAGACATTAAGCAACTTTTAAGGGAAGACCTGCAATTTTTCGTCGAATCTTTAACTCCAGCTGTATACGAAATAAGAGAATACAAAATTTCTCAAGGCGAAATGCCTGTATGCTATCTAAATGGGCTCCTAAATTTCATTTCTCTGGTTGAATCAAGTGATAAGGAAGGCTACATAGCGATTTTCCGCAGGTCGATTTTCAGCGGAAACATGGTTGAGTACTGCTGCCTCGATCCAACTCTCTCCCTTAAACCTGTACTTGAGAAGGCACACGCCTCTCTAATTATGTCCGGTACGCTTTCACCTATGGATTTGTTCACCGAAACTTTAGGGCTTTCAAACGCTCAGAAACACGCCTACTCAGCCATATCAAAGCCTGAAAATGTCAGAACCTACATAGACACCTCACTTACCACAAAGTTCAGTGAAAGAAGCACAGAAATGCTGAAATCGTACGGAGAACGAATATCCAAAATGTTGAAAAACGTGCCTAACGGGGCCTTAATCTTTTTTCCGCAGAGACAACTGATGGATAAGGCTGTCGATTTGTGGCTAAGCAGCGGCTTCATAAAGAAAAACGGAAAAACTCTTTCTATGAACGACAAAAAAGTTTTTGTCGAGGGTAGTCGTGCGTCAGAAAACTCTGTTATTGTGGATAAATATAAAAAAACGGCTCGAACAAAAAAGGGGGCTGTGCTTTTTGCAGTATTTAGAGGCCGTAACGCTGAAGGGTCAAACTTTCCATATGAGGAGGCGCGAGGAATCTTCAATGTCGGTGTACCTTACGCTGATTATCGTGACCCTTTTGTGAAAGCTCAAATTGATTTTTTTAACAAAAAGAAACGTGGGCTTGGAGAGTTTTGGTACATAATGGACGCGTTTAGAGCTGCGAACCAAGCGATGGGACGAGGAATACGTCACCGGGACGATTGGTGCCACTTTTACCTTTTGGACAAAAGGTACGCCGTTTACTCTAAATTTATCTCGAAATGGGCAGTGGTAAACGGGATAGAAAAGATAAACATAAAATAAATGTGAACAACCAATTCTGATTTACTTTCTTTTATGTAGAAAGAAAACGATTGCACTCACAATGGCCATTATGGATAAGATTATGCTGTATGTAGCTGAGGCTTTGGGACCATAGGTTTGCCACAACGCTCCTACCATAACGTTTGCCACCAGTAGACATAACCCGACAACAAGATAATAAAGCCCATATGCGGTTCCTCTTAGTTCGCTTGCTGAGTATCTTGGGACTAGAGCCCTTGGGATAGTGTTATTAATGCCGTCATAGACACCAAAAATAAGTGCAATTAGAATTGCAGAAAAATATTCAGCTGAAAAGAAATATAACAGAGTTGCTGTTAAAAGAAAGCATCCATAGCCAAGTACAAGGACTTTTTCTTTACCTATCTTGTCGGAAAGAACGCCGGATGGTATTGCAATCACTGTGTGAGTTACATTTATCAAAGTGTAAAACAGCGGAACTACGCGATAGTCCACTCCGGCATTACTTGCGTTTACAAGTATAAACGAGTAATTGAATGCACCTAAAGAAAAGACGCCAACAACGAACAACAGGAATAGAAAACCGCCTTTCAAAACCTCATGGGCACCAGAAAAAAATCTGAATTCGCCTTTTTGTTTTCCAACTTGTTCTGTGACTAAAACCAATAAAATGAGAAGCGCCACACAACCTGGAATGAAGGAAATCCAAAATATGTCTCGTACGCTTAAGCCTAGGGTATACATGGCGAAAGAAGCGAAGAGAGGTCCAATAATTGCGCCTGACTGGTCAAGGGTTCTGTGAAGTCCAAACGCGGTACCTCTATGTTGTTCTAAAACTGACTCGCTAAGAAGAGCGTCCCGCGGCGAAGTTCTAATTCCCTTTCCAATTCTGTCAGCGACCCGTATGACGAGAACGTCAAATACAGTTTTAGAAAAGGCAAACAATGGCTTGACAACATTAGAAAATGCGTATCCAATAAGCACCAATAATTTTCTTTTTCTAAATTTGTCTGAAAAAAATCCTGAAACCGCGCGCATACTGTTGCTTAATAACTCTGCAACCCCCTCGACTATGCCTAAGATATCAGTGCCTGATCCTGGTAAGCTAACCACAAATAGTGGCAGTAGGCTGAAAACCATTTCGCTTGAGATGTCTGTGAAGAAGCTTACAAATCCAAGGGCGAAGACGTTTTTCATGCCATCTGTATCTTGTTTCTGCTTTTGGTTTTCCACCATGAATCCCAGAATTTAATAGCCTTTTTAAGTGTGCTTCCCTTAATGGCGTCGAGATTAATTAGGTTATTCCCACTCGATTGTGGCTGGTGGCTTGTGAGTTATGTCATAGACAACTCTTGTCACTGGAGGCAACTCGTTTGTAATCCTTGTTGAGATACGTTCTAACACTTCATATGGAATCTTAGCAAAACTCGCAGTCATAGCTTCACGACTCTCAACAACTCTCACAGCAACAACGTAGCCATATGACCTTGAGTCGCCCTTAACGCCAGTAGTTTTTGTGTCTGTTAACACAGCAAAATACTGCCACAATTTCTCGTGAAGCCCAGCTTTCTCGATCTCTTCAGAAACGATCCTATCAGCTTTCCTTGCTAATTCCACCTTTTCATGAGTCACTTCACCAATTATGCGTACAGCAAGCCCAGGTCCAGGAAACGGTTGTCTTTTCGTGATGCTACCGGGCAATCCTAAAGTTTTTGCAAGCTTTCTTACCTCGTCTTTGTAGAGGTCTCTCAGAGGTTCAAGAATGGCTCTAAACTTGATTTCTGTTGGAAGACCGGCGACGTTATGGTGACTCTTAATTCTGTCTGAATGTTTTCTGTATCCTGACTCGATCCTATCAGGATAGATGGTGCCTTGAATAAGGAACTCTGCGCCTGTTCTTTTTGCCTCTTCCTCGAAGACTCGAATAAACTCGTTCCCTATGATTCTGCGCTTTTCTTCAGGTTCAACTACGCCTTTTAATCTGTTAAAAAACCTGTCGTCTGCGTTAATAACAGTGACTTTTATGCCGAGTTTTTCAAATGTTTCCTTTACAAACTCAGGTTCACCTTTTCTCATAAACCCGTGATCGACAAACACAGCAATTAGATTTTGTCCTAGAGCCTTTGAAGCGATGATTGCCGCTGTGCTGGAATCTATGCCTCCGCTTAACGCAATAATGGCTTTATTGTTACCAACAATTGTTTTTATCTCGTCAATTCGTTCATCCACAATAGAAGACGGCTTCCAATTTGGTTTGCATCCGCAAACTTTGAAAACAAAATTTCTCAACACTTTTTCGCCATGTTCAGTGTGCAAAACCTCAGGATGCCACTGTAAGCCATAAATGGGTTTTTCTTTATGCCTAAATGCAGCGACAGGACAGTTTTCTGAAAAAGCTAAGACTTCATAGTCGTCGGGTAATTCTTGAACCGTGTCACCATGGCTCATCCACACCTTTTCTTTATTGTTGAGGCCTTTGAGAACATCTATTGGCTTTGTAATGGTTACATAAGTTATGCCGTACTCTTGCTTTATCCCTTTTTTTACTTTTCCACCAGACAAGTGGGATATCAATTGATGACCATAACATAAACCTAAAACTGGAACCCCTATGTCCATAATATGGACATCAATGGTTGGAGCATGTTTGTCATAAACGCTTGAGGGGCCGCCTGAAAAAATAAGACCCTTAATGTTTAGCTTATTTCTAACTTCCTTTAACTCTTCAAGGGTGATATCAGAACGAATTATCTCAGAATAAACGTTAAATTCTCTGATTCTACGGGCGATAAGGTGGCAGTATTGCCCTCCGAAGTCTAAGACCAAGATTGTGTCAAGCATTTTTTTCATCGAAATTTCACTTCTTTTCTTGTTTTAAACTCAGGTTTACGTCTTAGACAAGCATAGTTTCCAGTTACGCAGGACAAACATAGTTCGCTTTTCGGCATTCCAATGCCCTTGCACAAGCCGTCAACATCATTGTAACCCAAAAAACGTATACCAATATATTTTGCAACTGCCTTATTGATTTCTTCAAGGCTTTTTCTTGTTCCAGACACCCTATAGGCGAGAAGCTCTCTTTGGGTGGGAAAATCAATTCCCATGTAGCATGGATAAAGTATTGGTGGAAAATTAAGAAGCAAAGAAACATCTTTAGCGTTTCGCATCTTATTAACGATTATTTTTGAACTTGTTCCCCTAACGATGCTGTCATCAATGAGAACAATCCTTCTATTTTCAACAACTTCTTTAACTTCCACAATATTTGAAACTACTTCTTCCCGTTTCTTGGGTTCAATGAAGCTCCGCCAGCTTCCTTTTTTCCTGTAACGATCCTTCATCAACCCTTCCTCGAACGGGATACCGGACCTTTCAGAATATCCTAACGCTGCTGGTCTAGCTGAATCAGGAACGGGCACAACAATGTCCGCGTCAACAAAATATTTTTCAGCTAAAACTTTGCCAATATTTTTTCTAGCCATGTAAACATTAATTCCCTCTATTCTTGAAGTGGGATGAGCGAAATAGGTATATTCAAACGGACAATGGGAATGTTCCACTTGGACGGAAAAATTGTCAGTTAAAACGCCTTCCTTATTTATTTTTAGAATTTCTCCAGGTTGAACGTCT
>CAZPBM010000003.1:0-32760 GCA_964584965.1 uncultured Candidatus Bathyarchaeia archaeon | reverse complement strand
AAGCAAGCATGAGAACAAGGCTGCCTAACGGAGATTTCCTGACTTTGACTGTTTGGTCAGGGAAGTCTGACCCCACGGCTGAGGTAATTACGGTGCAGATCCGCCATCTTTCAGGTGATAGATGGGAGACTGTGGGAAGGCTAGCCGCCTACAGAACCGCTGACGGAAGATACTCACAACTGCCAGAACGCAGACAGCAGAGACAGGACGATGGGAACTCGACATTAGAACTCTGACCAAAATTTTTGAGCAACCAGAATCAATCAGAACCGAACGCTGCCACTTTTTCTTCGTCACGTACTACTATACCTTTACTCTTCAGATTGTTCCTTCTCTTCCAACATCTCCTCAAACTCGTATAGTTTCTTGTTCTTTTCGAGGAGTTCGTCTAGTATTTCTTCCGCACTATCTATTTGGCTCCACACCTTATCAAGCGTCTCTCTAGCTTCATCATCGTTCTCTGCTCTGCTACACACCTTTTGAACCGAGACGCCCTTTGGGCAGCCTCTCTCATGCAGTTTCTGGTTGAAGTCGCTTGCCCTCAGCAGTTGAAGCCTCATCCGAGCAGCATACTGGGTTAAGCTTATTTTTGAACCGTCCTTAAGCTGAACGTTCTCCCTCGGGTTGAAGGCGCTTGCTGCGAAGACTCCGACGACTCCCTGCTTAACGTCTCGTCCGTCAGGCGTGTCAACCCCGAACTCCTTACTCCACCTCAAGACGTCCAGGAAGTCGTCTACATGCCTCTTCGTCACCAAACCCCACTTACAAGAAAGCACATACGTTATTGCCGGTGCAAATATGCCTGGCGTGACCTCCCAGACCCTGTCAACTTCCGCGCTGCTCCTCCTTCCACCACCACAAACATCCAAGTATTCCTTCACGTACTTGAACAAACGACCATCCAAAAGAAGCGAGTCAACACCCTCAGGCCTGAGAACATAGAGGTGATACGGCCTAGTGTTCTGGGCAACTCCGCCCCTACCCTCAAAAATCCTTTCATGAACATAAATCAGCTTCTCAGTGCGGAAAACAAAACCACCCATCCAACACCGAGATAATACGCCGTAAACAGCACTTTCACCTAGCCCAGCAGCCTTAACAACCTCTCTCGCGCTCCACGGCCTATGATCACCCAAGGCAGCCAGAAAGAGACTACGAGACTTGTCGACATTAACCAACTTCCAAACCCTAAACAATAGAAAACAGAAGCAAAAATAAAAGCAAGAATTAAGCAACCCCTTCACTAAAAATAAGCCTAAAACAAGCCCAAAAAACCAAACATAGTTAGTGCAGAGGGTGGGATTTGAACCCACGAACGCCTTCGCGACAGGCTCCTGAAGCCTGCGCCTTTGACCTAGCTTGGCTACCTCTGCTAAAATTCTGGGTACGATTCATGTTTTTTGAATCCTTTTTATGCAATTCACCTCTGCAAATAGTGTGTAAATGTGATGAAAATATAAAGATGTTACGTTTGTAAGCTGGCAACAAGCGTATGTGAGCTGCTTTTGCACATATATGCCCGCATAAAAGAGAAGTTTATATCTGGCTTCTGTTCTGCATCACAACCGATGCCAGGTGACTTTGGGCATGTTAAAAACCTTCAGTTCGGACGTTCGAACCCTTATTAAAGGAAATATTAAGGCACTTACCGTCCGAGACATGCTCACAACCATCATCGTAGCTTTAACTGGTGGACTTGACGCGCTCTACGTAAAGGAGGTTTTAGGAGCTGATTCCGTATTATTGGGGTTCCTTGCCTCAGTGTGGTCTGCGACGTTTCTATTTTTCATCCTGTTAGGAGGGTGGATGTCTGATCATTATGATAAGAAAAAGATGCTCCTTATCGGGATGGCGTTAACTCTGCCTAATCCGTTAATTTTTGCTTTGGCGCCTGATTGGAGAATCACAATCGTCGCGAACTTGCTTGGAGCTGCGGGCGCAGCGTTTTCGACGCCAGCTCATGTCGCGTTATTATATTTATCTTCAGAACAAAGGACAAGAAGCAGAGTTCTCGCAGTTATGAGCACAATTAACAATTTGGTCAATATCGTAGTTCCACCATGTGGCGCACTGCTTATACAAACACTCGGAGGCTTAAATGAGATCCGCTCAATTTTTGTTGTTCAGTTTTTTCTTTCAATGTTAGTGTTACATTATACAAACAAAAAAATGTCTAGTTTAGCCAGACGCGAAAACATACAGCCAAAAGGGCTTACAGAATCAGTCAAAGAAATCTTTGGGCAAATGGCACATATATACAAAGTGTCAAAAGAAAGAAAGGCAACGGCGTGGCTGGTCATAGCCTTAACAGGACCTTGGGCTTGGGAAACAGTTATGCCATTTTGGGTCATATACGCTGCGGAAGTCTGTGGGTCTTCTTTGTTAGTCTTAGGTTTTCTGCCAGCGGTTTACAGCCTTACAACAGCATTGCTTTTATATCCGTTGGCTGAAGTTTCAGATAGGAAAGGTAGAAAAAAAGTTATTTTGCTCGTTCGACCCTTTCTATACCTGTGTGTCATAACACTTTTAATCGGTGGTATATTTCCAGATTTACCTTTTACACCTTTACTTCCGCTTTTGGCATGGATTTTTCGAGCAATAGGTGACTCTTCTTCACCTTCGTGGATTGCAGCCTCGACAGAAGTTGTACCCGAAGAGCTGCAGAGTCAATGGGAAGCTATCCGAGATTTTCTGTGGAGGGCGATGACGATCCCTGCAAGCATATTCGGCGGATTACTTTGGAGTATAGATCCGAAGCTTCCTTTCTTATGCGCATTTCTTGTTGATGGTTTGATAAGACTTCCGATTTTAATTTGTCTCATACCTGAAACCTTGGTGGTCTCAGAAACTCCTCAACCGCCAGGGCCACATATCATCGTTTATGGCTTACCCGCATCTGGTAGAACCTCAATTGCCCAATTGATGCATAAAGAATTGGCATACGAGATTGTTGACCAACAAGGCGTTGACCAAAAGCAGTCACTACCGCAGTCTCTTTTCAAATTTAAGTTTTTTGGCAATAAAAAACAAGGGACAAAAGAAGACTATCTTAGTGAGACTTTGTCAAAAATGAAAACAGCCTCAGTAATCGAAGGAGAAGCAGCGATTTTTGCAGCTAAAGAAAAAGACAAGGGAGTCGTGGTCTTGTTAGTCGCATCAAAAGACGAAAGGATCCGCAGAGAAACCCAAAAGATTCATGCGCCAGAGTTCGTTGCCTTAAAAGAGCTTGAGGAAAGAGACAGAGAAGTTGCAAAAATCACGAAACGCCTTTATGGAGTGGATATATCGAAGCTTCCGCCTTTTGATGTGGCAATAAACACTGAAAGAATTCCTCCAGAAAAAATTGTGAAAATAATTTCCTTACTGCATGAAAAAGAGAAAAATGATAAGACTTAGTCATTACATAAATACCTTTATGCCTTAGATAAAGAAGCATAGGATGTCTTCGAAGCATAGTATCATTCTTCAGTTTGGGTGGTTGCACTTGAGCAATTTTCAAATGCTAAGAAAGGAAAGGGAAATGAGAAAAGATGATGCCTTAAGGTTTCTTCAAGAAGCTAAAGTTGGAAGGTTAGGGGTTTGTCAAAACGATCAATCTTACGTTGTTCCCGTGTTGTTTGTCTACGATGCGGAAACAAACGCGATATACATTCATAGCTCAAAAAAGGGAAAAAAGATAGAAATCATGAAGGCAAACCCCAATGTTTGCTTTGAAATTGACCAAATGTTCGAAATTATATTAAATAAATCGCCATGCAACTGTGATGTAGCATACCGCAGCGTAATCGTTTTTGGTAAAGCATCGTTCATAGACAGTCCAAAAGATAAAGTCAAAGCATTGAATATGCTTTTAAGGAAATACTTTAAGGAAGCGAACAGCACAACAAGTCCAGAAATGGCAAATCCCACACAGATTATTAGAATTAAAGTAGCATCAATCGTGGGGAAAGAGAATAAAAAGGGAATAAAAAATTCAAAGCGTTCCGGTAAAGAATGAGATCATTCCAAGTAGCATCCATACTAAAACCAAGTTTTTTATTTGTCTAGCTTTTTCTCTGGAAGGATCCTTGACAAGCATAGCGGAGGAAATCGTAAAGCCAAGGTCTGTGGCGACAATAGGTGGAAGATACCACATTGAGACTATTCCAAGAAACCACGGAAGTATGCTCAGAATAACAGCTGAAAGAAAGAAGCATGTCGCAACAATGGATGCTGTTTTGCTGCCATAAACGGCCATTATGGTCTTGATCCCCTTTGTTTTATCACCCTCGAAGTCTACGATTCCTTTTGTCACTTCACGTCCAGTGTTCGACAGAAAAGCTAAAACTGAGAAAAACAGCACTTTTAATGATAGGCTTTGACTTACAACATAGCTTCCGTAAATGAACGGGATTGCTACACATGCGCTGACCAAAAAGTTTCCAGCTAAACCAGTCTTTTTTCCTTTTGTTGCGTATATGACAGACATAGAAAGGGAGGTTATAGATACCAGAAAAGGCATAAGTGAGAATGGAGCAACTAACATAGAAGCAACTAAACCAGTGACGATGAGTATTAAAGCAAAACCCATGCATTCTTCATGTTTTATGGCTCCACTTGGAATTGGTCGGTTCGGCTCGTTAATTTTGTCAATTTCATAATCATAATAGTCATTTATCGCCATCGATGCACCAGTAAGCGTAAATGCAGTGATAAACCCCAGCAAAAGATTAACAGCAACATCTATAGAAAACGGCTTCATCAAAGCTAAGGATGCGCCAACTAAGACTGCTAAGCTCATCATTAAACCGTTAATTGGACGAAGAAGCTTGATTAAGCCGGCAGCTTTACTCATACTCACGACACTTCTAATCGCTTAAATCATGAAATGAAGGTGACCTTAATATTATTTTTTAGATACAGAACAAAGGGCAAACATTGATCGAAATATAGCTTTCATATATCTTTCACAAATCAACGACCAAGGTCCAAGTTGCCACAATTCAACTTTTGCCCAAAAAAGAATAATCTAGTCATATGATGGCCTAATTACAGCTGTCACATTCACTGTGGTTGTCACTCCAGACCTCCAAACTGTTAAAGTTATTGTTTGTCCAGGCGAGACATGTTCTTCAACGTAAACTGACCATTCAGCAATTGTTCTAGTTGGATGCCCATCAACAGCAAGTATTATGTCTTTTGCCATGTAGCCAATTTGTCCACGTGAATCCGTGGTTTTTACAACGCCTTGTAGACCAACTTCTTTCGCTGGATAATTATCAATTACCTCCCAAACCAGTAAACCCATCTGGTAAGATTCAACATTAATGATGTTATATTGTTTTATCACTTCGGGTGTGAGCTCAAGCAAATAGAACCCGACAAAGGGATGGTTATAGTAGCCTTTCTCAATCAAAGATGCTGCAACGCGGCTTACGATGTTAGAAGGAATCGCAAAGTTGAAACCATACGAGGTTCCAGCATTTGTTATTCCAACAACGTTTCCAGACGTGTCTAAAAGCGGACCTCCCGAGTTTCCAGGCGCCAAAGATATGTCTAACTGAACTACAGGCACTATTATTGGCACATCCATTAGGTCGATGAGTTCATTTACTTGGCTGACATATCCTGATGAAAGGCTTCCAGTAAGACCTAGGGGATTGCCAATAGCGACAACTTGTTGTCCAATGTATAGGTTAGAAGAGTTCCCTAACCGCAGAGGCTTTGCGTCTGAAGGAGAACTAGGCACCATTAATAATGCAACATCGGAATAGGGATCCATTCCTACGATTGAAGCTGGTTTTCTTGTTCCATCGTAGAACTGAACTTGAATATCAGTTTCCCCTTCAACTACATGCCAATTTGTGAGAATCATATTTTGACTGTTGAAAAGAAACCCTGAACCTAGTCTTGTATTTGTCGTTATGACAACAACAGACTTGTAGGTTGACTGATAAATGCTGGCAGGCGTCTGGTTTATAAAGTTTGAAATATTTTTTTGTAAATTTGCAACCTGAGATGAAAGCTGGTCAATCAACAACCTCATTTCAGTTACATTTGCTAATGATGTTTGATTAATATCTTCTAACATCTCATCTAGTTTAGAGAGTTCGGTGGCAAGTTTTTGCTGAGCTTGGATGTTATTGAATATTAGATAACTGTTAATGCTGGACAAGGTTATTGCAGCAATGCATAAAACCGCTAAAGATTTCGAAACACTAATCGGCATTTTGATCCCTCAAATTAATATCAAATGCAGATCCTTAAATTTTTTTTAAAATGGAAGATATAAGGAATTTTAGAAACAAGATTCTGAATTAGGTCTTAATCGTTTTGTTACGAAGATAGTCTTCACAACTCATTAATCTAAACCCGTGATGATGATTTTTCGATGACAATGAGGAATCCACTAAAAGATCGGAAAGCCCTTAGCCAAACAGTGACAACTATGATTCTGTTAGTTATACCAGTGATGCTTAGCGGAGGAGTGGCAATGTACGCTTATCAACTAATAAGTTCCGAGATACAAATAGAAATCGTAACAATTTCAAAGCAGCATATCTGGATTTTTGATAATGGGTCGTCGTATGCAGCTCTGGAAATTGACAATATAGGTGGAAGAGACGTACTGGTTGACAAAATAGAAGTCAGAGGAGTGGAAGCACCCTGGTCAACCATATATTACTACAAGACTACCTTGATTATAACTGATTTACTTAACTGTCCACAAAATGGCAATCAAGACTGGACAAACTTCGAATATACACCTGGCAAAATCGCAAACTTCACACAAGCGTCAAGCTACATTCTAATACCCTCAGGTTACACAATTGCCATTTATATTAAGGACCCAGACAATCTTACGGTTAACGACGTGGGAAGAGCAGTAAGCATAACGATTTACACTGGAAACGCGCAATATCAAGTTATTTGTTATGCACAATCGAAGGCGTCGAATGACCAGTAGAAAAGAATGATTTATGAACATTGGAATTTGGTTTGACAGTTAACGCGTAATGTCTCTTGACATAATAAACAATTAACTAGGATTTGATTGTTGATAATCCCCTCTTCTTAAACATCTTTCAATTTTTAGAAGCTTCAGTAGCGATTGTTACTTTGCAGACACAAATGAGTATCGATCTTCATACCGTGCTGGATTTTGAAGCACGTCCAAACCGACGGGCGTTATTCTTGCCCAAAGCCAGTCTGCCCCGTGGACTTGAACGAGCTTTACAAGTCCGTTTCTGGCTAAATAAGATATGTTTACGTCTAGGTCTCTCTCTGGGACTGGAATTGCTTCTCGGATGATGCTTCTATGGACTCCCCAGACTGAAGCTCCTTTTCTCGGTGGTTTTGCAAGCAACTGCAAAATACGCAGTCTAATTTCGTCTTCTGTGTATGAAGGCATGGATATAAGAAATGCAGTATCTAAACTTAAATCTTATCCATGACATAACCAAATATATAAGGAATAATCAGTTCGATACCGTTAATTTTTAAAAAATCTTTTTAGAGTTAGCGTAGCATTTCCCAAAAATCCTTTAACTATGAAATAATGCCACACATCTGAGAATCTTTAATTTTTCAATCCTTACCGTCGACACTTAGATTTGTGATGTAAGGAATTTTCATGGCTTCTAACTTATTTTCCGCAGTACCGTATAGAACGTCTTCATCAGCTGAAGCAACAACAATCTCCCCTGCTATCACGACGTCTGTTACCTCATCTGAAATCCTACAGCACAGCTCCAAAGATACTTACATTCAAGATGCGCTTTATACTCAGCTATCCTCGGCGTTTTAATGATTTTTGAAGGAAAAGCGGTCAAGCCAGAAGCTTTTATCTCATCTACACTTCTGGGAAATGTTCCACGGTCTTCATTACTTGTTTAACTACGTCTCTGGATGTAATATTAACAACAAATTCTTTCGTTTCAAAAAAATTTTGCGGAGTATGATGCTGAGCCCAAGTAGAGAATAAAAACATGTTTATGTTCCCTGAACCGTAAGGTAGACCCCAACTATTGGGTTGAGCGTTGGGAACCCCGTTCTTGTCGATTGACGTAATAATGTACAAAGGGTAAGGGACCAGAATATTGCTTAAGAACCAGTTAACGTAAAACGGGAACTTGATTTCCTTTGGTGGCTTCAAAGGAATATCAATCTTCGTTCCGAAAACTCCTATCACAAAGTTTACATAAAGTATCCATTACCCAACAATGAATTTTTCCTAAAATCATTTTGAAAGAATATGAACAACCAAAAATATATTAGTCAGCTGTTTCGCTGAAACCTAATATAGGATTGATTTAAATTTTTAAACAGCCTAAACAATATGGATAAAGTGATGAACTTATGGAGTCAGTCAACAGTCTAAGGCTCAAAAAGGGCGAGGTTGGAATATTTTGGCTGGGACAAAATTCCTATGTGCTAAAAACTTCTAAAGGAACAATTATCGCCATCGATCCTTATTTGTCAAGAGACAAACGAATCCCCCACATTCACTCAGAGCCTCCCATCAAACCAGAAGAATTTAAGGTAGACTACATTTTCTGCACGCACGATCACTGGGATCATACAGACCCGATTGCTCTTCCAATCATTGCAAAAAAATTTCCTGAGACAGTTATTCTAGGCTCAAATGAATCGTGCCAGCATCTTACTAAATTAGGTGTAGAAAAGAAGAATCTAATGTGCTTGCAACCTGGAACCAGTTATACGCTCCTAGACTTTACTGTTACACCTCACTATTCTGTTCCGCCTGATGAGGCTGACACGACCCACTTTGGTTATGTCTTCGAGATTAATGGCATAAAAATTTACAACATGGGAGACACATATCAGTCCGTTGTAAAAAACCCGGAATCAATACTTCGAGGGATTGCAGATGTTTCGCCTGACATTGCAATGTTCCCTATTATCGGTGACACGCCTCAACGAAAACCAGAAGACGCTTTTAGATTCACCATGGTTGTTAAACCGAAAATTGTGATTCCGTGCCACTATGATTGTTTCAGTGATAGAACCATAGATCCGCAAAACTTTGTTAAATTATTCAAAGACATTACAGACGTAAAGCCAGTCGTCATTCCATATAAGGGGAAATACGTTTACAGTGTCCATCAAAGAAGTTATTAATCAAATAATAGACAAGGCCGGAAACCAATAGGCAGCTACGGCAATTCTAATTTTTTGCCATAATCTTTTTTCGTTTCTTTATGTCAGAACTCGGTGTTTTTTACAAAAGTATTATATTAGCAAAAATGAATTTATGAAAATCATAAAAACAATAGAAGAGATGAGTATGAATGTTACTTATTACAAGAATTTTGGCGTGGCAATTTATTGCCGGATCTATGATGTCCAAAAGATGGCGGACTCAAAATGGCTTGAGGAAAGCTTCAATGTTTTACAAAAATATCTAAAAATAAACAAGGTATATCTTGAAACTCATCGTGACATGATTGTTCCTGAAAAAGAGTTAATTCAGAAAATCAAGACTTTTTTTGAAAGCAAAGGGGTAAAGACGTCTGGAGGCGTAGCGTTTGTTGCCAGTGAGGGCATGCTTTCCAGAACTTTCTGCTATTCAAACCCTGAAGAACGAAAAAAAGTAAAGGAAATCATGCAATTTACAGCTCAAATGTTCGACGAGATTATACTGGATGATTACTATTTTACGAGCTGCAGATGCGAACTGTGCATAAAAACCAAAGGCAACATGAGCTGGACAGATTTCCGTTTAAAACAGCTCGAAGAGGCAGCAAAGACGTTGATTATCGAACCTGCTAGAAACGCCAATCCAAATGTTAACCTAATCATAAAATATCCAAACTGGTACGAACATTATCAGTACATGGGTTACAATCTTGACGTTGAGTCAAGAATGTTTGACATGATTTACACTGGAACCGAAACGAGAGACCCAGAATACACACAGCAACATCTACAGCAATATCAAAGCTATGAAATTATGAGATACTTGGACAATGTGAAACCCGGCAAGAATGGTGGAGGTTGGATTGATCCTTATGCTCGAAGGTACCTTGACCGGTGGGGAGAACAAATATTACTTACATTGTTTGACAAGCCAAAAGAGGTAACGCTGTTCTGTTATGGTTCCTTGCTTGAATCAATAAAACAGAGAGATGGCACAGAAAAACTCACAAGCGTTCTCGCTGCAGTTGCTGGAAACGTTTTTGAAGAGGCAGACGTTTTTCTTGAATACCTTGGCAACCCAATTGGTGTTCCAAGCTACAAACCATATAATTCTTCTGGGGAGGATTTTCTACATAATTTCATTGGCATGTTAGGTGTCCCAATCGATTTAACACCCGTATTTCCAAGTAACAGCAACACCATTTTTCTCACGGAGTCAGCGAAATTCGACAAAAACATTGTTGACAAAATAAGGAACCACTTAAGCGAAGGCAAGACTGTCATCGTAACTTCGGGATTGTTCAAAGCATTGCAGGGCAAAGGTATTGAGGACATCATCGAAGTTGAATGCACCGATAAAAAAGCATTAGTGAAGGAATTTATGCGATTTATGGACGTCCATAGTTCAGACACGGAAATCATGATTCCCCAAATAAAGTATGCTACGAACGACGCCTGGGAAATTGTTACAGCATTAGACAAGGCTAATGGTTATCCGCTTCTACTTGAGACACGTTATGCAAAAGGGATGTTTTATATTTTTGCTGTTCCAGACAATTTCAGCGACCTCTATGCATTGCCACAGGAAATACTGACACAAATAAAAAGCGTCTTTATGAAGGATCTGCCTGTTCAGCTGGAAAGTCCTAGTAAAGTATGCCTTTACGTGTATGATAATAACACTTTTATTGCTCAGTCTTTCCTTCCATATGTGACTAGAATAAACATAGTTATAAACAAGAAAGACGCAAAACTGCATGCCTTGATGCCAGGTGGCGAATGGTTTTTCAGGATGGAACCAGCTGGCTTCACAAGTGGAAACAGAACAGTATTCCCAACAATGATGTTTTCAAATTACTATCGAGTTTACAAATTTGAATAAAAAACGTTTTCTCCCTATTTTTTACTTATAACCTTGACAGAATACGTCTTTACAATATGCTATTTGAAGTATGAATACTATAGTATCTATGAGTTGCATTATTAAACACACAATAAAGTCGAAGCAATTAAGAACTATTTTGATTTATAGCCTTTCAATATGAAAACTGCTAACATAAATTTTAAGAGCCCTTCCCATTGATTAATGGGACAGTGATGAATGTTGAAAAGTCTAGAGATTAAGGTTCTTACAGCGAAGAATTTTGAGAAGTATGGGCGAATCCTGATTCCTACAGAGGAAGAAAGTAAAAAAGGAAAAAATCAACCAGTATTTTATCTGGTTCTTGAAAGAGCTCAATCAAAAGGCTGGATGATGGCTCATTTCACTGTTTCTAAAAGATTTACAGATGCTGTCGAGAATCATCCTAATACGAAGGAAACTTTTGAGCCACTTTCAGGTGTACCAATCTTAATAGTAGCTGCTAATAGGAGTCCTGAAAGCCCAGAAGCCTTCCTTCTTGACAAGCCAGTTGTTCTGAATGAAGGGATTTGGCACGACGTTTTATCGCTTTCAGAAAGTGCCACGATGAGAATAAACGAGAACACAGAAGTTCAAACTGTTTATCACAAACTTTCATTTACAGTCAAGGCTGAGCTTAATGTGGAAAAATTATGATCATAGTTACCTCGAGATGGCTTTATTTGCATAGTTTGGATATTTCGTCGTGAAGAGTTTGGACTCGTTTGATTGATGGATGTGTTTCTCCGAGTCTGTCTTTGAGTTTTTGAATTGTCATCTCAATTGGCACTAGACGTTCGCCTTCAACCAGCTTATCAGCGTAAGTTACAATTTTCTCTTCTAAAGTTTCAGGAATGTATGTCCCGTTGGGCCAATTGAGCTTTTGAGCCTCTTCAGCGCTTACACCACCACCAAGATGCCTCTCAATAATGCGAATTATCTTTTTTGGCAATCCTTTTGAACGTGCAATTTTTGCTCCTATGATTGGATGATCAGTATTATGAGTTTCAGATCGACCTAAGTCATGGAGAAGAGCCCCGATGTAAACAAGGTCCATGTCAACTTTGGCTCCGTTTTTAACACATTTTTCAGCAATTTGAACAGCGATTTGTGCAACAACTTTGCAATGTCGGATGACATTGAGAGAGCATCCACTTTCTATGAGGATTTTCATAGCTTCCTTTGGAGAAGGAAGCCTTTCACTCACTTAGCTCGCTCCTTATTTGTTCAATTTTTTTGGAGAGAAAATCAACGATTTTACTATTGTCAAAATGCATGAGCCGCTTGTCGCATTTAGGACATCTAAAGACGTATTCTGTTGCTTCTTCGAAAGGAAGTCTCTTACAGCTTTGTGTTTGACAGTAATAGAAATCATGGTTTTTTTCGTATTCAAGCCTAGCCTCAAGTTTTTCGAGGATGTGTTTTTTCTGGTTTGTTAAGAAGCCGTCGACTTGGTCTGGTTGAAGCCGCCAGTGGAAGATAAACCATCCCGTGTTTTTGTCTCGGGTTCTTCTTAAGCCTACGATAGAATGATCATATAGTCTGTAAAGCAGTTTTCGAACAGTGTTAAGTTTGATGTCAGTTTTGGCAACTATCTCCTCATCTGTAATTTCGTCTACTTGGCTAAGAACTTCAACAATTGCCTTTGCTTCTTCACCACCAAGCACTTTGGCGACTTTAATCAGGGTCTCGTTATTCACAAGAGCCACCGGAACCACCAGTACTTCTGTCCAAATGTTAATAATATAATGTAAGACATCAAACTTAAACTAATCGCAAAAAGCAATGAAAAAGTAGTTTTAGAATGCCTTTATCACTTTTTTGCCCTTTGATTGTGGAACAATTTTTTGGCTTGCATTGTCAAAATTTTTTGTAAGTTCTTTTCCTTCAAACAATTCATGTAAAAAGACGCTTAGTGCGCTTACTTCGGAATGGGGTTGAGAAGTTATTGAAACGTTCCAATCTGCGAGGTTATAAATTTCTCTGGGAACCTTAGCTCCTCCAACAATAACGAGCTTTTTGGGTGAAGACAGCCTTATTTTGCCAATAACGTCTTGGATTGGTAGTCCATACATTGTTAAATGAATAACTTCTCCGTTATCTTTTTTCCATTTGTGAATAACGTCTTTCCATTCTTTTGAAAAAATGGTGCTGAATTTTCCGCCCCAAGATTTGTTGACTTTTCTAAGGCTTTCTTCTACTTTTTCGTCGTATTCTCCACTGTAAAAAGCCCCTTCTGCTCCAAATGCTCTTGCTGTTAAAAAGAGATGTGTTGTTACTCTTTTATCTCGCATAGGTCTGTGATTAAGTCTAAGAACCCAAATTTTCCATTTGTTCAAATTTAAAAATTCCACCTAGGTTTTCAACGTCGTTTTTGACCTTACTTGTAATTTGATGCGGTGCTTTAAAAGACACTCGAACAGTGTCTTCTTCGTATTCAATGCTTTGCACTAAAGTGTGGTCAAAAACCCAAGAAAGAAAAGGAAACGATTTTTCAGTTAATGGCAATGTAAAAACAGAACGCAAGTGGTGAAGTAGATATTTCTTCATTTCCTCAATCAGGAGATTTAGATTTTTTCCGTAAAGTGCAGACAAAGGCACAATACTTGGCATTTGCAGCCTAAAATTTTTTATTTTTTCATCAAGTGCTTTTTCTGAGATTAAATCGATCTTGTTTAGCACTGTTATTGTTGGGATTCCGCTTGCGCCTATTTCTCTAATAGTATCCAGACAGCAAGACAATTTTCTCTCAATCTCTTCTGGAGGTTCACTTACATCAACAACCAATAAAATTAGATCAGACAATGCTGTCTCCTCCAATGTTGAATGAAAGGCTTTAACAAGAGTTAATGGAAGATTATCAATAAATCCTACAGTATCGATGACCAATATTTTTTCATTTTCAACCTCAATAGCTCTGATTGTCGTAGAAAGAGTCGTAAACAAATTCGAATCAACAAGAACATTTGCCCTTGTAAGCGCATTGAACAATGTGCTTTTTCCAGAATTAGTGTAGCCAGCTAACGAAACTATTGGAAAACCCATTTTACGTCTTATGTTTCTATGCAACTGCCTTGTTTTTTTTATGCTTTCAAGTTTTTTCTCTATGTTGTGAACTTGTCGTTTGACACTTTCGTGGTAGACATCAACCTCATATTTGCCTAGTCCGTGAAAACCTGGCTGTTCGCCTAATCTGGCCAATTTCACTTTTTCCCTAGCATGCGCCAGCTCATGCCGCCACCTTGCTAGTTCAATTTGGAGATTTGCTTCCTCTGTTGAGGCTCTTTTTTGAAAAATCTCGAGTATGAGCTGAAGCCGGTCGATTACCTCAACGCCTGTAACCTTTGCAAGATTATAGGTTTGAATTGTCTTCAGTTCGTTTCCAAAAATAATTTTCTTTGCTTCTAGTTTTTTAGCCATCTCAGCAAGTTCAGCTGCTTTTCCACGGCCAATGTGGAAGTGCGAATAAGGCCGAGTGACCTGTTCAAGCGATCCGACTACTTCGTATCCTGCAGCTTCTGCGAGATTTTTTAATTCGTCTATGTGCGATTTTTCAAACTGGTCTCTACGATTTACTATAATCGCTTTCGTTCTTTTGGTTCCTCCGTTTAGCGTCCTTTAGCTTTGCAATTTCTCCTAATGTAACCGTTTTATTCATTGGAGTGGAAGGTAAGGAAATGTTTGGTTCGATTAGCGGTACAAGAAGTCTTATTCCTAAAAAATGTTCCAATTTTTCTGCAACTCTTTGATCAGGCACCATTTTCTCACTTTCAATTTTTTTGATCACGGATACCTTTTCAGCAATCTTTTTCCCCAAATCCTCGTGGCTTAATCCCATTTTTTCTCTTGCTCTTCGTACAAGTGACCCGAAGCCCTCAGTAATTACAATGTCTTCGGAAACTTTTGTTGTTCCCCTTTTTTTAATATAAAAAGTTGTTCCGATTCTTTCTCTTTCTCTCAAATTAATTGCTTCTTTGCTAGGTGGCTGTAGGTTCCATTCTGTTGATCCCAATTCTGCACACCTTGAGCATGTTGTCATTTTTGCTCCTTCGATGATCACACGATAAGGCTTACCTATTATGGGTTGTCCGCAAACTTCGCAATCCATGCTATTAACACCATTAATTTAATGACTTCGAACCTAACTTAAGTGTGACGTTAAAGGTTCGTTCACTAGATATAAGGAGGCATCGATTTATAAAAAGGATTAACAAAAAAATGATGTTGGTTCGTTAATGATGAAAAATGTTGAATTGTTATGTGTGATAAGAAAAATTGCAGATTATCAGTTTGGTAAAGGAGCAGGTGATGCCCTTTTTCCAAACGAGGTGTCAATAGTTCTTTCGAAAAGGACAAAGAAAGTCAGATACATATATTTAAGTGACAAACTTCTTGCAACATTTAAGCCTACTGTCGGTTTTTTTTCCTTGACAATCATGGGTGCTCAAAGGCTTGTTGATCGTATGAACCCGTTAAAACAATGGGTTAAAGTAAAAGACGAAGTAACACAATTTGTACAGAAGGGGGGAGATGTGTTCGCAAAACACGTTATTGACGCTGACTGCGAAATTCGACCATTTGAAGAAGTAATCGTGTTAGATAAAAAATTCCGGGTAATAGCCGTGGGGAAGGCGATACTTTCTGGAGACGAAATGAAAGTTTTCAAAAAGGGAGTCGCAGTGAAGGTGCGTAAGGGAGAATTAGAGAAAAACTAAAAATCCAGCAGTTACCTAGTAAGTAAACAAGGTGTACATTGATTGAAAAGGTTTAATCCCAGAGAAGCTAGACGGATGATGCAACGTATGGGCCTAAGCATGAATCCCTTAGAAGTAGAAGAGGTGATTCTGAAAACAAAAGACAAAGAAATAACAATCGAATCCCCCGAAGTTGCAGTCCTTGAAATGCAGGGACAAAAAATTTATCAAATCACAGGTGGACACGTAACTGAAAAGACTTTAGAAAAGAAATTAGCTATCCCAGAGGAAGACGTGCAACTGGTCGCTCAACAGGCAAAAGTGTCTCTGGACCGTGCAAGAGTTGCACTTGAGCAAACAGGTGGTGATTTAGCTCAAGCTATTCTGTTGCTTAGTCAAGGGTAACAAGTAAAGGCTAAATTGTTGGTTCCTAATCTTGTTATCTAAACGGTATTTTTTTATATTTTTTTAACCTTTATTGTGTCTTGTTGTTCCTCGGTTTTTTTATAAATACTGAGTATCCAGCCGTCTTTTTTCCTGCATCTTCCAATTGCCCAAAACTCTTTTTTCATTTTTGATCGTAACCTACTGTTTTTATGAATTATGGGTCTGAATTTTGGATTAATTGGCTTGTGAACCAATGGTCTAGACCTTCAGTCCACCTAAAAACTGCGATGGCTTTGTTTTGATTAAACAAGTCATGTAAATAGTACATTGATAAAAATCGTGAAAATTGAATTTTGATGCTATTTGTTAAAAATTTCTTATTATATTATTTTATTTTAATGGATGTTGTTGGTTTTTGCTTTCAGTAAAATTTATAATTTGCTGTTTGCCATTTTTTTCTATTAATTTAGTGTCTCTGATAAAAAGTGGAGGGATGAAAGTGGCATATCTTACAACAACCAAAGAAGGACAACCTGTACTAATTTTGAAGGAAGGAACCTCTCGAAGTAGAGGAAAAGAAGCTCAAAGAAACAACATTATGGCTGCTGTGGTGATCTCTGAGACTATAAAAACTACTCTTGGGCCACGTGGAATGGACAAGATGCTCATTGATAGCATGGGCGACATTACAATAACTAACGACGGAGCTACTATACTTAACGAGATAGATGTGGAACATCCAGCTGCGAAAATGATGGTTGAAATTGCCAAGACCCAAGATAACATGGTCGGAGATGGCACAACGACTGTAGTTGTGTTATCCGGTGAACTGCTAAAGAAAGCATCTGAGCTTCTAGATCAGAACATACACCCAACCGTAATTGTCAGTGGTTTCCGAAAGGCAACACAAAAAGCCATGGAGGTTCTTGACAAAGTTGCCGTCACCGTGGATTTAGAAGACAGAGAAACTCTTAAAAAGGTAGCAATGACTTCTATGAGGAGCAAAACCGTGGGACCGTCAAGAGAGTTCCTTGCAGAAATAGCCATTGACGCTGTAAAGCAAATTGCAGAGAAACGAGGAGAAAGCGTGTTGGCTGACATTGACAACATTCAGCTTATCAAGAAGGAGGGCAAAAGCATACAGGACACCTTGCTCGTTAAAGGCATAATTCTCGATAAGGAAGTCGTTCATCCAGGCATGCCTAAGCGCGTTGAGAATGCCAAGATTGCACTGCTTAATGCAGCTTTAGAGGTTGAGAAAACTGAGATTAGTGCGGAAATCAGAATTCGCGACCCAACTCAGATTAAAGCTTTCTTAGATCAAGAGACTGCTATGCTTAAAGAAATGGTTGAGAAGATTGCCGCTACTGGTGCAAACGTTCTTGTGTGTCAAAAAGGCATCGATGACATGGCTCAACATTTCCTAGCGAAACATGGAATTCTAGCTGTTCGAAGAGCAAAGGAGTCGGACATGGAGAAGCTTTCAAGAGCTACAGGTGGAAAAGTTGTAATGACTATTGACGACTTGAAAGCTGAAGACCTTGGGCACGCTGACCTCGTTGAGGAAAGGAAGATTGGCGACGACAAAATGGTTTTTGTCGAAGGATGCAAGGATCCAAAATCCGTTTCTCTGCTTATACGTGCTGGGCTTGAAAGAATGGTTGATGAGGCTGAAAGAGCATTGAAGGACGCGCTGTCAGTTGTCGCAGACGTTTACGAAAAGAACAAAATCGTTGCAGGAGGCGGAGCGACAGAAGCTGAAATTGCTAAAGAACTGCGAAAGTACGCTTCAAAGGTTGGTGGAAGAGAACAGATAGCCATCTCTGCGTTCGCGGATGCAATAGAGGTTGTTCCAAAATCTCTGGCAGACAATGCGGGTTTAGAATCCATTGACGTCCTAGTGAACCTTAGGGCAGCACACGAGAAACCTAATGGACAGTTTAGTGGAGTTGATGTTTTCTCTGGAAAAATCGTGGATATGTATAAAGAAGGCGTGCTTGAACCTGTCAGTGTCAAAGAGCATGCGGTAAAATCCGCGGCTGAAGCAGCTTCGATGATTCTAAGAATCGACGACATAGTGGCTGCGTCAAAGCCTAAAGAAGAGAAAGGTCCAAGTAAAACACCTGAAGAAGGAGAATATTAAAATCCGACTTTCTTTTTTCTTTTTTGGCGTTTTTATGAAATTGTTTTAAACTTGTCTAATATAGTTGGGTTTAGCTAATGTTTTTCTTCAGTGGGCAATTCATTGTGACTCTTTGCATTTCAGCGTATAGATTTTCTTCAAACTTTGCTTTTAGTGGATAGTCAAGTCTGAGGCTTGCTTTCACGTTTGCTTCCTTGCAGACTTCTCTTAAAGGGCAGATGTGACACCGTACAACTCGCATACTTGAGGTAATCGGAAGAAGTTTTTTAGGCTGGTTCATCACTGTTTCATCTTGCACTGTGAATGATTCTATTAGGAAAATAAAGATTGCGAGACCCATTGGAAGGTCGCCAAATCTTATGTAAAATGATGATGTTGTTATTTTAAGCCAGTTGTTGATTGTTGCTCCCTGAATAAAAGATATCACGAAACTGGTGATGTAAGTTATTAAAAGTGCTGTTGCCATGTATTTGAGAGTTTTTACATCATGTTTGATGGTATTGAATAATGCTGTGAGACCTAGGATGATGATGCATAGATTGAGCAAAACTCCTAGTATGTCAACAAGAGATGTTGCTGAGGCATCTGCAATTTGATGAAATATTGTGGAAACTCCTATTCCGAAGGGTGTGTATCTGATTGTTCCCCAGTATCCTCCAATGTCATACCTTGGTGTTTCTTTTTGATTTATCTGAAACCAACTGACAATCAGTGAGAATGTGAGGAGAGCAGCTCCAACCTTGAGATTGTTGTTTACAATTTTTTCTTTCGTGGTCGAAGTTGTCTGTTGAATTAGTGGAACACTCAATCTTGGAAGCTCTCCGCAGCTCTTCGGAAGATTTTGGCTTAAATCTAATAACTTGTTGTAAAGTATTAAATATTGTGCAAATCAATGTTTTTCGTCTATCTCGCATCTTTGCAGGTGTTTCACAGCTTTGAAAACATGTATTACGTATCACCCTAAATTTCAGCAGTATGACCTTGGAGTTAACCATCCGTTCAGAGGCGACCGTTTTGTTAAGGCTAAAGCCTTTTTCGATGAAAAAGGATTGTCGCAATCGCCGAATATTTTTTTCATTACGCCTAATCCTGTTGACCGAACATTTTTGACTAAGGTTCACACTGAGGAATATGTTGACCTTATTTTTCGTTTGGCGGAGCTGGGTAAACATTATGACATTGACACTCCTGTTTCCAGAGGCATTGTCGATGGGTTGATGTACATCGTTGGCGGTGTCGTTGAGGCTGGTGTAGCTATCTTTGATGGAAAAGCGAATCGAGCTGTGGCTTTAGGAGGCGGTTTTCATCATGCGGGCAGGGACTATGGGGGAGGTTTCTGCCTTTTCAACGACATTGCAGTTTTGATTGAATGGCTTCGGGAACAATTTGGGTTACGCCGTTTTCTCGTGTTGGATTACGATGTTCATTTTGGAAATGGAACAAGCGACATTTACTATTCAGACCCCAGTGTCTTGTTTATTTCGCTGCATCAGGATCCTCGTACGATTTTTCCGGGTAGAGGATTCGTCTACGAAATTGGCGGGGGCGAAGGGGAGGGATTCAACGTTAATGTTCCACTCCCTATAAGAACAGGTGAACAAGCATATCTTTATGCGTTAAAAGAGGTTTTTCCTCCTCTTGCTGAAGAGTTTAGGCCAGACATAATTGTGGCAAACGGCGGAAGTGACGCTCACTTCGCTGACCATCTTGGAAGTCTCGGGTTGACTGCTCATGGCTTCTTTGAGATTTCACGGATAATTGGTGAGGTTTCCAATAGGGTGTGCGGTGGAAGGGCTATGCTTCTCGTTACTAGTGGCTATAATATTTCTGTGCTGCCATATTGCTGGTACGCCCTTGCGGCTGGAATTTCTGAATATGATCTTGAGGGCAAAAGGATTGAGGACTATTATCCTGCTCCTAAGGATCCGCATCAGAATTTTAAAGAGGTCGAGGCGGTTGTCCGTGAAGTGAAAAAGATTTTGAAGCAGTATTGGAGCTGTTTTCGGTAAACTATAAGATCTGTCATTTTACGAGTTTGAGGGTTTCTTTGAATTCTGGGGTTCCTGCTTTTTTGAGTATCTCATAGATGAGCATTTCCGTCGAAACGATGGTTGCTCCGTTTTGTCTCATCCTTTTTATCGCTGTTGCTTTGTCTTGGAGAGTTCTGGAAGATGTTGCGTCTTCGACTACGTAGATTTTGTAGCCATTTTCGAGTCCCTCAATTGCTGTTTGGGTAACACAAATGTGAGTTTCAATTCCAGCTAATATGAGTGTCTTTTTACCTGTTTTTTCTAAAGCCTTCTTAAATTCTTGCGAGCCAAAGCAGCTGAATTCCAGTTTCTCAATAGGCTTAAAATCTGAGATGAGGTTTTTTATTTCTGGTACTGTTGGTCCTAGCCCTTTGGGGTACTGTTCGGTAACTATTATGGGGATTTTTGTGATGTGCATGAATTTTATGAGCTTTTCGAGGTTTTCTAAGAGAGTTTCCTTTTCTGCTATGTGCGTGAAGAGTTTATCTTGGAAATCGATCACTATGAGGACTGGTTCGCCTTTTGATATTAGTTTAGGCTTAGTACTCATTTGGTGTCACCGTTAGTCGCTATGTCTTGACTCTTTGCCATAATATTCCCTTATTGTTTATTCAATGTTTCTTTTTAGACAAGTTGGTATTTGCTGTGCATGTTGTTGAGGGGGAGGGGGGTATATATAGTCGGGTCAGCTTTTCTGACCATCTACTTGGTGGGCTAATCATGAATGCCTACTTTGGAGTTAAGCTTTTTTCTTTAAGGTTTTTTAGAATTTTTTCTGCTTGGTTACGGGTTAGGGCTTTGGTTGACACGAGTATTTTGACGATTTCTGAGATTGTTGTTATGGGTTTCACTTGATAACCTCGTTTTTCCAGTTCTTGTTTTCCGCCTTGTTCTCTGTCAACGACTACTACTATGGCCTCGATTTTTCCGCCTGCTTCTTCAATTGGCTTTACAGCCTCAAGTTTAGAAGCGCCTGATGTAATCACGTCGTCAAAAAATACGAAGCGGTTGCCTTTACGGATTTCGCCGCCAGCTATTCTGTCAGTCAACCCGTATGTCTTCGATTCTTTCCTAATAACTACACAAGGCAATTTCAGCATGGCAGCTACGCTTGGAAGGAGTAACGCGCCTTTAAGTTCAATTGTGGCTAGCTTGTTAATGTTCAAAGAATGAATTATGGGCTTTATCTCCTCTGCAATAATAGTTGTGACTGAATGGAAATCTTCTGGAGAAGACAAAAGCCAAGTTAAGTCAATGTAGTACGGGCTTGTGACGCCTGATTTTAGCTTGAAGCTTCCAAACTTTAAGGCGCCTGAACGCATCAAAGCCTCAGCAATTTTCAAGGTCTGGCCAGACACAAATGCCACCGCACATTTTTTTAATTGATTGTGGGTGTGTTAGGCTAAAAAGATTGTGACGGGTACCAAGTTTCAACTAATATGTTTCAGTAGGCTCAACACTCTATTATCTGTGTCGTTTTCATCAAAGATGGAATAGTTTCATTTCTATCTTTTGCAGCGATTCTAAGATGTTCAATCTCTGTTGGGTTTAAATCTACGAATTTGCATGCGACTATGTCCACAGCCAATGAGTCGACCCCAACTACGACTTTTTCGCCTGCATCTACTATGTTTAGGTCTGGTTTCACAACCTGCGCAACGTCGGCTATTACGTTATTTATTCCCAAAACATGGTATGCATCGTATTTTCGCTTTTCTGGCAAAAGACCGAAAAGGTTCTTCATAACACACGTAAACTTTATGTTTTCGTGGATGCCAACCTTTGGAACATTAATTAAGACTTCTGATTTTGCGACAGAAGCTGGCAACCTAAGCTTTTTCAGTACATGTGGTTTAGGCACCTTCACATTGACAGTCTCGTCATAGGAAAGGTTTATGGTTCTAACATTTCTGTCAATTTTTTCTACGAGCTGAGCGATCCTAAGTTTTCGGAATTGCTGTTCTGGGCTGTGCACCATGCTCTCAGACTCGCCAATTAGAATCTCGTTCGCAAAACCATTTAAAAGAGCTATTACTGAGGAAACAAGACCACTTGATGGGTAATACAAACCGTAAACATTAGGTTTAATGAAGGCAAGATTACATTTTCTATTCTCAAATCCCGCAGCAGCAGAGCCAGTTCGGGAAGATTGCTTAATGCCCTATCCAAAGAGGCTATAATTACTGATGTATTTTCCCATTGTCTCGTCTCTCTCAATATCGCTGCTTGTTAAGCCTTGCTTTCTTTTCAAACTGTTTTTCATATATTTGTCTGACTCTTTGAATGGTGTCAGCTTCATCTGGGCTCTTGTCTTCCCTTATTTTCGTTATCCTAGCAAACCTTAGAGCCATTCCGCACTCATAGGTTTGGCTTTCCTGGATTTCGTTGTACGCGACCTCAACAACGATGCTTGGCTGAACAAAGACTCTATGACCATCGTGTCTTACGGCAATCTCCAGTAGACGTTGAGTCATGTCATCCATCTCCTCATCAGTCAGCCCCTTGAAAGTTTTTCCCAACATGAGAAATTTTCCGCTTTCTTCATCTCTGGCTGCAAGGTGATAGTCTGAAAGCCACTTGTGTCTTCTGCCATACCCGTACTCTGCAGCAATAATTACAAGATCTAAGGGTTCTAACGTTTCCTTAATTTTGAACCAATGTTTTCCCCGAACCCCAGGCGTATAGGGTCCATCAAGCCTTTTCGCCATCAACCCTTCGTGTCCTCGATCAACTGCCTTACGCATAAACTGCTTTGCCTGGTCTATGTCATCAGTAACAATCTGTTCTGTGAGAGGAATATTTCCAGATACATCTTTCAGTTTTTGCCTTCTGGCTAAGTATGGAAAACTGATCAAGTTTTCGCCATCAAGATACAGCACATCGAACAGAAACAGTTTGACTGGAATTTCCACAAGCATGGTGTTTATGCCGTGAACCCTTCGAAACCGCCTCATAAGATGTTGGAAAGGAAGGGGACCACCATCCTGCCCTATGGCAATAACTTCGCCTTCCAAAATAGCTCTACCCGCTCTAATTTCTTGACGGACTTGACGCACAACTTCTGGAAGGCTACGAGTTACGTCTGTAAGCCGGCGGCTGAAGACTCTTACCTCGCTTCCTAGTTTGTGAATCTGAATCCGAGCGCCATCAAGTTTAAACTCAAAAGCTACTTTCCCTCCGTACTCTCTTAATGGTTCATCAAGGTCTTCAGTCATCTTCGCAAGCATAGGCTTAATTGGCCTAAAAATTGTGAAGCTAAGGTTTAAAACACCTTCTGCTCCTTGTTTCTTGCATATTTTTGTTACTTCTCCAATGTCTCCAGTGTACATCGTGGCTCTCTGAACAGTTTTAAGCGGAACAGAGAATGCTTTGGAGACAGCTAATTCCATCAGCCCTTCGTGGAAGCCTGTTCGCATCTCTCCCGTCAAAATTTTGACCAGATACTTGGCCTCCAGCGGTTTTGCCCTTCCAAACAATGATTCGATAAGCCGTTCTTTCCGTTCTCGGGCGCCTTGCCCAGTTGCCTCAGCTGCTGCTTCAAGGACTCTTCTAACTTCCAGAATTGTTAACGGCTCTTCAAAAAGGGCGGCTTGCTTATGAACCCTATTTACTTCAAAGACAACCTGTGCGGCTGAACCTACATCGCCCGTTTTTTTAAAAGCTACTGAAAATTCTTTCCAATCTGTTCCTGTTAGCCGTTCAATTATGTTGCTTAGTGTCGCCCAGCTGACATCCAAAGTTCTTTGATCCCATTTTGGAAAAGCACGCCCAAGCATCATTGAAACAGCAGGTTCAACCTCATTGTCGTCAAGGGTTTTTAGGAAGTCCGCTACGTTTTCAATCATCTGATTACGTTTGGTCGTTGCAGATATTTGTTCGCAATGTTCCGTTAATGCTTGGAATAGCATTGAGACTCAACCTTTCAGATATTGACCTCTAAGTTTATCTCGACTTTTGGGTAAACACTGGGAAAAAGTAGTTACTATTGCTTTATGAAAGAATTATGCCCAGATTTTGTCAATTTCTGTTTGGATCTCATGTTTCTTTCTTTCAAATTCCTCGATGGATAACTCATTCAATTTATATCTTGTTTGAAGAGTTTCCAGCTGCTCCCTTAAGGTTCGGTCTTTTTCTTTAACTTCCTTAATGAGAGAGTCGAAAAACGCAAGAGTTTTTTCTATGTCAGGCTTAACTGCATTAAAAGTTTCTTCTGTGATTTTTCCTTCGCTTACGAGCTTTTCAAGGTCGCTTAGACAGGCACTCAGTTTATTTTCTAAGTCTCTGATTTGACTCGGTCTTTTGTTTGACAGTAGATTCTCTAAATTATTGATGCTGGTTTTCAAGGTTTTTGATACTTCAATAATGTCGCGTTCTTCCGCTCTTAGACTGTCTGCGTGCTGCGTGTAAAGAGATGAGTCGACCTCGCCTACTTTATGACGTACCTCAAGCTCTTCAAGCTTCATAGAAATCTCGCTAAGCCGCTTAGTTTTTTCCTCCAGCCTATCTTTAAGCTCAGCCAGCTTTGTTTCTCGTGCCTTAAGAAAACTAGACAGTCTGCCATCATATTCGTTGTAGAGCTTTCGGAATACGCCTTCCGAGACTTCCCCAGATCGGAAAAGGTTGAGAAGAGCAATTTTTCTTTCATAAAGAGCCTCGATTCCTGACATGAGACTTGTAATTTCGTCTTTCATCGTCACCGTTGGTGGAGTAGCAGTAACACGTGGAGAACCATAGGCGGGAGGTGGAATAGTAGGTGGCAATGGAGGAAGAGTAGTAGGTTGAGAGGGCTTAACTGTTGAAGGTGAAGATTCAGGCATTTTTGCGCCGCAGTATATACAGTATTTCATTGCTGGAGCAAGTTTGCCGCATCCTGGGCATCGAACTCGTGGTTCACTTAGATCTGACAAGCGACTGCCTCCTAGACTATAGTAAGATGAATGCGTAGTATATATTTAATGCTGATGTAAATTCTTTTTTTTGAGTAAGCATTCTTTAGTAACAGGAGTTGGCCCTTATGCCGCCAGGAACCGACTATATACCTCTAAGAAAGGCGTTGAAAGATTACTTGAGGGAACAAGGCATTACGCTTTCAGATTTGCTTAGCCTAATGGATGAGGAGAAAAAAGGGTTGATGGAGGCTCTACGTGAAAGGGTGCACTTAACAGAACCGCAAAGCAGAAAACTAGAGAAATCGTTGACAAGCCGTGACCTTAACTTATTACTTTTCGTGGTTCAAGCCTTCTACGTACTTAACCATTCGGGGCTATACAAGGGTTTCATCATTGAACCGACGAGAGAAGAGGTTATGTGGGGAAACAAGGCAACTTTTGAAGGCTGCAAAATGATATTGAAAGCTTTACAGGTCTCAACAATTGGTTTAGATGACTAAAAACGGGGGTCAGCAAATTCCTGCTAGTGAATCTCCAATACGTCACCGTCTTTAAGCAAATGGTTTGAGCCTACCTTTTGGCCAGCGTACTTAACGCTGGATCCCCAAATTCGTCCATACTGAAAACTTTTGTAAAGGCTACTGTGAAGTTCTTTTGCGATTTCTAGAACAGTTGTTCCCTTTTTGACGACGATCGGTTTTGGAGATGGCGCCTTCTCGTCAGGCTCCTTAGTATAGACTCTAATTATGTTTAACATTTCAAAAATGTGTTCTCCAAGGTTTTCAAGTCCCTGTTTTGTGTGACATGAAACTGCGACAACCGGAATCCCAGCATTTTCAGACATCAATTTAAGCTGCTGAAGTTTTTCCTCCGCTCCAAGTGTATCCATCTTGTTCGCGACAATTAATGCCGGTTTATATGCGGTGCTTGAAAAAAGCGAGTCCTCAATGTCTTCTAAGCGAACTTTTCCTTTGATTCGAACTATTGCAGAATTAATGCGGTAGCTTTCAAGCATTCTTCGAACATCTTCAGGTGTACAATCAACTAATACTCCACCGCCTATGATTTGTACGCCTGCGCCTATGCTTCGTCGGATAACTTCTGCTTCACCTGTCGGCTTTTCAATCGTTATGCTTGATTTTTCCAGTTCAGACTGCATCATTTGGTACTGGTCTTTTGGGTTGTCGAGTAAATCAACCATTAGGATTAAGCCGTCCGCGTTCCTTGCAAGACCTAGAATTTGGGTTCCGTTCATTTTTCCCTCAGCTGCGCCTTCAACTAAGGCTGGTGCCTCAACAAGCTGAAACTGAACGTCCTTGAAAGGTAGCATACCTATGGCGGGTTTTCTGGTGGCAAAGGGTATTGGCGACACTTCAACCTTGGCGTTTGTGACTGAAGCTAAGAGGCTGCTTCGCCCAACTTTGGTTGGACCTAAGATGATGATTTGTCCAGCCCCCTCTTTGGGAATAGAGAAGCCTCCATGCCCCCCCTTTTTATGAGTTTTAGATTTCTCAAGCTCATCCTCAAGGACTGCGATACGTCGCCTAACATTGGCCAAAAGCTTAGCGGTTCCCTTATGTTTCGGAACCAACGAGATGAATTCCCGCATCAACCTAATCTTTTCAGGAGTAGAATGACAGGCTGCAACCTGAGCCCACTTGTTTTTAGCTTCAGCCGGCAGGTTTGTAACCATAACCTAGAACCACACAAGATTGAGCAAGTTAGAAATTTCTTTTAAACCCTTTTATTATATGTTTTTTAGTAGAAAGATTTCATTTAGTTAATCATGTCTGTTCTACTTTTACGCCTTCTCCTATTTTTGAGACCCATCCGTTTTTGGCGCCTGTTGCAAAGCAAGCGTCGATGACTTTTTTGCCAGTTTCTTCGTTTTTCACTAGGGCTATTATGCTTCCGCCCATTCCTGCTCCTGAAATTTTCGCTCCGTAAGCTCCGGCGTCCAACGCTTGTTGGCACAGGCTTTCGAGTTTTGGTAAACTAACATCGTATAAATCTCTAAGCAACGCCTGTTGCTCGTTCATGATGGTTCCCAAAATTCGGTGAATAGTTTCAGAGGCTGGCCCCTTCTTTATGGATTCCCACTTTTCTTTGCCAAGATTTGATGCGGCTTCTGAGTCGTCTATTTTTTTCAGACGGAGAACCTTTAAGGCGAACTCAGTTGATTTCTGCATCCTTAAAGTGAAGAGTATGCGGCGTCTTGAAATTTCGTCCATAACAGAAAGGTAATTTTCGATTTCGCCTTCGCTTAGTTTGCTCCACCTTGGCTCGTTGAACCTGTATCCCAAATTCGCCTTTAACGCTTCAGGAACATCCTTGTTCTCCATAAGTGCCTTGAGTCCCCTATCTATTTCCTCTTGCCTTTTCGGGTGGATGCCGCCTGTGAAGTGCCTAATCCCAGAGTCGACAATGGCGAAGGTCAAATCCCTAAACGGTAATGGCTCAACAACGTAAGGCGGAACACACTCAAGCTTGATTATTCCACCGAAAGCTACGCCATACTGGTCAAGTCTGCCGCAGGGAACACCTACCTCCTGGTTTTCAGCCGCAAATGCTACCTCAGCCATTTCCTGTTTCGAAAGGCCAAGGTTGAAGACGAAGTTCAGCAGCTCCGCGAAACCAACCTCGAGGGCTGCGCTGCTTGAAAGCCCCGAGCCAACAGGTATATTGCTTCTTATTGTAACGTTCATGCCACGAAGTTTTTCTTCTAAGCCTCGTTTGACAAGCACATTTATGACTCCGCGGAGATAGTTGCCAAAGAACTTTTCTTCTAGCATCTCGTTAATTCCAATTTCGAAGCTGTCAGCATGAGGCTCGTGAAGTTTTTCGAGGTCAAGCGACCTAATTGTGAAGACGCCGTCGTTTGTAGGCTCTGCAGTGAGAAACATTCTTAGGTTAATAGCAACAGGCACGACAGGTAAGCCTTTGTAGTCTTGATGTGTGTTTAGAAAGTCCGCCCGACCAGGCGACGAAACCACAACTTTATTCATACATCCAAACCTCGTTTGATTATTTTACGAATCCTAAGGTAACATGAATTATTTCATCATCAAGTTGTAGGTGTGTCTCTGAGTTCCTGAGCCTTCATTTCAGGAGTATAATCGAACGTCACGGTTCCAGATCCACTTTCGACGCTTGCGAAAAATTTCACCTTGTCTTTCTCTCGTAATGGTGGATAAAACTCCACGTGAAAGTGGTAATGAGGATACGATTTTCCGTCCGTCGGTCTCTGGTGCAGAACCATCATGTACGGGAAGCTCATGTTGAAGAGATTCTCAAACTTTTTAAGAACCGTTTTCAAAATCTGAGCAAACGACGTTTTTTCTTTGTCTTCGAAGTCCGTTAAGGCCGCAACGTGTCTTTTTGGGTAAATGTGAACGCCATATGGCCAATGTGCAAAGAACGGCAAGAAACAAACGAAATCTTCATTTTCGCAAACTATGCGCAAAGTTTCCTCTAGTTCTTTTTCTATTATTCTACAGAAAAGGCAGGTACCAGTTCTTTTCCAGTATTTTCGGCTGTTTGCCAATTCTTTTCTGATAATAGGTGGAATAAACGGAAAAGCGTAAAGCTGACCGTGCGGGTGGTCAAGCGTAACCCCGATTATTCTGCCTTTGTTCTCAAAAATGAAAACGTACTTCACATAGTCTATTTTGCCGAGCTCCTTGAACCGTTGAGTCCAAAGGTCAACAACAGCTCTAATGTTCTCCACCGTTAAGTCAGCTAAGCAAGCATCGTGCCTAGGCGTGTAAATTAGGACCTCGCAAACGCCTTTCGAAGGCATCGAACGATATAACCTGTCGCCTTCAACGTCTGGCAGAGGCGGATTAGGGCTTAAAGCAGGAAAAGCGTTTGGTAAGCTTAAAACCGTCCAACCTTTCTCAGGAACCTCCTTGGAGCCTGGACAAAACGGGCAATAGCCTTCTGGCAGCAAGGGACGTTTTCCCCTTTTTCCTGAAACGATGATCCACTGGGCCATTATGGGATCCCATCTTAACTCCATTAGACCACAACCAGCCGGTAAAAGGATTATGTCGTATAATATTTTATTGTTATTGGAGAATGGCCTTTTATTGTTTTAATGGTTTTCTTTTTAGCCTAAAAGATTCGAGTTCCATGTGAAACATTCGGGTTCTAAGATACATCTGCATAATATGACCATGACGATAATGCGCTGTGGAATGTTTAGGACACCAAGATGATAGGCTAACCTTTATATGTTAAAGCTCATGTTGAATGGTCTTTCATAGTTAAAGTGGTGGCCAATATGACAGGCTCAAATGTAGTGTTAAACCCCAGTGGGTTTGCAAGGTGGAAATACGTTGCTGCGGCAGTGATGATTAACCTTTGCTTAGGTGCCGTTTACGCCTTCAGCATTCTCGTTCCTCCTCTTGAGGCGGAATTTCACTGGACAAGAATTGAAACTTCCCTTGCTTCAACAATTGCGTTGCTTACGTTTGCCCTTTCCATGATGCCAGCTGGAAGACTTCAAGACAAAAAGGGACCAAGAACCGCAGTGACAATAGGCGGAATCCTGATAGGACTAGGAATGATGTTGTCCAGCTACACGAACTCTCTTGTCTGGCTATATCTTAGCTACGGCGGTCTCCTCGGTCTCGGAGTAGGATTCGCCTATGGCGCCCCAATTGCTACGTGCAACAAATGGTTTCCAGACAAAAAGGGACTTGCCACAGGACTTGTTGTTTTCGGTTTCGGCGGGGGATCAATATTGTTCGCGCCCTTGTGGGACTTTATTATACAAAACTATTCGTGGCGCACCAATTTTCTGGTTTCAGGCGTACTTTTTATGGTGTTAACCATAGCAGCAGCTCAAATTCTGAAAAATCCGCCAAAAGACTATAGACCAGCAGGTTGGAACCCGCCGGAAAAAAGCAAAAAAGCTAATGTTGAGTTTGAACCATCAGCGATGATAAGGACTTTACCGTTCGTTCTTTTGTGGGTGAGCTACTGGTTTGGCACCAACGCTGGGTTAATGACAATAAGTCAAGCTAAACAGATTGCAAAGGAAATAGCGGGAATGAGTGATCTAGAGGCAACCTTTGCTGTTTCCATTCTTGGAGGATTTAATGCCGTAGGCAGGATTCTCTGGGGATTCATAGGAGACCGAGCTGGAAAAGAAAAAGTGCTGTCGATGGGCTTTCTGTTATGCGCGGTTGCTCTTCTCATCCTTAGTACAGTCTCGCAGCCAACAATCTTCCTTGTAGGGATCTGCTTAGTAGGACTGTGCTTTGGCGGTTTTCTAGCGTTATACCCTGCTTTAACTTCAGACTATTACGGAAGCAAGAACCTAGGAGTGAATTACGGCATAGTTTTTACAGCATACGGCGCCGGCAGCATCCTCGGACCGATGATGGCAAGCTACTTCAGAACCTACCAAGGAACTTACTTACCTGCTTTCTACATCTCCATAATTCTTGCCTTATCTGGAATGATGATAACCATGTTATTAAGAAAAAAGGCATCTGCAAAATAAATGCCTAAATGTTTGTGAAAAAGGTTTGCCTACTCAAAAATCCCGGCACTCCACGGATTAATGAACCGGCAGAATTGTAGGAATATCTTTGCTTTAACCTCTAAGAAGACATCACAGGCTCCTTAATTGCTTATTGAGATGGTTTTGTATGCATACTTTTGTTTCTTTGTCAAAAAATATGACAATACCAACATCAAACTTAAATTAAGGTAAACACCAAATTTAGACAGCCCAGCTGGGATGAGAAAAGGGCCCGTGAAACAACGCCTAACAAGGCCATGTTCGGGAAGCGTAGCCAGGATAACGCGCTGGCCCTCTAAAGCACCAACGAGCTGAGGTAAGCCGGAGATCCTGGGTTCAAATCCCAGCGGGCCCGCTAACAACGATTGCGGTTTTTAATATCGAAAAAGTCGCTGTTCTGAGCGTCTCGAAAATTGGCTTAGCAACAATGTCTGTAACCGTTATTGAGAGTTTTCATGAAGTCTTTTGGCTATTTTCTCTACTATTTCCTTGTAGAAGTCTCCGAAGGCTCTGTAAAGAAGCTTGGTCAAATCATAGAGAATCAGTAAGAAGAAGGCGAAAATTATTAATGCAACCAGCCTGGAAGCCCACTCGCTTACGTATATGCTAAACTGAGGCGGCAGATATACCCAGAGTATTGCGGCCAAAGCCATGTAGAGGCAATCAACTAGTATATGTTTAATAGTGGTTTCCGTAATTCCGACCGCACTCACTAACCGCCTAGCTATGATATCAATTATTGCTTTTAAGGCCAACATTATTCGATGCCCAAAATATATAATAATAATCAAGTTTAGGGCTGATAACATGTGATCTGAAGTTAGTGCTAGACCATTAAAATTAATCAACGTGATGCTTGAAATTACTGGCGAAATCATACTAACAACGAGGAGTGTTAAACCTAGTTTTATAGAATTAGAGATTAGGCTTTCAACTTTATTACTTATCTCTTTTCTCTCAATAAGAACTTCTGGTAGGGGCTCTCGTTTAGCCCTTTTCAGTTCAACCTCTCCTCTCCTCAGCTTGTAAGCCAACGCTAAAGAGTAACTTATGTAGAATATAGGGGCCACGGCCAGATAGTATAAACCGTAGATGGGTGCTGAAAGAAGTGATGTTATAAAAACTACAAATAGCCTTGCATCTCTCGTTGCTGGCACCTTTCTCAACTTCTCCGTGCTTACGCCTAAGCTACTCAAATTGTGAGTTACATAGCTAACAAATATCGCATTGGCAGCCGCAAGTATGGCGAACAAGAGAGTGAAGCCATCTACAATCGGCAAAGACAATGTTAATCCAGCTACTATGGCGATGTCTGAAATGCGATCTAAAACCGAGTCCAAGTAGCCACCCCACGACGTGGCTTTACGATAAAGTCTTGCGAGTTCGCCATCTACCCCATCTATTATAGATGTTAGCTGTACAAGCAAGCCTCCCAGAATAAATGCTCTCAATGCTAACAGAAGACTTGCCAATAAGCCGAGGATGAACGTTACGAATGTTACCGTGATCGGTTCTATATGGAAACCCCTTCGATAGATCATGATCGAAATGCGTGTTGATATTGGCCTGTTAAGGTATCTGGACACTAACCCATCTTCAGATTTAGTAACTTCCTTTCTTAATATTTGCCAATAAATCTTCCTTGCTTTAACTAAGTCCTCAGGTGTATCCACATCTTTCCACAAATGCTCCGTAACATCTACATAATCTACTTTACCATCGGCCGCAGCCAAGTTAAGTGCGTCAGATATTGTTGCCTTAAAGCCAAAGTTTTCTATCGCCTTCCCTATATACGTCTTTGAATTTTCGCGGCATAATATTATACCTGTGTCTATCCCGTAGCGCGGAGAGGAAGCCTTATGAGCATATACAACTGTTCCCTCTCTTAATTCCAGCTTAAGTCCTTCTTTTGCCTCAGTTCGCGAAGGTTTCCTATCGAGGCAAACGGTGAAAGCTGCTTGACTCTTGAGTGATATTACTCTATTGAGTATTGATTGTTCAAATATGTGATCAGACATTAAGAGAAGAAAAGAGCTTGCGTTTAAGCAC
>CAZPBM010000002.1:0-29218 GCA_964584965.1 uncultured Candidatus Bathyarchaeia archaeon | reverse complement strand
AGCTTCGGTAAGGAAGAGCTTCAGAATCTGCCTATTCGTGAAGCCCTTAGTGAGCAGGAGACCTATCTCGCGTCGACGTAGATTGAATGATACATCCGATACGGTGAGGCCCACATACCAAGCTACGAAGAAGACTGGAAGTGAAAGAATAACGCCTTGAAGTGTCATAAGCGTCGAGAAACCTTCGTAGAGCCTAAAGGCATTTTGGAGATTGTTGTTCACGTTGAGGCTAGCTCCATAGTTGATTCTAACAATGTTAGTCAGCACTGAAACAGCTCTGTCCAAGTTTGTCTTTGAGCCTTCTATGTCCCAAGGATTAAGGATGCTATTCCTGTCTAGATTAACAAGAAGGTTCGTCGTCACAAATGAGTAAGATGGCGCATAGGCGTGAATCTCGTCTAAGATGCCTGCAAAGGTCTTTTCCCAGTCGACGATTATGAAGTTGTGAGCCACCCTTCGAGCCATTGACGGTTGAAGTGGCGAAAGAACTGGAAAAGTATAGATGCCCAGCGTCATGAGGTAGGAGGAGTCGTCCATGTTTATGAAGCCTGCAACCTTGAGGCTCCTTTCCACATAGTATACTTTAGTGCCTGTTCCAGAACCAACGATAACAGGTATGCTTACGTTTATGGTGTCGCCGACTCCGAGCCTAGACGCGATATCTGAATCTGCTTCGATGAAAGTCTCGTTTCCAGCGAGTTCCATTTGACCGTCTGAGATGATATCCTCGTAAATGTAGGAGCCTTTTGAGACGCCTATTATGCTATCTACAAAGGTCCTAAGCGTCAAATTCGACGCGTCAGGAAACGTTAAGCTAACGGGTCTCGCTTGGATAGAAAGCGTCTTCGAAATTATGTCAATGCTTTTGACTCCCTCAACATTGGAAAGTAGGAGACTCCTAAGCACCGTGGCGTTCTTAGAAGAAAAGACTGGGACGCCAGATGAGGCGACCACAACATCAGCATATACTTGTTCAAGCTGCTGTTGGAGGCTCCTTATGCCGACAGAGTCAACGCTTATGTTTATGCCCGCAAAAAAGGACGAGGCGAGAACCACGCCTAGCAATAGAGCAATAAAGAGTTTCCAAGAGCGGACAACCCGCTTGAAGGCATACGCAACCATTGCCAAGACTCAAACACTACCATTCTGACGTTAACTTCAACAATGATAAAAGAGTGTTTAAAAAGAGTATTGCACCCTAAATGTTCACCTAAAATGAAACAAGTTTTCTAGCTGCTAGCTAACAGTGAATACCTTAAAACAAAAAGGACGCATTCAGGAAATAGTTCGGGAATGAGTGTCTAGTAAGAAATACAAATATAAGTTGATGAATTCCTAAACCCCACAATTCTAATCCAAATATAAGCAATCGCATACAAACCCAGAAATCTGATTGAAGGACAATGAAAAGCATAAGAAGGTAGAACGGTTGAATTCACAGGCTAGGGTTTGGGACTATGCCTACATTCTCGCCACAGGGGAAGGATTGCCAATAACTACATCGAACCCTTCTCCTTTAAAAGATTCATGGAATTCCTTACTTCAATCAATAGGTCGCTCTTCCTTCAATGCTCCCATCTTATCAAAGAATCTATATTTTAGGTCTAGTTTACCCAAAGCGATCCTTTCTGACAAAATCGGAGCCGTTACATAACAACCCAGTCCCAATCGCACCTTGTATACTATTACACGATTCCTACAAAAGCCCAATACATTTTTTTAACCTCAAATATCGGAGGATACAGTTACCTATGAAGCGGTCTTTAACCTAAATCAACAAGAAAAGTCTTATTTTAATATGCCCTTGCTTTAAAGGGTCGGAGCCTATGTCTCATTATGTTAAGAGTAAAAGCGGTGTGATTGTCTATAAAGATCCACACTATCATCCTCTTCTGGCAACTACTAATCTATGTCATAGTGATTTTGTTCGGAAATCTCGGGAGAGACAGGCGCCTAGGCAAAAATTTATACTTTTCAGCCTCGGGTTGAACCGTCGTCTTCCCTCTTTTTATTTAGTTTATTTAGGAAGAAGGTATAGGATTTCTCGTGCAAAAGGGCACTACGTGCAGAGAGACAGCAAGGGCAGATTCAAGAAGTGGACCAGCATCCCAAGGGGACATACGCGTAGACCGACGGAAGAAGGTAGCACAAGAAAGAAAAGAAAGCGGCTACGGGCACCAGCAAGACTACAAGTAGACGCACCAGCACGAAGACGCAAGGTGAAGCGATACGGGCAAATCCTACAGAAGAAGCGCTAACCGTCAGTACGCTGGAAAGATAAGGGTTCAAGCTACACCGACCAAACAATGGCGAAGAGGCTGAGAAGATTGCACGATTTATCGAGTACATTGAGCTGGGCGCTGACCCGAACTTCCAAAACGAGTTCCTAAAGGCAACTACCTCCCGCACAAAGAAATAGACTGACTCCCAAGCGTAGCTAAATCATGAAACAAGAATACAGCATAAATTTCGGGTTGCATAAGAACATTTTTATGCATATAATGCAATAAGATAAGTCAGGGAAAATAATGTTATATGTGTGGTAGGTTCGTAGTTATTCTTTGTATTTTTCTGTTGAGCACCCAAAATGTGTTCCTGACAACCGCTGAGCCTAGCTACGAAGAATCCATTTCGTTGATGATTGATGTTGATCCCTATGAAATGAGTGGTGACTGCACGTTAATTTTTTCTTTCAATGGATTAAGTCGCCCACCAAGTCTTTACGATTTTAGAAGTGAACCAAGCTTTTTGGGTCTACATGTTATTGCTGTGTACTTTCCAGGCGGAGGCTCCACTCTTGTCTATATCGATTTGAATGAATCAAAAATCGACAAAACCCGAGGAAGGTTCATTGCTGACAAGATAATTTACGAATTCGAAGAATCTTTCGGAATATTCACACTATTGTACGATGAATCCGCATTTATAATGTATGAACGTGGGCATCTGTTCTTTCCCTATTTTATGGAGTTTCCCGCAGTGGATTTAAGAAACATTTTCCTAGGCAGTTTACCATATCAGGGATTCAGACAAATTCTAACTTCAATGCTGTTAAACAGTCAAAACTACAGCATAAATGTGTATCTAGGCAGAGAAGGCGGTTGGTCCTTTCAAGTAACGTTTAACGGCGGAACAAAAGAGATGGTTCTTGACCAAGAACAGATCATTAGCCTAAAAGAAATAACAGGCTACTCGGGCAGCCTTATCTCTTCGCCTACTTCATCCTCTTCTATTTTTAGAGTATCTGTTTCATGGTATACGCTTGGGGATTACGATTTGTTAATCAATGAAGTTTCTCCATCACAAATGCAAAAAAGCCAAAATATTTATGGTCAAAGAAAAGAATATGTTTTTTCATATGACGTTACAGGCAGTAGCATTCAAGACTTTTCAATCAGCCTCAAAATTGTTAAAGAAAGCATCTTAGCCATCGTCATAATCCTCCTCCAGATTACGACTGTATTAATCTCCATCATCATTATAAAAAGGCATAAAAAGAGTGTTGATCCAATAAAACGCTTTTTTTAAAGTGGGAGTCTCTAGATTGCCACTGTGTAGAGTTCAAGGCACGTTCATGCGTATTCTATTGACTTAACTCTCTATAACCATCTAGTTTCTCGAATTAAAGAGAGTAACCCGCGACTATCATTTCTTACTCCCAGATAATATATATGGTACCGTGATATTGTATCGTTTCCGACCCTGAAAGACTAGCCCAGATCCTTACTTGCCATTGACAATAATCATGACCTGCAAGTACAAAAAAAAGTCACAAAGGTGGCGCCTCCATATATCGGACCGGTGTAATATAATGTATTGTGTGTTACATCATAGAATCCAACGTAAATACCTTTATTGTATGGTGTCCAGTAAATCTGCATTGAAATTTTAGTGACGCCGCCACCCCAAGTACCATATGTATCAGACGGATCATTTGCTGTTAGAGTACCTAAAATCGGGACTGTTCCTGTCTCAAGAATGCTATAATCCTGTGTTATTCTTGTTGTAAGCTGACTTGGTTCTCCGAGTACTATCTGAATCATAGAACTGGCAACCAGCATAAGAAGGATTGTAATGAGTATACTAGATAGTTTTCTCATAAACTTATCACAGAAAGCCTGAACCTTCTCAGAAACATCTTCTTTGGGCATCTTAACGAAATCGTCTGGAGACATTTCTATGTACTGAACAAACCATGCTAGAAACTTGAAATACGCTCTCAGGGTTGAGATAGAACCTATACGGCGCAGTTTCCTAATCCAACGTTGGACAGTCACATATTCAGAGCTCTTCCACTCTGAATCTGATGCCAAAACACTCTCAAAGAACCTCATTTCAGATCAGGAATTAATATACGCAATTATCAGCCTCAGGGGGCCGGTGTGCTGGTCGTAACCCGTCTTTTGTTTTAAGCGGCATTCAACTTTACGGGCTACCCGCGTCTCGCACATGCATTCATTGACGCTTGTTTGCCCTTCCACCCCGCAGGACAGCCGTTTCACCGTTTCCGCATAACCATACTCGGCGACTTAGCACGCCTCATCGTCACAGGATAAACGGACGTTCCGTTTCTGTTCTGGAGCCAAGGATCTCGCCTTACGCTTTGCAGCGTTGCGGCATGTGTGGTGGACGGAGTTTCCTCAGACACCTCTTACCCTTTGAAAGGTTAAGAAGGGTCCGGCAGCCACACACCAGCTCACCAGCCGATATTAGATTCTATTTCGGTATAGAATAAGTGTTTTGGTTAGGGTTAGTGATGCTTTAAACTGTATGTCCGAGCAGCATCCATAAAGGCTGATATGTTTTCTAAGGGTGTTTTCTGAGGAAGGTCGCAGCCTGTGCTTAAAATAAAGTTAGCATATGGTTTCATTTCATTCAATAGTTCAATAACTTCCCGACGTACATCACGCGGTTTTCCGAAAGCCATTACAACTGTTGGGCTGATATTACCAATTATTACCACGTTTTCAGGAACCTTTTTAGCTACCTCGCTTAATTGAATACCATTATACTTGGAATCAAGACTAAGACCCCCCACGCCTGACTCTAGAATGCTGTCAATCAAGTGCATCGAGTTTCCACAAATATGATAAATTGTATCAACCCCATTGTATTTGCAGATTTCTCTAATGCGCATTACATAGGGTGTTGACCAAACTCTAAACTGTCTTGGACTAAGCATGACCGCTGTTGGATCAGTTATACAGATAACTTCAGCTCCAGCAGTTATGAGTAGACGGGCATACTCAATTATGACTTTTGTTGCAAAATCGCATAAATCGTGAAACTCTGCAGGGTTTTTCAATATCGACATAACTGCATCTTTTGCTCCCATTATGAGTGATGCAAGCGTAAAAGGTCCAGTGACATACGCGCCTCTAATGATTTTGGGAGGCAATCCAAGTTTCATAAGCTTCATTGTCTCAACGTAGCCTATCAGCCTAGTATCAAAGGATACATCAATCTCCCTAATCTTCTCCAGATCTTCAAACTGGAATTTTTCTTTTACATAAACTGTCGGTGTTTCTTCTCTAGGAAAAATGGTGAACCTTCCAAGAGCGTTAGCCTCAACTGAAAGATCCATCAGAGGAAAAACCATGTCTGGGCTGAACGTCTCAACTAGTTTTCTTATCACTTTGAAATGTTCACCAAAATTTTGTTGTGCAATCTTGATGTTAGTTTCTGTCAGCTCAACGCCGGGAAACCCCATTAAGGGAGCAACGATACGTTTACCTTCTTCATACGCTTGCCTTGCAAGAGCGGCAAGCCCTTTTTCCTTCATTGGTGAACTCCTTTGCCCGTTTTCCGGATATTCGTTGTGTCACCTATTTATTCTTTCTTTTCCCTGTTACACAGCCTAAAGATGTTGAACTTTATATCTTGCAGAATCTCTAGCAAACGTCAGTATTGAGCTTGCTGTGTTACATTCAGGGCATTTTGTTAGTTCGCTGATGAAGGTTTTCTGGCAGATGTTGCAATGTATTAATTTTCGGTCAAACGTGTACAATCCTATTTTATGTTCTTGGACTATCTTGTTGGTTATGGCAAGGAGTTCTTCAACCTCCGTTTCACGTTTCGATAATGGAATCTTTACTAAATGGCTGCCAAGAGACAGCGCCTCAAATCGTGATTCGAAGGCAAGAAAGTCGTCTAAAGATTGATTGGCTTCTAAGGGGATAACTGTCGTGTTTGTATAGAAAGGATTATCCCTGTCACCGGATACATGGACGTCGCCAAGTCCATATCTTTCAACATCCAGCTCTGCCAGCCTTTTCGCCGCATCGAAATCAGGCGTCAATCCTAAGGTGAACCTCAATTTTCTGTTTCTAGCATAGATTTTTTGTTCTTCTATAAGATGAGTTAGGATTTCTTCAGCAAAGTTAAGAGCCTCCTCCTCTTCGTGGATCGATTTACCTGTTACTGCGTGGACAGCCTCGTTCAACCCAACGAATCCGAGCATACACGTTGATTCTTCAAGCCTGAAGTAAGGGTCTTGGATTTCTTTTGGCATCAGAAAAGGCAGAAGCCCCTCTTGAGAACGCCTAGAAATCACACGGCTTTTAATATCTAAGGCTCTTAAACCCTTTTCAGAGAAGTCACTCAAAACTCTGAAAAACTGACTTTTTTTATCTTTCTTAGACTCATAGGCTACTCGCGGGAGGTTCAGTGTAACACGGTCTAAGCACCCAGTTCTCATAGTATCTAGCTCCCAATCTTCTGTCCAGTCAGCAGAAAACCTCAAACCGTCCGCCGCATAAGAAACCGTGCCTGTCTTTTCGGAAACAAGATTCGCGTAGAAAGGAAGACCCCAAACAGATAGCTTGTGAGATTCAAACAGAATCCTCTTGGCGTCCGAGTCCTTGAAGGTTTCCCGCCTCATTTTTACGATGACGTTGGGATTGAACATTGGCTTGAAGTTTTTTCTTTCATCTAAACATTCTAGAATGAGAGAAGCAATAAGTCTAGTTTCTTCGACATAATCAGCATAGACACCACGGATTTCTCCGCCTAAGCCTACGGCTTTTACCTCAGAAAGAAAGTTTGGCACAACGGTCTCTAGTCCAAGTGAAATTCCTGTAGGAACAGTTATGTTTACTGATTCCAGAAAAAGTCGAATGTTGTCTTTTATTTCATCTCTCGAAAGACTCTTAACAAATGGGGCTAAGAATAAATTGAAATAATCAATAGCCTGCTCGCTTGTAACTTCAGACGAAGCAAGATGCAACATATTGGAAATCAACGAAAGAGCGGATCTAAGGTTCCTGGGCGGACTTATGGAGATTCTTTGATCTGCAAAATTTCTAAAAGCGAAACCATTCCTTAAGAAAAATCTCAGGTCATGCATGACCCCATAGATCTTCAGAACCCAAGAACCAAGATTATTCAGATTCAAGGATCCAGATATGTGGGCATCTGCAATGTCTCTTGGCAAAATGTTTAGAAGAGTATATTCCTCGATGACGCGGCTTCCAGCTGCATTATGGACTTTTTCGACATTTTCTCCTCTAGCACTGGTCTCCTTCATAAGCAAAGACACATCGTGCACGGGGAAACCGAGGCGCGTAAGCTTATGTCTGTATTCTTCAAGGCCTCGTTCAATCAAGATCGCATTTACGAACTCTCTAATCAATGGAGCAGTTAGATATTTGGTGCCAAGTTTTATTAGTCGTTTCTCCGCTTCTCTTGAGATTTTCTGAGCTAGTTCAACTGGAACTTCGGCCTCTCTGACTAGGGATGCAGCTATTTTGTTTCTGTCAAAATTTTCTATTGCTAATCTCGAGGTTCGGACAAGCAGTCTTCTTCTAAAAGCATTGCTGTCAAGTTCGTCAGCAAACTCAACTAAGGTTTTACCCATATCAGTAAGTAGATATTTTTTGGATTCAGAATCAGGCTCTATAAGATCCATTCCTATAAGAGTTTTCAGATGATAAGCAAACCTTCCAGCGTCGCGATTGGGACTCAGCTTTAAAGCATTCATAATCTCGGTATAAGACATTGGTCCCCTTTCGTAAAGAAGCCTTAAAATGTTTAACCTTAAGGCTGAAGCCATCGCTTTGAGAACCCTTGCTCCTAACCTTCTTTTTCGAGCCAACTCGTTCATAGCAACCCTTCAGATTATTCGACTCAGATAACATCATTTATGAATTCTGAATAAGTCTTTTTGGTTAAAGTCAAATGCTTTACTATAATTACTTAAAGTATCTCGTTAAAAGATTTTGGTAACATCAACTTTTCCGAGAAACTTCTAAATGTTCAGCTAAAAATATTTATACCGTTTGTTTCAATCATGTTCTATGCACTCTCAATTGACGATTAGAAGCATTGAAGAAAAGGCGTTGGCTATTAGAAGAGGCATTATAGAAATAATGGCAAACGGGAAAAGAGGCCACCTTGGAGGATCGCTATCGATCGCTGACATTATTGCCGCATTATACTTTCACCAAATGAGAATTGACCCTACGAATCCGAACTGGGAAGACAGGGACCGCTTTGTTCTAAGTAAAGGGCACAGCGTGCTCGCCCAGTATGTTGCTCTTGCGGAACTTGGTTTCTTTCCAAGAGAAGAACTTAAAGAAGTTAAGAAGATCGGCAGTATTCTTCAAGGTCATCCAGACAGGCTTAAGACGCCTGGAATTGAGGCATCAACTGGATCGCTAGGGCAAGGACTTTCCATTGCGTGTGGCATGGCCCTAGGAGCCAAGATCAAGAGGAAGGATTTTCGTACCTATGTCATTGTTGGCGATGGAGAAAGCACGGAAGGAATGATTTGGGAAGCCGCTATTTTCGCATCCCATTACAAGCTTGACAACTTAACCGGCATAACTGATCAAAATAGGCTTATGGCTTCTGGCAGTACGATAGTTGGTTCTTTGGTTTCAAAATGGCGTGCCTTTGGCTGGGAAACGAAAGAAATAGATGGACATAACATGAGCGAAATTTTGGATGCCTTAGATTGGGCTTTAACGGTCAAAAATCGACCTGTAATGTTGGTATGTAATACTATTAAGGGTCGAGGAATTTCGTTCGTCGAGAACAATGTGGACTTTCACCATTGTGCATTAACTCCAGAACAGTACGAAAAAGCAGTGAAAGAACTCAGTGAAAGAGGAGGCAAAAAATAATGTGTAGGATGGAAGACATGAGAGACGCTTACGGAGATGCGCTCGTCCAGATTGGCGAAGATCCCAGAGTAGTAGTTCTCGATGCGGACTTGTCGCATTCAAACAAAACAGACATTTTCAAAAAGAAGTATCCTAAACGGTTTTTTGATGTTGGAATAGCTGAATCTAACATGGTTGGAGTTGCAGCTGGGCTTTCACTTACTGGACTTATTCCGTTTATTCACACCTTTTCAGTTTTTGCTGTTGGACGAGTTTACGATCAGATTCGAATCTCAGTCTGCTACCAGAAAGCTAATGTTAAGATTGTTGGAACAAGCGCAGGATTGTCCGACGCTCATGACGGTGCTACACACCAATCGGTAGATGATGTAGCATTGGCAAGAGTATTGCCAAACATGACAGTAATTGCGCCATGTGATGGTATCGAAGTAAGAAAGGCCGTAAGAGCCATTTACGATCATTTTGGCCCAGTGTACTTACGGATTGATCGTATGCCTGTACCGTTTGTTTGGGAATCTATGGAGAATTGTCAATTTAAAATCGGTAAGGCGAATTGCCTTAAAGAAGGCTCTGATGTTACAATAATTGCCTCTGGATCTACCGTTCACTTGGCTGTAAAGGCAGCTAACCAAACTTCAAAAATTGGTATGAAAGCAGAAGTTTTAGATATGCACACAATAAAGCCCATAGACGAAGACGCCATATTAAAGGCAGCTAAAAAAACTGGAGCTCTTGTAACGGTTGAGGAACACAGCGTGATCGGGGCTTTAGGAGGCGCCGTCGCGGAGGTTTTAGGCGAAAAATATCCAGCTCCATTGGAACGGATTGGCATAAAAGACATGTTTGGCGAGTCAGCACTAAATTGGGGTGAGCTCTTGGATGCCCACAACATTACTGTCGAAGCAATTGTTGATGCTGCTAAAAAAGTTCATCAGAGAAAGTAATTTCTGGTATCCTAGAAGAGAATGTATCCACCGCAAACGGAGATGCATTGCCCAGTAATGTAGTCTGAGAGTTCAGTAACAAGAAACTCAACAACTTTCGCCACGTCTTCGGGCGTTCCTAGGCGACCTAATGGAATCTGCATTTTAAGACGTTTCGCAACTTCTCCCTTCCTTCCCTCTGCGACAGCTCTTGATGTCGCTATCCATCCTGGAGCAATGCAATTTACATTGATGTTATAAGGTCCAAGTTCAGCTGCAAGACAGCGTGTATAATGTATGATTGCTGCTTTTGCAACATTATACGACATAGCGTTAACCATCTCTGGAGATACATGCAAGCCAGCTTGAGAAGCCACATTCACAATTTTCCCATACCTTTGTTTTTTCATCGGAACACTGGCAGATTGGCAACAAAGTATTGTACCAGTGAGATTAACGTCCATTATAAATTGGTGATCATCCATTGAGGCAGATGACGGGTAAGTAACTGGTGTTCCAGCCTTAGCACCAAGACGGTTGAGGTTGCCTCCAGCATTATTGACGAGGATGTCGAGATGCCCAAACTCATCAAGAACCTGTTTGACCATGGCATTTACTTGGTCATTTTTGGTAACATCTGCCTGTATTCCTATTGATTTCCTTCCTATGTTTTTTATTTCGTCCATCACTGTGGAGGCTGTAAGTTCTTCGTCATAATCTTTTGCTGAGTCCAAGTTGATGTCGTTTACAACGACATCTGCCCCTATGCGTGCTAGATGCAAGGCGTAAGCTCTACCTAAGCCTCTCCCTGCCCCAGTCACTAAAGCCACTTTTCCTTGAAGCCTTAAAGACATAATTAACCCCTTATATTTCGAATTATTTTTTAATGATTTAAAGCTTCAAAGAATATCCTTAATTGTAATCTACCTTCTCCTTGCCAATAATAATGAAATTGTCTCAAACGCAACCTTCTTTTCACCAACTGAGAGTGTATCAAAACCTCGTTTCGTAAATTGCTCCACTGTTTTTTCGATGTTAGAAAGTGTGGATTGAACTAGGAGTATACGCCCATTACGTTTCAGGTACTTCGGCGCATCTCTGATGAAGCGGCTAATTATTCTTCTTCCAGTTGCACCGCCTGACCAAGCACAATCGACCCAGCTGTTAATCTTTTCACTTTTTATAGGTAAATACGGCGCATTGAAAAGAATAAGGTCGAACACCGCATCTTTTCTTAGTGGTCCAAAAAGGTCTCCCTGTATCACGTCTATTTTGTCGGAGACTCCGTTAGCAACGGCGTTGTACTTAACACATTTTACAGCATTTGGATTCACATCTATTGCGACAACCCTTCTGGCTTTTTTTGCAGAAATGATGGACGAGATTCCGCATCCTGCACCGATGTCAACGATGTCCTCGTTTGGATTAACTTCCAGATTTCCCGCTATCAAAAATGAATCTTCTGCCGGTTCATAGACATCGTTGAAAACGGTGAAGGTATGATCACCATAAAACACCTTTTTCCAGTAAGATCTTTCCATAAAAAATTCCTCAAGGACTTCTGCTGTTGTATTACGGATTTCACGTAATTGCATGCATATCTATTGTGAATAGGGATTGCACAATCAAATAAACCTTAACATACACGTGAGCCGATGGAATCCTATTGTTCTGTAAAGCCCAATAATAAAATGTTTTATAAGATATGGTTAGAAGATGAAGGTATCACCAAACTCCATCAACCTTCAAATGAGTTAGATACCCCAGTGAACCAAATAATGGCAATGAAAGAATCTTTGGTATATTACTAATCGATAATGGAAAATCTCCAAAAATAACAAAGCCGATACCTATTAGAAATAATGAATAAACAGTCACCGATCTGAAATTATGAAAAGTTTCACTCGTTCTCCATCTTAAATACACACCTGAAAAGAGAAGCCAAATAAACACTGGCGCAAAAATAAGTAAAGCATACTTTTTATACCATTTTATTGGTTCAATTTCGCCTTTAATTTTCCCGTTAACGTATGCAGAAGGCAAGTCTGGAAGAAAATTACTGTAAAGAAAAATTAAGATGTTCCAAATTAATGAGTTGATTGGGTTCACTCCAAAATAGTAGAAAAGGGCAAAACCGTATAATAGAATTATAGGTAGAATCACAAATTTAAAAACTTTTGAAAGCATACGAAGATGCTCAACGGTTTCCTTCTTCATATACCAGACTCTTAGCCTCGAGTTCACAGTTCGATTTAAAGATTTAAAAAATCCTAATACAGCATTGTGAAGGGCAATATCCAAAACTGCAAGCATGTTGTAAATGGTCTTGAATAATTTCTTGATTTTAGATATTGCCAAATAAGTCACCCTTTAATAGATGCATGTTTTGAGACTTATTTTTCTTTTGTAACTTGCATCAGTCAGGTCAGAATGTTAAGAATTAAAAAGATTGAAACAATAAACTAAAGTTTACCATAAGTTTTTGATTTAAAAAATACATCTCTGAAAGCAGCAAAAGAATAATGGTAATAAGCCTTAAATTGAAAGAATATGAATGCATATCGCAAAAAGGTTAAGTGGCATTTCATGAGAAAGTTTCCGATACAGTTTTTGTGGCCTGTTTGCAGAAATCCCGAGCTCTTGAAGAGTTTCGCTAGAGGCGCGTACAGAAGATATATTCAAGCAAAGTTGGACTATCGACGGGAAGATGGAGTAAGCAATTCGCTTTGGATGATAAGTCCGCGAATCACCCATCGCTGCAACCACAGATGCGCTATTTGTGCGCAATGGGGAGAAAGCGGCTACAACGCGAGGGATGATACGCCGAAGGTTACTGGCGAGGTTCCTCTCGAGGTTTACAAAAGGGTTGTAGACGACGTTGCTCCATTAAAGGTTCATTTCTACATTACTGGCGGGGAACCTTTTCTCTATCAGCCTTTGGTTCCGTTTGTAAATTACGTTAAGCAGAAGGGTCTAACCGTGCAGATAGTTACAAACGGAGTTGGGCTGGAAAAAAACGCTGAGACAATAGTTGAAAACGGCTGGGACATGATATGCGTATCACTTGACGGGCCAAGAGAAGTTCACGACCAGTGTCGCGGATTGCAGGGAGCCTATGATACCGCAGTTAAGGGAATAATGAAGATTCAGGAACTGAAGAAAGAAAAGAACAAGGTGAAACCGCAGTTCTTCATGATCGCCACTATATCTAAGACGAATGAGTCGATGCTTGTTGAAACCGTTAGAGAAGCAGAAAAATTGAATCCAGATGGCATGGTAATCTATTACTCATGGTTTACGAGAGAGTGGATTGGAGAAAAACACACAAAAATATTTCAGGAGAAACTGGGCGTTACGCCATTTGCCTGGAAAGGCTACGTACGTGACACAACCAACATGGACATAAACAAAGTTGCCGAGCAGGTACGAGCAATAAAATCTGGAAAGTTCAAGATGCCTATTCTCTTTGTGCCTGACTTGAAGACGGATGAAATAAAAAAATACTACTATGAACCAGAGAATTTTTTTGGCTATGAAAACTGTGTTACGCCTTGGTTTGAGTTAGACATAATGCCTAACGGCGACGTTGTCACCTGCAGGGACTTCCCAGATTACGTCGCGGGAAACATTAAGGAACAGAGTATCTTGGATATTTTTAACGGTGAGAGGCATCGAAGATTCAGACAAGCCTTAAGAAGCTGCAAAAACGGCGTTTTCCCAATATGTTCTCGATGTTGCGGTTTGATGGGTTTCTAGTAAAATTGTTTTCGCAATCTTCTTTGGTCACACTCTATTTTATTATTCTTCAAATTAAAGATTTTAGGGGAAATTGATATCAAAATTCTAAAGAATCAATTGAAGTGGAATTCTTGATCGTCGCTTGGGATAAGCATATATATTTTGGGCGAGTCAAAGTGGTTTAACCATATTCGACTTGGAGCTGCTGTTGAATATCTCGGAGACTTGCTAATGATAAAGCCTGTAGACGTGGTGATACTTACTAAGAACAGCGAACGTTTGTTGAGAAAATGCATTGAAGCTGTCTACAAGCATGTACCTGTTAACCGCCTCATCATCGTCGATGGCTATTCCACGGACAAAACCCTTCAGATAGTGAATGAGTTTCAGGAAAAATACGGAAACGTCGTCTTTACACAAGACCGTGGAACAAGAGGAGAAGCGAGACAAAAAGCAATAGAAGCGATAGAAACCGACTGGTTCATGTTTGTCGACAGCGACGTTATTTTGTCTAAAGATTGGTTTGCCAAGGCTGAAAAACTCATAAAAGATGATGTAGGCGCAATCTGGGGAATTGAAATATGGTCCGTCCTACTAAAAACTAGGATTCTTAATCTCTTCCTCAGGCTAACAATGAAAATATTTCACAGAAGGGGCGGAACCCACGATCTGCTTGTCAGACGTAAAGCCGTTGAAGGTATAAAGATACCTTATTACTTGCACACCTATGAGGACGCATACATAAGGTCTTGGATAATCAAAAAAGGCTACAAGGTCTTAGGAGTCTTTGATCCCTACTGTATCCATTACAGACCAAATGTTGTGTGGACCCTAAGCAAAAGCCTCGAATTCATGGTAAGCGACATAAAATATGCCGTTCGCAACCCTCCCCTTATACTCTCATATGGAGCCTACGCGGCTATTGTTGCCAACCAAATTCTGTTACACAAATACAAGAACAAGATAGAAGACTGACGGAATAAACCAGTTAACGTGAAATGTTTCTCGATTTTAAAACAAATAGACCTATTGTTGCTTGACATCCTGAGCAAATAAAGAAGAGAGGTTTAAAACCTAACATGCTAACTATGACCACAGATACTAATGCGGCAACGCTTCTGCAATATCATAGGCTGACTCAAAAATGGCGAAGAATAAGCCCATTCTATCTCTGACACTCATGTCCACTATCAAGGCTAGACAGGCTGGACTTTAAAGGCCGTAGGCTACTCCAAAGAAGAATTCAATTACATATAGTTGCGCCAAATCAGAGGCGAAGATATATGAAAGCAAACATTTAGCGCCAGCCATGACGCCGTCGAAGAAAATCTTCTCTTTCCCGTAGAGGTCAACAGGTTTTCCGGCGGGTATCTTGAAAATTGCTGCGATCAAACTGAAAATCGCAGTGAGTAAACCAACGTCTAAGATGGACGCGGAGAAAAGGTTAACAATAAATATGGGGTAAACAGGACCTAGCAAGCCGACTCCTAAAGAGCTGAGAGTACTCAACATAATTACAAGTGGAATCCCCCTTCTTTGCATACACACTGCCACCGATCTGTAGAGACGAGGTGCATATGCCTCTCAAGTTAAGAGGTGACGACATTCTGCATTCGGCTCTCTACCACAATTAAGATATATTTTAGGCTAACGGGAAAATAAACCTTCCGAGAAAGGTCTAATACACATTCGATCTTAGGGTATGTTAAACCAATCTTTTCTAGTAATTCTATCATGATTTTCAAAACAACTTATGGTCGTCTTCCTAAAGCTTCTTATGGAGAACGGAGCGATAAGGAGTGAGAAGCCTCTAACTGTACCCGTAAGAGGCTATACGAAACTGTGCAATCAAAGCAAGACCAAAACAGACATAAAAACAACGCGCCTAACAGAAACATAGTTCTAAAAGCACCAAAAAGAATAAAATTAGGGTCATCGTCTGGTGAAATGGGGTCGTCGGCTAGCTTGGACAACCTCGCTTCTGGTGACATCTCCCGCAAATCCCCTTCTTTTTTTGTTCAATTTTTCAAAAAGGTGAGTTATGGTGAGGTGTGCGAAGAGTAGGGTTGACTGTGGCCTATGCGAGCACGCTTTAATCAACTGCCAGATCTACGGCGCGTTTAAGAAGCTTGAACGAATGAAGAAAAGGAGAAGATGATCATATGCCGATTTGGACTGCAGAAGAAGAACATAGGCTTCTCGAGTTGCTTGCGTCAAAGAACCTTGATGAGATTGCGAAGGTCCTGAACCGAAGCCGTGAAGCCGTAGCCATGAAACTTAGGCGTATGGGCATTGCAGCTCCGCCTGGAAAGGGGAAAAAAGGCTCTGCGCAAAATCCTGTAAAAAATGATTCTTTTTTTGCCGCAACAACAACGCCAAAGCTAAAACTGGAGCCCATCAAATTTGAGGATGCCCCAAGCCCCAATGAGATGGTGTGTTTGCTGGCTGCAGCCGTTCAGCGGCTTACTGAACCTGACGTTTCAGGAGAGGAGATCAAGAGGCTCCGGCTTGTGATTCAGGGGGCAAAAACATACGTTCGCTTAGTTAGCGATGTTGTGTACCGCATTCGACACTTGGAAAGCGACCTGCTGAGCTACTGGAGACACCTCGAGGAACGGTATAAAATCGAGATTGAGAGGTCTGAAAGCGAGGAGGAGAAGGCTAAGCTTAAGGGGGTGTTGAAAGATGTGCAGCTGCAGATCCAGGAGCTGATGGATCTTGGTACTGCGGAGCCAAAGAAGCTGAGGGAGGAATGGAGACCATGAGCATGAGTAAGGAACAGATTGAAAAGCAAGTTAGAAGGGTTCAGGGCTTAGTTGATCAGGTTGTCCTAAAACGGAGGCTTGAATGGCTTAACCGTGTGCGAAGGGAAGCTGAAGAATTGGGGTTCAGCAGCCTCGGCGAACTAATCGCGTTCATGGTAGATCATAAGGAGGTGAAAAGTTGACTCAAAAAATGAAAGTTGCGTTTGAAACGGCAGATTATGTTGTGATTCAGGTAAGGCCTAAGCCGGGAAGAGACTTTGTTCAATGGAGGGGACAGGTGCCGCCGGGACCTGGACCTCGAACGTGTTGGTGTTGCGGTTTCACATGGGTTCTTGAGCCAGGAGGGGAAGACATGTGTCCACGTTGCGGACGTCCAAACGCCATCAAGGAACAGGAGCCGATGAACGTTAGATACGTGTTTAAGGAGCAGCCTCAACACGATTCTTCTCCTGAAATAGAGCTCGGGCGAAGCAAAGATCTGCTGAGGCCTCAGGGTGAAACAAGACTTACTGTGGGCGACCTCAGCACCGTAACTGAAAAAAGGCGGAAGGAAGATCAAAGGTGGAACAATAAACGGGTTAACCTTGAAGGAGGTCTAAGCATCGGAGATCTTTATGAGGGGCGGAGGCTAGGCGACTTCAAGCCTCACGTAAGCGAAAGCCAGCAGATCATAAACGAACATATCCGAAAATTCAAAGAAAAAACTTATAAAAAATTCCTACTGAAAAACGCAATGTACGAAGAAGATCACTGATGTATCTAACCAGCTCTAATTTATTTGACTGCTTTCGGGGACAAATGGTTTCGGTCATGCTTGCTGACGGCTACCGCCTAACGGGAGGGCTTGTTAGGGTGGATCATAGTAGTCACGGCGAATTTGGAAATGTCTTGATCAGAATTGAAGATAGACCCGTTTTAATCCGTGGATCTATGATCATAGCCATCTGCAAAGACAGAAACTTCCTCGTTAAGTCAAAAGTTACGCCTTGCAGATGTCAAGATCTTACCCGCCTGTTTTCAAGCAGGGCATTGTTTGAAAAGAAGATCTTAGTTTAGGACCCAGGAGGATCCTCCTCGGGTTTCGAGGCGGTCGCTATAGGTAGCAGGCTGATTCAAGAGGTGACACGGCCACACCTGTCTTGGGACAACGGATTTCCATCTTTAGCAGGCCGGCTAGATCTATTGTGAGATCTGAATTTGGATTAGAGATCTGCCCAACTTTTTTCAAGTTGCTGTCTGATTGATCCGCAGGTACCACAAACACAGGCAAGTGCGTTCACTCGCTTAAAGCATTTGCCTAAGGTTGCGGGACGGTGCCATCAGAGAACATCAAATCCGCCTGCTTCAACAATTAGCCATAAATCGAATGAAAGCAGAAGTAGAAAAAGAACTGAACCTTTAATCAACATTAAGAATGCTGAAGCCAGGATATACAACCATAATCGTTAAAGAAGATTCTCCCTTAGACGATGATCTAAAGGAGGGAAAGACCAGAATGAGATGTTACTCCCCTGTTGAGTGGTTACTCATTTTTGAGTAATAAAGTTTTATATGTGAAGGAAATTGCTTAGAACTTTTGGTCCTGACTCCACTGATACGTAACAATAATTGTTCTCGTATTCTGTGCTGGTCTCCACATGTAGCAGCTACTTTCCAACGGCGCCACAAGTACGCCGGCTTTGCGACAGAAAATTTCAGTTTTTAGAAGATGATCAATGCTTATTTCAAGTTCCGAATTTGTCTCATGTGAAACCTTTCTCTCAAGCTCCGATCTGACAAATCGGCAGCGGCCGCAAACACAATACTCAAGATCATCAACTCTTCTATAAGCCTCACTCAGAATAGCGGGACGTTGATTTTGAGCCTTTTTCTTACTTCTACCCATTGAAATATGTTTATGTGTAGATCATAGTTTCATTTACAAATTTCGTAATATAATATTAGACGTTTAATATTTTGGTCAGCTTTTCTGGCATCAATGCTCATATTCACTATACTATATTCATCTGAGCGGACCAAAGGTGCCTTTGAAGGCATCTATAGGCTTAGCTCTGCGTATAAATAATACATTATTTAAGTATTCAATTTTTAGTTCGTGTCTCTTTAAAAGAGCGTAAGTCACACTCTCTATATCCTTCCATGGTTTTCCAACATCATTTGTTAGATTCTCTATAGTAATAGAGTACTTCTCTTCCATTAAACGCATTAAAGATTCCTCAACAATCTTCTCCAAGTCTTCAAAGACCCAAAGGGCGTAACTCTTTCCAATACATTTTAGAAGTCCTGACTCAACCATGATGGGAAGAACATTGTAAAGTTGGGATTTGGATACGTTTGAGCTCTGCAGGAGCTCATTGAAACTCTGAGGCTGCTTCTCTCTTAAGGCTTTAATTATTCTCGCTTCTGAACTGAGTTTTCTTTTCTTATATAATGAGTGATTCTTTGGCTTTCTCCCAGGCTTTTCCAATCTTTAAGACTACCTCAGATTAATTTTCCAATCTTTAGGACAATAGTTCTTTGTAATTTTCCACTTATAAATCTGCAGCGATGCAAAATGATTAAAAAAGTCCCTGTGGGCTTAAGCCTACCAAAAGAGTTGCTGGCAAGGATCGACATAGACCGGGGCAAAGTTCCCCGCTCAGTTTGGATCGTTGACTTGTTAAAAAAGGCCCTCGAAGAACCGAAAGAAAGTGACAAACAATAAATATCCTTCGAGGTGTGACTAACAACGAGCCAAGAACCAGTAACGGAATATAATGATCTAGGGTTGGTAACAGGCCGCTACTGTCCCAGATGCAGCGAAAAAATCGAGCTCCACCACGTTGACGATATAGGGACCAAGTTTTTCTTTTGCATTAAATGCAACGAGTATTTCACGAAGTTTAAGACTGAAGAACAAAGGCAGCTTGAAAAAACCATAGAGAAACTGAATGATATTCACCGGGCTACAACTTTAAGCGAGATTGCAGAGATTCTGAACACAACCGTGAAGAAGGACGAAAAAAACAAACTTTTGACATTTTTGGTGATGCTCCTCACATACACGGACAGCGACCAAACGAACATAGGCTTTAACAGTGAAAGCTCAACAGGCAAAAGCTACATACCTCTTGAACTGTCCTGGTATTTTCCGAAAGAAGACGTCCTAAAATATGGCTACGTAAGCCCAACCGCGTTTTTTCATGACGCTGGAGTATTGCTTCCCGACCCGCAGGACCCGGGGGATCCAGAGGACCCAGAGAGAAAGCCTCGAAAAATCATCTGGATCGACCTTAAAAAGAAAATTTTGGTTTTCCTCGACCAACCCCACGACCAGCTTTTGCAGAGACTTAGACCGCTATTAAGCCACGATGAACGGGTAATCATTCACAAAATTACGGATAGGGCTAAGAGGGGAAGCCTAATAACCAAAAGGGTATGGATAGAAGGCTTTCCAACTGTTCTTTTCTGCACTGCTAAATTTAGCATGGATGAGCAAGAAAGAACTAGGCTAATTCTGTTAAGTCCTGAAACAACAAGAGAAAAAATCAGAGAAGCCATCATGTTGAAGATTGAAAAGGACAGCGACAAAGACGCATTTCGATCTTACATGGAATCGGATCCTCAGAGACAGTGGCTTAAAGCAAGGGTTGAAGGCATCAAGCAAGAAGAAATAAAAAACATAATCATCCCGGATAATCTTAAACAGAAGATTCAAGACAAGTTCTTAGATGAACATGAGAACCTTATTCCAAGACATCAAAGGGATATTGGTCGCTTAATGGCGATGATTAAGGCTCACTGCTTGCTGAACTTGTGGAGTAGAGAACGGAAAGACGAAAACATCTTAGCGTCTGAATTAGACGTTGATGAAGGGTTCAGGATTTACGAAGATGTAGCTAAAAGTAATGAACTAGGACTCCCACCAGAAGTTTATAACATTTTCAAGGAACTTGAGCCTAATATTCCTGAAAGCGGAATAACGAGAAAGGACTTTCTGAAGCTTTACTTCAAAACCTTCCATAGAATTTTAGGAGCCAGACGATTCAAGGAAATTTTAGAGTTAGGTTCAGCTGTGGGCATAATCTCTGAAGAACCCGACCCTAACGACAAAAAACAAAACTTGATTTTACTCACAGGTCGTGTGTTATTAATTGAAAAAGACAAAAGAACCGAGAATTCGGCTCCTTTGATTAATAACACATGGGGTGTGAGTAACACAATTTTCAGTTTGGACCAAGTGAAAGGAATCCTGAACGCTAAGGGCCCTTACGTGGGACACTGCGATTATTGCGGACAAGGCTCTCTAGACATGGTGAACTATCCTAAGCCAGTCATCAGATACGCAGTTGAGACCTATGACGGTAGGCAATATTCAGTTTGTGAAGACTGCGGCCAAAAAATCATGAAAGCGTTACAGGAGAAAAACTTGAAATGAACTATGCAGAAAAAGAGGCGGAGCTTAGGCGGATAAAACTTCTCTCGGAACTACGTGACAGTCTACGCGCAGCCACCTCAAGCCTAGACGAATACCTGAACTTTCTGGGAACCCTGGAGCAGCCTTATGATCCCTCTAAGATCTCGTGGGTATTAGCTGACGGTCCCAGCGGGACATATGAGAAAGCCGCTTTGCAGGAAGGATCGGACTATACAGCTTTGTTGAAGGCATTGGGTGAACACGGCGGCAAAATGACGTTGGACGGCTTTTTCTACTGGCTTTTCAGCGACGGGTCAACGGTGGGACGTAAACCAGTCGGGAAAAAATAGGCAAATAAAGGGGCAGGATGGGAACGACTGTCGAAGAAATACATGCTTGGCAAAGCAGTTTTAACGTGAAGTTGGAAGGCGCTCTTCCAGCCACGCAGCCCCCTATATCCTGCCCCGAATGTGGCTCCAGCCAGGTTTGGAAGGATGGTCTCCGCAAGACTGGAACCGGCGTGATTCAACGCTACTTATGCCGTGGCTGCGGCTTTCGTTTTAGTGAACCGAATCTGCAACATCCGGTAAAGGTCAACATCTTCGGCGAGGTCCTTGAAGGTTCTGACCCTCAACCTGATCATGCCGATATCTTTACCCGTCGCGGGAATCTCTCCCTTGAGGAACGCCCGGATTACTTCCCGCTCTCGGGCTGTGAAGATGTAGGTTCTCATGGCATGTCACAATCCACTACTGTAGCGAAAGCATTAAATAAATCTTACCCCTATAACAGTAATCGCCGAGTATGCGTAGACGGAAAGGAAGCGAAAAACTTGGCCGCAGTAGAAACCCGAACACAGGAAAGGGCTGCGGGAGCCACAGCGAATCTTGTTGAAGACGACCTAAGGAGCACACTGTTTAATCTAATGTGGTGGATGAAGAAACAGGGGAAATACGCCGACATTACGATCAACGGTTACCTTGAAGTCTTAGGGGTTCTTGCGAAGAGAGGAGCCGATCTTAAGGATCCTGAAAGTGTCAGGAAAGTCATTGCCACGCAGGAATGGAGCGGATCAAGGAAAAACAACGCAGTAAAAGCCTACTCGGCTCTCTTGGAGATGCGTGGGCTGACTTGGAAGAAACCGAAATTTAAGGAGCCAAGGAAAGACCCGTTCATCCCTAACGAGAGCGAGATAGATCAGCTCATTAGCGGTTGCAGCAGACAGATGGGCACGTTCCTTCAACTTTTGAAGGAAACTGGAGCTAGACGTGGAGAAGCCTTCAACGTCAAATGGACTGACATAGACTTTGCAGCGTGGAAAATAAGAATCACCCCTGAAAAAGGAAGCAATCCAAGAACGCTGCCAATCTCTGAAACTCTCATAAGGATGCTGAACAGACTTCCCAGAACGGCTGAGTCAAACCGAGTGTGGACGTACCAAAGCACCTATTACCTTGACAAGCAATTCCGCAGACAACGAAAGAGAGTGGCAAAGAAGCTAGAGAATCCGAGAATACTGCAAATCCACTTCCACACTTTAAGACATTGGAGAGCCACTATGTGGCTGTACGAGACAGATGGGAAAATCTACAAAGTGAGGGGGTGGCTTGGACACAAAAGTGTCGTCAACACGGAACGATACATTCACCTTTGGCAAGAAATGTTTCCTGAGAGCGTAACCTACGACTACTTGATCGTTAAGGCAGGACAAAATCAGACCGAGGAAGCGGTTGAGTGGCAAAAGAGAGGTTGGGTACACGACTACAACGCACCCAACGGAGACATAGTTCTCAAGATACCTAAAGGTCTAAATCAGGGGTCGTCAACCAACATGAAGGGGTCGTCGGCTAGCTTGGTTTAGGCTCCGAGCTTCGGGCGTTCGGGACCCTGGTTCAAATCCGGGCGACCCCACCATTTTTTAGAAGCGTTTTTTGTGGAAATGTTTGCTTGTTTTGTTTGCTTGTTTTTGAATAAATATTTGAATAAATGTATTGTTTTGTCCACAAAAGACATAAATAGGACGTGTATGTCTTAATTATCCGTTTCGGAGGTTCGCACAGTGAGGGATAAAGTTTGGAGTCAGCCCCATCCTAGAGAAAGCTGGGTCTACTTCAGAATTGAGAGTCAAGAAAGTTTCGATAGACTGTTCTCCATCTGATCTTTTTTTAAGGATTCACGATCGTTGCGAGTATGCGTTCCTCCTAGAGTCAATGAAAGGTCCAGAGAAGCTAGCTGATTTTTCTTTTGTTGGGTTCACGCCCAAAAAAGTATTGACTGCGAAGAACGGTGTAGTAACCGTAGAGGACATGGAATCCGACGAGAATACTACCGTAGCTGTGTCTGACCCTCTCGTTTTTCTGCGTAAACTCCTTAAGGCTCAGATTGGCAGTAGAAGGTTTAGGTTCGTCGGGGGCGCAGTGGGATACGTTTCCTATGACGCAGTGCGGTATTGGGAAAGAATTCCAGACATCTCTGTAGACGACCTGAGTTTTCCTGATTTTCACATGGGAATATACGACGATGGAATAATATTTGACCATGTTTCAGGAGAGAAATTCTACTTTTATCATGATGAGAATCGGTTACCCGAAATCATCAGCTTTGCGGCTGAAACAGAGACGCCTGAACATCTGACCTTTACTACGCCTAGGGCTAACATCAAGAAAGACCGATATGAAGAGTTGGTTCAAAAAGCTAAGGCGTACGTATCTTCAGGAGACATCCTTCAGGTTGTCCTCTCGAAAAGGTACGAATTCGAGGTTAACGGAGACCTCATCAGGTTCTATTTGTCTCTCCGCAAAATTAACCCATCGCCTTACATGTATTTTTTAAAGATGGGTAAAAAGAGAATCATCGGATCAAGCCCGGAGATGCTTGTTAGGGTTGACGGAAACTATGTGGAGACGTTTCCTATTGCAGGCACCAGACCAAGACTGCAAAATGATGCCGCGAACGCGGCTTTAGCCAAGGATCTTCTTTGTGATCCTAAGGAACGCGCTGAACACGTTATGCTTGTTGACCTAGCTCGGAATGACATAGGCAGAGTTTCAAGGTTTGGAACCGTGGATGTCCCAGAATTCATGAAGGTCCACGAGTACAGCCACGTTCAGCATATTGTTTCAAACGTGAGAGGTATCCTTAAGGATGACTGTGATTGTTTTGACACTTTGAGAGCCGTTTTTCCTGCTGGCACAGTTTCAGGCGCTCCAAAGGTTAGGGCGATGGAGATTATTGAAGAATCCGAGCCGACGAGGAGAGGACCTTACGCAGGCGCGGTGGGCTACTTCTCATATAATGGCAACGCCGACTTTGCCATCTCAATAAGAACGCTTGTGGCTGACGGAACCAGATGCTCAATCCAAGCAGGAGGAGGCATAGTTGCAGACTCAGTGCCAGAGAAGGAGTGGTTTGAAACCGAGTACAAGGCTAAGGCCCTTATGAAGGCTCTGGAGATTGCGGAGGGTTGGGAATGAGGGTTCTCGTAATAGACAACTATGACTCGTTTGTCTATAACCTAATCCAGTATCTGGGGGAATTTGGAGCTAAGATCATCGTTTGCAGAAACGACAAGATAACCCTGGATCAGGCGGTGAACCTGCGTCCTGAAAGGATTGTGATTTCTCCTGGTCCAGGCACGCCCGAGGATAAACGATATTTTGGGGTTTGCTCAGATATTCTGCGTTTCTTAGGGCCGAAGATACCAGTTTTAGGCGTCTGCTTAGGGCATCAAGGGATCATTTCCACTTTTGGCGGAAAGATAAGGCGTGCAAGGAGATTGATGCATGGCAAAACAAGTTTAGTAAGGCACGATGGCGGAGGTGTATTTCGGGGGCTAGAGAATCCTCTGGTTGCGGCGCGTTATCACTCTTTGGTTGGAGACATTAATTCTCTGCCTTCATGTTTGGAAATAACAGCGGAGACCATTGACGATGGGGAGATTATGGGTGTGCGACACGTGAAGTATCCGATTGAAGGTGTGCAATTTCACCCCGAGTCTATACTCACAGCTAGTGGAAAGATGATTATAAAGAATTTTCTTGAGGGTGAGTGATGCCATGATTAGGGAATGCATTGACAAACTTGTTAGGAACATTGACTTGACCTATGAGGAGTCAAGAGAGATAATGAAGGAAATAATGTCTGGCGCCGCAACTGACGCTCAGATCGGAGCGTTCATCACTGCCTTAAGGATGAAGGGTGAAACGGTGCAGGAAATTTCGGCCTTCGCAGAAGTAATGAGAGAGTTTTGTTTTAGAATTAGCCCAAGGGTTTCGGGGCGTCTTGTAGACACCTGCGGAACTGGTGGAGACAAAATAAAAACCTTTAACGTAAGCACCGTTTCAGCGTTTGTTGTTTCAGGCGCAGGAGTTACTGTAGCAAAACATGGTAATAGATCTTTTACTAGCAGGTGTGGTAGTGCTGATCTGTTGGAGAAGCTTGGCCTTAACCTAGATCTTGAACCTGAAAAAATTGAGAAGGTCATTGAAGAAGTCGGCGTCGGATTCATGTTTGCTCCGAAGTTTCATCCTGCCATGAGATTTGCTGTTGGACCGCGAAGAGAAGTTGGGATCCGAACCGTCTTCAACATCTTGGGGCCACTTACTAATCCTGCTGGCGTGAACGCCCAAGTTCTCGGAGTTTACAGTGAAGAGTGGGTGGAGCCTCTGGCTTACGTTCTGAAGGAGCTTGGCTGCGAAGAAGCTATAGTTGTCCATGGTTTGGAGGGTCTGGATGAGATTTCCGTTACTGGTAGGACCTTGTTAGCGTGGCTTAAGAACGGCCAAGTTTCCGTGAGAGAGATAGAGCCAGATGATTTTGGTTTAAAGCCAGTAGAATTCAGTGGTACGGGTGAAACTACACCTGAAGAAAGTGCCGAGATTGCGTTTAGACTGCTTAATGGTTCTTTAGACCCTCAAGATTCGAGAAGAAACATTGTGCTTCTTAATGCGGCTGCTGGTATTGTTGTAGGTGACTTGGCAGACAGTCTAGCTTATGGGGCTGAGTTAGCCGCCGAGTCGATAGATAGCGGAGCTGCGTATAAAAAGTTGAGGATGATGGTAAAAGCGTATGACGGAGACATTTCTGTTCTGGAGGAGTTGGAGAAGAAGTATGCCTGATTTTCTTGACATTCTAGCTCAAGACGCATTAAGGACAATTAGAGAGGGATACTATGAATCTTTTGTGGAGGCAAGAAACCTTCATTTAAGCTTGAGAAAAGCAATTCTTCAGTGTAAAAAGACAGCAATTATTTCTGAAATAAAGTTTTTTTCGCCATCCCTCGGCATGTTAAGAGAAAATAGCAACATTGCACGGGTTGCCAGAGAAATGGAAGATGGGGGAGCTGTTGGGATATCCATATTGACTGAGCCGAAACACTTCAGAGGCAGGCCAGAATATGTCGCGGAAACTAGGAAAGAGGTGGATATTCCAATTCTTATGAAAGATGTCATATTGAGTCGTGTGCAGATTGAAGCAGCTTATAGATCTGGCGCTGATGTTGTATTGTTAATTCAGACACTTTTTGACAGGGACTATTGTGAGGAAAGCGTTCAAGATTTGATAGATTTTTCTCATTCAAAGGGGATAGAGGCACTCTTGGAAGTTCATACAAGAGACGAATTTCTTTCCGCATTAAAGACAACCGCAGACTTGATTGGCGTGAATAATCGTGATTTAGGTACACTTAAGGCGGATCTTAACACGGTCAAACATGTTCAGATGGGCTCTCTTGCCTGTGATAAGGTAATAATTGCTGAAAGCGGCATCAACAGCGTTGACGATATTTGTTTGCTGCGAAAAACTGGTGTAAGAGCCTTTCTTGTAGGAACTGCCGTGATGAGCGCTGAATGTATAAAAACAAAGGTTAGCGAGCTGGTAGAAGCAGTTTGAGTCGAGTTCGGGTCAAGGTATGTGGAATAACTTCTTTCAAAGACTTGAATATGGTTGTGGAAGCTGGAGCAGACGCCGTAGGCTTCGTAGTAGATGTTCCCCAATCGTCCAAAACTCTCTCTTTCGATGAGGCTGAGAAGCTAATTAGGGCGACTCCTGTGTTTGTTGAAACAGTTGCGGTTACAGTTTTTGCATGTCTGAAAAGTTTGAAGGAAATTTGTGAAAGATTAAATCCAGACTTAGTTCAAGTTCATGGTCTAAGATTTAATGAGAAAATACGCGAAGCCTTTCCAAATACACGTTTAATAGGTGCTGTTCAGGCTAAATCTGAAGGTGCCGTTGTTGCCGCTTTGGATTTGTCAAAAACGTTTGATGCAGTTTTGGTTGACTCTCATGTTCATGGATCTTACGGGGGCACAGGGAAAACTCATGATTGGAATCTAAGCAGGCGGATAAGGGACGTTATTCAGCCGAAGCCGTTGATCCTTGCAGGTGGCTTGACTCCAGAAAACGTTAAGGAGGCTATACGGGTTGTTAAGCCGCATGCTGTGGATGTTTCAAGCGGCGTCGAGTCTCGCCCAGGGGCTAAGGACAGATGCAAAGTGCTTCAGTTCATAGAACGAGCAAAGGAGGTAGATGTTTGTTGAGGCTGCAAAAGTATCCTGTGTGCGGAAAGTACGGAAAGTATGGAGGACAGTTCGTGCCTGAAACCTTAATGACAGCAATTAAAGAACTGGAAAAGGCATATTTACAGGCTAAAGAAGATCCTGTGTTCCATAGGCAGCTTAACTATTTCCTTAAGTATTATGCTGGAAGGCCGACGCCTTTGTATTTTGCTGAAAACTTAACAAAAGCGCTTGGAGGAGCAAGGGTTTACTTGAAACGTGAGGATTTGGCTCACGGTGGAGCTCATAAGATAAACAATACTTTGGGGCAGGCGTTGTTGGCAAGGAGGATGGGTAAGAGAAGAGTTATTGCTGAAACAGGCGCTGGACAACACGGCGTAGCCACAGCAATGGCCTGTGCGGCTCTTGGTCTACATTCTGAGATTTACATGGGTGCTGATGATATGAAGAGACAGAAGCTTAACGTTTTCAGGATGAGGATGTTAGGTGCAGACGTTCACTGTGTTGATTCTGGATCGAGGACCCTTAAGGATGCCATAAATGAAGCCTTAAGGGATTGGGTGACAAACGTTCAAGACACTTATTACCTTATAGGTTCAGTGGTTGGGCCGCATCCTTACCCCATGATAGTCAGAGATTTTCAAAGCGTCATTGGAAAGGAAATTAAGAGTCAGTTTCTTGAGAAAGAAGGCAATCTTCCGGACGCTCTTGTAGCCTGCGTGGGCGGCGGAAGCAACGCTATTGGAACATTTTACCCTTTTTTGGACGATGTTGAGGTTGAACTGTATGGCGTAGAGGCTGGTGGAGAAGGGCTTAGCACTGGAAAGCACGCTGCCTCGATATGCGGTGGATCTGAAGGCGTATTTCATGGGATGCTCACGTACATTATTCAAGACGAAGACGGTCAGATACTTAACACTCACAGCATCTCAGCGGGACTTGACTATCCAGGAGTTGGTCCTGAACTTTCCCTTCTTAAAGGCACCGGAAGAGCGCGATTTGTTGCAGCCACAGACGAAGAAGCCGTGGACGCTTTTCTCAAACTGTCAAAAGGTGAGGGAATTGTTCCGGCTTTAGAGCCTTCTCATGCCTTGGCATTTGCCATGAAGCTAGCTGAGACTTTGGGAAAGGACAAAGCAATCGTTGTTACACTTTCCGGAAGAGGAGACAAGGACGTCGAAGTAGTAGCCAACTATCTAGGTGAGCCCGTATGAGGAGGATAGCGGAGACATTTTCTAAACTGAAAAGGCTGAACGAAGGCGGTCTAGTCGCCTATGTCACCGCTGGTGACCCTGACCCCTCGTGTACAGTCAAGATTGTTGACGTTCTAGTAAAGGGAGGAGCCGACATTATTGAGCTTGGAATCCCCTTTTCAGATCCAATTGCGGATGGACCTGTTATTCAAGCAGCAACTGTGAGATCGTTGAATGCCGGAACAACGGTTAAGAAGGTTTTTAGAATTTCTGAGGAGATCAGGAAAGAGAACGAGGTTCCCTTAATCGTTTTGTCGTATTTTAACCCGATTTACAGGATGGGTATAGAGGATTTTTTCGATTTCGCTGAGACTTCGGGAATTGATGGAATTGTTGTTCCCGACCTTCCTATTGAGGAGGCATCTGAATACAAAAAAGCTGCTGAAGCCCACGAGATAGACACAATATTTCTCGTCGCACCCTCCACGCCTACTGAACGTCTAAGAAACATTATTGAGTACACATCTGGATTTCTCTATCTTATTTCTGTCTTCGGGGTTACCGGC
>CAZPBM010000001.1:0-76443 GCA_964584965.1 uncultured Candidatus Bathyarchaeia archaeon | reverse complement strand
TGTCTTGATTATTATAGGTTCTCAGTTTCTTTCTTTTATATAACGGGGTTATCCTCCGTGAATTATGGGGATGAAAACGATTTCGTCTTTGTCTTTTAGTTCAGTTTCCAGCCCTTTCAGTAAATGGATTTCTATGCCGTTTACTAGTATGACGGCGTTTGGTGTGGGTGTGTTAAGTTCAGGATCAACCAGTACACGTTTAAGATTTTGAGAGGCTTCAGACAGTTTCATGACTATTTCTCCGAGTTTTTCGTTTCTTTCTATTCTCATTGATGTTTCACTGTTACCATAGGCTTTTTTGAACACGCCGAGAAACCTCATGGTAACTTCGCCGTGAGAAGTTGAGCTCATCTGCGGGTTTTCCTCTTTCTTTTCTTTATTGATAGGTTTCACCAAGATTTATTTCTTTATTGCAACAATAGTGTCACTTATGAAGGCCATCAGTAGTGGGGAGGAACTTGAGGAAACAGTGTTGTCTATCTTAGAATTGCTTTCAAATGTTAGGGGGTATTATGTTCTTTTGATCTACGTGAAAGTCGACGTTCGAATCTCTATTGGAAAATTGGGGGTCAAAAGATTTGAAAAGGGATATTATGTTTATATTGGTTCTGCGTTAGGTAAGGGAGCGGTAAGTCTTGGTGGACGAATCCGGAGGCACGTTAGAAAGCAAAAAACTAAGATGTGGCACATAGACTATCTTTTGTTTAACAAAAATGCAATCGTGAAAACTGTTGTGGCGGGTGTTGCTGGTCAAAAAATGGAGTGCAGAATTACCAAGCGTCTTAAGGAAGTTTTTCACGGCCAAACTCCGGTTGTGGGATTCGGAGCTTCGGACTGCAAGGACAACTGCCGCAGTCACCTTCTTTACATTAAACGTGCACATAGCATTGTTGATATGATTATTGATTTGCTGCTACGTGAATTTGATGGTGAGATTTACGTGTTGAGGTTGCGCTGAATGGCTATGACAGCTATCTGACTTAATACCTGGTTGTTTCTGATGTATGTGTTTGGGGTCTTGTTTGGAATTTAGGATTCGCAGAGCAACCCTCGAAGACTTGGATAGTCTCGTCGAGATTGAGGCGAAGTGTTTTGCAGACGAGGCTTTTACGAGGAACCAGCTGGATTACTGCCTAAAGTCTTCTGACTTCGTTTGTCTTGTTGCTTTGGTTGATGAGAAAATGGTTGGTTTCGTCATTGGGTCTGTAGAAATCTTCAGCGGCGAAATGGCGGGGCACGTCTACACTTTAGACGTTTTGGAGGGTTACAGGAAAAGAGGGTTTGGCAGCAGGCTTTTGTATGCGTTTGAGTCCATTTTGGCTGAGAGAGGTATTAGAGCTGTTTATCTTGAGGTGCGGGTTGACAACATTCCAGCAAGGAGGCTGTATTCCAAACATGGTTACAAGCCTTTCAAGGTTTTGAAGGACTATTACGAGCCAAAAGCTGATGCTGTGATGCTTAGAAAGATTTTATAGTCATAAATTCTTTTTCATAGATATGGTTTATATTGAGCTGTTGATAGAGATTCATCTTGTGTTTAGGGAGGTCGTAACATGTTTTGTAAGAGCTGCGGAAAAGAGATTTCTGATACAATGAACTTTTGCCCCAACTGTGGCGTATCGACGAAAAAAACATCCAAAGAAGTCTACTCTGTATCTTCTGACGACCTTGTTAAGAAAGTTAAAGAGCTGATTCACGAAGGCAACATCACGAAGATAATTGTAAAAAACGAAAAAGATGAAACTTTGCTTGAAATACCCGTAACAGTAGGTCTTATTGGCGCAATATTGGCACCTTGGATGGCGGCGTTGGGCGTAATCGCCGCGATGGTCACGCGGTGTAAGATAGTGGTTGAGAGAAAAGCAGAGTAGTGGGACAGGCTTTCACCTGCAACTCTCGTGTTTCGGTGGCGTCTAAGTGGTAAGACCAGCGACAGCGTTTTCTGTATTTGCTGACTCCCCTTTTTTAGTCGTTGTCTTTTGAATAATAGAATGTTTTGAACTATTTCCCAGGAATTCAAATATTGCAGCATAATCATTTTTTATCATATAGCTAGACTATTATTAGGTTGAAGGATGTGATTTTACCGTGAAAAATGTTCGTGCTGGTGTAATAGGTATAGGTTTCATAGGTCCGGTGCACATTGAAGCTCTTCGAAGGCTAGGAGTTGACATTATTGCTCTGTCATCTTCATCTGAGGAACGGGCTAAAATTAAGGCAAAGGAGACGAGGATTCCTAGGGCCTATGGAGACTATAGGATGCTTATTGAGGATGATGATGTTGACGTGGTTCACGTGTGCTCTCCAAATAATCTTCATTATGCTATGGTAAAAGAAGCCCTTTCTGTTGATAAGCACATCGTTTGCGAAAAACCGTTAGCTATGAACTCCAAAGAAACTGAGGAACTTGTTAGTTTGTCAAGAATGAGTAATAAGGTTCACGCGGTGTGCTATAACATTCGTTTCTACCCCCTTTGCCTTGAAGTAAAAGAAATGATTAGGCAGGGTGAACTTGGAGAAATATACTTTGTAAACGGATTTTACCATCAAGACTGGCTGTTTTTTGACACAGATTGGAACTGGCGTGTAACATCTGAGGCTGGCGGTGATTTACGTGCTGTGGCTGACATTGGCACTCACTGGATGGATCTAGTATGCTTTATAACTGGGTTAAAGATAAACCGAGTTAATGCTGATCTCAGAACTTTTATTCCAGTAAGAAAGAAGCCTAAAGTTGTGGTGGAGACATTTAAAGGCAAGGAACTTAAACAAGCTGATTACGTGGAATATTCTGTTGAGACAGAGGACTATGCGAGTGTCTTGCTTGAGTTTTCAGACGGTGCAAGGGGAGCCTTAACGGTGTCGCAGGTGGCTGCTGGCAAAAAGAATGACTTACGATTCGAGATTTACGGGTCGAAGAAGGCTGTTGCTTGGTCGTCTGAAACTCCAAATGAGTTGTGGGTTGGTCATCGGGATAAACCGAACGAATTGATCGTTAAGGATCCATCTTTACTTAGAGGGAAGGCTAAGGAATACAGCTCCTACCCAGGCGGTCATACGGAGGGCTACCCTGATACCTTTAAGCAGCTTTTCAAGTGCGTTTATGCTGCCATTGCAGAGGGAAAAAAGGGGCAACTGCTTTACCCAACTTTCATGGATGGTCACGACGAGGTTATGGTTTGTGAAGCTATTAAGAGAAGTGCTCGTGAAGGTTGCTGGGTGAACGTTAAACATTAATGGACAAACGGGGTAATCTAGTATCAGGAAAAGGTGGGAAACGTTGAAGATTGGGTTTATGACAGCTTGTCTGCCGGAGCTTTCTTTTGCAGAGCTGGTTCAGTGGGCTTCTGAGAACGGGTTCGATGTTTTAGAGGTTGCCTGCTGGCCTTATGGGCCTCCTGACCGTGCGTACGCTGGTGTTACGCACATTGATGTTTCAGGGTTGTCAGATTCGGGAGTTGCGGAGATTAGGAGACTTCTTGATGAACATGGGCTTGGTCTTTCGTCTTTAGGCTATTATCCAAACTATCTTACTTCGGATAAGACGAGTAGGGATTTCTATTTTAGCCACTTGAAAAAGGTTATAGATGCAGCAGGTTGCCTAGGGGTTGAGGTTGTGGGAACTTTCATTGGAAGAGATATGCATAAAAGTGTTGAGGACAATTTAAGGATCGTTGAGGAGATTTGGCCCCCTTTCATCGACTATGCTGAGAAACAAGACGTAAAGATTGCCATAGAAAACTGTCCAATGCAGTATCCGGAACACAGCACGTGGCCAGGGGGAACAAACGTGGCTTTTTCGCCGCCAATATGGAGAAAGATTTTTGAAATGATTCCAAGTAAGAACCTTGGTCTTAATTATGACCCATCTCATCTTATCTGGCAGGGCATAGACTACATTAAGATGATTAGGGAGTTTAAAGACAAGATTTTTCATACTCATGCAAAAGACACTTTGATTGAAAGGGAATTACTTAGCGACATTGGTATTTTCGGATATTACTGGCATGTTGACAGACTTCCAGGGTTAGGGGATGTGGATTGGCGTAGATTTATTGCGGCTCTTCACGAAATTGGCTATAATGGGGCAATAAGCATAGAACATGAAGACAGAAATTGGCAATCAACTGTGGAAAAAAAGAAAGAAGGTCTTCTACTAAGTAAGAAATACTTGAAAAACTTCGTTTGACTTTTTATTCATTACAGTACGCCTTTATAGAAGTTCATTATATTCCTAAGTATTTCATAAATAGGCTTATTATTAGAATTTAGAATGATGACACCATTTGCGATTAAATTTAATGATGAAGTAGGTGTTGTTTGACGGAAATGCATGCCACGGTCGACTATTTCAAACGGTTTTACGAAAAAGGACGCCCACTTGTTGTTTACGAAAAGTCTGTTGTTCAGAATGATGAGTGTACGTTTTTTCTAGTTAAAGAGGGTGCTGATAGAAAGATTGTCATTCTTTCACGTGGTTCAATGCTGCGTCCAGTTAAGGACTTCGAGGTTGCGGAGTATGGCAAGTTTAGGGTCGGAGACGATGCCTACGTGTTCGCTGTCTGTCCCTTTAGTCATGCAAACGTCTCTGTGTTAAGGAGGGTTTTTCATTTTCTGTGTCCGCAGACATCGGGTTTGAAAGTGGCGGTTGGAATGGGAGACCGAATAGGGTTGGCTACTCCTGGCCACATAAGGGCTGCGAAAGCAGGCGTTTTTCCAGTTTTTGCTCAGCAGTCTGTTCGAGAGTTAAGCCGTACAGCAAGGACGTTTGATGATGTTTTGGATGATGTGACTTGGGCTGTTTTTCAGGAAGGCTATCGTGATGGGTTTGGTGCTGATGCTGATCATTTGAAGTCGATCGACGATGTGGAAAGGGCTGTTAGTGCTGGCTATACGATGTTCACGGTTGATCCGTCAGAGTACGTAGACAACAATGTTGAGAGGTATAGCCTTGAAGAACTTGAAGAAAAGTTTACGGCTTTACCTTGGTGCGACCTTGAATGTGACGTTGAAGGCTTCAAAAAACTTTACGAGGGAAAAAAGGTAACCATCGGAAACGAAGTTTTTGTTCTTACTCGGCAATCACTGTTCAGGATGGCTGTTAAGTACTCAGCAGCTATATCTTTTGCAGCTAAGGTTTTTTGGCGTGTCAAGACAATTCTTGGTAACGAAGATTTTGATTTCGAGGTGTCTGTTGACGAGACTGATGTTCCTACCTCTCCTGAGGAGCACGTTTTTATTGCGCTTGAACTGAGGAGACTCGGTGTTAAAGTCACAAGCTTAGCATTAAGGTTTGTGGGAAAGTTTGAAAAAGCCATAGATTACATAGGAGATTTGAAAGAATTTGAGGAATCCTTCAAGAAGCATGTCTCTATCGCTAGGTCTCTTGGTCCTTATAAAATTAGCATCCACTCAGGCAGTGATAAGTTTTCTATTTTTCCTATTTTGGGAAAGTATGCTTCAGACCTGATTCATTTAAAAACTGCTGGAACAAGTTATTTGGAGGCTCTAAGAATTGTTGCTAGGCATGAGCCTGCGCTGTTTCGTGAAATTGTGTTGTTTGCGCTTCAAAGATTTGAAGAGGACAGGAAAGCCTACTATGTTACGACGGATCTTTCACGTATACCTGATCCGAACAAGATTTTAGACAGCGAGTTGGAACCGACTTATTTAGATGAGAATAATGGGAGGCAACTGCTTCACATCACTTACGGCTCGGTTCTTACAACAAAGAAGAGTGGTGGAGAGTGGGTTTACCGTGAACGGATTCATCGGTGTTTGATAGAACACGAGGAGGAATTTTACGAAACTGTTGCCAAGCATCTAAGGTGCCACATCGAAGCCGTTTGGTCATGAAAATCTCGGAGAACGCCTCAATCAGCGTATTGCAGTTTTTCTCTTTCCGTGCACGTTGAAACTTTTTTCTTTATATAGACGTTGTGGATTCGCTGTGAAACCGTGGATTCGACCACCGTGCTAGAACTGTTTCATATGGGCTTACGAATATATGGCGTGGTTTTTTATGTTCATTAAAGTTTTTCATTTGTCTCTATGTCTTTTGTTGTACGAAGTTGTTTCAGATTTTTTAGAAGAATCGTTTTATTATTTTGGGTTTACTGATACGATGGGAATCTCTAAATGCTAAAAGAGTGTTAAAGGATAGTATGGTGAAAGCATGTTAATCCATGTTAGTGTTCGGACAAGGAATATGGAGAGGTCGATTGGTTTTTACACGAGATTTTTAAATTTAAAACTTTTAAACAGGCGTGAAATTCCTCAGAACAACGCTGAAATAGCGTTTCTGCAAGATTCAGAAGGGAAGGGTGCAATGTTAGAGCTAACTTTCTATAAAGATCAGAAAAGGTTTGTTCAAGCTGAGTATGAGGACAGGGTATTTGACCACATTGCATTTGAAGTCAAGGACATGGAGAAGGCTATTTCATTGATGCGGAATGAAGGAGTTACGATTACTGATGAGCCTTTTAGGCTTAGTCCTCATGGTTCATTGATTGCTTTCATTGAGGATCCTGATGGAACACTCATTGAACTGATTGAGAGAAAATAGGATACTCATACGCAAACCCAGTCTTCAGTTTCTTGGAGAACATGAACAAATTATCCTTTTTAGAAGGCAAAGAATAAAAATGGAATTATTTGCAGCTAAAAAATGTAAGTAAAATTTTTGTTTCAAAAAAGAAGCACAGTCTCAGTAAGGTGTTCCAATGCAGTATCGAGAATTTGAAAAACAGGTTTCAAAGATTCAATCATAGGTCTTGGTTGCGGGTTTCTGGGTAATTCATCAAAAACTAAGTAGCCTTTAGAAATTGTGAAGAATGCGCTAGAATATGGAGTAAACTATTTGACGCAGCATGAATTCTGAATCTTTTTGGTGGCCAGCTCTAGACAGTAGATGTATAATTAGATGGCAACTTGAACCAGCCAGCTGCCTATAGTAGTTCAAGGTTCCGCTTCATCTAAAATCGGTCTTCTTACTATTTCTTGCGAGTTGGCAAAAGGTCAGAATCGTGTCCACTAATCTTGAATGCCAGAATCTTCTCTCTGAGAAATTGAGACAATTCATTGATGTTGTCCTTGTGTTCGCGGCTCCACTTCTCTGTCTTAGCTTTTTTATCGTTCAACGGCTGGATAGTTACATCAAGAATTTTCTCGGCAGTTTTAGTAAATAGAATCAGAAAGCTTGCTATTTCATATCCTTTAGCAGACATGTCAACAGTAATTGAAAGCGCTTGTTGGCCATTTACCTCTTCAATGCGTGGTGGACTCATACTTATAAATTTGTAGAGCATCTTAACCTCAGTTGATAAGCTTTCAAGGTATCTCTCAAACTTTCTAACCTCGCTTTCCTCAATTTTGATAGGAACCTGCAGACACATAGTTTGACCATGAAAATCTATGATGTCCTTTGATTGATGACGCATTCTGCCACTTGGAACAACCATCTTCATTGACTGTATTACAGGATAGAGGCAACCAAGCAACGAAGACAGAACCGCTGCAGAAAAAGTAATAGCGAAGGGTGCACCTCCAATGATGTTTTTTGAGACCAAATCAGAAAGAGTCATATTCGTGATTCGGACAGCCAAAAACCCGAAAATGTAGCTGAAAACGCCTCCTATTATGCCCAAGATCAAACCTTCAGTCAGGAAAATGAGGCCAATTCTAAGCGGGCTTGCTCCTATGACGTGTATTGTTCGAATTTCAGATTTTCTTTCAAAAACCGTTCCCATCATGTTTACAAACAACATTAGAACAGCAATTGTCATCGGAACAATAGGTGTTTCCCCAAAAACAAACGCAGAGGGCGAGGTAGACTCCACACTGTAGACTTTCTGTTGTGTTATAACTTGCATTGAATAGGTCATAACATACGAATATTCGTCGGTTTCGCCAAAGTCTAATCCGAAACTTTGAATTTCTTCTATGACCTGATTTACGTCTTGAACAAGTTGATCACTTAGGACGATTGAAACTTTGAGTATTGAAACAGAATTGTAATCGAAATCGTTTATGTCACCGATGATAAATGAGTCTCCATTTATCTTTCCAGTTTCTGGATCGAATATGTCAAATAGAAATGGAGATCCGTCGATGTCTTGAAGATTTTGAGTAGCCATATTTTCGTCTATAAATGATTTAACTACATACGTTCTTCCGTCAATCAAAACATTAGATCCTACCTGTAGACCATATTTATTGGCAATTTTTGAACCAATAATAACCATGTTTCTGTCGGCTTTTGTAAACCAATCAATATTGATCATTTTGGAAACGTTTTGATAGCAACCTATAAAAGACGTATTTACCACGATTAGGTTGAACTGATTGAACCCGTCGATAGTTAGCCCGTCTGCCCTTGCGAAATTAACTTTCCTTATACCATAGATACTCATCGACTCGACAGATTCATGCTCTGATAACCATTTAATTTCGTACCACCCTATCGGCAAGTAATATTTCGTTGGCTTTTCTTCTGAGGAAAAGGGTCTTTGGTAAATGACTTTGTAAATGACAAACCCCCTGTCGACTATGGGTATAGTGTTCTGATTAACTACCATGAATGTCTGTTTTCTTACTGTAATAGTCAATAGGCACATAGCTGAAGTTGAAATTATGACAATCGTTGTTAAGGCAAGAGCTGTTTTGAGTTTTCTCCGTTTCAGATTTCGTATGCTCACTTCGAAAATCTCCCACGCAAAAGTCCTTATCTGTCCAAAACAGCTAACAACAATTAAGAGCGCAATTGGTAGCAATTGAAGAAAGAACTGAAAGACCATGGACTGCGTAAAACTTTGAATAAACGCGGAAGGATTACAAACAAAAAGCCTCACGTATGGATTAGTCAAAACAAACAAACAGAAAACAGCAATCAAGAAAATAAGGAACAAAATCATAAAATTCTTAGCAATAATCTTAGAAAGGCTTAACGCAAAAAACATAAAAACTATCAGCAGGCTTGGAACCCAAACAACGCCGCTAGTGTATATTCCAGCAGTTTCCACATAAAGGTCCCTGTAAGAATTCATTGCTGATTGGACATATCTTTGAAAGGCTTCAACATCGTTACTTTCAAGCCTTTCCATCGCGAGCTTGAATAGCCTTTCTATGCGAACAAGTTTGTTTCTAAAATCAACTACATCGAATCCATACGAGACTAAGTTATTAATTAAGATGTCTAGTTGTCCTATTTGGCTACGCGAAAAAGCTTCAACATAATACGGTGTGAGGTCAATGAACGTACGATTTTTTGTGTCAACCGAAATCGAAACTCTGAACACCAATGGTTGTGCATTATAGACCACATACCTAACATCTAAATCCACTTGGATAGGGTTCGGAGAAACAATAAAAACACGGTTATCCCAGAGATACATAATGAAATTACGTTTTAGGGTATCAACTTTCAAGTGAGGTCCTAATCCACTTGCTTCGAGAACTGGATCACGGATCTCAACAATTGTGGCTTGAGTTAAGTAAAATTCCAGTCTAAAGACAAGTGTCGATTCAACCCATTCCCGCCGAAGATTTACATTGTTGAAAGAATATTCTGAACAGTTTGAGAGAAATGGCCTAAAGTCTTTTATGAACCATCTGTCTCTGTCAACGGAACTCTCTTCGTCTCCCACTATCTGTAGAAGAGCCCAAACACCAGAAATAGAGACATTTGTCGCCAAGGGTTTGACACCATATTCTTTTAGAGGCGCAGATCTAGACACCTTTCCGTCTTCATCAGAAACTCCGAATATTTTGAAGTCTTGTTCACCAGTTCTCATACAAAAACTAATCTCTAATCCTTCGATAGGGTTCTTGGTAGGGTAGTCAAAAAAGTTGAGTTGAACCTCAACACCTGTCAGTGATTCAGGTAAGAAATGAAGAGAAATAGAAACACAAATGATCAGGATAACCAAGGCAGAAACCAATAAACTTGCGACCACAGTTTTTTTCTTCACGATTATGTTCCCACAAGTCCCTCTATGCTTAGGATGGATAAACTTCAATTTGCTACGAAGCAAGACCACCTCAAAGCGCCATATGAAATAAAGATATGAAAGACATAATAAGAATTTTGTTATTTCGTTGTCAACACACTTTAATAAAAGTCGAGGTTATCTTTTGTATCTTTGTTAAAGTGCGCTTAGTTCTGTGGGAACATAAGATGACCTCATGATACCATAAAATATTACCAACCATTTTCGGCGTCATATTGATGACATCTCGTTCTATAATTCTTAGCTGAACAGACAGTATTTGTTAAGGTGCGTACATTGCAGTTTTTTGTAGCTCCGGAGAACCGCCGAAATTTTTTCTCTACACAGGCTCTGCGGAAACAACCGAAGCGCTGGAATCCTCTTTCATATTAGCTGACAAATATTTGAAAAAGAACTTGTTTGAAAAGTTTGGACAAGGTTTTTAATGTAGATGGTTTTTGTTTAAATTAGCGTGTACGGATTGATGGCATCTGTGAAAGCTGTTGTCTTCGATCTTGATGGCACTTTGATTAATTCCGCTATTCCTTTCAAGGAGATGAAAAGAAAGATTATTTCTTATCTGCGATCAAACGGCGTTACGTCTGGGCTTCTAAGCGAAGAAATGTTAACTGTGGAAATCTTGAAACTGGCGGTGGAAGACCTTGAACAGAAAGGCTTCTCCAAAAAACAAGTCGCCAACATTCTTGCGGAGGTGTCAAACATAATGAACGAAGTTGAGCTTCAATCTGTAGGCAACGCAGCCTTAGCTGATAGCGTGGCTGCAACCTTGCGAGCTCTTAGGCAAAAGGGGTTGAAGCTTGGAGTCTTAACCCGAAGCTGCCACGAATACGCTGAGAGAATACTTGCCAAGTTCAATCTATCTGAATACTTTGACGCTGTTGCTGCGAGAGATGACGTTGACCAGCCTAAACCTAACCCTAAGCATGCTTTCTATCTTCTGAAACTCCTAGGCGTAAGGCCAGAGGAGACAGTTTTCGTCGGAGACCATTGGTCAGATGCTGAATGCGCCTGCCAAGCTGGGTTAAGATTTGTTTTTGTTGGTGGCGGGCAAGGAATCGAAAAGGTTTGCGAACTTGGCTATAAAGTTGTAAACAACGTTTATGATATTGTCAGAATTGTTGACGGGTTATAACATTTTCTGGTAAACGCATTTTATTTTACTTTGCATTTCACCACGAATTTTGTGTGGTCTCAATCTTATAAACAGAAGCCATCATATTATTTTTTTAAGCCTTTAGGCTTTGGTGAGCAACCTTTGAGCGAGAAGACCGAAATAGAAGACATCAGGAAGCAGCTTGAGAAAGTTACGTTGGAAATCTTCAGCCTATGCGAGAAACGGCTTCAGCTATCCAAAAAGATAGGTGAAATAAAGGCTGATGCAGGAATGCCGATTGAAAACATGCCGGTTGAGCAAAACTTAAAAACCAAGGTTCTGGAAAAATGCAGAAAAAAGGGTTTAGACGAAAAATTCTGCCTCAATCTCTTGCAGCTTCTCCTCGAAGAGTCTAAACGGGTTCAGCGGGAGATCGCTAAGTCTCACCGTTAAAGTCATCTCGAACTTGTCTGGAGGTCAAAAGTTTGAAGGTAACTATTATTGGTGGAGCAGGGAGGATGGGAAGATGGTTCATAAACTATTTCCTAAAAGGCGGGCATGAAATCACAATCTCTGACAAAAGAAGCGAAGAAGCTAAGGCGATTTCTCAGTCCATGAACATTAAACTTGCACGAAACAACATAGAGGCAACTAAAGGCGCCGAGATCATAGTCGTGTCAACCCCAATCAATGTTACGCCAAAAGTTCTAAGGGAAATATATGAGAAAATTCCAAAGTCAGCCACCGTCATGGAAATATCGTCTCTTAAGTCTCAAGTTATGTCTGAACTAAAAAAGATCGCAATGAACGGGATAAAGACGCTTTCAATTCATCCACTTTTTGGTCCTGGAACCGCAGAAACCCTTGAGGAAAAGATTGCACTTGTCCCAGTTCTAAATCCACAAAATGAACTTAAATTAGCTAAAACAATTTTCCCTAAAACAGAGTTAGTCGTCGTCGATGTTGAAGAACACGACAGATCTATGGCGTTAACTCTTTCGCTTCCGCATTTTATGAACATAGTCTTTGCTTCAGTGGTAGGGCAAGAAGATATAAACGCCTTAAAAAAACTGGGAGGCCCAACCTTCACAATACAGCATATTCTAAGCGAAGGAGTAATGAGCGAAGATCCGTTGCTTTACTCGTCAATACAAATAGACAATAAATTTACGTCTCAATTCCTTGAAAAGTTCATTTCCAATGCAGTTACTCTCAAGCAACACATTAAAGAAAAAAAATCAAGAAGATTCATACAATTCTTCAGTGATGCCCGAGCTCTGCTTTTGAAAGACAACGAATTTGAAGTAGCGTACGAAAAAATGTACAAGATTCTTGAGGTCTTGAAAAAAAATCAAAAACAAAATCAGACTGGGTGAAATTAGCTAGTTAGCTTTATCAAAGTATTTGTGTTCCTTACCCCTGAGAGTTTTCTTATTTCATCAATTTTTCTGTTCAAATCCTCAATTGTAAAAGCTTGAATTAAAGCTGCCACATCATAGTCTCCTGAAACCTCAAAAACCCTGGTCGCTATCCTACTAATATTTTTCAAGACATCTCTTGTTCCTGTTGGACCTGTCTCAACAAGAACTATGCCTTCAAGCTCTGTTGTTGCTTCGATCGTGAAGGCCTTAATAATCCCGTCTTTGATAAGCTGCTTAATACGCCTTCTAACTGCGCCCTCTGTTAGGTTTACTGACTCAGCGATCTTAACATACTTGGTACGAGCGTCTTTCTTTAAGATTTTGAGAATTTCAAGATCAATATCATCCATAAGTATATATTTAAAATTTTAAAAATATATGCTTTTGCGAAAATCGTAAAATTGCCTTAATTTGTCGCAGTAAAAACTAAGTCTAGTATTGAACTGCCTTTCTTTTTTGGATGTAAAGCCTCTTAATGAGGTTAGCCAACATCCTACTGTTCATTTCGGTTGCGACTATAGTTTTTGCCATCTAAGTGCGCCTCTCTTTTCACATTTATTAATCCAGATTTTTCCTTTAAAGCCTAGCGAACACGGGGTTCGAAGAACAGACAAATTTTCTTAATCAATATTGAAAATCCATTTTACGTAGCAGTCATTTGTTATATTAACATATAAAGTCTTCATTATTTACGATTATCGTATTTTTAAAACGAAAACCATAAATATCCCGCTTGATGAAAAACGCAGTATTAGGTGTATCAGGTGAAAAACAAGATGTACGGGTTCAACGGATGTTACACTGCATTAGTTACGCCAATGAGAAAAAGTGGAAAAGTCGATTATGAAGGACTGAAAAGCCTAGTTGAATTTCAGATAAAGGAAGGCATAAGTGGCATATTAGCAGTCGGAACAACGGGTGAAAGCCCAACTCTAACTTGGAATGAGCATTTAAAAGTGATCGAAAAAGTTCACGAATATATTGGTGGCAAAACTCTAACCATCGGAGGGACGGGAAGCAACAACACAGAAGAAACGTTGGAAGCCACACGTGAGGTTTCAAAATATGGCGTAAATTGCATATTACTGGTTGATCCTTATTATAATGGTCCGAGCTCAATTGAAATCCGCAAAGAATACATTGAACCTGTGGCCCAAGAGTACCCTGAAATCCAAATAATTCCATACGTGATTCCGGGCAGAACGGGAACTCAACTTCTTCCACAAGATTTAGCGATTCTTCATTCCCAATTCAAGAACGTTAGTGCTGTTAAAGAGGCAACGGGAAATCTTGACAACATGCGATTGACACGTCGACTGTGTGGAGCTGACTTTGATATTCTTTCAGGCGATGACGATAAAACCTTTGAAATGATGACAGACTCCCAAATAGCGGCAAGCGGCGTCATTTCTGTTGCGTCAAACGTCGCACCTGGACCAATACAAAAATTCGTTCAGGCAATATTGAAGAAGGACGTTGAACAGTATCAAAGGTTGCACGATGCGCTTAAGCCACTTTTTGGAATGGTTACTGTCAAAACAGAAGAAGAAACGCCGTATGGAATAATCTCATGTAAGGCAAGAAACCCAGTTCCATACAAGACACTTATGAACATTCTTGGAATGCCATCTGGACCGTGCAGACAGCCACTCGGAAAAATGACCAAGAAAGGTCTACAGGCAGTTCTTAACGTAGCGAGGTCTGTTTTTGAAAAGACGCCTGAGGTTCTTGAGCCTGTTGAATCGTTTTTCGACATTGACCTAAGTAAGAGACTGTACAAGGAAAGATACTGGAAAGGATTAGCCTATGATTAAAATCTGTGTAGCAGGCGCAGCAGGTAGAATGGGAAGTACCCTCATCAAAGAGGCAGTTGCACGAGGGTTCACCATCGTTGGCGCAGTCGAGGGTAAAGGTAACCCTAATGTCGGTAAAACCTTGCGAGAAGCTGGAATATGTAATTTGGACATTAAGATGGTTGACCCGTCTCACTTAGAGGATGCTGTGAAAGAAGCTGACGTCTACATATCTTTCACGACACCTGAGGCTGAGGTGGCAAATCTTCCAGTCGTCGCTAGTTTGGGCAAAAGAATAGTCGTGGGAACAACAGGTTTAACGGTTGAGCAAATGCAAAAAATCAGAGAAGCAATTTCTGGAAAGGTTCCAGCGGTCATTTCTCCCAACTACGCGATTGGAGTAAACATTATGTTCCAGCTTTCAAAAACCCTAGCTCGTCTGCCTCCTGATTATGACTTCAGCATCACCGAGGTTCACCACACTGGAAAAAAAGATGCGCCGAGTGGGACGGCTAAAAAACTGGGTGAAATTATTTCAGAAGCCCGAAAATACACGATGACAGTCTATGGAAGAGAAGGAATAAATCCACGGAAGCCTGGGGAGCTCGAGATTCTGTCTGTTAGAGCAGGTGGAGTAGCTGGAATACACGACATAATAGCAGCTGGACCGCATGAGATGATCAGAATTGAACATACAGCTTTCTCACGTAGCGTTTTCGCTCAAGGCGCCCTTTATGCTTCTGAGTGGATATGCAGGCAGACAAAGGCTGGACTCTACAGCATGGAGGACGTATTAGCCTAGAACCTAAGCACTTACGAGAAATGGAGGACAAGCAATGGCTAACAGAGCTATCATAAAGTTTGGCGGAGCAGACCTTGCTACAGGCGAAAAAATTAGAAAAGCAGCTAAGATGGTTACAAAGTCAAGGTACAAGGAAATCGTTGTCGTAGTCTCGGCGATGGCAGGTGTAACAGACACCCTTACCAAGCTAATTTCCGAAATAGGCATAGCGGACTCTCAGGACTATGCAGACATCGTGTCAATGGGGGAAAGGACAAGCGTCCGAATCCTATGCTCAGCGCTTCGCTCAATGGGCGTCGAAGCAGAATACTTTGATCCAAGCCAAGAAAACTGGCCAATTATCACAGATTCGGATTTCAAAGATGCAACTCCGAACATGGAAAAAACTTGTGAGCGCGTTAAACGGTTTGTTGAGCCTCTTCTCGGCAAGAAAATTGTGGTTGTCTGTGGATTTTTGGGAAGAGACGAAAAAGGCAACATTACAACTCTTGGAAGAGGGGGAAGCGACACAACGGCCATGGTACTTGGAAACTGCTTGAAAGCTGAAGAGATAGTTCTTGTCAAAGAAACCGAAGGCGTAATGTCAGCAGACCCAAGAATCGTTCCAGACGCAAAGCCGTTAAAGAAGCTTGATATCCACGAAATGTTTGCGCTTTCGCATGGAGGAGCAAAAATAATCAAGGCGGAATCACTAAAGTTCAAACTTCCTTATCAAAAGCTAAGGGTCATCAACTTTTCGAACGGCATCTCATCTGGTGGAACTGAAATTTCCGGGGTCTTTGATTCTAATTCCTGTGAAATAACGGAGAAGAAAGGGCTCGTCGCTATCAGCATGATATGTAGCATAGATCCTATGAACGTAAGCAAAATTCTCGCATCTTTAGGAAATAGGCCGATCTACGGCATCAGCACTGGAAAAGTTTCGCTTACGGTTTTCACGTCTTCCGAGGAGCCTCATAAGCTGGTTAATGAACTGCACCGTTCCGACCTGTGCAAGGCTTTGAGCCTACGAACCAATGTTGGGTTAATCGAGGTAACTCACCCGGCTTTCATAGATTCGCCAGGCTGGATTGCGAAGGTTTCAGGCGCTTTGGCGTCTAAAAATATTAATATAATTGAGGTTACGAGTAGTAAAGCCACAATAAGCATATTCATTGACGAGAAAATTGTTGAAGAAGCATTAAAAGTTGTGAGGGACGTAGTTTGAAAAGAAAAGTCGCGATACTAGGAGCCACAGGAGCAGTCGGACAAAGGTTCATAGAGCTCCTCCAAGGGCACCCGTGGTTCGACATAGAAGTCCTCGCTGCATCCGAAAGGTCAGCGGGGAAAAAATTCAGCGAAGCCTGCAAATGGCGGCTGGAATCCGAGATGCCGAAGGAAATTGGCGAAATGCCAGTTGTTAACACAATCCTTAAAGAGGTAAAAGAAGTAAGCAACATAGACTTTGTATTTTCAGCTCTTCCTGGAAACATAGCTGGACCAATTGAGACAGAATTCGCCGCCGAGTTCCCCGTAGTCAGCAAAGCAAGCGCACACAGAATGGAAACTGATGTTCCACTCATGATTCCAGAGGTCAACCCCGAGCATTTGGGGCTCATTCCGATTCAAAAGAGAAATCGAGGTTGGAACGGCTTCATATCTACAGATCCGAATTGTAGCACGATACAGCTTGCCATTACGCTAAAAGCGTTGATGAGGTTTGGCGTAAAACGTTTGATTGTCTCAACAATGCAGGCCTTAAGTGGCGCGGGCTATCCAGGTGTAGCCTCATTGGACATTGTTGACAACGTTTTCCCATTCATTTCAGGCGAAGAAGAAAAGATGGAAAGCGAAACTAGGAAAATCCTAGGTACCTTTGACGGCAGAAAGGTTCAACCTGCTAACATGACTATAAGCGCCAGTTGTCACCGTGTTGACGTGAAAGACGGTCACCTTGAAGCTGTCTATGTTGAACTAGAGCAAAAACCAAGCATTGATGAATTTAAGGCTGCCCTGCAAAATTTTGTTGGCGAACCCCAGAAACTCAAGCTTCCTTCAGCTCCTGAGAAGCCGATAATTGTTCGTGAAGAAGTTGACCGCCCACAGCCAAGGCTGGATCGCAACGCAGGAAGAGGCATGAGTATCGTTGTCGGCCGTATAAGAAGTGATCCAGTTATGACTTACAAGTACCTTTGCCTTGGGCACAACACGATTAGAGGTGCAGCTGGAGCAGGTATTCTCAGCGCAGAGCTTATGGTGGCAAAGAAACTCATCTGACATAATAATTCCAAAAAGGCATCTGTTGTTGTGTAGTTGGCGACGTTGATGGCAAAACTTTTTCATGAGTACTTCGAGAACAGAGATGGGCTGTTGTACATCGACGGCGTGTCGGTGCTGAAGCTAGCAGAAGAGTTCGACACACCTTTGTACGTTATGAGCGAAAGGAGAATAAGAGACAATTTCAGGCAGCTTTCGAAGGCTCTAACAGAACGCAACAGCAAGGTGAAGATTTACTATTCAGCAAAGGCTAACACAAGTCTTTCTGTCCTTAAGATTCTTCTAAGCGAAGGGGCTTGTCTAGACGCTGTTAGCCCTGGCGAGGTGTTTCTGGCATTTAGAGCTGGATTTTCACCTGACAAGATTTTGTTCACTGGAACAAGCGTAAGGAACGATGAGCTTAAGTTCCTCGCAGAATCCGAAGTTACCATTAACGTAGACTCGCTTTCTCAACTGAAGAGGTTGTTGAGGTTTCACGTGCCATCTTTACTTTCGGTAAGAGTGAATCCTGAGGTTGGTGCTGGACACCACGAGCATGTGGTTACTGGTGGAAAGGCCTCGAAGTTTGGAATTTGGGAAGGTGATGTTGTTGAGGCCTACAAGATAGCCATGAAGGCGGGTGTCAAAAAATTCGGCATCCAAATGCACATTGGCTCTGGAAACCTTACGGTGGAGCCTTACCTCGAAGCAATTGAAAAACAGTTGCAGATCGCTAGCCGTGTAAAAAAAGAGGTGGGCGTAGACTTCGAGTTCATCGACATAGGTGGAGGCATAGGGGTACCATATCGACCGGAAGAAAAGCCAATAAACATAGACGAGTTTGCTGAAAAGATCATGAAATTATATAAGAATAAAATTAAAGAGTATGATCTCGATGAGCCTTGGGTTTACCTTGAACCTGGACGATTCATCATCTGCGACGCCGTGGTTCTTCTGACAGAAGTAAACACGGTTAAGGTTACGCCCTTCAGGAAATTTGCAGGAGTTGACGCAGGATTCAACACTTTTATTAGGCCAGCTATGTACGGTTCCTACCACCCAATTATCGTAGCAAACAAGTTAAACGAGTCTGAAAAAGAACTCTACGACATTGCAGGGCCGCTGTGTGAATCAGGAGATCTTCTTGCTCGAGAGAGAAAACTTCCAAGAATCGAAGAAGGCGATTTGCTGGCTGTCCTAAATGCTGGAGCTTATGGTTTTTCAATGAGCTCGCAATACAATTCGAGACCAAGGTGCGCTGAAGTTCTTGTGAAAGACGGCAAGTATGCACTGGTAAGAGAAAGAGAAACGCTTGAAACACTACTGGAAAGACAACTTCTTCCACCTTGGCTAAAATAAAAATTATGTAATAATCTGATCTTCTGCAACTGCTGCAATGAATTCTTTCAAAAAGATGTAGACATTATATCTTTCACTGCTGGTCTTTTGGTTAGATTAACGCCTCTGCGATTTTGCATGTACTATGAATTAGAAGTTCCGGGACATGTAGTCTGCAACGACCATGACATGGTCTTTGTCGTATGGTTCTAGACGAATTACTTCGGAGATTTCAAACCCATTTGCTTTGAGTACGTTAATTTCTTGTTTGTACACTTCTGCGGGGTCTTTGGTTACATCGATACTTCGAGATTTCACCGCTAACATCACCCATCCTCCCGACTTGAGGAAAATTCTAGCGTTATTTACAAGAATTTTTGCTTGCTCAGGCTGAGCAACATCACAGTAGATTACATCCACGCTTTGAACCATTGAGGCATATTGGCTGGGAAATCTGGCATCCGCTAACACTGGAGCCATGTTGTTTCTGAACCTACAGACATTGTTTATAAGGTCCCTCATCGATCTTGGTGCGAACTCTACACAATAAACGTAGCCGCTATTTCCAACGATATCCGACACGTGGCTAGCTGTTGTTCCCGAGGCTGCCCCCAAATACAAAACTTTACTATTCAGCTTTATTGGCAGGTTCTTAAGACCTTTAAGAATGGCGCCAGCTAGTTTACTGCGAAAAGGATCCCAAAGCCTGTATTCTACGTCACCAACTCTTACTAGACGTTCACCGTACACGTTTATGCCTGGAGACAAGTTTAAAGTAGCAAGTCTAGGCGATTTTTCTTCAAGACAAACCTGGAATACGCCCTCAAATAAGCGGTGAGGGTGAACCTCAGCGTCCATGTTTTCTCCTTCTTCGCGAAGGCTTTTTAATGGGTTTTGACGATATTCTTTCATGCGTCTTTATTTTTGGTTCTGGATACTTTCTCTGGAGATCATCTACTCTTTTTTCAAGGTCTGCCTTAAGTTTGTCGCCAATGTAGGTTCCGCTGAACGCGTCGGTTCTTACGGCGATAGCGAGTCTGCCGGCGAATATTCTGGCAACTTTTCCTCTAAGCCAACGTTTCGACCCGTGAATTAGGGCGTGCTGGAAAATTACGCCGTGCTTTGGTGGACGGGCGCCAGTTGTCAGTGACCTGAATAACGCCTTTTCCGCTCCTAGTACCTGTATTGTACTTGCTGGCATCTTTGCCAGATTCATCAATCCGCCTGCTATGGCGATTAGCCTTGCTCCTAACGTTGCTCCTGACAGGAAAGCTGTGTTTGGCGCTACCTCCTCCATCAACTCTTCAATGTATTTTTCTGTGCTTGACCTTTCTTCATACAACCCTAAAATGCAGTTGCACAGTGACTGGATTTGTGTTATGTCCTGGTCCTTGAGTTCTCCGCCCATAGAAGATTCCGCAGCTTTCTCAATTTGGGCAGCTTTGTTTTTTGAAATGCCAAGCTTTTCGATGTTTTCCTGGGTGAATTCTTTTTTTCTTCCAAGGTTTTTTACGAGACTTGCATATACTTCGTGTTTCTCCACAAGCCTGTCTAGCTCAGGAAAATGCAGCCCGTACCATTCGCGTATGCGGGTTGAAAGAAGATTCAAAGTCTTGTCCATATCGTCCAGCGCTTGAACGGCTTGCACAATCATGAGGTCTCTTTTCTCAGTTGCCTTCCCTACTTTAAGCTGCGAAACTTCCATCGAGACATCGTGCACCCACCGTGAAAATTCCAAGGCGTCCTTGGCAAATCCCGTTTCCACGGCGTACTCGCTCATTTTTTCACGGAAGCTCTCGCCGATCTCTGAAGGAGAAACAACCTCGACCTCAACATTTAGCTGATTTTGTACTGTTCGGCCAAGCACAGTGTTTTCAAATATGAACTTTGTGAAGCCTTTCTCTTTCAATTCTTGAATGGCTTCAGATAGTTCATTGATGTTTCTACCAGATTCAACGTCCATAAGTTTAGCTGCAGTTTCAGAGGTATTTTTTGGAAAAAGTTTGTAGGCAGCAATTTTGCCATCTTCGCCGAGGCCTATGACTCCCAAAACGCTGGTGATAACGGTGACCTTCAAAACATTCACCACATCTCTTACCCTTTATGTTTACACCTTACGAATAACCTTTTCCATAGAGAAAGCATGCGATCTTAACAAAGTTATTGATTAAAACCTAGAAGAGCAGCCACAGAACCTTATTAAACTACGTGTGTCATACAAGTAACAAGGTGTAAGGCACGATGCCAAATGATAAACAAACAGAAATTTTAGAAGAATTAAAAAAATAGGGAACTACTTGAGCCTAAGCCTTCTCCTCCTGCTCCTCAACCAAAAGGAATAATCGAGGAATTTTAGGCATTTATAGGGACATACAAGGTTATGGGAATGGCTGTAGCCTTCATCATGGGTGTCTATGTGGGTGGATTAGTCAACGCCCTTGTTTCAGACCTAATTATGCCCGTAATAGCCCTAATGATGCCAGGCGTAGAATGGGAACTCATGACAGTTGGACCGTTCAGAATCGGACACTTCATAGGGACGTTAATAACATTCCTCATAGTAACATTCGTAATCTTCCTCATAGTGAAAATAACGGTGAAAATGGGAATCAAATAAGCCAGTTAAAACTGGAACACCATCTTTTTTCTACAAAGTGCACTGTTAAGTATCCTGCACAGCATCATAATTACATCTAATTAGGTTGTTGCATCTCTGAATTATAACAATCCATATGTATTACTGATCTTTCTTGCAGGTACGAATGAGCCGTATGATTTCTTCTCCAGATTACAGAATCGTCAATTCAGAAACATGCTGCGCCGCATCTTGGGCAATGTCTATGTTTAGACGTGTGTTCAGAGTCCCAGCTTGATTCTGGAACACCTATTTCTAGGAACACCATTTTGCATCTTTTACATTTGACAAAGATAAGTCTTGAAGGGACTGCGGTCAATATGTACACGAACAAAACGATGAGCATGAAAGCACTGAAGTCAGGTATGAACTCACCTTCAATCAGCGGCATACTGATCAATCCAGGTATGAGGTACACAAAGTCCCTAAAAACAAGGAAGTCGCTTTCAGTAAAAATCACAGACAACAACATTATTCTCACGCCCAGCAGAAGTGTTTTCCAGTCGCCCTTCAAGATGTTCGTCTGGTTCTCTCTAAACAAGCCATTACAAATGCCCTTAGAAACCTCGTATAGTCCAAAAAGGAAAAGTAGTATGCTTAGTACATAATAAGCTGAAAGAGTAACGTGCACCCAAGAATTAAACAAAAAAATAAAGACTGCTGATATTAAACAGCCAGCTAGGTTTCCAATTGCCTTTGGCATCTGCTTCTTGACAACCTCAGCAATCAAAAACATAAAAAATCGCAGAGCCAACAAGAAAATTAATAATAACACAAAATTCGCCGTCAAATCCGAAAATAAGACCAAGCCTCCAGAGACCGCATTACCGATGATGTCAGCTAATTCCGATAATAGAGAAGGATTATAAAACCAGTAAGCCGCCGTTGCAAAAACTAACAGGCACAACCAGATAATGTTGACTAAATCCTTAATAGGCATCTCTCTTTTTGTTTGCGTCGCACACAAGTTCTTTGCGCACCAAAGAAGTTTGAACGTATTCTTTCATATTCATAAAACACATTTAAAATTTATATTTTTATATCGGTTCTTTGAAGAAAAATCTTATAGGCCACCGAACAATTGGTTATTTGCACATGAGTCCTCACATGCCCGTAATTTAAATAGTATCAAGCAACTTTTCATGAAAGATAAATTCGTACCCGCATTAAATAGTTTAATATACTTTAAGGTCAAGGTTTTATTGAAAGGTCATGTTTAATGCTGAAAATCTCGAAGTAAAGTTAGCTGAGTTAGACCTCCGTAACCCCACAATCCTTGCTTCTGGAATCCTCGGCATCACATCCAAAAGCCTCGAAGAAGTGGCGCATGCGGGAGCAGGCGCAGTTACCACAAAATCTGTTGGGCTTAAACCGCGCGAAGGATACGCGAACCCAACGGTCATCCAACTCGAATGCGGACTGCTTAACGCCTTAGGATTGCCAAACCCAGGAATCCACAAATTCTCCGAGGAGATGAGGGAACTAAGCAACCTAGAGGTTCCGTTGATCCTCAGCGTCTACGGCTACTCGGCTAAAGAGTACGGAGCGGTTGCAAAAGTTGGGGAGGAATCTGGGGTTGACGCGGTTGAATTGAACCTCTCCTGCCCGCACGTAAGGGGCGTCGGAGATGAGATTGGCCAAAGTCCTGAGAAAATCAAGGAAATTGTCAGGGAAGTGAAGGCTCAAGTTAAGGTTCCAGTGTTCGCCAAGTTAAGTCCTAATGTTTCCGACATTGTCTGCCTAGCTGAGGCTGCTGTTTCGTGCGGCGTGGACGGCATCACAGCAATTAACACGGTTAGGGCTATGGTGATAGACGTTGAAACTGCACGTCCCGTACTATCGAACAAGATAGGCGGGCTTTCCGGAGGCGCCGTGAAGCCAGTAGCCGTAAGATGCGTGTACGAAATTTTCGAGGCGGTAAAAGTGCCAATAATAGGGTGCGGCGGCATCAGAACATGGAAAGACGCCGTGGAGTTCATGCTAGCAGGCGCCTCAGCAATTCAAGTGGGAAGCGCAATCGCCTTTGAAGACTTGGCTGTCTTTAAGTCCATTACAGACGGCATACGCAAGTATCTCGAGAAGAAAAACATCAAGAGCGTGAACGAAATTGTCGGGATGGCACATAGATGCTAACCAGATAAGAACAACAAGCATACGAAAGGTTGTTACAGAAACCGATTCAGTTAAGACAATTTATTTCAGAGACAGGCTTTGCGCAAGTGCGAAGCCAGGACAGTTCGTCATGGTTTGGATTCCAAGCGTCGACGAGATTCCTCTAAGCATCTCATCAGTCAACAGTAGCTTAGTCTCCGTAACAGTCAAAGAAGTTGGGGAGGCAACTCGAACTCTTAACAGAATGAAAGAAGGTGAACTAATTGGTGTTAGAGGACCCTTTGGAACCTATTTCAAAATTCTTGGAAAAACAACCCTCCTTGTTGGCGGGGGAGTCGGAACCGCGCCTTTAATGCTGTTAGCATCTAAACTCGTCGGAGAAAAGGTGAAAACGGTTGTCGTCGAGGGAGCCAAAACTCGAAGTGAACTTCTCTTCGTTGACCAATTAGCCAGATTACAAAAGAAAAACAGTTTTAAGGCAATTTTCGCAACAGATGATGGAAGCTATGGAATCAAAGGCCTCGTTACTGATGTTGCTGAAAAGCTACTTTCTACAGAACATTTCGACATTATTTATGCTTGTGGAAATGAAGCTATGACAACTAAGATTTTCAAGTTAGCAGAAAAATATGAGACGCCTATGCAAGCCAGCCTTGAACGTTTCATGTACTGTGCAATTGGAATCTGCGGAAGCTGCGTTATAGGGAAATATCGTGTCTGCAGGGACGGCCCGGTTTTTAATCAAGTCCAGCTTAAAGAGGTTGAAGACGAGCTTGGAAAAACAAAACTTGACCAAAAAGGAGAAAAAATTAATATATAGAATAGACATCAAAAGTTGAACAAAAAATGAGCCTCGCAACTAACCTCGAGAAGTATCTTCAAAGCAACGGGATCTGGCATAAATTCATTAAAAAAACTGAAACTGTCCACACTTCTGACGCAGCTAAAGCTGCAGGAGTAGAACTTCATAGGCTTACGAAAAATTTGGTCTCAGAAACAAACCAAGGTGAGCATGTGCTTCTAATTGTGCCAGGCAACAGGAAAGTTGACCTTAAAGCAGCTGCTGTTGCGTTAAAAGTGAAAAATGTTCAGCTAGTTCCGTTTGCTAAGGCAGAAGAAATCAGCGGATACCCGCCAGGTGGAACACCCTCAGTGGGACATAAGACAAATATGCGGATCATTGTCGACGAGGAACTTTTAAGGTTCGAAACAATTTTCTGCGGAGGCGGCTCCAGAGACAGGCTTGTTGAATTGAAAACCGCGGATATAGTTAGGCTTAATGGCGCTACGGTTGCCAAAATTTCGACGCAATAGAAGCCACAGTTAAGGTTTTTAGGTGTTTACCTTTTTCAAGCCAATGGTAACTGTTAAGCCGCCGATCTTGTATGTTGACTTGTGGGCATCACCTGGTATGTGTCCTTCATTTAGAGAAACTGACAGTGTTTCTGTGGCTATGTATTCTTCATAGTTTCTGAAGACTTTTGCAAGCGACGGTTCAGCTTCGTAATGGGTTATAATCTGGTCTGCGATGTTGAAGCCTGCTTCTTTCCGTTGGTTCTGTATTCGGCGAACAATGTCTCGTGCTAACCCTTCCTCTTTAAGGTCAGACGGCAACACGGTTTCAACGGCAACCACTATGCCTTCCTCTTCGGATAGCGAATACCCCGTTTTTGGATTAACGGTTACTTCAACCTCTTCTGGAAGTATCTCCACAGCCTGCTTGTCAATCCTAAGTTGCACGCTTTTCCCTTTGTCAAGATTTTTTGCAATCGTCTCTGCATCAAGTTTTTCCAATTCCTCTTTTATTTTTGGATAGAGCTTTCCGTACTTTTTTCCTAAGACTTGGGGAAGCGGTTTAATTGAGTACTCAATCAGTTCGTCCTTTTGTTTTGCGAAGGACATCTTTTTCACGTTAAGCTCATCAACGATAATGTCTTTAAATCTTTTAATTTGCTTTACCACGGACTTATCAGCATATATTTTTGCAGTTGAAAGAGGTTGCCTAAGCTTTATTCCTGCTTTGCTCCTTGCTGACCGGCCGAGGCTGCAGACTTTTATGGTTAAATTCATTCCCTTCATTATCTCGTCGTCGATTGCTTTTTCGTCAGCTGATGGCCATTCATTGTGGTGTACACTTTCAGGAGCCTTAGGGTCAACGCTGCGAACCAGGTTTTGATACATTTCTTCTGAGACGAACGGAATGAAAGGCGCAAGAATTTTAACTAAAGTTGTCAAACATGTATAGAGAGTTGTGTACGCAGCGTTCTTGTCCTCGTCCTTTTCGCTTTTCCAGAATCGCCGCCTTGACCGCCTGACATACCATGTGGACAGTTCCTCTACGAATTTTTCAATGCTTAGCGATGCATTGTAAGGATCAAAGTCTTCTAGACGCTCCTTCACAGTCATGACTAACTTATTAAGTTTAGACAAGATCCAAAGGTCCAAAAGAGTCAGTGTTTCTTTTTTAACGGCGTTTTCTGGAGTCCATTTGTCAAGGTTTGCATATGTAGTGAAGAAGCTGTAAACATTCCATAGGGGAATAAGGAATTGACGTTTGATTTCCTCTGCTTTCCCATATCCGAAGAGCAGATTGGTTTCAGGTTTCTTGGTGCAGTACATCCAACGCATTACGTCTGCGCCAATGTTCTCAGCTGCCTCGTCGAACTCTATAGCGTTTCCCCATGACTTGTGCATTTCACGCCCGTCTTCGCCTAGAACCACTCCGTATCCGAAGCAGACTTCGAAGGGAACCCGCCTCTCCATTATCGTGCTCATTGCCAACATCGCGTAGAACCAGTTTCTGAATTGGCCAGGTAGACATTCGCAAATCAACTTGGCGGGAAACCATTTTTCCCAATACGCACGGTCACTACGGTAGTTCAGCGTAGAATATGAAACGATGCCGGCGTCCAACCACGGATTTCCAACATCTTGAACACGCTGAGACAACCCCCCACACTTGGAACATTTGATCTTTACTGCATCAATCCACGGTCTATGCGGCGTGTGCCCCTCAAAGATCTCCCAACCTTCAACCGCACGGGCCTTAAGCTCCTCTTTGCTGCCTATGACCTCGAAGATTCCACATTTCTGGCAAACCCAGATGGGCAAGGCAAGACCCCAGTATCTTTTTTTGGAAATCATCCAGTCTTCCATGTTTTGCAACCAGTCAAGTTCTTGTTGAAGCCCAAACTCCGGTATCCATCTAACCTGCTTAGCAACATCCATTATTTGGTATCTTAGGTTTCTAGCCTTTTCTTCTTCAGTAACTGCCTCTAAAGGTTTGTCTAGTTTTTCACCCATGTTGATGAACCATTCGTCCACTAGCCTGAAAACAAGTTCGCTGCTGCAACGCCAACAAACAGGATAACGGTGAACATAGTCTTCTGACTTGAAAAGAAGACCTTTCTCTCTTAGGTTTTCGATTACTTTTGGTGCCGAATCATAGACGTGAGTGCCTGTGAAAGCTCCGTAGCCGTCTATGAAAACGCCGAATTCGTCAAGTGGAGCTAAGGCAGGTAAGCCGTAGATTTCTCCAAGCTCAAGGTCTTCTTTTCCACAACCAGGTGCTATGTGAACGATGCCTGTTCCTTCTTCCTCTGTAACTTCAGTCCAAAGAATAACTTTGTGAGAGTCTGGAGCTTTCGAGTTTATTTGGGCTGGAAGCTCATCGTATGGTCCGTGGTACATCCAGCCTTCCATTCTGTTGCCTTCAAGTTCTTCGACAATCTCGTAATCGTCCTTGAGGAAAACTCTTCCAAGAGCAAACTTTCCCAGATATAGGTACTCACCTTTGTGTTTAACCTTGACATAGGTAAAGTTTGGATGCACCGCTGCAGCAACGTTCGATGTAAGAGTCCAAGGCGTCGTCGTCCAAACAAGCAACGATTCTCCTGCTTTACCTTTTAACGGGAACTTAAGCGTAACACCAGGATGGGTCATTTCCCTGTATCCTTCGGTAACTATCTCGTGTTGGGAAAGCGCGGTGGAGCATCTGGGACACCAAGGCATAACGTCTCTTCCCTTATAGATCCAGCTGTTCTCGTAACACTTTTTCAAGGCAGACCAAATCGTGTAGTTGTTTTCATCTGAAAACGTAAAATATGAACCGCCAATTTCAGGAGACCCCAATCTTCCAACAAGTCGTTCAGCTGAGTCTTGGATTTTTCCGTTTACGCCTTCTACCTCAACTATCTGTTCTGGGTTCTCTAGACAATCTGCAAGAAAACGAAGGACGTCAGGATTGTCCCATTTCATCCAATATCCTAGACGGATGGATTGCTCAACCTGTTTCGCTGCGTAACGAAGAGCCCGTTGCTTGCAGTCTTTTATGAATCTGGCGAGACCGTAAGCTTCGATGTCACGTTTGGATTTGAAGCCCAATTCCTTTTCAACTTCAACCTCAATCCAGAGACCTTGGCAGTCAAACCCATTTTGGTAGCGAAGATCATGCCTCTGCATCGCCTTGAAACGTTGGAAAAGGTCCTTGTATGTCCTTCCCCAAGCATGGTGTACACCCATAGGATTATTCGCCGTGATTGGACCATCCATAAAAGACCAGCGAGGTTTACCTTTGTTCAGTTCGACAAGCTTCTCGAAAGCCTTAGTTTCACCCCAAAACTTGAGGATTTGACGCTCAAGTTCAGGGAAATTAACAGTAGGAGAGACCTCTTTGAACATTGTTCATCGCTTCTCCAAAAATACAATTTTAGGGTTTATAAACATCTTCTTTAGCGAGTCTACATGATAATGGTCAAAACGTCCTTGATAGTTAGCTCCGAATTTGGAGTCCACCTCGCATCATGCAACCCGCCAACCAAAGCATTAGTCAACCAAAATATAAATTTATCCACAAGTACATTTCTAAAATTACAAACTAGATATAACTGAAAAAAGGGCTATGTTAATAACTCCTTTAGTAGCAATGCACTTACATTGCTGTCGATGAAGTTAGCTTGTTGCCACATTTGTTGCAGTAAATTGAATCCGCCATGTTTTTTGCACCACAACTTGAACAGGTTATCAAGTTATCCTTTAGTCCTATATTCCTTATTGTGTCCACATTGGAAAGCGAATATGGTGGTGCCCACTGGTAGCCTTTCCTAAACGAATAGATGTATGGAATAGCCAAGTCCACGTTCTTACTTTCCTGAATTTTTTTAAACACCCTTTTGGAGATTTCATGAATAACCCTAGGCCTGTCTGTTGCTATTGTCATAAACCTGAGCCTCATGTAGACACCGTACCAGTCAGACATGTCCGCTCGAATGTACGGTTTCTGACCTGTTTTTTCAATAACATCAGCAGTAACCTCCTCTGCAGCTTCAAGAAGAATTTTCTCAGCCTCATCCCAATCAGAGTCAAAGCTCAACCGTAAGACAAATTCATCAAGCATATATGCTGACTCAAGCGATTTGCCTTCTAACTTTCTTTTCTTAGAAAATTCAATGAGCTCCTCCTGATCCTTGGGCGTATAGTTAATGACAAGTGCACTAAACAGCAAAGCATTTGGAACTAGAATTGTTCTGTTCGCTGGTTCTTCGCTTCCTACGCTTCCACCAACTTGATTCAATATCGTGTATAAAGGCGTAATATTTACGATGTCCCCAACTAAACCATATGAAGGAAGCTGAACTCGATCTCCCACACTGAAGGGTCTAATAACTGAAACAAGAAACCATGCTGCAAGACCGCTTATTGGACCCTGTAGAGACCAGCCGAGAAACATTCCTCCAAAAGCGGCGAAAATTGTTCCTAAACTTTCTAATGAGAACCAGCTTGAAATCAAACTAAGAACGCCTATAGTTATGATAATGAACTTGTAGATTCCTTGTATCATGCCTATCTCCCCCTCTTTTCCGCCCATCTTCAACATAATTGACTTTACAAAAAAGGTGCCTATCCTGTAAAGAATAGTGAGACAGGCAATGATGACAAGGAGGGAAATAAACTGCTTAGTATACTCAAAAGGAACTCTCTCTAGAACAGCTGCTCCACCATAATAAAAATACCATATTAGAAAAAGTCCAACAACAAGAATAACTATAGGCAACAGCATTTTTGTCTTATTCATATTCGACATCTCTTCTAAAGATTATGAAATATTCATAATATTAAACGTTTCATTCCACATGAGGCACAAACAAATGTCAAACCACATTCATGGTCAGGAAAACTGACTGGACTATATATACCCCCCTCCCCCCTCAAAAACACAGCACACTTAAATACGATTTTAAGTAACAGAACTCCGAGGGTAAAACATTGGCTGAAACTGCTTTTGACATTTTAGACTTCTTGGAAAAAAACGGGGTTTTTACTTCAACAACAATCGATGGCAAACCCTTTAAAATAAGATTAAGATTCGAAAGCAAGGTTAATTACACAATGAAAAAACGAGCAATAGGAATTCTGAAAGAAAAAGGGTTCCATCAAATAGGAAACACTTCATCTTGGATTCTCACACCAAAAGCAAGAAAGGATGCAGACGCAGATTAACCAAGGTGTTTTACCCTCATTTTTTTGAACCGTAATCCAGATTTCCATATTTGTGTCGACAGAGTTACTGTTTTGTGAAATCATTTCAATAAGAATTTTAAGAAACTAAGATGCCTATGGTTCACTAAGAAACACTTGAATTCCACAGTTTACATGATGATAAACAGAAAAAAGTGAGATGAAGAAAGTATGGCAATAGAATATCATGAAGCACCTGATGTTAAAAAACTAGTCGACAACATCGCTGAGAGCCTAAATTTTTTTCATGTAGTTCCACAGTTCGTATACTGCGTAAGAAGCAAAGGTTCCAAATCTCGCCGCGTTCTCGCCCGCATACATGGCTTAGGAAGAATATGGCAAGAAGCTCTTCGCCAACCACCATCATACATAATTGAAGTAATCTCAGAAAACTATGACAAACTCAGCCAAGCTGACAAAGAAAAAACCATAATCCACGAACTACTTCATGTGCCAAAAGGCTTCACAGGCGGCTTCCGTCCCCATAAGGGTTACATCGACCAAAAAACCATTGAAACCTATTATAGAAAGCTACAAGACCTTAAAAAGAAAAAATATGCAAACAAGACTTAACAATATTGTTTTTCCAGATTCTGAATCTTCAAGTATAAAATCAGAAAAACAGATTTAACTATTTGGTTTACAAACTTGACCATTCAATGTTCTTACTGGAGATGTCTTCCCAACATTTATGGCAGATTGGAGTTGGGCGACCCTTATAGTATATGCTTAGTTCAATGTCAGTGCTCCTGCATTCAGGCTTCCATGGATTCATACAATGCGACGCAGAATCGACTGATGTGCCAAGATCAGAAGGATCCTTGCTTAATAGTTTCCTACGTCTACTAGAAGACTGTTCACCATTCGAAGTTCTTTTGAATTGAGCAGGCTTAGCTAGTTTCCCTTCACAAGCAACAGACAAGACCGGTGTTTCATTAATTTTAGATTCCACGGAGTCAGCAATATCTTCCTGAGACAGTTGAATCGGCTCAATTACCTCTTGGCTGACAGTTAAAGGTAAAGTTTGGACAGACACCTCCACAAGAGTTTCTTGTTTATTCTCTGGAACCTTTACTTCTTTAGAATCACTTGCTTCCCTCAGGAAAATTAACCCTTGACTTAGTATGACGCTTTTTTGTGCCAATTCGTCCTCTCCAATTTCGCCCAAAAAAAATTTGTGTTGAAATTCAAGAAGACGCATCTCTAATATTCTTGATACTTCTGAAAGGCTGCTTCGCCAACAGTCCTCCTCAACCTTAATTGCCTCTTTTAAATCAGTAGCAAGTAAAATTCCATGCCTGATTCTTTTCTCCGCCATATCAAAAGTGGACTGCGAAATCTTCTGGTGCTGTAATGAATTCTGTAAAGCTTCCAATTTCTTTTCTTCACTATTCAGGAAAGAATCAATTTGTGCAATTAGACCAGCATGAACCATGTTCGCCCAACCCACTTTAAAATCAGCCTGAATGGTTAAACATCTTTCCAACATGCAAGTATATCAGAGAATAATATTCCGTTTTAGCTGGTTTATTCATTCAGTTAACACTAAACTGTAAAAAAATGAGAAAAAATGCGAAAAATTAGCCGCAAACAGTAAAATTCCTATAGGAACAATAAGCCAAAAAATATCCTAATAACATAAATTAACCCAAATTAATAATCGCATTCAAATTTAAACCGTAAGATGATGCTATTATTTGGATTTCTTCCCATGTTCTATCAGGTAGATAAATTCCTTTATTCAGCTGTTCCCTTTCAGTTCTCCATTCAAGTTCCCCAGGGATAAGTATCTCTGAAAATCCAGGTCTGACCTTACATGATTTCGTCCTTTCAATAAGAGCGTCAATCTGCCTTTTAAATTCATCGATGGGTAAAAAGTTTTCAATGTTTATGGCTTGGAAGAAAAGGCCATTTCCTTTTTTGTTTGGCAAATAGGACTGTCCAGACAGTGAAAGGATACCTGATAGTACTTCTACGGCAAGTCCAATTCCAAACCCTTTATGTCCAAAAGAATCGCCACCTAACGGAAGTAAAGCTCCACCATCGTAATAGTCAGATGGATTTGTTGAGGGATTTCCTTTCTTGTCAATTATGCAGCCCTCTGAAAGTTTTTCTCCCTTGTGCAGAGCCACTCTTAATTTTCCTTCAGCAACAACGCTTGTAGCAATGTCCAAAACAAACGGAAATTCGCCCCCACAGGGAAAAGCGTAACTTAAAGGCCCAGTGCTTAGCAAACGTTCTACACCTCCGTATGCTGCTACACTTCGAAGCGAATTGGCCATCGCAATTCCTATCATGTCATTTTCAGCCGCCATCATCGTGTAGTCCGCCAGTCTTCCAACATGGTAAACGTTAAAAGCACATACTGTGCCAACGGTTCCTTTTCTTCCCTTGTTAATGGCAATTTCCATCGCCTTCTTCGCAATCACCTGCCCAAATCCCCAGTTTCCATTAACTAAAGCTGAAGATGGAGTTTCTTTTACAATTTCGAGTTTTGCGTTAGTATTAATGTCCCCTTTCTGGATTGCTTTTACGTACTGGATGACCCTAATGATTCCGTGAGAGTCATGTCCTACTAAGTTTGCTTTAACGAGAAGGTTTGATACCAATTCTGCCTCTTCACGAGATGCGCCAGCAGCCAAAAAAATCTTTGTTCCAATTTCTCTCAATTGCTCAGCAGAGAACACGGGCAACCTGTTTTTCCTCCTAGATGCGGAAGCAAAATTTTCAACAGATTCTAATAAGCATTACTGCACTTAAACTAAACCTTATTTTTGGTGTAATGACTAAAGTTTTTTAGATTCATTCATAATATTAGCTCAACTTTACACATTAAGTCAGGAGCGAAAAAGCATTGAAATTAATCTACGTCGTAATAGACGGCGTGAGTGACCTACCAGTCCCAGAACTCGATTTTAAGACACCATTGGAATACGCTGAAACTCCAAACATGGATTATCTTGCAACAAAGGGAAAACTTGGTCTAATGTACACCGTTGGCAGAGGAATAGCGCCTGAAAGTGATGTGGCAGTCATCTCAATTTTAGGGTATGACCCATTCAAATACCATGTAGGACGCGGCCCATTAGAGGCCTATGGTGCAGGATTGGACATGAAAAACGGAGACCTTGCCTTACGGTGCAACTTTGCAACAATGAACGAAAACAAAAAATTGATTGACCGAAGAGCAGGGAGAGACCTAACCACAGAGGAAGCAACACTTCTCACTAAAGAAGTTAACCAAAAGGTTAAATTGGAATCGCATCCTGCTGAATTCTGTTTCAAGAACACTCTTGGACATAGAGGAGTCTTGGTCATAAAAAGTCAAAAAATTAAGCTGTCAGGGAAAATTTCGAACACCGACCCTGCTTACGAGAGAATGGCTGGGTTGGGTGTAGCCAAGAAAAATGTTGACATGGTTTTGGTTGAATGTCTACCAATGGCAGATACAAAAGCAGCGAAGATTTCAGCTCAACTTGTCAACGAATTTACCGAAAAAAGTCATATGGTACTGGAAAAACACGAAGTCAACATAAGACGCTCAGCAACAGGAAAAATGAAGGCAAACGTCATATTATCCAGGGACGCAGGCGACGAGTTACCCACCTTTTTCAACATCAATGAACGTTATAATGTCCAGTTTGCTTGTTTAGCAGACATGCCTGTTGAAAGAGGAATCTCACGATTAGCTGGAATGGACTTAGTTGATCTTCCTCCACCTTCAAGTGACATTAAGTCTGATATGAAGATCCGAGTTGAAAAACTCCTCAACCTTCTACAAACGTACGACTGTTTCTACATTCACCTAAAAGGCCCAGATGAACCAGGACACGACGGCAACTTCCAACGAAAGACCAAAGTAATAGAAGACATCGATCAATACTTCTTCGGCGAAATTCTGCAAAAAATAGATCTTAAGGAAACCATAATCTGCATAACAGCAGACCATTCGACACCATGCATCTTGAAATCGCACAGTGATGACCCTGTTCCTTTGCTAATAGCAGGAAACAAAATCAAACCAGATGGCTTAAAAAAATATTCAGAAAGAAGCTGTCAAAAGGGAATCTTAGGAACAATAGAGCACGGAACAACTCTCATGCCCATGCTAATGCAAATTCTACAAAAAGGCAGCTAGAATTTCAAAAGCTTTTATTAACACCTTAAACCGTAGATTTTTCTTGGCGGGTCTTAGGCGGGGGGCTAGGGGTCCCTTGAAAGGACTTTAAGCCTTGACCGTAAACCCCCCTTTACGACGGGCCGACAGCTGATGCAAGGCGTAAAAGATTGCTAGGAACTTCGGTCGTCTATCTGTGAATATCCGTCCTCTGGGGCTAACGGACATGGAACGCCCTCTGTAAGGAGGTTGTTTCCATGTTTACCAAGCGAACCTGGCCAGGCCCGGGAGGGAGCAACCTAAGCTTGGACGTTTGGCGCTCAGAGGAGTGCGGGTACGAGTGAAGAGTCCGATGGAACCTGGCAAAAACTGTACGTCGAACATCAGTGACCCGCCATTTTTCCACTCTTAGGTCACCTAGTCTCATAGTGCCCTAAACCTTCGTAGGACTTGGCAGGTTTGGCATAAATTTCTGTTTGTTGGTTCTCCACAGTTTTCGCATTTTTTTACAGACAAGTCTTTATTTGTTGCCTCTATTGCTTTTTGAACTTTTTCCATTGACCTAAAGATTGTGTATTTCGTGCCCGGATGTTTTTCTTCAAGCCGGTTAAGAGCATTTCGCACATCATTCCTTAGAGCCTCGCCGGCATAGGGACAGGGCATCTCTTGAAACTGGATGTGCTTTATGTAGGCGTACAAAGTGGACTCACGTTCCATAACCTCACACAGAGGCTTCACTCGCGGCACAAGGTTTTTAGAGATTTCACGACCGAAAGAGTTCGACCGAGCTATTCTGGTTATGTCGCCATGAAGAATGTTCAAAAGAAACGTTTGGATTTCGTCGTCTAGTGTATGTGCTGTGGCAATCTTACTTATGCCTAACTGCCTCGCTGCAGCATTTAACGCTCTTCTCCTGAGGATTCCGCAATACGCACAAGGTGTTATTTTCTCTCTACGTGTTTTCTTAACGATCTCATCTAAAGTGCAGCCGAAGAGTTCCTCGAAGGACACTTTAAGGTGTTCAATACCAAGTTGTCTGCAATTTCTTGCAGCGATTTCTATTGCTTCGTCTCTATAACCTTTTATGCCTTCGTCTATTGTGATCGCCCATAAAGTTGTACTTGGGAAATCCCTCTCAATTTTAGAAAGAACATGCAGAAGGCTTACGCTGTCCTTTCCCCCAGAAACAGCGATGGCTATCTTGTCATCTATCGTGAACATTTTGTGTTTGCTGATTGTGACGCGAACCTTATTTTCAATCGAATCGAGGAAACACCCTTTGCAGAGTCTCTCTCCTGAATACTGTCGAAAATAGAAGGCTTCATTTTGCCTGCAAACCGAGCATGCGACCATTTTCAGAATCCTTTCAGAATTAGTAATATCTACACTTTAATAGGTTTTTGCTAAAGGACTTTTACATGTATTAATGCAATATAAGATATAGTTGGACCTAGATAAATACGTAAGCAATTGGCATTCTTGAACCTGAAGATGTGGCGAATTGGTAAGCAAACCCATGTTGCATATAGAAACCAAAGAAAGAATCTATAGCGTAAAACATTGGAATTTATTGAAGAAATTGAGGATTGAAGCAGCAGGCATAATGGAAGCTCTTGAAAAACAACATATTTTTTCAGTAGTTCACGGAAGCATAGCAAGAGGAGATGTTACTCAAAAAAGTGACATAGACGTTTTCATCCCTCAGCTGGTTTCTTCGTTTTCCATTGAGACAGCTCTTGAAAAGTCACGGTATCGAATACTCGACAAATTCATAGTGCAGGCTACGCCGACATATGCACTAAAAGGTTATATCGAGATTGGTGAAAAAAGAACTGTCTCGTTTCCATTAACAAAAATGAGGAAAACTGAAAGAGAATTTTACGTTTTCAGCGGAGAAGCAAATTTAGATACAATAAGAAATGACTTAAGGGTATCAGGAGTTGATAAAAGGTTGATGCTTATTGAACCTACACAGTTCGGCCATGTAGAAAGCAGCATAATTGGTCGAGAAGAACATGTTGCTAGCATTCTAAAAATATCAGTTGAGACAGTTATAGATCGTTGCCGCGCCCTCACACGGAGAAACAAAGTCGGGAGAACTGGACTCTTTATAGAAAGGGCAATATCACCAGAAGAAAACTTTGAGTCAGCACTGAAGAGGCTTGCAGACGAGAAACCAGAAGTTCGAAGAAGACTTCGAATGACCTAAAACCTCATATCAATATTTCCCTTAGATGGATCTTCATTTGACCGATCTTCCCACCATAGTTTCCAGCTGAAATTTTAACTACACCTTGAACTTTAGTAGCTGCGTTTATGCCTTCTACCATGGCTCTTTTGATGGATTCCAAGTCAAGACCATTTATGACGATCTCGTAGATGCTTTTGACATTTTCAGGTACCTGTGTATATGAAACACGTTCTTTTAGTGTCGGACAGAAGGGATGGTTGGTCGATGCTGGGAGCTTATATTTCAGGGAGCCAACTTTGGAGCCTGACCTGCATATTCCTCCGGGAAACGGTAAAATCACATATTTCACATTTTTTCGAATAGAATCTACTGCATCCTCAGCTGCCCTCAATCCATGCCTGAAGTCCTTTGCAAAGATCAAAAAATTTCCACCTGCCACAGCTTTCGCGACGCCAAATGTGCTTTCGACAATAAACTCGCCTTCCATAACTGGAATACGCCAAATTTTCCTTCCTCTAAATTCGTCTTTTTTCTGAAACCCATCGCCGAACAGCCTAAGGCTTCTTCCAACCTTAAGTTTTCTTGCAGCTGAAGGTAAACCATCAAAGGCTGCTGTTGTTGGACAAGTCATAACGCACTGGCCAATTCTGCTTATCATCTGTTTTTTAAGGGCTTCTCTTGTCTGATGGTAAATTTGTATCAAAACGCCTGGTCTACTGTCAAGTGTTTCGTTTGGCGAAACAAAGGTTTCGATTCCAGCTTCAGAAGGAGAACCAATTATCGATGAAGCAAAACCTGTAGATACATTGGCTGCTGTAAGTGCCCATTTTTCGTTTTCTGCTGTGATTAGGATTCTACCAGCCCACATTTCAAATAGTTCTGCAAAGGTATCATCAATATCAACATTGTTAAGTCTAAACATTACATGCCTCTCCGTTGCTTTCTGTATGCAATATTTTTTAATCTAAATATGAATGCACAATCTATGTATTAAGACTTACAAAAATTTCAGTTAAGATAGTAGTTAAATCTTCTCTTAACATTAAGATTCCTGAAAATTAACGGTAACTTGATAAATGCGAAAACAAATATTAAGGTAAAAATTCCGTGGATGACCAAGATTGGAAGCCATATTGCTGACTGGCAGAACAATAGACCAAGGTTGTAGCAAAGAGTCAGGTAAAGAATCCAAAGACTATAAAGAAAGGGTGGCAATTTGCGAAATGAACGCGGATGACATGAACAATTCAGGAATAAAAGAAAAGAATAATGTGAAAGTTACAACTGAGTTTGGCTCGGTAGTCGTTAGAGCGGTCAAGTCTCAAAGACTTAGAACTCGAGGCGTGGTTTTCATTCCATACGGTCCATGGGTAAACCAGGTTTTAACGTCAAACACAGATGGAACAGGAATGCCTTTAATTAAGGGAGTAAAGGCAATAATTGAACCCACAAGTGATGAGATTCCAACTATCCGTGAGATTCTACTAAAAGAACCAAAGAAAAATCATACGGTGAAATAAAAAGTTGCCAGTAGTCTCGAACATTATTTGCCCAGTATGTGGGTGTTGCTGCGACGACATAGAGGTTACAGTTGAAAACAACGAAATCGTCAAGGTAAAAAATGCCTGCGCCATGGGCGCATCAAAATTCGAAAGCTATAACAAACACAGAAACACAACCCCAATGGTAAAGAAAAATGGAAGACTTGTGAAAGTGTCATTCAGTGAAGCGATTAAAAGAAGCGCAGAAATTCTAGCTAATTCTCAGCTTCCCTTACTTTATGGTTGGAGTTGTACAAGCTGCGAATCCATTAAGGTTGGAATAGAATTAGCTGAGGAATTAGGTGGAATTATTGACAACACTTCCACAATTTGCCATGGTCCATCTACAATTGCAGTTCAAGAAGTTGGTCTTGTAGGAGCTACATTAGGGCAAATTCGGCATCGCGCGGACCTCATAATCTATTGGGGAAGCAATCCATGGAGCGCACACCCACGTCATATGGAACGATATGCTGCCCTTTCAGATGGGCGATTTCAAAAAAGTGTTTGGCACAAGTTTTGGAGACGGTTCAATGCAGAGTCAATTAAGAAGAAAATTCTAAGGATTTCTGAAATTACCAGTAAACGTCAAGAGCCCACGGTTCTTTTTGAAAAACAAACAATGGAAGCTCAAAAAATTTCGAACGAGGATCGAAAGGTAGTTGTTGTAGATGTACGAAAAACACGATCAGCCGATGTAGCTGACTACTTTGTTCAAGTTGAACCTGGAAAAGATTATGAAGTTTTACAAGCACTCCGGGCTTTAATACGTGATGAAGAACTTAATGTCGATGAAGTTGGTGGAGTAAATGTTACTGAACTTGAAGAACTTGCTGACATCTTGTTAAATTGCAAATTCGGAATCATCTTCTTTGGACTAGGACTCACAATGAGCGAAGGAAAACATAGAAATGTCGAAGCTGCAATAAAGTTATCTCAGGACCTTAATAGACGAACGAAATTTCTTATAATGCCTATGAGAGGACATTTTAACGTTACTGGAGCTGACACGGTGTTCACTTGGCAAACAGGATATCCGTACGCCGTGGATTTTTCGCAGGGTTATCCACGCTACAATCCAGGTGAAACATCAGCGGTTGATGTATTAAGACGTGAAGACTGTGACACCACGCTTGTTATAGCTGCTGACCCAGTGTCCAGTTTCCCAAAAGAATCAATCAAGAATATGGTAAATCATCCATTGATTGTTATAGATCCATGTTTGTCTCCCACAGCTTTAATGGCTGACGTCGTGATACCTTCAGCTTTCGTCGGCATCGAAGCAGAAGGGACAACGTACCGTATGGATCATGTGCCTTTACCTTTAAAAAAAATAGTTGAACCTCCAAAAGCTGTCTTTTCTGACGAGATTATTTTGAGGCAAATATTAGATCAAGTTAGAAAGATTAGAAGTAAAGGCTAGAAAGATTCTCCGTGGTGTTTAAGTACATGTTCAATACTTTATTGCTGATGCTTGGAGGTGTACCGCGCTCGCTAAAGTATTAGTTACTTCAGCCTGGCCGTATATACAACATGTTCCACATTTGGGAAACCTTCTACCCATATTGGCTGCTGACGTTTTCGCAAGATATCATAGACTTAAAGGAGACGAAGTACTATTTGTTAGCGGCTCGGATGTACATGGCACACCAGTTGAGGTTGAGGCAGTTAAACAAGGAATCTCACCAAAAGAGCTAACTGATAAAAACCATAAGATTGTTTCCAACCTTTTTGAAAAATGGGGTATATCGTTTGATAATTATACCACGACTGAGAGCCCGGTTCACAAGGAATTCGTTACAAGCCTTCATCGTAAGATTGAAAAAAATGGATACATCTTCACAAAAGACGCTGAATTACCGTATTGCCCAAAGTGTAATAGATTTCTTCCTGACCGGTTTGTTGAAGGTAAATGCCCACACTGTGGATATGATGGCGCTAAAGGAGATCAATGCGAACAATGCGGGAGACTAATGGATCCAATAGTTCTACTTGAAATTCGATGTTCCATCTGCGGGGAAACTCCCATTTTTCACAAAGTGAAACATTGGTACTTTGACTTTCCGAAGTTTTCCGCGCAACTTCTAAACTACATTGAGAACAACAAACAATTTCCAGACAACGCCCGAAACTTCAGTTTAAACTACATTAAAGAAGGACTTAAACCTAGACCATTAACTAGAGACAGCGAATGGGGGGTTCCTGCACCTTATGAAGGAGCAGAGGGCAAAGTTCTCTATGTTTGGTTTGAGAATGTTTTAGGCTATGTTTCAGCAACAATTGAATATTTTAGACGGTCTGGGAATGAGAAAAAATGGAAAGAATTCTGGTTTAATGAAAACTCAAGAGTCTATTGCCTAATAGGCAAAGATAATATTCCATTTCACACATTAATTTTTCCAGCTTTACTGTTGGCTTCGCACGACGGATACAATTTGCCTTGGAATGTAAACACAAACGAGTTTTTAACTTTTGAAGGGCAAAAGTTCTCTAAAAGTCGAGGAATCGGTGTTTGGATTGATGAGGCTCTTGAGTTGTTTCCAGTTGACTACTGGAGGTATATGTTAATTGCAACTAGACCTGAAACCAAAGATTCTAGTTTTTCTTGGACAGTTTTTCTTGAAAAGGTGAATTCTGATCTAAATGATACTTTAGGCAACTTTATTCATCGTACTCTCACATTTATTGCTAGATATTATAAAGGAGAGGTTCCATGCCCTCAGAAACTCGACGAAACAGACAAACGGATTCTTCAGTCCATTGTAAAATCATGTGAAAAAATAGATACGTTGCTTGAGAGTTTTCAATTGCAGAATGCGTGTCGAGAAGCAATGGATCTATGTCGAGAAGGAAATAGATACTTGAATGAAAAACAGCCTTGGAAAACCATTAAAGAGGATCCACAAATTACAGCTAATACGCTTTACGTTGTGATCCAAATTGTTAAAGCTTTAACGATTTTGTTGGAACCAATTGTGCCCTTTACATGTGAAAAACTATTAAGAATTCTTAATTTACCTTCCAATGTTCGATTTGAGGATGCGGTAAAATTACTTCCTCCAGGTCACAAAATTAATGAACCTGAACCCTTATTCAATAAGATTGAAGCATCAGAAATGGAGCTTCAGGAAAAACTGAGAAAAGTGAGAGAAACATCACAAAAAATCTCCTATGAAGAATTTTCTAAAATGGATCTTCGAATAGGTAAAATTATCAAAGTAGAAAAAGTCAAAGGCTCAGATAACCTCATAAAACTTTCAATCGATGTAGGGGATAATCAAATAAAAACTGCAGTAGCAGGAATAGCAAAGTATTACAAACCAGAAGAACTCGTAGGGCAACAATTAATAGTGATAACAAACTTAGAACCAAGAAGAATTTTTGGTATAGAATCCGAAGTAATGATCCTAGCAGCTCAAGATGAAAAGAACGTTGTATTTCTTCAACCAGAAAAACCTGTGAAAAATGGTGCGAAAGTAAGCTAGATATAAGCAATTGACCCTATAAATTTCATTTTAAATAAAAAAATAGAATTTAAACTTGATACAAACCCAAGTCAACGTTATGAGGTTTTGCAATTTCCCCCTTCTTGTCCAGTTGAAATATTTCTGGCATCCCAGAACCATATCCGCTTAGAAGGTATTGTGAGTGAACCCCAGTCATAACAAGCGTAACTTTTAATGTTCCCGCTAATGCTGGATTTACTCTTGCTCCCCAAATTACAAGAGCATCATCGCTCATCATCTGCGTCACAATTTCACCTACTCTATTAGCCTCATCGATTGTCATCTGGTCGTCGCCCGCAACATGAATTAACGCCCCCTTAGCTCCAGCATAGTCGACATCAAGTAATGGCATCTTCAAGGCCTTTTGCACAGCCTCCTCAGCTCGGTTTGGCGCATCAGACTGCCCAATGCCTGCTACAGCTACACCGCCTTTCCTAATAATAGTACGGAAGTCTGCAAAGTCCAAATTTATCAAGCTTGGCAAAGAGATAGTTTCAGTTATTCCACTGATCATGTTAGCTAAGACACCATCCCCAACCTTGAAGGCTTCGTTTATGGGCAGCTGAGGAACCAGTCTCATCAACTTGTTATTATCGATAACAATTACTGTGTCACATTCTCTTCGCAGCTCAGCTAAACCCTTTATAGCATAAGCAATTCGGCCCTTTTCAATCTTGAAAGGCATTGTAACAACTCCGACAACAATCGCTCCTTTCTCGCGAGCTAACTTAGCAACAACAGGAGACGCACCTGTGCCTGTTCCTCCACCCATACCTGCAGTAACGAAAGCTATGTCAACTCCTTCAAGAATTTTCGATACCTGCTCAACTGATTCTTCGATGGCCGCCCTACCGATCTCTGGATCACCGCCCGAACCTAAACCTCTAGTAAGTTTCTCCCCTATCAAAAGTTTAATTTTTGAATGAGTTACTCTCAAATGTTGCATATCTGTGTTAAGAGCAACACATTCAGCAGCAACATTACCTGTTTCCATCAGACGATTAACAGTGTTGTTTCCTGCCCCTCCAACTCCTAAGACCATTATGCGGCAGTAGCCTGGATCTCTGATTCCTTCAGGTAAGGTTTCGTCCCATGAAAATTGTAATGCTTTATCAGCTATCTTTGGCATCTTTCTCCCTTTCCCACAGCTCATTGGAAATTAAGTCTCGAATAGCTACTCGAATCGCTTCAGCTCTATGGGGATAATATCTTTTAGTCACAAGTTCATCTAATGCATCTAAGTATGGTTCAGGAAGATATAGCGTAATAAGTTTCATACTTTTCACCTAGAACAAAAAATCGATCTTCATCATAAATATGTATATAATATGATTTAAACATGATATGAACATGAATGTAACATTTCCTTTTAAGCTTTTTTCTAATGGGTATTGACAATGTTACAAAATGATGTTAATAATAATGCTAAATTTTCTGTTTTTTTATTTAAATAGTGCTAAGGATATCCCTTTTAAATATGTGCAAATAACAGGTATTCTTATATTCGTTATCCATTAGGATTTGTTAGGGCACCATGGCATCCATCAATATTGCAGCGAATCCTAAATTCAAGCAATTAGGCCAAAAGCAGATTTGTAATGAAAAAACTGTTTACGCTGAGAATTATGGTTGTGCTGCAAATGTATTTGACTTCGAAATTCTTATAAAACAACTATCTGATGCGGGATACCACTTAACAAACAGTGCCGATTTAGCCAGCATCATTTTGATTAACACTTGTGGAGTAAAGAAACCAACGGAGGATCGAATAATAGGAAGATTGCAGAAACTTAGCGAAACAAAAAAACCGCTCATAATTACGGGTTGTCTGCCGTGTATTAATCCCAAAGCAATTTCAAAAGCTGCTCCTGATTTCTCGGTATCTCTAGACCCTCATAATATTGACAAAATACTTGAGGCAGTAAAGTTAGCAGAAAAGGGTGAAAAAAGAAGAATCTTTATCTCTAAAAAGCCAATTTTAAAGCTGACCTTTGAAAGGGTCATTCTTAAACCTCCTATTGAAATAATATTAATTTCAGAGGGATGCGCTGGTTCTTGTTCATATTGTTGTGTTAGGTTCGCTAGGGGTGCCTTGTTTTCTTATCCTAAAGAAGCTGTTGTCCAAAGTCTAAGACAAGCAGTCAGAAATGGCATAAAAGAAATATGGCTTACTTCACAGGACACTGGAGCTTATGGGCTGGATATTCATGCAAATCTCGCTGAACTATTACGTGAATGCTGTAAGGTTGAGGGAAAATTTTTCATTAGGATTGGAATGATGAATCCAAATTATATCCTCTCTATACTTGATGAACTTATAAACGCCTATAGGGATGAAAAAATTTTCAAGTTTATTCACCTTCCAGTTCAAAGTGGAGATAACCTAATTCTCAAAAAAATGAATCGCAAATATTCAGTCGAGGATTATTTGACAATAGTTCATAGATTCAGAGAAAAAATTCCTGAAATAACCTTATCAACAGACATTATTTGTGGTTTTCCAGGTGAAAAGGAAGATAATTTTAAAAAAACCCTTGATCTTATCAGACAAGTTAAGCCAGACATAGTTAATGTATCAAAGTTCTTTCCACGACCTCACACGTCTGCAGAAAAAATGAAAAGAATTGATGTTAGTATAGTAAAACAAAGAAGTACACTTTTATCCTATTTGGTAAAAAAGATAACATATGAAAGAAACCAAAAATGGGTAGGATGGGAAGGAGAAATACTTATTGACGAACAAGGTAAAGGTAAATCTTGGATAGGGCGAAACTTTTCTTATAAACCCATAGTGGTGAAGGACAATAGAAACCTTCTCGGAAAATTCGTAAACGTTAAAGTTACAAAATCATTTTCAACATATCTGGAGGCAGAGTTGGTTAATATCTAAGTCAAACCCTGCATAAAATGATTATTAGATGCCAACCTATTTGTTGATTCTATCGTTAATTTCATTTTCCATAATATGTCCTCGAACGTAGACCAGCACTTTTTTAACCCCATCCACGTTTTCAGCTTTATTTTTTATTTCAACTGCTAATCTGATAGCCATCGGGCAAAATGGACTTGTAGGTGTAAAATCAATTTTCACAACGCCATGTTCAATCTCCCTAACTAAGCGAATCATCTTCATTTCGAAGTGCAAGACCGGTCTCCAAATCAATTATCTTTCCAATTTCGTTTAGAACTTTATCTTCTAAGTCTGACATCGATTGCAACACCACCTTGTAGGCAGTGGTAAATTAAGAAAATAGATTCAGCTCTTAACGAAAATTAAACCTAATATTAGGCTTGGTTGCTGTTTATTTATTTAAAAAAGTAGGATAAACTAGATTTATTTTTTTTAAAAAAAATGAAGCGACTAAAAGCTGATGCAGAAAAGTAAAAATTTTTTGGAAGGATATATATAAAAAAGTAATTTATAGACATGTTATTCTATTTAACTACTTAGTTTTAACAGGCAGTTTCTAAGAAGGCGGTTAAGTATTTGAAAATTGGTATCTTAACGCGAAACGAGAAATCTTGGTGTTCAACCCAGCTTATATCATCAATTATCAAAAATAACGCTATTCCTTCATATTTTAGTTTCAGGGACTTGATTGCAAGGGTAGGACTTAGACCTCAAGTATCAACAGATATTCATGATATTCTATGTGAACTAGATGCAATCATCGTCCGACCTATTGGCCGAGGATCGCTGGAAGAAATTATTTTCCGAATGGACATCCTTCACAGACTTAAGAGATTGGGCATGTATATTTTGAATCCGCCCTCTGCAATAGAAAAATCTGTTGACAAGTTTTTTACACTATCGTTACTAGAAGAGGCTGGGCTTCCTGTTCCAAGAACCATAGCTGTTGAAAGTGCAAACGCAGCTTTGAGAGTATTCCATGAATTGGGCGAAGACATTGTTGTTAAACCTATATTTGGTTCGCGCGGAATTGGTTCTGTAAGAGTCTCAAATAAGGATGTTGCTGAAAGAATTTTTCGAGCACTTGAGTTTAATCATCAGGTTATTTATATTCAAGAGTTTGTTCCTCATGGAAACTATGATTTCAGAATTTTTGTGCTTGGTAACCAAATTCTTTCTTCTATGCGTAGGGTTTCAGAAAATTGGAAGACCAACGTAAGTCAAGGAGCAGTTCCTGAACCGTATTACCCCTCCCGTGAAATTGCAAATTTAGCTCTTAAGGGAGCTAAGATATTAGGATGCCAAGTTGCAGGAGTAGACATTCTTGAAACAAAGGCTGGTCCATTAATCATCGAAATTAACAGCCAACCGGGATGGAGGGGATTACAGTCTGTAACCAAAATTAACATTGCAGACGAGATAATAAAATATGTTCTTAACAAAATATGAATCATTGAGGATGCTTTGATGGAAAAAGCTGCAATAATCCTCGCAGGTGGATTCTCGAAAAGGTTTGGGCAAGACAAGGGACTTGTAAAACTAGCTGGAAAACCACTTGTATTGCATGTGTTTGAAAAGACAAAAATGATCGTGGACGAGATTTTAGTGATTGTCAGCTCAAAAAAACAAAAAGAAGCTTATTCAAGGTATATTCCAGAGAAGAACCGGATCATCATTGACAACGGAAAGGTTGGAGGCCCACTTATTGGCGCCTTAACTGGTTTTTCAAATACATCCGCTGAGTTTTCTCTTCTGCTTCCATGCGACACGCCTTTCATATCTACTAAAGTTATTGAATTATTATTTGAGACATGTGTAAATGTTGACGCTTGTATTCCAAGATGGCCTAATGATAACATGGAGCCTTTGCAAGCTGTTTACAGAACAGAGTCTGCTCTAAAGGCTTCAAAACAAGCGTTAGAACAGTCCGAAATGAGGCTTTTAAACATGATTCAACGTCAAAAAAGAGTTAGATATCTTTCAACCACCGTTATTCAACAGTTCGATCCTTATTTAATAACGTTTTTTAATATTAACACCAAAAAGGATTTATCTAGGGCTAGTAAACTGGCACAAGATGGAGTAGTCAAAGATTTTGAGCATCTATTAGATAAAAAGAGCCTTCTCTTTTGGCCACAAAAGATCTTTTAAAGAGGCTTCTTCTGTTTTTTGATATGGATATCCTCTGATGATAGCTACAGGTATTCCTTCATTCGCTTGTCCAATCACTAACTCCGCTGCTGAACAAAGTTCATCAGCAATTGCAGTTTGTTTTATCCTAAGCGTATAACCAAAAAGATCGGTTTCGCCTCTTCTATCTCTAATCGGCTTAATTCCAGCGATCCCTATGGCTATATTAATTTGCCCTCTTCTTAATGCTCGACCATGAGTGTCAGAAATAAGTACAGCTACATCCTTTCCAGTGACTTCCTTTATTCTCTGCCTAATTCGACGAGCTGAAAGATCTGGATCTTTTGGAAGTGGTGCAACCTTTCTCTCTCCTGGGATATTTGACCGATCGACACCAGCATTGGCGCATATAAGACCATGTTTAGTTTCAGTTATTAAGTGACCGTTTCCCATTCGAATAATAGAATTCGATTCTCGAAGAATAACCTCAATCAATGCTGGGTCTTTATTCATCTCTTTAGCTATTGTCATCGCAAATGGCGAAGGGACTATTTTGTCGAGATTGATGATGTTTCCTTCAGCTTTAGAAACCGCAACATGAGTAACGACAATTATGTCTCCTTCTTGGATTGGTGTACCCTGCCTTTCCGCAGCTTTAGATATCAGTTCACCGAGATCGGCTTCTTCCTTTATGATCGGAAGACCCATAACTGGCATTATCTCAATTTTGTTCATTCTAAACTTCCTCAATCAATATCGTCTTTCATCATAACATAAGACGCATTTAAACAAATAGTAACCATTCAACAATTTGTATTTTATTTTCTCTCTAAATAATAAATGAAATCCTAAATTGCTAATTTTTGAATTTGCTTGGTTTTTAGAGGCTGAACCGTTATTTGAGTTCTCATATAGATATGCCACTGCGTCTTTTCATTAATAAAAGACCCAAAATAATGGCGACTGCAGTTGCTCCCACGCCAATGTATATATACATCATTGGGAAGCTTTCAACTATAGGGGTCAACGTGACAGTCGGCTTAACGTTAACTGTTTCAATGCACGGTACTATTGTCCAGTGTACCAAAGTCCTTGGAATTGAGGGCCAAAAGGCCAGAAGTTGATTTGAAGAATGATGTTTTTATCTGACCGAACTATATGAGGTCCAATTGCAGTATACACAAAAACAGAATTGGGCTCTATACTCCAATAGTCACTGTCAATTATTAACTGAGTTTCCTCATTAGCGAAGAAATATGCTTCAACATACGCGTCTGTGGGGAGAAAAATCGGAGTATCTTGATATGGTTGGATGCCCATAAACATAATTCCGTTAGCATATCCGCCATAATTCCCAGGGCCACCGACTCGCCCAAGACTGCCATTGTTAATATATGATAAGGTGATAGGTTTGTCGCTTTGCACGCATATAGCATCTGCTAATGGATGAAATCCAACTCCATTTCCTCCAGTAATGTAAAACTCGTTAATTACTTGTTTAGTTTCAAGGTCATACACTTTAACATGTGTATCTTCAATCGTCATTATTCGATATCCATATTCCTTGCTGGAGTCCCACGATTTAGAAGATATTACGTAAAAGGATCGTCCCACAAAACCTCCTTCAGCAGAAGGAACAAGATTACATGGACAGGTATCTCCTCCAGTGCCTGCAATTACGCCTGATTGCACCATGATATTACCTGTCGATTCTATTTTGTAGACTCTGAAAGGCGTTAACATTATACTTTTAAACGCATTAGCCTCAAGAGAAATGATGCTTTTTTCTCCATCTTCACGGCTAACTGTAATTGCGGATTTTTCCAAGGCTAATATCCTATAAAATGTGCCAGTCTGATATTCTGATGCCATGAAGACGAATTCTTTCCCGATGTACAAACCGTCAGTTGATGTATAGAATGTTTGTGGTGTTGGACCTTCAGACACATTATTTGAAGGAAGATATTGATAATTAAGTAGTAAAACTGAAACTTGCTTGTCTGAAACTACTTTGAAAAATGTACCATTGGCCAGTAACACAAATTTCTTCTCCAGGCTGTTCATATGACTTCTAAAAATTAGGTCACCAGTTGTTAAGTTGTAAACTTCCACATTTGTGCCATTTTCAGCAGCAACTATAACGAGTAGAGACTTCATTGCGATGAGCATATCCTTATAGCCAGGAGATCCTGTCATCAGAGTAGTATTATCAAATCCGATTCTCCAACCTGATGTAAGGTTGTCTGCATCAATAAGCACGTACCTAAAAATTTTCGAGGGAACAACACCATAGTAAGTATATTCTTGGTTGCCAAAAGTTAGATAGACACAAATGAACATCGCCAAAACAAGGTAGATCAGGAAAATTGGAAAAGCCAATAGATATTTTCTAAAATTCATCTCTGCACGTTCCATCGTATTTACATATTCTTAACATTCATTATTGTCTTAAAAGGATAGCCATTATTTGCCAATATAATTTAAATCAATCCTTCCTTTCTAACTACATCGAATCGATTTTTCACACAAAAAATTTTACCTAATTGAATATAGCAGTTTGATTATGACATTAGGTTTTTATATTTTTCCAAAGGTGAATGTTCAGCCAAAATAGGGTCCCACTTACATTGATAGCTTAAGAAATTGCCAAATCTATGACAATAATGAAATAATTTTATAGAATAGCTCTAAATTGGGTCTGTTATCTCTTTTCATATGTCGATGAGAAGATAGAATTTGATAAATAAGCAATTAAGAAAATTGAGATATTGAACATTATCTCTTTTTTAAAAAAATTAAGGTGTTAACCTAAAACGATCCCTTGGGTATAAGACAACTTCTCTTATGTTTTTTATGCCTGTGAGCATCATCATAAGTCTTTCTAAGCCAATTGCCCAGCCAGCGTGGGGAGGCATACCATAATTGAAGGCTTGAAGGTGATATTTGAAGGATTCTGGATGCAGCGATTGTTCTCTAAGTCTTTTTACTAGAACATTTTTGTCATGAACTCTTGTGCCGCCTGAGGCTATCTCTATCCACCGCCACATTAGGTCAAAGCCTTCACTTAGTTCTGGATTATCATTCTTAGGTTTAATGTAGAATGGTTTAAATTTACTTGGCCATTCTGTAATAAAGTAGAAATGTGGATGAATTTTTCCTAGTGTCCTGAAAGCAACAGTTGGGATGTCTTCGCCCCATTCTATTTTTACCCCTTCTCTTTGTAATTCAGTAATAACCTCTGAATATGTCAACCGTCTGAAGGGAGTTTCAGGCCAAACAATTTTATGTTTAAGAATTTTAAGTTCATTCTTACATCTATCATTAACGGTTCTGCACACGTGAACCATAAGTTCCTCTGCAATCTTCATAACATCTTCGTCTGAAGCGAACGCCTGTTCAATATCGATTGAGGTGTATTCAGTAATGTGTCTTCTAGTATGAGACTTTTCAGCTCTATACACTGGTCCTATTTCAAAAACTTTTTCAAAATCAATTACAAGCTGTTCTTTATAAAGCTGCGGACTTTGAGCTAAAAAAGCTTCACGCTCAAAATATACTATTGGAAAAAGCTCAGCTCCGCCTTCAGTTGCAGATGCAATAATTTTGGGCGTATTAATTTCCAGGAAACCCAGTTTCGATAAGAAATCTCGAATGGCTTCCAACGTAACATGCCGAATCTTAAAAATAGATTGGTTTCTATCACTGCGAAGATCTAAAACTCTAGACTCCAACCGGACATCAATCTCTGCAGGCGTTCTGCCTGTGATATCCAATGGTAAAGGTTGCTTTGCAACTCCCAATATTTTAATGCATTTAGGAATAATTTCTGCTCCTCTTGGAGCTTTGTCCATCTTCTTAACGACTCCCTTAATTGCGATACAGTCTTGCCTGTGTAGAGAACTTGCTTTTTCAATAGTTTTTGCCTCAACTGTGTCTTGTGATATAGTAACTTGTACTTTTCCTTCTTTGTCCTGTAGAATGATAAATCTTAGACCGCCTAAATCTCTGATCTCCCTTACCCAACCCATTACGATTACTTCTTTACCATTCAGCATTGGACTTATTTCGGAGGAAAAATGTGTTCTACGCCAGTCTTCTAGCTCGTCAATTTTCATCTTGACAATGCCGCCATCATGCTGCAAATTCAATTCTCAGTGTTATGCCTTGTGATTCCTTAGCAATTTCCTTCAACGCGTCAATGTACTTTGAAGTTCTCCTTCTTTCAGCGTCCTTCAATATTACTCTTGTCTCAATTGAGCCATCAGGCAACCAAATCTTGTTAACAGTTAAAATTGTCATTGGAGCAAATAAATCTTCTAGAAACTTTCTTTCATCAGAATTGCTTTCTAGTACGCGAACAGTCTTCTTAGTAATTCGTTCCAAGGATTTTATGATTTTTCCCCCATAACTTAGTATTTTCGCGATGTCTCCACGGCCTACGAAAATAGCTAAGACTCCATTTGATTCGACAGCTCTATGAAAATTAACATTCTGGAGAGGCGGATATTCTTCCTCCATAGTCATAAGTAAGCGACCTACTTCTAAATACAGCTCGCTTATCTCGCCTTTCTCAAGTTTCTTTTTACATTTGGGACACAACATTCCGCTTCTTAAGCAGAACTTGCATAACTCCGTTTTCACCTATTTTTCCCCTCCGAAAATAAAGGAGGTGCGACGGAGCGTAAGTATTTCGTTGTTTTAACGAATTAGTGTAATCTCAATGGTGCTGATGTTTGATGCTGCGTTGCTACCCTCGACTTGTAGTTGCTCTGTACCAATATTGATTTTTTGTACCTTTACATCAGGTAGAAATCTGCGTCGCGCTATCTCCACAACGTCGACAGCTCTGCTTATCGCTCGTCCTCTTGCCTTAATGTTCACTTCTTTGGCTCCGCCGTGAAATAGGGTTATACACGCTAGAACGTAGTTCATTACGGGCTTACGCCCAATTAGTACTGAGTTGTTTTCAGACAATTCACCGCCTCACTCCTTTGTTTTTGTATATGCTGTGAACTATTTGCTCTGTGACCATCAATAAATATCTTACGGTTTTACACAAATAATTACTTAAAAACCAAAAGGTATATATGGGATTCTAACGGCGAAAAGAATAACAACAATTAGAAGTGAAGCCAAGTTGCCGATTACAGATCCTTTCAAAAGGTCAATTGCCCAGAAAAGAAGACTTCAGCTAAAAATATGTCGAGAATGCGGAGTTAGAAATTCTCCGACAGCAAAGAAATGTAGAAAATGTAAGAGCTATAATCTAAGGTGGAAGAAGAAGGAAAAAGCCCGTTAATCTTCTACTTAATTATGAATTTTTTAATATGAACTTAGATTTTACAAGCCTATGGCATTTTTACTTCAAGTATTACCTCAACTTGGCAGTTTTGTGGTATTTTCATTTTTTGTTTCCACGAATCGCCAACTGCAATCATTGCGAATACACCGGAAACTTCAGCTTTTGCCTTGTCTACAAGGTTTAATAGTGCAAGTTGTGTCTCACCGCTTTTGATTACATCGTCTACCACAAGAACACTGTCACGTCTTTTTATGGCATCTTTTGGTAGATAAAGAGTCATTGTATGACCAGATATGTCGAGTGCATAAGTTTCTTCAATAAAGGATAATACACCAACTTCTTTACTTGATTTCGCAATCACAAGGTCAACATCTAGAGCACTGGCAACTACCGTGGCTAAAGGTATACCATCAACAGCGGCCGATAGTACCTTTGTTATCCTTCTTCCCGCGAATTTTGCCAAAGCATAGTTCGCAGCTTGATTAAGAAGATTGATGTCGCCTACAATTTGTGTATTATCGAAAAAGCCATTTTTGTCGAATTTTATTCTTCTACGAACCTCTGATTCTAAACCTACGATTTTTGATAGGGCATTCCAAAGGGCACGTGATCTGCTTGTGTTTGGAAGAACATGCCCCTTTACGTATCTGCTTAGAACTGTCACTGGAAGATTAGTGCGCCGTGAAAGTTCTCTATAGGTATATTGTCTTTTTGCCGTCCGTAATAACTCAACTGTAGCTAAGCGAAACCTCAAGTCTTCAGCATGAGTCACCATTTTATCACTTCTCTGTTACCCTTAGTGAAATAGAATTTTCTTTGAACATAAATCTGTCATTTTTAATATATCTTTTTGTATTACAATAATCCATATCTGTAAACAAACAAAGGCATTGACTAAAAGAAACCAATAAATTGCGTAGGTTTTGACTTAAATAGGAACAAATTTAAGAAGAACGCTGTCCTTTATAAAAAAGAAAAATTAAAAAGGTTTGGTGTAGAGGAAAAATGGTCACCAAAGAGGATAGAGAAAACATGGTGAAAATCATCTATAAACCAGCAAAAGAAATAGTTGTAATGGATTATTTCCAATTTTCTTTTGAAAAATTGAACCAAATGTTTGCGAGATTAATTCACAGTGGTCTTCCAATCACCGCTCAATGGGCTGAAGGTGTCTTATTCGTGTACTCCCCGTTGATTCCAGATACCGATGAACTCATGGAAAATTTTTTAAAAGGTAGAATTTTCTGGAGCTCAGTAAGTTTTGCATTGATGCCAAAATATGCTACGTCAGTAAAGGTTGATGGAATAGAGGTTCCCATTATTGATGTTTCTAACCATCATATCTTAAGAGAAGCTGCAAAGTGGTTAAGGGAACAAGCTAAACTCCAATCTGAGGTCTAATCATTGGTCGATGTCTAATTTTTCATTAGAAAACATTATGTTTATGGCGATTATGCTTAAATACATCAATGGCTTCAATACTTTCCCTAATGGAGGTTCTTCTAGTTGTATGGGTATGCTGGAAGGATTCTACACATAGACTTGTCAAATGGCAAAACAGACATACATCCATTAAGTGAGGAATATGCTAAAAGATATATTGGGGGAATAGGGCTTGGAATGCGTCTACTTTTGGACAATTCGATTGTTGGTACAGATCCATTTAGTCCTGACAATCCTTTAATTCTGACTACTGGACCCTTAGGTGGAACTATGGCTCCAACTGGAGGAAATGGACATGCTTTCGTGTCAAAGTCTCCTTTAACGAACGGCCTAGGTGAAGCTAAGTCACACGGGTTTTTTGGCACAGAATTGAAAAGAGCTGGGTATGACGCTGTGATATTTAAGAGGGCTTCTGAAAAGCCCATTTATGTCTGGATCGATGATGATAGTGTCCAGTTGATGGATGCAAAACACATATGGGGAAAATCTCCTCAAGAGGCTGAGGAAATCATTCGTGAAGACCTTGGAGACTTCTATATCCGTGTTGCTGCAATCGGTGTCGCCGGAGAGAAACTTGCACGTGTTGCATGCATCATGAATGATGTTACCCGCGCTGCGGGTAGAACTGGTTTAGGAGCTGTCATGGGTTCTAAGAATCTTAAGGCAATTGCAGTTCGCGGAACTAAAGACGTTAAGGTCGCAAAGCCAGACGAGTTCATTGAATACGTAAAAGAAATGCATGAAAGAATGAAAGGGCCTGCTACGGCGAAATACAGAACATTGGGAACACCGATGAATGTTTTAGTTCACAACTCTCTTGGTGCACTTCCGACGAGAAATTTCACAAACGCTGTTTTTGAAGGGGCTGAAAAAGTAAGTGGGGAACATTTGAATGAAAGATTCGTAGTAAAGATTGATGGATGCTCGTCATGTGCTATGCGATGCGAACACATTGCTGTAGTTCCAGAGGGTCCGTACAAAGGAACGACTTCACGTGTTGAGTACGAACCATTGTGGGCCTTTGGACCACACTGCGGAGTTGATAGACTTGATTCGATAATAAAAGCTATGGAGCTTTGCAACTATTATGGACTGGATAACCTGTCAACTGGCAATATTGTGGGCTTTGCCATGGACCTTTATAGTCACCAAATTTTGACTAAGGAAGACACTGGCGGAATTGATCTTTCATTCGGCAACGGAGACGCTGCGGTAGAGTTAGTTCATATGATAGGTAAACGCGAGGGGATAGGCGACATTTTAGCTGAGGGCGTTAAGAGGGCGGCTGAAAAAATAGGAAAAGGAGCTGAAAAATACGCTAATCACATTAAGGGTCTCGAGATGACTGGATACGACATTCGAGGCTTGAAGACGGCTGCTATCGGATACGCGGTTTCGTTCCGAGGAGCTGACCACAACCGTCACGGAGCATATGCACTTGATCTTAAAGGGACAGTTGATCGATTCAAGGTTGAGAAAGGCAGATCCAAAATAGTGATCAGCATCGAGGACCTCTATACTGTGATTGATTCGCTGATCGTTTGTAAATTTTCGAGAGGAATTTATTACAAAGAATATGATGATTTAGCAAAGTATTACAGCTTGGTAACAGGCTTGGAAATGACTGCTGAAGAGCTAAGGATGGCTGGCGAAAGGATTAACGTTTTGGGTAGACTTTTCAATATTCGTGAAGGATTTACAAGAAAGGATGATCACCTGCCACCCAAAGTTATGAGTACTCCTATTCCAGACAATACTGTCTCTAAGGGAAGTTTCATTAGTCAAAAAGAACTCGATTTAATGTTAGATGACTATTACGCTTATAGAGGATGGACGAAAGAAGGCGTTCCAACAGTTAACAAATTAAAGGAACTGGGTCTGGACGATTTGGAGTACATTGTCGAGATAAAAGTCTGAAACCTATGGAGGGAATTAGATGGCGTCGATTCATAAAAGAAAGTTCGTTTCATCAGATCCTGAGAAGTGTGTTGGTTGCTGCGTCTGTGAGTACGCATGCTCTTTTGAGAAAGAAAAAGCTTTTAATCCAGTCAAGTCTCGTATTCGATCAGTACGGTTGACGCCTTTGATCAATATGGCTTTGACCTGTAGGCTTTGTGAAGAGGCTCCTTGTGTTGCTGCTTGCCCAAGGGATGCATTGTCTCAGTCAAAAGAAACAGGGGTTATCATAGTGGATGAAGACAAATGCAACGGTTGTGGCTGGTGTATTGAGGCTTGTGACTATGGCGCAATTATGATTCATCCTGATAAAAGAGTTGTTTTTGTCTGTGATCTATGTAATGGAAATCCCAAGTGCGTCGAATGGTGCCCAGAGGAAGCTTTAGACTTTGTAACTGCTGATGTTCTCGCTCAAAAAGCTAGGATATCAGCTGTAAAGAAGCTGTTTCAAGAGGCATTGCAGCAAAAAATAGAATGATTCAAAAAAATGTAAATGTTGATAATTACACTAGAGATAATTCGTGGAGCTCGATTCTAATTATTCGTCTCTTTTCTAGCCTTCGAAGCGCGTCAAAGAACTCGCTTTTTTGTTTTCCTTGTAGTTTGAATTGTTGCATCATTTCTTTTATATTTGACCACGGTGTGCCATCTTTTTTCAGATGACTTTGAAGGTACTGGACTACAAGACGTTCTATTCTACCACACTTCCAAGTCGTGTTACGCAAAAGAACAGCCATTGCTTTGAACATTTTCTGCGTATCTGTTCTAGGCCGTCTTGCCATTGAACTTCCCTCAATTCATAAAACCGAGACGGGTATTTATGTGTAACTGAATTCTGATTAACTAATCTTGATACATTTATCTATAGAATCCTGGAAGACAGAATTTTCTTAACCACAATATTGAAAAGCATAGAAAGTAGAAATTATCTAGATGATTTATGTTAGGCTATATTTCGCAAAAAGCAAAAATCGAAGGCTCAACAGAGAAAGGCGCAATTATTTTAGGCGAGACAATAATTGGTCCTAACACAATTGTTGGAAATAATGTCATAGTTGGCTACCCAGTTGAAAAGTCGTTGAAGACTCTCAAATTTGCCAAAAGATTTGATGCTGGAACTTACGATGCCATAAGTAAAGGTTCGCATATAGGTATGAATTGCATTATACGGTCTGGAACAGTAATTTATGAATCAGCAAATCTCGGAAATGGCGTTAGAACTGGACACAATATCTTAATTCGAGAAGGAAGCACAGTTGGCGACGGAACATTAATTGGTTCATCATCAATATTAGACGGAACTGTTAAGGTTGGAAAGGCAGTGAAAATCCAATCGAACGTCTATCTCCCCCACCTGACAGTTATAGAAGACGGGGTTTTCATAGCGCCAAACGTTTGTTTTACTAATGATCCTTACCCTCAAAGCGAACGGTTGATCGGGGTTATTGTTGAAAAAAATGCGTTGATATGCGCGAATGCAACTTTACTTGCTGGAGTAAGGATAGGAGAAAACGCCGTAGTTGGAGCCGGCGCGGTTGTAACCAGAGATGTGCCGGCGGAATCTGTTGTTGTCGGAAATCCTGCTAAATTCCTCATGGCACGTAGAGAATATGATGCGAAAAAGAAAGAATGGAATAAAGCTAAAAAAGAATTCTGACTAATAATTGATGTTTTTCCGAAGTGATAAAACATGTTTGATTTGGAAAAATATAGAATTATTGATCTTTCGTCAGAAATTCGTCCTGGAATTCTTAAGGTGAACGGAGAGTACCTTCATGGCAACCAGAATCGTAGATTCGAGCTCCGCCAGTTCATCTATGCGCCCGACAAGATGCTAATGCACTGGGTTGAGGCTGAGACGCATATTGGAACCCATGTTGAGCTTCCTGCGCACCTTACGCAACAGGGAAAGTCAAGCGCTGAAATGCCACTTGAAAGTTTCTTTGGAGAGGCAATAGTCCTGAACTTTACACATCTAAAAACAGAAAATGGTATGGGGCTACCGATTTTGCCGTCGCATCTGGATAAAGTCAGAAAGAACGATATAGTTTTGATGTGGAGCCCCTACATTGGAGATGAGCAACCTCATATTTCACCTGCAGCTGCAAAGTACCTTGCACAGAAGCCTATTAAAATGGTCGGAGTTCAGAACATAAAGGTTGAGGCGCCCAGTAGTTCGTTTGCGACTCATGAAAACCTTTTAAAAAACGAGATTTCTTTAATCGAAGGCTTGGTGAATCTCGACAAAGTTAAGAAAGAAAGGATTTTTTACATTGGTCTACCGCTTAATGTCGTGGGACTGGATTCTTCTTGGATAAGAGCTATGGCCTTGGAACCAAAAGATTAGGAATCGCCAAAAAGTGCTGATAGATTAAAATAAGCTTATATCCCTCCCTTTACTTAAAGGCATAAACTAAATGTTAGTAGTGAACGTTTATCGATTGGGAGGGGTTCAAAACTGGTCAGCAAGAAAAAACAGCAAGAGTATGAAGAAAAAATCAAACAAGCCATGTTTATTCTCGGACAGGTTTCAGAGGACACCACGACCCCTCGGAACATTAGGAGAGCTGCAAAAAACTCGATGGATGTTCTACAGTCTCGTGAAAACACGGTTGGCGTCAGGGCGTCCAACACTATCTCGATTCTTGACGAAATCCTCCAAGACCCAAACATGCCACCCTACACGCGCGTAAAGCTCTGGAACGTCATGAGCATCCTTGAAGCCATAAAAGATTAGCTTGGCGCAAAAAAGGCTACTTCCGTTTTCTGTGGTTTGGATTCATCCATGTCTATTATGTGTTTAAATCTTACCTCAAGCAATTTACAAGTTTCATTTAAGATGTGAGCGACTTTCACGTAGAATTCGTCATCTATATTTTGGAATAATACCTTTTCTCAGCTGATATAGATCGGTGTATTTCTAAAATCTCGATGTCCGAGTAGATGCTCCACTCATCGCCATTAGAAAGTATGATTATCAGTTTTCTGTGTCCTTTGAGAGTTCAATTCTTCTTTTTCTTCTTAAACTTTTCTTACTTTACTGGCGTTTAGTCTACTTCTTAACCTATGCATCTCTTGATCGTTGGATAACACTTATTTTTCCATGTTTTCCAATTCTTAGCTGGCGTTCACCTCTAAACCAAGCAACTTGCGCGTTCTCGATTTGGATTTTGTCATGAACAGAAACCATTATCATCTGAGACCCAAAGAGATTTAGTTTGATGGTTCCCGTTTCGTCTGCAATTAGGACGTTTATCATATTAGTGTAGATGCCAAATCTAGTTGCGATTTGAACTGGTTGTGAAACTTTAAGAACCTCTGCTGTTATGTTTAGATGTTTCATTCCAGCCCTCAAATCCTCAATCTTATAACTGTTTGATTTAGCCTTTTGCGTTAGGGTTCTCATACTCGCCAGTCTCCCAGTAAATTCTTCAAGTGGGTTTCTTTTCTCGTTAAGAAGGTATTCAGACATGTGAAATTGTCCGATTGCTTCACCATCTTTAGTTATGAGAAAGACTGCATAATTTTTTTCTCTTGCACGGCATTCAACCGATAGTTTTCCACACTTTGATTCTTGATTTTGAGCAGCATCAGGAAAACACTTGAAAAATTTTTCTGAATCGACGTCATATTTCATTGAGACTTCAGCAAGATACTCCAGAAGCCGGATATCTAGCTGCGAAAGATTACTGCTGCTAGGTCTCCCTCGGAAACATCCTGTTTTGCTTCGCATTTGATCATTTTCCGTTATTTTCGTATCAAGGTGATTTCGATAGTTGATACGTTTCTATTTCTGTTTTCGCCTTCTCTTATTGGCATCTCTTCTGTTCCTATGTTAATTTTATTCACACTCAGTTCTTTCATGAACTTGCGCCTTGCTATCTCAGCAACATCTACAGCTGTTGATATTGCTTGTCCTCTTGCCTTTATGGTAACTTTGTCTGAAGAGTTGAAATTGGTGAGCACTGCCAGCACATAACTCATAATAGGCTTTTGACCAATATACACGATGTTTGAATCTTTAGACATTCTATACGCCTCCTTCCCTTCTGTTAATTTTCACATATCTTTTAGTCAGTCTGGTCGTCTTTTACTTCATCTTTTACAACTTCAGCTACTGCATATCTTCGTCCAACTTCGGTTATCTTGAACTTGATGTGATCGCCAGGTTTAGCGTCTGAAACAAAGATTACGAATCCTTGAATCTTAGCTACTCCAGCGTCTCCTCTTCGGCTCATCTCTATGATGTCGGATTCGTAGACTTTCCCTAGCTCTACTGGAGCCTTGTAGCTAAAGCTGTCGCTTCGAAAACCTCTACCTCTATTTCTGTATGCCATACGTTTCACCTCGCTTCTTGTGGATGAGAAGAAAGACCGTCATAGAGTAAAGGAGAAGACAAAAAGTTTGGCAACTTAAAGAAAACTTTCTGGATTCTTCTTACCTTAGATCTCTTCGTGAACAATTAAACAGAGCCCGGCATATATTAAGCTGTCGTAGCCAGTTTTATTTGCCATCTAAAATCCTTCTTTTAATTCATCTGCCTTGAACTATGCAAGAAAAGTGCTAGATTATTCTTAAGCAACAAAAAAGAGGAAGGGTTCACTGCAGAAATCGTTGTCCTAAGGTACCGTAAAAGACGGGCTTTTTGGAGACTCGGGCAGCCATAAAATAGTTATATTACCAGCTCAAAGGATTAATATTCTATAGAACATTTGTTGGATTAGAAATATTGGTGATTAACATGCCAAAAGAGCTTGTCGCTGTCGCCCCAAAACAGCTTGTCCTTAGAGAATACGAAGAGCCTGAATTGGGAAAAAACCAGATACGTGTCAAAAGCCAGCTCTCGGCAGAAAAGCATGGAACAATGTTGTCACTATACATGGGAGTCTCGCCTTTTTCAAATAAAAGATACGATGCGGAGTCAGGTCTGTTTCTACCAGAAAAAGAAGGGAAAGGCTGGACTGCTTTGTTTCCAATGAGAATGGGAAACATAACAGTGGGTACAGTTATAGAAGTCGGAAGTGAAGTTCAAAAAGTCAAAATGGGAGATAGAGTCTACGCATATCTTCCAATAAGGGAAACCCACACGTTAAATGAGACCGCAGTAAACGTTGCACCCATCGAGTTGTGCGACAGAGACCTTGTATGCATTGACCCAGCGGTTGTAGCACTAATGGCTGTTCGTGAAGGCCGCATTAGGGTCGGAGACACCGTAGCAGTTTTCGGTCTCGGGGCAATAGGGCTTATGGCTATACAGCTAGCTAAGGTTTCCGGCGCACTGAAAATCATAGGAGTTGAGCCCATTGAAAAAAGGAGGAATCTAGCCGAAACTTACGGAGCTGATTTGACATTAAATCCTTTGAAGGTTGATGTTGGACAAAAAGTGAAACAACTTACCAGCGGTAAAGGTGTTGATGTCTCTCTGGAAACAAGCGGTTCATACCGAGCTTTACATGAAGCAATAAGGGGAACGAGATTCGGTGGCACCATCGTTCCGGTGTCGTGGTACCATGGCGAGGCTAAGGGACTGAACCTCGGCGAAGAATGGCACTTTAATAGACAAGTCATGGTTTCCGGGGCTCGGGTGGAAAGCGAACCATACAGAGACCATCCGCTGTGGGATAGGAAGCGCATTTACAGCACTGTTCTAGAGTTGTTCAAAAAGAAACTTCTGACAAGTCAAGGTATGCTTTGGCCAGTAGTAAAGTTCGAGGAAGTTATTGAAGCATACAGAATGCTTGTGGAAAAGCCAGAAGAAACCATTAAATTGGGCGTTGTCTATAATTAAACAGGGGTACTACTGAACTAAATGGTTGGTCTTGATTGTCAACTCCACATGAAGCAGTGTTATACGAAAAAATCAATGGCAACAAAGTAAGATGCAATCTTTGCGGTCGGAGGTGCCTACTTACTGAGGGATCCACAGGTTTCTGTAGAGTTAGAAAAAACTATTCTGGAAGACTCTATTCACTTAATTATGCAAAAGCCTGTGCCGCCAATGTAGATCCGATAGGAAAAAAGCCTCTTTCTCACTTTCACCCAGGTGCCTCAGTACTTTCCATTGCCACTGTGGGATGTAATTTCAGATGCAAGTTTTGTGACAACTGGGACATAAGCCAAGAAAAAGAAGTTTCGGGGAGAGATTTTCCTCCAGAAAATGTTGTAAAAGCAGCTATAAATAATGGCTGTTTAGGTATAAGTTATACGTATACGGAGCCAACGATTTTTTTCGAGTATGCTTATGATACTTCGATTCTTGCACGTAAACGAGGACTTTTTAACACGTTTGTGACCAATGGGTACATGACGCCTGAAGCTGTAAGAGAGATTTCTCCGTATCTTGATGCTGCGACTGTTGACTTCAAAGGAGGCGGCGATCCAGAATTCTACAAAATGTTTTCATCAGTTCCTTCAGTGGAACCAATATATGAGTCTTTAAAAGAAATGAAAGCCCAAGGCATACACATAGAAGTTACAAACCTCGTTGTTCCAAAAATTGGCGACTCGATTGAGAGAATAAGGGAGCTAACAACATGGATTGCAGAAAACCTTAGCCGGGACACACCTTTTCATCTCTTGAGGTTTCACCCAAACTACGAATTAACTGATATTGCCTCCACCGAACTAAAAGTGCTTGAAGAATCGTACAAAGTTGCCAAAGAACAGGGTCTTGATTATGTTTACTTGGGAAACGTTCCTGGACATAAATATGAAAATACTTACTGCCCGAATTGTAACGAAATGCTGATAAAACGATATAGTTTCAGCATAACGAAATGGATTTTAACAAGCGAAATGAGCTGCCCCAACTGCGGTAGAAAAATTCCCATAAAAGGCGAATTTCACAAAGAGGGATTCTCAATTCCATTCCCTGTTTTCTGACCTTAGATTTGAAAAACTTTTGGTGATAACGTTTTTTAAAATAAGCTGTGAAACAGGATAGCGTTAATAAGACTCCTTCAAGCTCACTTATTTTAGGAAGGATTGTGGCATATAATTCGAAGGGATGCGTCATCGATTTTGGAAGATGCCAATGTCCGTGAGAGCTTGCCCAGATATCTCGCTGTAATGCAAGATAGGGTACCAGCGAAATTTCAAGTTGCAAAGAAACTGGCTGTTGATTTTGAAAATACTGATTCTCTTCAGCAACTGTGGCAAATGCATGAAAAATCTCTTAGTGAATATAAACGCTTGGAGCGGGAAGTAGACAGTCAAAAAACAACTTTAAAAGAGCTTGAGTATCCGAAGAGATCCTTCCTTGACCTTAAAAATGAGATAGCAAAACGCATTCTAACAAACTGTTATTTCTGCACAAGAAGATGCAATGTAAATCGCATAGAAGGTCAGAAAGGATACTGCCAATGTGGCACCCAGATCACGGTTTCCTCAATTTTCGAGCATTTGGGTGAAGAACCTGAGCTTGTTCCTTCGGGAACTATTTTCACAATGGGTTGTACGATGCGATGCTTGCACTGCCAGAACTGGACCATTTCACAATGGTTCGAATTGGGGGAGGTCTATTCTCCTCAACGATTAGCTTTAATGGTGGAGCAGTTAAGACGAAACGGATGTAGGAACGTTAATCTTGTAGGTGGAGAACCTACACCTTGGCTTCAGCAGTGGCTTCAAACTTTCAAATATGTAAGTCTCAATGTCCCAGTTGTTTGGAACTCAAATACATATTATAGCGAGGAAACGTCTGAACTGTTAGCGGGGTTTGCGGATGTTTACCTTTTAGATTTTAAATATGGAAATAACGAATGCGCAGAAAGAATTTCTAATACACCAAAATATTGGGAAACTTGCACACGAAATCATTCCATCGCACAGAAACATGGTGAACTCATAATTCGAGTCTTGGTGCTACCAGGTCATCTAGAATGCTGCACAAAGGAAATTCTTTATTGGATAGCTGAAAATCTTGGTAGAAAAACGAGAGTGAATATTATGTTCCAATATCGGCCTGAATGGAAATCCCATGTGATTCCAGAACTTAGAAGAAGACTAACTATAACAGAAATGATGAGAGCTGTACAGCTTGCAAAAGAAGCAGGTTTATCAAACTATATTACGTGATTTATAATGAAAAATTTAATTTAGTGCACTAATTGAAGGCTGAATGTGAATGATGACGGTTAAAAGAAGAGATGTTTTAGAATTAGAATTCAGATCAGAAACTGAATATCCCAATCCTTTTGTTGACATCATGATTGATTGCGTGTTCAGATCGCCATCAAGCAAAGAATACGTAATGCCCTGTTTCTATGATGGAAATGATACGTGGAAGGTTAGATTTTCACCAAACGAAGTAGGTCAATGGTCGTACAAAACAAAAACGGCTCCGAAAGACCCATCACTTATGGTCTCTGGAAACTTCATGGTCGAAGAAACTGAAAAGCCTACAAAAGGGTTTCTGAAGACTTGCCCCGGTAAATATTGGGGTTTGATATACGAGTCTGGGGAACCTGCTTTTATCTTTGGCGATACCATGTATAATATTTTCGGCGTAGCCTTTTGCGGATTGGATTATGAAACCGTGTTGAAACGTCGAGCCCGTCAGGGATTCAACCTTATTCGCGCAAGACTTCAAGTAAGTCCATATCATCCACCTGCAGGGTATAATGATTGGCAAACAAGGTCAACATGGCCTTGGCAAGGATCGCCTCAAAAACCTCAATTTGATCGGTTCAACCTAGAATACTTTCAAACAGTGGACAAGGTTGTGCGTTTTGCAATGAGTCTTGGAATTGGATTTGAGATGATTATGGAGGCATGGGGGTTTGAATATCCTTTTAATCAGAGAGATGTTTTCATTCCGGAGTATGAGGAATTGTGGATGCGGTACATTGTTGCAAGATATGACGCTTTTTGCAGCGTATACATTTGGACTCTGATGAATGAGTATGAATATTATCCAGATGGTGACTGGCGTTATAATGAGTCTGCAGACATGTGGGCAATAAGGACTGGGAAATATGTTAAGAGCATTGCGTCTCACGGACATCCAGTTGCGGTTCACAACGGTCCTATACAACCTCCATTTGCTCAAAGATTCAAAACCGCACCTGGAGTTATTGACCTTATTATGTTTCAGTGCTGGGGAACAACAGGTGAGAAAGACGCTTGGCTTGCAGCGGGAATCGAAGACGAAATTGCGTCAAGCATGAAGGGTTGGGAAGGCTCCTTTATTCTTGCAGAGTACGGATATGAAAGAAATCCAAAACTCGACGAAAGGTTTCCTTACCATAATAATATGAGCCCTGAACATACAAGAAGAGGGGCTTGGAGAGGAACCTTCTCAGCAACAGGCATAATTCACGGCTGGGAACATACTTGGGGTCCATGGTGGATTCCAAACGAAGATCAAGATGGAATGAGATATTTATTGATACTGAAGAATTTCTTTACGGAAATTGTTGATTTTTACAAATTTAAACCTGACAGTGTAGTTGTCGATCAGTCCCTTAATTATGAGTTGGGAAAGAAGCCCTTAGCTATGTCTACACCAGATAAAGATACTGTTATTGTATATTTCCCAGCGGGAGGTACAGTAAATCTTGTGTTTCCGAAAGGATTGGCGTATGAAGCTAAATGGTTTAATCCAAGAACTGGAAAGACGAAACCTGTTTTAACGAAAAATGAGGTTTACACAAGTAGATTTGAAACACCAGATGAGAAAGATTGGATTTTGGTTCTTAAAAGAAAAGATTAGATTTCGGCCAAGTATAATGAATCTAATATGATATTATCTTGGCAAGTTCAAGACGTTTCAAGTCTATCTCTTTTGTTTTCTTTAGCACTTCATCCAAATCAACATCAGTAATGCAACCTTTCTGAACTGCTACTATTTTTTTCCTCTTACCCTCAAGTAAAAGGTTTACTGCTTGATAGCCAAACTCGCTTGCTAGAATTCGGCTTTGTGCTGTTGGTGTTCCGCCTCTTTGGATGTAGCCAAGCGAAGTTAACCTAACCTCGCATCCGGTTTTTTTGATTATGTAATTTACTATTTCGGCTGAATTTCCCACCCCTTCTGCCATAACAATTATCTCAGATTTTTTTCCTTTTTTTCTGTCAGCTTTAAGTCTCTCACAGATTTCATCAAGGTTAATTTTTATTTCAGGGATTAGAATAATTTCTGCTCCTCCTGCTAGCCCAACCTCAAGTGCCAGGAATCCTCGTTGTCTTCCCATAACTTCGACTACGAAAATTCTCTCTAGTGATATTGAGGTGTCCCGAATCCTATCAATTGCCGAAAGCGCTGTGTTTACAGCTGTGTCGAAACCAATTGTGGTCTCGGTTTCAGGTACATCATTATCTATTGTTGCGGGTATACCAATCATTGGTATTCCGCTTACTCTATAGAGTTCATTTGCTCCCCTAAAGGTGCCGTCTCCACCTATAGTTATTAGTCCATCTATGCCCCATTTTTTCAAAGATTCCGCAGCCTTCTCTAAGCCTTCTGGTGTCTTAATTTTTTCGCATCGGCTCGTTTTCAAAATGGTTCCGCCTAAGTTAACAATTCCGCTAACTGAACGTGGCCCCATGATCTTTGCTTGCCCATCAATTATGCCTTCATATCCTCTTTCAAAACCGACAACTTCTAGTTGCTTGTAAACAGCGTATCTGACGACCGAGCGTATAGCTGCGTTCATTCCAGGAGCGTCGCCACCAGCTGTTACGACACCGATTCTTTTCATTTTGATTTTTCACCATCAAACTGCATGGAACATTCAACTATTATGCAAAACAATTTCATAACATTACGTTCCAGACTGCTATGTAGATTTTATGAATTTTCCATAATAAGAGGATTTTCTTTCCAATATTTTTTATTTGGTGTTTTTGGCAGAATTATTGTGACTGTTGTTCCTTTTCCTACGATGCTTTCTAAGAAAATTGTTCCTTTATGTGCCTCAATTATACGTTTACATATTGCAAGTCCAAATCCCATTCCCTTAGCTTTAGTCGTTACAAGTGGCTTCCACAGATTTTTCATTATCTCTTCTGGGATTCCTTTACCAGTATCGGCAATTTCAATTTTCAAAGCGTCATTTTTTTTAATGCTCTTCATTGTTATTTTTCCACCTTTAGGCATTGCTTCAATCGAATTTTTTATTATATTAATGAATACTCTTTTTATTTTTTCAGAATCAATTAGAATTTCTGTTTCATCGGAAATTTCGTTCACAATTTCAATGTCCTTTGGCAAATCGACTGCTTTCAATGTTTCGTTAGTGACCTGTTTGATAGAGGTTAACTTTAGTTCAAGTTTAAACTCTCTAGAGTAGTCGAGAAGGTCATTTATGATTTTGTTCGAGCGAACAATGTCATATTCAATAGTTTCAAGCATTTCCTTGATTTTCCCCTCGACGCTTTTACCAAGAGCGTTTTTAATATAAAATGTTGCACCTGTGATTCCCATTAATGGATTACGTAAATCGTGTCCTATCATTGCTGCAAGTTCTCCTATTGCAGCTAATCTTTCAGCTTCTCTAAGTTCTTTTGTGCGTTCTTTGACAATTTGTTCTAGCTCTTCAGAGTAAAGTTTTAGTTCTCTGGTTCGTTCCTCCACAAGTTCTTCTAGGTGTTCAGAATAATGCCTTAGTTCTTCTTCAATCATTTTGTTTTCTGTAATGTCTCTCATTACGATTACCCGACAATTTAGACGGCCTCGCCAGTCTCGCAGAGACGATATTCGCATGTCAAATGTTCTGTTATGTATCATTACCTCTTGGCTTGCATCCTCCAATTGTTGATATTCATCTTTTGGAATGTGCCAAAAGGGGAGTAGTAGATCTGCTTTCATCCCAATGACTTCATCCGATCTAAAATTAATGATTTTACACGCAGCAGAGTTGAGGTCTAGAACTCGGTTTTGTTCGTCTATAACAATGACACCATCACTCATACTATCAATTACAATGTCGCGAGCTATAGGCATAATGTCTTTTAGATAAAGACGAGTTGGATTAACCAGAACCAATATTACGCCAACAATTGCGTACGCCAACGGTGTAAGATTGAAAGGTAAAGAACTTATTTCGAAACAAAAAATTGCACTACTAATCCATGGTATTATGGTTGTGATTAGTAATGCGGTAATTTGTCGTCGATACAATCGACGTGAACGAATTAGCATCTGAATAGAAAGAAATGAAGCAAAGATAAGTAAAGTATACGTGTACCAAAGAAAGACCCAGAATAAAAAACCGTATCTTATATTCAATGGTAAATAAGGATTGCTGACGTTTATCGAAATGTTATCATAAACCAGATTATGTAATTCGTTTGTAGAGACAAGTGAAACACACGCCACAGGTATGATGCTTAAAATGGTCAAATTTCTTCTTGTTATCCACTCTCTGTGACCAACATACTGAAGTACATAAATAAACCATCCTGTTGGAACAATGATCATGCAAATGAATTGAATCTTATTCCAAAAAACCTTAAATGAGTATGATGCACTTGCTATTTCCAAGCCAACGCCTAATATCCACAAAACACTTACAAGAATAACTAATGCACTTGCTTTATCTTTAGGAGTATTACGTTTATAAGTGAAAAATGTGGTTATGACGGATATTATTGATACGCCAACAAGAATAAAAATTTGTTGTTCCATTTTGGTTGTTCCTTATTTCCGTCTTTACTTTTTCATGTAATCAAAACACTCCAATGTTGGTTTCATAGGCAAATTATTCTTTTTCAGCATTGAAATTTCTTGTGAAGCACTCTTTCAATATGTGAATTATGCTAGTATGCCTATGATTTTTGGAAACAAATAACTTGCCTATCATCTTCCATGAGAGACGAAATATAATCTGGAAAAGTGTAGTTATTTTTTGCTGGTAGATCCTTGCCTAGACTATTATAAAGGTTTTCTATAATTAAATCCTCAATTATCGTAGCACCCTTCCCAAAAATTTCTTTCAAAGCAGCTGCAAAAACCTCACTTTTCTCAGGAATTTCCGGCCAATCAAGAGAATAATTGTCTTTTAGGATTTGTCGTACCTTTTTTAAGGTTTTTTCTCCAAAAATGTCTAAAAAAACATTCTGTATTGTTCTTAATATTACTGTGTTGTGGTCTTTATCGACACCTTTAAGGAGGGTTTTCATCAACATTGTTCTCCAATAGTATTACAGCGTCTTAGGTATGTGTCCAAGTTGTTTAACTCGTGTCTCAATAAATTGTGCTACTTTATCTTCACTTAATATCTGTTCCTCTTCTTGCTTTTTCAAGAGTTCCGCAATTTTCTTTACTAGTATACCAACGTTAACGGGTTTAATGAGATAGCCGTCTGCACCCTTGTTAACGGCCTCAATGGCATTCTCTAAAGACGGATAACCAGTAAGAATAATTTTCATCATTTTGGGAGTTGAGTCTTTGAGTTTATTTAAAAGGTGGATACCTTCCATGTCAGGAAGCTTAATATCTATTAATGCAAGGTTGTAGAAATTCATCATTGTTTTTTTAATAGCTTCCTCTCCATCTTTCGCTGTGTCAACAATGTATCCTTTATTCTGAAGGAGGCTGGCTAGAACTTTTCTTATGCTCTCATCGTCATCAATAATAAGTACCTTTGGTGGACCCTTCAATTTCCTATTTTCTCCTTATCAATTTAGATTTTTATGCTTGACATTGTCGAAGATATTAATTTACTAATAAATCGTTTATGAATTTCTAGTTCTTTTTAAAAATACATTTATTAGATTCATAAAAATAGTGCTTTGTTGTGAGGTTTCAATATATTTGCAATCTTAACCCAGAGACGAAATGAAGAACCAATTGTGGCAATAATCAGTATTCATATAAATAATGTAACCGCTAAACTTATATGTGGACAAGGATGCTTGAACAGGACGTTTTAGAAAAATATAGACGTGCAGGTAAAATAGCTGCCAAAGTCAGAGAGGAAATGAAGAACACAATCAAGGAAGGAATGTACCTAATTGATATTTGTGAAAAAGCGGAGCAATTAATCATTAGTATGGGAGGACAACCCGCTTTTCCCTGTAACATTTCGATTAACGAAGTAGCTGCCCATTATACGAGTCCTCCAAATGATGAAAAAATTGTTCCTAAAGGTTCACTGGTAAAGATCGATGTAGGCGTTCACGTTGATGGATATATTGCTGATACTGCTACCACTGTCTGTTTTGCTCCAGAGCTTGAAAACCTGGTTCAAACCTCTGAAGAAGCATTAGACATTGCTGTTAAAACTATACGAAAGGGAATCTTTACTTCTGATCTTGGTTTAGAAATTCAAAGAGCTATTGAGCGACGTGGCTATAAGCCTATTTCTAATTTAACAGGTCATCAAATTGGACGTTACATGATTCATACGGGAAAATCTCTTCCGAATGTTTCTCATGTTTCTTTTTCAAAAATACAAGCTGGAGACATATATGCCATTGAACCCTTTGTAACTTTTAGGGATGCTATAGGAAGGGTGGAAGAAGGATCCCAGTCTTATATTTTTCGATTAGTCAAAAGGAAGCCAGTTAAGGAATCTGAAATAAGGAATCTTGTTGAATTTATTGAAAAAAAGTATAAAACGTTGCCTTTTGCTGAAAGGTGGTTGAAAATGTATCCGGACTCTTACAATTATAGATCGTTAATCAATGATTTGTTAAAATTAAAATGTGTAATGTCGTATCCAATTTTTGTTGAAGTTAGTCATAAACCTGTAGCCCAAACTGAGCATACTGTCTACATTGACGATTATGAAACAATTGTTTTGACATAATAACTCATAATCTTATGTTTACAAAAACTACAATTTTTAAATAATCTACCGGTGACGGTGTTCCTTATCTGTGGGTTACAAGATGTTTTAATTGTTCGGTAGAAACCTTCTAAGCCTTTGTAGCGACTTTATTTTCTCTTTATCTCCTAACCGAGAGTTTTCAATAGCCTCCTGAAGAAAAATGATCGAGTTGTCCATCGCTTTCTTGTCAACTGGAAAGGGCACTCCATCTTTTCCTCCATATGCAAAAGAATACTTAACTGGGTCTTTCCAACTTGGTTTTTCGCCGTACACGAGTTCGGAAATAAGAGATAGTCCACGGATTGTCGAAGACCCTAAACCCCTTATGCCTAAGAGCTCCTCGTAGTTTCTTGATTGAAACTCGTAAGCTTTCTTAAGAGCCCTCCAATTTATTGTTGCAGGCATGATTAGATATTCCGCCACTAGGTTTTTTTCTCCATACCTAATTGATGGCATCCATTCTTGAAGAGACCGTTGGTAAGCTGGTCGTATTGATTGCAGTAACCTAGCAACTTTTTCTGGTCTTTCTTTCGACAAGTCAACTGAAACTTTACGGCAGCCTTCACTTTCATTGGCTGTCATGTCCAAGACAACATCTCGTTTTGTATCTCCAACAATTGCTGAGTGAGGTTTTTCAATGAAGCTCCTAAGGTTTTCCGAAAGCCAATGGTATCTACGGGCTGTACGGTCAGTTACACTCATTCCTTGTTGAACAACCGCCCACTTTCCATTGCGAGAAAGAATAAATGCGTGGTGATAAAGAGGATAGCCAGCTTGAATTGCAACATTGTCAATCTTTGCACTCATTCTACTAGCATACTTAAACCTGTTAGCTTCTTCTACAGAGAATCCAAATTCGCTGCTGGCTGAACCTATCTCAACCTGTGTCCTGTTTGAAGCTTTACCCTTTCCACCGCAGATTGCTAACCCGAACTCTTTAGAGTCGATTGCTGACTTTAAAACTCCAGTTAAAACCGTTGTCACGCCTGAAGAGTGCCAGTCGTAGCCTAAGACACAACCCAAAGCCTGAAACCAGTAAGGGTCTGAGATTCTCTGCAGAAAAACATCGTGACCGTGCTCTTCAAGGATGATCATAACTATCTGCTTTGCTAGACGAATCATCCTGTTAACTAGCCATTGAGGCGCCTTACCACCATGAAGAGGAAGCTCAGCGTAACCAGTTCTATCCACTTATTTCACTATTTGAAGATTTTATAGTTTCTAAGAACATAACATTTTTCAAACCTTTAAAAATATTGAAAAACTTCATTTCGAATTTGGAACAGGATGTTCTATCACCCGTCCTTCCCTATCGATTTCTCCTCGTCTAATGCGTGTTGTAGAAACTGTATTGTGGTTTTCTGCGAGAACCATGTCTATTACAATTACCTTCAGTTCGGGCAACCCTTTCTCTTTCCTCTGCCCGTTTATTGCATACGCAGCTTGTTCAGTCTCGCGGCTTACAACAATAGCTTCAATGGTGCTGTCAGAAACAGCTGGACCATAAGGATCGGAAAGAGGAATAATTTCAGCTCTGTTAAGATAGCCCTTGTCTCGTAAAAAAGTTTTCAGGTCTTTTAATCGATCTTCGTACGTCGCAATTTCATGGTTCTTTCCTAGTTTCTTTGCAAACTCGTCTGTGCAAAGCCCAATCTTTACATTGGTTCCTAACTGAAAGGCTTTGTTAAGTAAGGTTTTGTGACCTTTGTGTAATTCATCAAAGGTTCCGCCGAGACCTACAATGTTGTATTTTTTGTTCAATAGCTATCATCTTAGGTGGTTTAGGGTTGTGTTTAGGCTATTTTTGGGTTAAATATTATTTATTATTTGCTTTAAAACAGTATAAACTCGTATAAACATTTTATAGGAAATTCTTATATGTCAACATAAGATATGGCGCTAACATATTATGGTGATCTATGTGACTATGCTTGAAAAGCCAAAAGAGGAGATTAAAAATAAAAGAACAATAGATATTCAAAGTCAACAAATGCCAAAGGCGCTAATGCTGACTTTAATATCTATCAACGCTGCTCTTTATGCCGTAGCTATTTCTGTTACATCACCCATTCCGACTCCTTGGGGAGTTGGGCACTTTAGGCCTGGAGTCGTAATCCCAGCATTCTTTACAGTTGTATTTGGACCTTTAATTGGCGGGTTAGGGGCTGCTATTGGATGTTTCCTCGGTGACTTCGCACTATCTTTCTTTGGGTTAACAACTCCAATATTAAGCCTTGTGGCAGGTGTTCCGGGAAATTTTGTGGGTTTCTATGCCTTAGGATGGCTTGTTGCAAAGAAGCGGTCATTTTCTTCCTTTATTGTAAGCAATTTTATAGCATTATTAATTGGCAATTTCATTGCTGCGCTTGGAATCCTTGTATATTTCATCTTTATTGTTCCAGACTGGGTTTCATGGTCAATGAGTCTGCAAATCGCAGTTGTCGCTGGATTAACATTATTTTGGGTATCAACAATGGTAGTTTTTGTGACTCCTCTTGTTCCAATAATGGTCACGTATATTGGGCCTACATTGTCAAAGATCGGAGTAAAAGGGGTCTCAAATCTTTCGCCAAGTGACAAATCGTCAATTGTGAAGTCAGCAGGTTTAGTGGCAGTTTTTCTTGCTGCAATCTATTCAATTGTATCGTTCACACCAGGAGGAAGCCAGATTTTCGCGGGTACGGTTCCCCCTGAAATTCTCCTTATATCTGCCGGCGTGATTTTTGTCACTGGACTGTTACTCTCATTATTAACCAGCAAATTAATGAGGAATGTTCAATAAAAATATGTTAAAAGGATTAAGGATATGCCATGTGAAAAATGTTCACAAATCATTGCAGGTATTGATGTTGGAGCTAGCGCTACAAAGGGCGTTTTGATAAAAAAATCAAAAATCATCAGTCTCCACATAGTTGAAACTAAGGAGCCAAAATCGTCAGCAGAACAAGTGCTAAAGGTTCTTGTTTCATCAATTGAAGATGCCCCTGGAATTCAAAAAGTAGCTATCGCAGGCGGCGGGTCAAGAATTATTGGAGAAGAGCTTCTCGGATTACCAGTCATAAGAGTAGACGAAATAATAGCTAATGGTTTCGGTGGCCTTTTTTTGTCAAAGAAACGTCATGGAATGATTGTAAGCATCGGTACAGGAACATCAATAGTGGCTGTTTATAATAGAGGGAAAAAAATTACTCACTTAGGAGGCACAGGTGTTGGTGGTGGAACTATTTTGGGGCTTGCGAAAAGAATGCTTGGCGTTAACAACTTTGAAAAACTTGAGGACATGGCGTTGAGTGGTGATACAAATAGGACTGATTTAACAGTTAGAGACATTATAGGAGAACCGATTGGAATCATTCCAGCGGATGCAACAGCCTCAAATCTGGCTAAGCTCTGTTCTGAAACGTCGCAAGAAGATGTGGCAGCTGGAATTTTTAACATGGTTTCCCAAACTGTAGGTGTGGTCTCAGCTATGGCTGCGAAATCATGTGGTCTTGAGAGGGATGTAATTTTCGTTGGAAGGCTAGTTAAAAGTCAACTAGTGTCAAGGATAGTTCTTGACACGGTCAATATGTTTGGTATAAAAGCAATTATTCCAGAAAATTGCGAATATTGCACAGCGACAGGAGCAGCTGTTTACATTTTTGGTGATGCAACAAATTAAAACAATTCTTACGTGTTAACACCCTGTTTCTAGCGTAAAGTTTAAAGGTTAATTTTGCGAATTTGCATACTACATTTGAAAACAGGAGACAGTTGATTGATTTCTGATCCAATTCTGGAAAAGAAGGTTCAGGTTCTTCTTGAATTGAGAGGTTACAAGCTTCTTAACAGGGAAGAGGTAAAAGAGGGGGAATTTCTAACAGTTGAGGGGCGACGGGGAAGGAAAATATTGATCTGGGCAATCACAGATGTTGAAACTATTGGCATTCGATTCATAAATTTGTTGTCAAAAAAGCTCGAGTCTCAAGAGCTTGACAGTGGAATAATAATTTCCAACGGCAGATTCACTTACTCTGCTAAGGCAAATTCGAAAAAGAAAAAAGTGGAGCTCATTCCGCCAAACTTTCCGTCCTTTAACATTTTCAGTCACAATCTGGTTCCGAAACACGAAATTCTTTCAACTGAAGAAAAAGAAGCTGTCCTTGCACAGTACAAGGTTCAACCGTATCAGCTGCCGCTGTTGCGGACTTCAGACCCGATTTCTAAGGTGATTGGAGCCAAGGCAGGAGATCTGGTGAAGATTACTCGGAAAAGTCTTACTGCTGGAGAATACGTCTTGTATCGTTATGTTGTTGAGGGCTAAAATCTTTCTAGTTTGACGAAAAGCGAACCTTGATTTTTTCTGCAGTAATGGCCTGCATCTTGAAAAGTGGTCTGTGTGGATAGAAATGTTAAAATTCTTTTTTTGTCGGGTCTGCTTTCAGCTTATGTGACAGGAATTTTTGAGCTTCTTTTCCCCTTCTTTTTAGAAAGTAGGAACCTTTCTATTGTGAATATGGGACTTATCTTCAGCATTTCTACTCTCGTTATTTCTTTTCTTAGCATCCTTCACGGCGAGTATGCTGATGTGTATGGTAGAAAGAAAATCTACATGGCTTCCTGTTCCTTGAGCGTCATGTCGAAAACTATTTTCCCGTTCACATTGAACGATTTGCAGATACTTTGCACCAAGTTTTTAAGCGATTTACAGGACAATCTTAGAATTTCGGTTCATAATATAATGCTTTACGAAAATGTAAGAGAAAATTACGCCAAGAATCTTTCGCTGTTCACGACTATTGACTTCATACTGCAGGCTTCAGGTGCCATTTTCTTTGGGTTTTTTCTGTCGTACTTAGGCTTTTCTGGACTTTTTTTTATTCTGGCAACGGTTGAGTTGGCTAAATTGTTTTTATTTTTCTTTTATCGGGAAATGGATAGAAAAAATGATAGGCGGGTGTCTCTTAGGCGGGCGTATAGTTTTAAGATCAACAGAAACCTTTTTGTTTTAGCATTATCATCTGCAATTTCGTCTTTAGGATTTGGGATTGCACATGGTTTTCTTTTACCATTATATTTTCATGGAAAATACGGGCTTGATGTTTTCCAAATTTCGCTTATCACTGTGCTTCATCGATTAGCTTTCATGACGACATCTATCGCTGGAAAGGTCATTAAAAAGTTGGGGTTGAGAAAAACGTTTATTCTTTCAACTTCCTCATACGCGTTTTCCTTCTTGGCAATAGGCGTTTACACGTTTCCGATTCCAGCTTTCGTTGCTCTGTTTCTTGTACACGATCTGATTGGTGGAGGAATAGGAATGACGGCTATGAGTGTTATGACTCAAACTTTAACCGATGACGAGACGCGTGTCAGACAAATTAATACGTTTAGCGCAATTCAGACCCCAGTTACGATTTTGGCTCCAGGCATATCTGGAATGTTGGCTGCGATGAGCTGGGACTACATTTTCATTACAGGTGGATTACTGTACATTGTTTCGTTATCGATTTTCATTGCTCTCTTCAAAGATTCATCTTTGAAGACTCGTGAAAACTTCTCAGGCAATAGGTGAAAGCGGAAACAGTTTCTCTTTTTTGAGAAAATGCAATGGCATTATATCATTTGAAGCGTATCATCTTACAACTTTACTGGGTGCCTATGTGGGCTTAAAGTAATATCTGGGCCACTGTGGCCAATTAGGTGACGGTTCAGTTTCAAAGTCGACTTCTAGTTCTGTTCCAACTTTTAGCTTTTCATGCTCAATGTCCTTTATTATTCCAGGTATTCTTAACCCGTTTTTTAGCTCTATTATGCCATATGCGTATGGTATGTTTTTCTGGAACTGCTCAGGTGCTATGTGAATAATCGTATACGTGAGTAACTGACCTTTTGTTTCAAGTTGGATCCAGCTGAGCTCTTTGGAATAACAGTTTGAACAGATGGGCTTGGGTGGAAGATGAAGTTTTCCACAGTTTGTGCATTTTGCCGCCATTAACTTTTTTTCTTTCAGGAACCTGAAGAACTGTTCAATCGTGAAGGGTGGTACTTCTTCGCAGTTTGATTTTTCCATGTTTTTATCCCCTCCTAAAAATGTGTACTATGCTTGAGGCTCCGCTTCCGCCGAGATTTTGGGTTAAACCAATTTTGCAGCCGTTAATCTGGCGTTTTTCAGCTTGTTCTGTTAGCTGAAGGTAAATCTCGTAAACTTGGGCGGTGCCTGTTGCGCCTACTGGATGTCCTTTAGCCTTTAGTCCGCCGCTGGTGTTGACTGGTAGGTCGCCTTCTAGGGTTGGTGTGCCTTTTTCAATGAATTTTCCTCCTTCTCCAGGTGGGCAGAATCCTAGGTCTTCGTATGCGATCAGTTCTGCTATTGTGAAGCAATCGTGCACCTCAGCTACATCAATGTCTTCAGGCTTTAGGTCAGCCATGTTGTACGCCTCTTTCGCAGCATTTCGAGTTGCTTTTATCGAAGTTAGGCTTTCTCTCTGGTAAAGGCTTAGAGTGTCGCTTCCGTGACCTGAGCCTATAATGTACACCGGATTGTCACAGAATCGTTTAGCTATCTCAAGCTTAGTTAGAACCACGCAGCTAGCTCCGTCGGAGATTAATGAGCAATCGTACAGCTTTAGTGGTTTCGCCAC